>DAOLUH010000018.1:0-100671 GCA_035420085.1 Anaerolineae bacterium
CTAAGTCAATGGAGAATATGATGGAACCAGAATTGATTGCCGACTACAACTGCCGCACGGGAGAAAATCCGCTGTGGCACCCCGATGAACAGCGCCTGTACTGGGTAGACATCCCCAACGGGCGGTTGTTTCGCTACGACCCGGCAACAGGCCAGCACGAGCTATGCTACGAAGGCCGGCCCATCGGCGGCTTTACCATCCAGGCCGACGGCGCGCTGTTGCTGTTCCAGGACAGGGGCACGGTGACGCTCTGGCGCGACGGCGTGACGGAGACCGTGATCGCAGAAATCCCCGCCGAGGTGAACACGCGCTTCAACGACGTGATCGCTGACCCGGTCGGGCGTGTCTTCTGCGGGACGATGCCCACGCCGGAACGCTCCGGGCGGCTCTACCGCCTCGATCCCGATGGAACGCTCACCGAGGTCGTGGATGGCGTCGGCGTTTCCAACGGCCTGGGCTTCACGCCCGACCGCAAGGGGTTGTACTACACCGACACGACCAAGCACGTCATCTACCTGTTCGACTATGACGAAGCCACCGGCGCGATCACCAACCGCCGCGACTTCGTCCGCGTGCCGCAGGTCCCGGGCGAAGGCCACCCCGATGGAATGACGGTGGATGCGGATGGCTACGTCTGGGGCGCGCGCTGGGATGGCAGTTGTCTCGTCCGCTATGCGCCCGACGGGACGGAAGTGCTGCGCGTCGCGTTCCCGGCGAAGAAAGTTTCCTGTCCTACCTTCGGCGGCCCGGACTACACCGACATTTACGTCACCACGGCGAACATCCAGGGCAAGGCAATCGAAGGCCCCGGCGCGGGCGCGCTCTTCCGGCTGAACCTGGGGATCAAGGGTGTGCCGGAGTGCCGGTCAAGAATCGGCGAATGAGCGAATCGGCGAATTACGAATTTGGATTATTTCAGGAGCATAGTCAATGAAAATTACAACTCATGATGAGGGGCGCGAACATAAGCGCGAGTTGTGGATCGATGGCGAGGAGAAATCGGTTTGCCATTTGCTGGTCATCGAGTATACGATGCGCATTGGCACGGTCGTGGTCCGCATGGCGGGGATCGGCGATGTGTATACAAGCCGCGAGCACCGCAAAAAGGGCTACATGCGCCGCCTGTACGAGGACACCGTCCACTATATGATTGCCGAAGGCTATGACATTTCGATGCTTTTTGGCATCGAGAATTTCTACACCAAGTTTGGCTACGCGGCGGGGCTGGCGGGGTTCGAGTGCAAGGTCAAGACGCGCGATGCGGAAGTCGCTGGAGAAAATGCTGGCGGGACGTACATCATCCGGCCGATCGGCGCGGTGGATATGCCGGCCGTGCTCGATCTCTACAACGCCAAAAACGCCATGCGCGTGTGCAGCGTCGTGCGCACCATCGAAGACTTCCCAGAATTCCACAAGGGCACGTGGTACGGCACGCCGCCGGATACGCAGTTGTGGGAAGACGCCAACGGCACGCTGCTGGCCTATGCCGTCTGGGATCGCTATGACAAAGCTGTGAAAGTCGCCGAGGTGGAGGCGCGCGACGATGCTTTCTTCCCCACGCTCCTCAGTTTCTTCGCCGCGCAGGCGGTGGAGAAACGCTGTGAGGACGTGCAGTTCTTCATGCCGCCCGATCATCCGTTCGCCGAGTACGTGCAGCGCTTCGGCGCGGAGTGGACGGTGAAGTATCCCCGCCACGGCAGCGGGATGCTGCGTTTGCTCAACCAGCAACCGTTCTTCGAGAAAATCGTCCCGGAATTGGAGCGACGATTGGCGCTCTCACGTTCGGCCGGCTATACCGGCACGTTGACGTTCGAGACAGACCTGGGGACGCTCGCGCTCGTCATCAACCGGGGGAGCATCACCTTAGCGGGCAAGGCCGGCGACGGCCCGCGGCTGGCGCTCTCGCAGGACAGGCTGACGCAGTTGGTCATCGGCTATCGCTCCGCCCGCGACCTGCTCAACGATCCGCAAGTCAAGGCGCACGGGGATGTGCTGCCGCTGTTGAACGTCCTGTTCCCGAAGGGGACGCCGTACGTCTGGGTGGCGGATCATTTCTAGATATCTGCTGTAGTCACCGAACTGCTTGCCTCAAGCGAAATCGGTTGTAATAATATCCAGCACGTGAAAAATGTTGATCGGCTTTCCTGGCATCACTGCGCCGGTTTTGCCGTCGTGGATATGATGAGGAAAATTTGAAAGGTCAGGATAATGAGGTGTATTGTCCCAACGTTTGCAGAGTTGCCCTTCCGCATCGGCCCAATGATAGCTGTAAATGACTGTGTGTAGATGTTCAATGGCAGTATGCCGCACATATTCTGAGAATTCCAGCATACTGCCATCTTCCAGTGTCAATCGTGCGCGCAAATGGCCTTCGGTTTCCATGATACGTTCGCGCAGAATATGGAAGTCGGCGATCAATGGATCGTTCAGCAGACGCTCTTTGATCGCATCGAAATAGTCAAGAATGGAGTTCATGTTACGCTTTGGTCAACAATTGCAGACGCGCTTGTAGGTTTTCGGTCATCTGCACCAGAGAGGCCCACTCAACATAATCCATCCGGTCATCAGTTTGTCCGGCCTGGAAGCGGCGATAGAATTCGTCTGAGTTCAAACCGTACTGCCGCTCGAATGCGGCGAGGTCCTGGCGTAATTCTTTCAAATGGGTGCGACACACATCGGCCTCGTGGGTCATGAGCTTGTGCAGTGTACGCTCCATAAGTGGACTGGTTTGTCCGTGTTGATAGAGCGCCGCCAGTCTTTTTAGCCGTTCGGCAATCGTAGAATTGGCAGAAACTTTCGCATCTAGCATAAGGGTCACCTCGAATCGTGTACAGGTTTACATCAATTATATCATAATAGCGCGAACCGGGGCATTGTCCTGGCTTTTTGAGTTTTTACTCGTCAATCTCCAAAACCCAAAGCGCGGGCAAATCGTTTCTGGTGTTCGCCGCCACCCAAATGTGCCCGGCTGCATCTGTGGTCGCATCCCACACGTTCAGTTCGGCAACCACCGGCTGCCCCAGGCGATCCTCTGCGATACGAAAAGCCATCCCCCCAAAGAAGTACCACGGCGTTCCCGTTTCATCGAACAGGACGGGCAACGTTGTGCCTTGATAAAGGTCTTCATGGTAATCTTGCAGCCCCAGTACTTCACGCCACGCGTTATCCTGGAAGTGATAGAGCGCGCGCATCGCATCACAACTCGCGCCGCCGCACAACGCCGATAGCAGCCACGGCGCGCCATCGGGGCCAAGTGAGAGCGCGGCCGGATAACCCCGCCGGTAGTCCTGCGGCTCCGGCAGCAGAAATTCGCGCCACTTTCCCGAAGTCTGATCGAACAGGCGCACCAGGCCGTTGTGTAGCCCGATCCACACGCGGCCCTCGGCATCGGCACTGATGGCTGTCACGCACCCACCGGCCACCGGTGATTGCGTGCCGCGCCATGCTTGCCCATCGAACCAGCGCGCGCCGCCGCCCCCGAACGGCCCCGGTCCGCCCCAATCGCACGATCCCACCCACATCTGCTGCCGGCTCTCGACGTAGATGAGAGTATACGTTGTCAAGAGATCTTCGTCAGTGGGTGGCGACATGCCCATCGCCTTCCGCGTGAAGGTGGTCCACTGTTCTCCATCGAAGACACGCACATCCTGCTCCGTGGCCAGCCATACCCGACCCTGATCGTCGGAAACGACGCCTCGGCCTTGCAGTTCCAGGGGATGCGCAATCGGTGTCCAGCCGACGGCAGCCGGAATCAGTTCGCCGCCCACGGGCCGATAGGAGATGACGTCGCCGGTCTCGCCGAGAATCCAGGCGCGGGTCTCTGCATCCACGCCGACCAGGATATGTTCCTCGTCCACAAGCTGCGTGTCCCATCGCCCATCGCGGTACGTCGCGTAGCCGATATTCGTCATCACCCGCAGGCCCCCATCTGGTAAGGCCTGCATATTGATATGCCAGGCCAGGAGTGTGGGGTCGAGCGGCGTAACTTTGCGAAATGGGCCGACGTAGGTCGGGGCAATTTGCGCTGTAGGTGTCAGCGTCGGTGTGGATGCGGGGAGGACAGTGGGGGTAGATGTCGGTGAAGGTGTAGATGACGGCTGGACAGTGGGGGTGAGTGTCGCTTGTGGTGATGCTGTCGGTGTCCATGTGGGAGGACGTGTGGGACTCGATGGTGCCTCGGATCGCTTGGTAATGACACAACTCAGCAGACTTATACCAACCCATAGCAGGATAATAGATTTAAGCCAGATTTTCATCGCTACCTCCCTGAAAAACACTGACTTTTGTGGGGCGCGTTGCTCCCTCGTCCCACGTGATCTGCTCATCATCCCAAATCTACTTTACACCAATATTGCCACTTTGGCTATCTGGCGGTACGGGGCCTTATCATTCTTGCTTTTATCATTCTGCTCCGAGGGGAACGCCAGTTCCCCAAACGCGGATCTGGCGATCCGCTTGTAGCGGTTGAAGAACGCGGATCTGATGATCCGCTCGTAGCGGTTGAAGAAACGCGGATCTGGCGATCCGCTCGTAGCGGTTGAAGAAACGCGGATCTGGCGATCCGCTCGTGGCGGTTGAAGAAACGCGGATCTGGCGATCCGCTCGCCGCGAGTGTCCTATTGTTCTATTTGTTGATGACGTTATAATCTCCCAAGATGGTTCTTCCGACCATAAGGAGAGAAATGTGGTGGTTCAAATTCGCACAATTGGCGTCGAGGAATTTCCCCTTTACGATGCCATCCCCAACCACTTCGAGGTGCGTTCTGTCTTTCAGGTTGTGGCGCTGGACGGGGGGTTGGGGGGTTTGCAATTGATCGAGCAGCCTGTCGCGCCGTACACCAAGCCCTACGACAACGACGGCCCGACGGCGTGGGCAAAAGAGTTCGATCTGCAAACCTGGGGTATCTTCGTGGCGTTCGATGGCGAAAAACCGGTCGGCGGCGCGGCGGTGGCACTGAACGCGCAAGTTTATCCGCTGGATCATTTCCAGCGCAAGGATCTCGCCGTGCTGTGGGACATCCGCGTGCATCCTGACGCGCGGGGGCGCGGGATCGGCGCGCAGCTTTTCCGTCACGCAGCGGAGTGGGCGCGCGGGCAGGGCTACGGACAGTTAGGATTGGAGACGCAGAATGTCAATGTGCCCGCCTGCCGTTTCTACGCCAGACAAGGCTGCACCCTCGGCGCGATTCACCGCTTTGGCTACGCCGGCGTTCCCAATGTAGCGCACGAGGCGATGCTGCTGTGGTATCTTGATTTGTGATAGGGGATTGGTAATTGGTAATTGGGCTTTCTCACCACGAATCTTCACGAATCTACACGAATTTGGCGGATCAAAAACGACTAACGACTACACGACTACCAGACTATTGGAGGCTATACGATGCGAATTCTGATAACAGGCGGCACAGGAGCGGTGGGACGGATGGCGGTGGCGCGGCTGGTCGAGCACGGGCACGATGTCACCGTGATTGGGCGGAGCGCGGGAATAGAGATCAAGGGCGCGACGTACCGGCAATGCGATATTGTGGACTTTGCGTGTGTGACAGACTGTGTGCAGGGGATGGAGGGCATCGTCCACCTGGCGGCGATCCCGAATCCGAGCAAAGGGACGAGCGAGGCCATCTTCCACGCCAACTGCACCGGGACGTTCAACGTCTACCAGGCAGCGGCGAACGCGGGCATCAAGCGCATCATCAGCGCCAGCTCGATCAATGCGCTCGGCTTCAACTTCGGCATCAAGCGCTTCCCGCTGCGCTACTTCCCGATGGACGAGGAACATCCGAGCTTCACGACCGATCCGTATTCTTTCTCCAAGCAAGTGATGGAGGAAATCGGCGCGTACTTCTGGCGGCGCGATGGCATTTCGAGCCTGTTCCTGCGCTTGCCCGGCGTGTACGAGGTGACGCCGGAGAACGAAGCGCAGGTGACAGCCATGCGTGCAGCGGCGCGGCAGCAATACCAGGAATTATTGGAAATGCCGGAGGCGCAGCGACGCCTCATCGTTGAGGGGATCATCGCGCAGCACGACAGGCTCCGCGGTGAGCGCGCTTTCGAAGTCCCCAACAACTTCCCGCAGTTGCGCGAGCTGCCCTACGCGCGGGTGATGTTCGGCTACAGCAACTTCTGGGCCAGCATCGACGCCCGCGACTCCGCGCAGTGCATCGAGAAGGGCCTGCTTGCCGACTTCGAGGGTAGCCACCCGGTCTACGTGAACGACGACCACAATTCCGCCGGGATTCCGACGGAGACGCTGGTGGAATGGTTCTATCCCGACGTGCCGCTCAAACGCTTGCTCGTGGGGACGGAGACGCTGGTGAGCATCGACAAGGTGCGCGATCTGGTGGGCTTTGCACCGGAGTATTCGCTGAGCCGGTGGTTTGGTTGATAAAGAATTGGGGGCAGGTTGTTAAACCTGCCCCCAATTCTCTCTCACGGTTTTCCCCTGCCTTTTTTGACTTCTTCGATGAACGCTGCCGCCCGACGGGTGAGTTCGGCCATATCGCCGGCATCGAGCAACTGCTGGTTGATCAGGCTGCTGCCCACGCCGAGCGCCGCCGCGCCGCTGCGGATGAAGTCCGCCGCCGTGTTCAGGTCCACGCCACCGACGGGCACGATCTCCAACTGCGGCAGCGGCGCGCGGATGGCCTTGACGAGCGCCGGCCCGCCGATCTCCGCCGGGAAGAGCTTGACCATGTCCGCTCCGGCTTCCCACGCGGTGAGCATCTCCGTCGGCGTGAAGCAGCCGGGCATCACGGGGATGCTGTAGCGATTGCACAGCGCGATGACGTCCAGGTTGAGGGTGGGGGCCACGATGAACCCTGCGCCTGCCAGCATCGCCGCCCGCGCCGTCTCAGCGTCCAGCACCGATCCCGCGCCGAAGAGGACGTCCTCGCCGTAGCGGCGTGTCGCCTCAGCGATCACGTCCAGCGCGCCCGGCGTCGTCATCGTCACCTCGATGACACGCACGCCGCCGGTCTTGATCGCATCCGCCGCCGTGATCAGTTGTGTCGAGCTTTGCGCCCGCATAATCGCAATCACGCCCGTTTCACGAATAAGGTTGAGTTTGTCGGTTTTTTTCATTATGTCTTCTCCGTATAAGATGCAGGAGGCAGGATGCAAGATGCAGGAGGCAGGAGATAGAATTCTTACATCTTGTTATCTCGCCGTTCGCTTTCCGCCGCCGGCTATGTCGGCCTTCATCAACGCCTGGACTTCGGCTTTGTCGATGATGGGCAGATCAAACAGCAGCGTTTGCTTGAGGCGCGTGGCTGCGTCACCGACGAGGATGCCTTTTTGTAAACCTTCCGCGTTGAATCCGGCGGTGAGCAGGCCGTAGTAGAAGCCGGCATTCCACGTGTCGCCGCCGCCGAGCCGGTCCCAGAGGGTGACGGGTTTGACAGTGGGTGAGCGGAAAAAGTTGCCGTCCGCATCCGCCGCTGCCGACTCCCAGCGGTGTTGCTCGAAGCTGTCGGGGTAGCGGATGGTGATGGCGACGATTTTGGTGGCGAAGCGCGCGCACACGTCAGCGGCGAAGGCGCGGATGTCGTCGTCCTCGATGTGGCCGATGTCGCCGTCATCGATCTGTTGGGCGCTGTACTGTCCACAGCCCATCCCATAGAGTTGCGCCATATCCTCGATAGTTGTCACCAACACGTCAATGTGATTCGTGACCAGCGGCGTGAGCACGGCCTTCGCCTGTTCCGCCGACCAGAGCGTGGCGCGGTAGTTGAAGTCCATGCCCACCCAACAGCCGGCGGGCTTGTGCGCCATTGCCTCTTCGAAGGCGGCCAGCAGGTAGTTGCGCTCGTATCCGCTGTGCGCTGCCAACCCAAAGGTGATGCCCGATGTGTGGAAGAGCTGGCAGTCTTTCAGCGCGGCCTGCCAGTCCACCATCCCCGCGTCGAGTTTGGAGGCGGCGGAGAACATACGCTGGTAGACACCGGTATCGCGGCGCGGCGTGCGCCCGATTTCGTAGATGAAGCGCCCGATGGGTTCGGTTTTGGGCGCCCAGACGAAGTGATCGGTGTTGACGCCGTTCTCGCGGGCGATGTTGCGTTGCATCCGCCCATAGGGGTTATCGGGCACGCGGGTGATGTAGCTCGCAGGGATGCCGAAGCGGGCCAGCCCGATTGCCAGTGTGTACTCGCTGCCCGCCATCGAGAGATGCACCTGGCGCGCGCGCTCCGGGCGCTCGCCATCGGCGGGTGTGTCGCGCACCATCGTCTCCCCAAAGGTGACGAAGGCCGGCCCGCGCCCGGCGAAGGCGCTCAAATCGTCTTTAGTGATGTCGTATTTTAGTGTTTGCGGCATAGTTTCCTCATCCAGTATGTGAATCGTTATACGTAGCGAAACTCTAGCGCAAATACAAAAAGATGCAAGATCAGCCAATGAAAATGAGAAACCGCCGGATAGCAGGAGCCATCCAGCGGCGAATGTGCGACAGAATTTTTACAGCGTTTGCAGTATTTGACGGAAGCGTTGCACAAGCGCCTGGAGAACCAGGATTGCAGCAGCAGACACTCCGTTAGCTCTGTAGCGATGACCGTGGCCGTGCGCGGGCCATCGTCGAATAACGCCATCTCGCCGAAGAAATCGCCAGGGCCAAACCCCATTTCATGCTTTATCAAATGACAATTGCGCCGCGACGCTGTGGCGGCGGTGCGTCTGCGGCTCCGCGCCGTCGGCAATTCTATCGGCCCAGCGGGTGGGTTCGGGCAGACGGTAACCGCGTCCACAGACCAGCACAATATCAATCGCAGCATCCAGACTGACGCGATGACCAATAGAGACGAAAACGGGTTGGACGCCGCTGCGGGTTCGCACTGCCGCGCCGATGATCTCTTTACCCTCGCGCACGTAGGTGAAGCTGCCCCGCTCGCGGCCTGGCTCATCATATTGACCGACCAGCCGCTTCTTGGCGCAGCCGATGGATGGTATGTCCAGCAACAATCCGACGTGGCTGGCGATGCCAAGACGGCGCGGATGGGCGATACCGTGCCCATCGAAGATCAACAGGTCCGGGACAGTGGCAAGCTTCTCCAAGCCGTCCAAAACGGCGGGCGCTTCGCGGAAGCTAAGGAGGCCGGGCACGTAAGGGTAGTCCACGGGGCGCTCAACGGTGACGTAATCCAGAATGTCCATGCCGGGGAAGTTGAAAACGACGATGGCTGCCCATGTCAGACCTTCACGGTAGCTGGCATCTACACCGGCAACCGTGTTGATTGCGCCAAACGCAATCTCGCGGATAACCTTGTCCGCCAGTTCCCGTTGCAGCGCAATGGCAGCGGGCGGATCAAGGTTCCACGGATGGGTAATTTTCAGGCCATTTTTGTGCCACATTCCGGGCAGAACTTCGCGCCTCTAGCTTCAGCGCCGCAGTTGGGACAAATACCAGAAGGCTGGCGCTCGATTTTGGCGCCGCACTCCGGGCAGAACTTCGCGCCGTGGGTTTCCTTGCCGCAGTTCGGGCAAGCATCAACCACGGGTTGGGTCATCGGGCTGCCGCACTCCGGGCAGAATTTGGTGCCGGCTGGCGCGGTTGTTCCATCATTGGGGCAGCGCGCCATAGCGCTGCTCGCCTGTTTGACCACCGAACTCACCTGCTTGAACGCCTCCCCCAAGCCAAGCGCGCTGGCGAATCCTTTCAACGCTGCGCCGGCCTGCTCTGCCTGGGATTCGGCGATTTCGGCGCGGCGCGGCGTATCGTCGTTGCAGTAGCCGCTCTGCTCATCGAAACACGAGAGGCACACGACGCGCAAACAGGTCGGGCACTCGCGGAAACGGCCACTGACCTGCTGCCAGGCTTTCTCCAGTTGTTGGGGCGTCATCGTCAGCGTATAGCGCGGATCCTCGGCCGTGCTGCCAGCAAGCGCGCCCAAGCCGGGGACGTTGCGCAGCAATCCGCCCAGGGCCTTGCGCCCAATGTCCTTGGCAATCGTCGCAGCAACTTCGGGCTGGCTGCGGTGCTCACGGTCGCAGGCTTCGCAGTAGAACACAGCGTAAGGTCCCATACCATCATTGCGGATGTCATAACGGGGCATACGACTTGCGTCTGACATGGTAATCAGTGTGACTCCTTTCTTTCTTGAAATGTAGGGATATTGTAACGGTATTTCGCCAATCGCAAAGTCATTATCAACCTTGTGAAGATTTCCGAACGAGTTCGCTTGAACCTTCGTAAGGTTTCTGTCATCAACGGGCGTCAAAATCGCGAATCTGTTTCAACAACCACTGCAGCCGCTTGACCTTTTGCAGCTTGGGATAGGTCTTTGTGACCATCACCGTGTACTGTTTGAACCAATACTGAAAATCCTCAAACCGGCCATAGCGCGCCATCGCCTGCTCTTTGTGGAAGTGCCACGGCTTGAGACCCGCGTAGTGTGTGCCGAACAGGACGGCGAGGTTGGGGTAGCCGCTGAACCCGCAGAAGCGGATATCCACGTTGGTCCATTGGCCCGACCAGCGCATCGTGAGGTACTGCATATCCGGCCACTCGAACAGATCGCCGATATAGTGCAAGGTTTCGGGCCGCTGGATGTCAGCCTTGACCGCCGCAAACTCGGCCAGCGAAGGCTGAACAACGATGAGCGCGGTGTTCACACCCATATTGCTGGGGTCGTCTTTCACGCGGTCGGTGATCGCCTGCGAGATCGGTTGGCCGTGCGGGCAGATAGGATTGTAAGCTTCGTGCCAGCGCCACGTGCCCTCGGTTGCCACACTCGGCGGGATGATGTATTTTCCGTCAGCGTCGTAGTCCAGGAAGTGCGCCTTGGACTCGTTGAGGATACCCGCGGGCGCGTCGAGCGTGAACAGGTGGTCGTAATGCTTGATCGGCAGCACGTCGGCATCGAGCGCGACGAGCTTTTCGTAGCGCAGCCCCAGATCGCCATCCGCGCCGAGGCGGAGCATGTGCATCCGCGTGAAGACGTAGGGGATGTACTGCCGCGCCTGTCGGCGTTTGTAGGGGACGAAGAGCGGTTCGACCTCGACGACGTGATCGAACAGCAGGCCGAGAGCATAACGCGCCTCCGCCGTGATCTCCGGCGTCACCATACAGACCAGGTCGGCCTGCGTTTTCTGGCGGCGCAGGCCGTAGGCCAACGTCAGCACGCCGGGCAGGTAGTTGTCGTTGAGCATCAGCAACGTGACGTAGGCAAAACGAGATGAGCCGTCGGCTCGTCTCATTGCGTCAGGTAAGGGGTAGGGGGTGTTCATAAGATGATGTTTTTGATCTTTATGGTTATGCGGCCTCTACCCTCATTGTATCATAGACTGCTTCTTGTTCAATCCTTCCAGGATTTGCCAGAGCGATCCCGCCACTCATCATTTGGTCCTTATCATGCTTTCCACCAGTGCCGGGAAGAACCGATGCAGTGTAATCAGAGTCTTTGCCCACCCCACCTGTGTTTCGTATCGATCTCTGCGAATACCTTGAAGCACCCCTTGCACAAACGCTGCGGGAGACATCTTGAACTTCGCACGTTCTCTGGTCATGTCGGTGTCGACCGGTGGCGGCACAATTTCGAACACCTTGACCGTCGTATCTGCTAACTGGTAGCGCAGCGCCTGGGTAAACACGTGCACCGCAGCCTTGGTAGCGCAGTACACCGGGGCGCTCTGCTTGGGAATGAATCCCAACATCGAGGAGACGTTCATGACCGCCGCACTGGGCTGACGCGCCAGTTCCGGCAGCATCATATGCGTCAGTCTCATCAGAGCGGTGAGATTCACCGCCACCTCTTCATCGATCTTTGCCGGGACATCCTCACCGGCCGAGAAATCGTATCGATACTGAATCCCGGCGTTGTTAATGAGCACATTCAATTGGGGAAACGTGTTCTGTAGGGTATCCACGGTGCGCTCCAATGCCGCCGAATCCGCGATGTCACAGCGCAGCGTGTGGATTTGAGGGTATCGCTGTTTCACCGCATTCAGCTTTTGCTGGTCACGCCCGCAGATGATGACGGTGTTGTCCAACTGCACCAATGCCTCGGCGAACGCCAGGCCGATCCCGGAGTTTCCACCGGTGATGAATACTGTATTTTGCCGCAATTCCATTGTACATTCTCCTTTTTGCATAGTTTCAAACATTCATCAAAGCCTACTATATAGGAAGGTAGTTTGGTTGTCATTGATGTATGTTAAGAAAAAGGGGGAGTTGGATATGCGCTTGTCCAACTCCCCCTTTTCCACCGGGAATGCGAAAGAGCTATTTCTGTCTCAAGCTCGCCCGAATCCTACTCAACGATTCAGGCGTGATGCCCACATACGAGGCGATATGGTATTGGCTCAACCGCCGTTCGAGATCAGGATAATCGCGTAAAAACTGTATGTACCGCTCTTGTGCGTTGTTCAACAGCAGTTCCCATTCTCTCTTCTCTTTGAGAATGAACAACATTTCGGCCAGTTTCCTGGCGACGATCTGCCAGCATATATGACTGTCCAACAAGTACAAGTACGTTTGATGATCTATAGCCAGCAGTCTGGTGTCTTCCAGCGCCTGGATAAAGAATTTCGATTCCTCTCTCAGCAAAAAGGCGCTGTAAGAAATCGCCAGGGTATTTTCCACACAGAAATGCTTGTTGACTTCCACCCCATCTATGTCGATATGGAAAAGCCGCAACAAACCCGATCTGACGAATCCGATGTATTCCGGCACGTCACCCGCTATCAAAAAGTACTCGCCTCTCTCCAGGGTGATGGTCCTTTTGCGCTGCAAAAGCCTGCGCAATTCGTCTCTGGGAATGTGAGCTGGGAAATTCATCGTGTCAGCAAGCCTGTTCAGGTAATTTGATTCTGCACCCATCGCGCCGCTCCTTTCTTATCATTTCTCGATCCGACCATTTCTCTCCCATAGACTTGCCATCTCGATGCCAAAAGCGCGCGGAACGGTTGCTATTTGGGTGTAATGGCTGCGCAACCATTCTGCGTCGTAAGGCTCCCAGAAGATGCTTTCCCCACGTGTCGTATTGACCTCGCCCGTAAAATAGGCCGCCCAACTCTGTCGGATGGTGTGGTTGATGTGGACAATCACATAATCCGGGCGCAGGCGCACGGAGTTGTATTCCCCGCACGTGAAGCGCACCCCTGAATTGGCCGCCGCCGCCTCGACGATGTGCCACGGATACGCATAGACGACAACGCGGTCGCCCGGACGCGCGTGCTCACTCACCCAGCGCACCATCTGCTCCACGCCGTCCGACGGCGTCTGCACGATGCTGCGGTAGCCGATGCTGGCTCTGTTTCCGATGTAGCGCGCGCCCACCCACTGGTAGCCATTCAGATTGAAGTCCGGATAACACAGGACAAGATCAACAGCGAGCACGAGGACAGCAATAGCGCCGCCGCCCATCGCCAAAGGTTTCCGTCGCGCCGAAAGCCTGAACCATTGATCCACCGCCAGGATCGCCAGGATCGGCAATACCGGCATCATATAAAACGTCTGCGCCAGCGGCAGCAACACCAATCCCAGAAAATAGCAGGCGACGATCAAAAGCGGCAGACGGACTTCTGTGCGATTCTTCCATTGCAGTGCGGCAGTGAACAGGCTGACCAGCAAGCCCGCGCCGAGCAGGGGGCTGGATTTGAAGAGCACACATGCCAGATGCAACACAGCAGCCTCACCCATAAAAGCCGGACTCCACTGCATCTCATGCTCGAAGCGGAAGAGCAAGCTGCGGATGATGTTCGGGTTCGTCAGGTGTTCTGGGGGTATCACCATAAATGTCCCCAGGGCCAGCGCCAGCACAAAGCCCACCATCAACAGCGGCGAGACCGTCTTGTTGCGGTGGCGCGCCGCCCACACCAGCGCCGCGATCCACCCGCCCAACGCGAGGATGAAGTGCAGGCGCAATAACGCTTCATCGCGCCATTCAGGTTTGAGGCTATTGAGGTCGAGCCAGCCCAACAGGATGATGGCGCTCATCAACGCCAGGAGGGCCATACCGTTGCGTCGTTCACGTGGCGTTAGTGAAGTAGTTGTTAGTCGGATTGCCGGGTTGGCATGTTGACTGGCGAAGGACAGGATGTGAAAAACGATTGCCGGGACGATGACAATAGCCGTGAATTTGCCGGATAGCGCCAGACCGAGGACGATTGCTGTGATCGCCGCCCAACCCACAGTGCCCTTTTCGCGCAGATGGGATAGCGCCACCCATAGCCACGCAAACGCGCAGGCCACGAAAATGTCGGTCTCGGTAAAGGCGACTCTGGCAAACGAGAGGTAGAACGGGCTGGTGGCGAGCACTGCGCCCGCGAGCAGTCCCGTTTTTGCGTCAAATTCGCGTCTGCAGGCGATATATACGCCGAGGATGGTCAGCGCGCCCACAACGCAACTGACGATGCGCGCCGTCATCAGGTCGTCGGTACGCAACAGGGTATAAATAACGGCGACGACAGCCATCGGCAGGCGCGTCTGGCTCGGATCCGAGTCCGACCCGCGCAGCCAGCCGCCCGGCTTCAGGTAGGCGCGCGCGATGTCAATGTCGGTCTGCTCATCCCATGAGATGCCCTGGCGGTTCACCGTGGGCAGAAGCAACGCGCAATAAACGCTGAGGATAAGACAGAGGCAAACGCTAGGCCGGTCGAGAATGGAACGGAGAAACCTTATCATGGCCGCAGCGTCAGCCGGTAGAAATTGCCCCCCGCTCCCGGCAGGACGCGGAAGCGTTCCCGCAACCCGGGGTAGACCTGATCCACGTAAACCGGGCGGGCGCCAGCGCGGACGGTCTCAGTCATCTCCTCCAACAAACTGTCGGCAATCTGGCCGTTGCTGCCAAACGGCGTCGCTTCCTTAATGATGATGTTGGGACGCAGTCCTTCAACGTGCGCCAGATAGTACATCGCGTACAGCGCACGCCAGTTCATCACTAAAAACGCATTTTCTGGCAACATTTGTAAGCGCATAGTATAAATCAGGCGCGGTTCCTTCAGGTTTTCCAGCGGATAAGGATACGTCTCTTGCACGAACGTCCCTTTGCCAGCCTTGAGCGCCTCCCAACGCGAACCGGCGGAGGGGGTGATGACGATCAGCGCGCACAGCACGATAAGCGCCGGATAAAGGTAGCGCATCCAGCGTCTGCGCTTCGTCGAAAGCCGCGTGGTCCACTCCAGCGTCCGACCGATCCCCACGCCAATCGCCGTAGCGATGAAAATATACGAGGTGAGGTAAAACACATATTGATCCCCTGGACGATAGTTGAGGACAAATGCCAGGATCACCAGGTAGGCGACGAGCATAAAGACGCCCAGGCTCAACGCCGGGGCAGTGGGAATGGACTTCACGAACGCTTTGACGCGCGTGCGCGTGTCATCGAGATCCGGGTTTCCGGCGCTTTTGGCGAGTTGCCGCGCAACATAACGTATCTCGCCCAGGCCAAGCAAGGCGAGTCCAAACATCCATAGCGAAAATTCCTGGCTCAGGACGCGGGTAAAGTAGTCGCTGATCCCGACAGCGAGATTGACGTCTTCCGGGAACATCACACTGCGCCATTGCGCGCTCATGAACGTCAACCACCAACGCTCAAAAACGCTGTCCATGTCGGCAGCCTGGAGTCCCCAGGCTGAACGTGAGGAGAACATCGTCATCTGGAAAAAGCTGGACGGCGGGTTGTGAAGGTCCAGCAGGATGAAGGCGCCGAAATAGAGAACGATCCCGATGCCAAAGCCCACAAGCGCAGAACGCAGGCAGAGCCGCCACTGCTCCTTAGGCTGAAACGCCAGCACCCACAGGACGAACAGGGGCGCGGTTGGAGCAATCAGCGCCGCCGAGAGGTGAACGCCCAGCGCCAGACACGTTAGCGCCGTGGCCCACGCCAGCGCATAACGGCGCGCAAACGGCTCACGCTGCCAGTAGGCCAACAACACCAGCACCGTCGTCAACACTGCCATCCCCGGCGTGTAGACCTCGGCGATGATCGCCTGCGACCAGAACGTGTACGACAGCGCCAGCGCGACGCTGCCCAGCGCCGCGCCGATGCGGTTCGGCGTGAAAAAGCGCGCCAGCAGGTAGACGCCGCCCACCGTCCACGCCGCGCACAGCGCCGACACCAGGTTCACGCGCCAGGCCAGGGAGTTGAGCGGCAGAAATCCCACCAGGCGCGCGAATAACAGGTAGATGGGATAACCCGTCGAGTGCGTCGTCCCCAGTGTGTAGGCAAGCGTCTGGAATTCGGCGCTGTCGCTGTAGAGGATGTCCGGCGCAAGCGTCCGCACGTAGGCCGCCAAGGCCAGCACCCCAAGCAAAGTTGCCAGTCCGTAGTCTTTGCGATCAGGTTGTGGCATAGTTTTTAGTCGTCAGTTCGATAGTCAACGTTGGAACGTTCAAACGTTGAAACGTTTGAACGTTCCAACGCTCTGTCACAATTGTTGCTTGCTCAACGCTATCGGCGATTCATTGACGAAGGGCCGCAGGCGCACGCGGTAGCGCGTCTCGACGGGCTTGAGCTGGTATTCCGGGCGTCGCCCTGGCCCGCAGGCCGCGCTGCCCAGGCCGGATTGCGCATAATCCAGGTTAAGTGTGATGTCGTCGCGGCGGTGTAGTTCGCAGGTGTGCTTCGCTTCGGTCAAGTCCTGCGCCGTGTAGTGATGCGCGCTCACTTCTGGCGCGCCGACCGCCAACAGGCCCGCACCGTCGGCGTCCGTCAGCGCGACCCAGCGCACCTCGGTCTTGTTGCCATTCTCTTCGGGGACAATGTACGGCACGTACTGTTCATCCACCGTCCCGCTGTAGAGGCCGACCGGCGCGCCGTAGTTGCGATCCACGTAGTTCTCGTGCGGCCCGCGCCCGAACCAGGTGAATTGCTCGTAGCCGCCCGGCAGCGTCAGCGTCAAGCCGATGCGCGGCAGGAACGGCAAGCCGGGAACATCGGGCTGCACATGATGCTCGATGACGATGTCGCCGCTGCCGTAGATCGTATAGGTGTAGTCGCACACGAACCGCGCGGGTTGCGGCGCGGCGGGCGCAGCCGCTTCCGCGTCGGCCTTCTCCGGGAAGAGCGACGCCTCAAATTCCGGCCGGATTTTATCTGGCGCGACTTCCTTGAGGAAATGGTAGAGGCTCAATGCGAACTCCTGGAAGCGCCCTTCGTGGACGAAATGCCCCAACAGCCCCTTGAGTTTGGCGGACTTGATCGTGCCCGGCAGACTGGCGTAAGGCACATTGAGATGCGCGCAGAAGGCTTCGAGCGTCGGCTTATCCAACGCCCACATCAAGAACTGCATCAGCATTTCCGGCTGCTGTTCCGGGCCAGGTTCAACCGGCGGCGTAAACGCGGCATCCGGCGCACACACCGACTTGACCGTTATCTCGACGGTCTGCGGCGCGGTTTGTCGCACCGTGACCGCTTCGATATGCTCTTCCAGGCGATCCAGTCCGATTTCGCGCCAGCGTTTGGCCGCGCGTTCGTCGCCCCAACCGGCCAGGTCGTTCTCCGTCGGCGCGCGCCAGAAGTTGGATTTCGGCCCGGCCTTCAGCAACTCGCGGCCCTGATAGCGCAACGCCGCGAGGGTTCCGGCCTGCTTGTCGAAGACCAGTTCAAACGCTGGCCCTGCGACAACGGCCTGTGCGTCGGATTCGGTCAACGTAAGCGCGGGGAGTGTCGTCGCATCCACTGGCTTGGAAGCGTGAGCGGCTTGGACTTCGGGCGCGGGGAACGGCACGGCGAACTGCGCCCAGGCGACTTCGTGCCCGGCGGCGGCCCACAGCGTCTCCTCCGCCAGCGTGAAGCTGAGGGTGAGCCAATACTCCACGCCTGGCGCGACTTCCGGCGCGGCAAACGGGATCGTCACACTGTCACGGCCATCCGGCGGCGTACTCAGGCGCGGCAGTTGCCCTTGCTGGATAATCTGCCCGTCTTTTTCTAGTTTCCAGGCGATGTCCAGGTGGCTCAGATCGGAGAAGTGATACTTGTTGAGCACTTCCACCTTGCCCGCCAGCGCGTCCACCACCTCGACCCGCACCGGCTGATAGACTTTCTTCAGTTCCCACATCGCCGGGTGAATCGTCCGGTCGGGGAAAATCAAACCGTTGATACAAAAGCTGCCGTCGTTGGGCACATCGCCGTAATCGCCACCGTAGGCGAACCAATCCACACCGTCTGCGGTGGTGCGGCGCAACCCCTGATCCACCCAGTCCCACACGAACGCGCCGCGCGCACGGGGATAGGTCTCAATCGTCTCCCAATACTCTTTCAGGTTGCCGGGACTGTTGCCCATCGCGTGCGCGTACTCGCAGAGGATGTAGGGGCGCGTCTCGCCCGGTTCCTGCGCCATCGCCGCCAGACGTTCCAGCGTGGGATACATCGTACTGATCATATCCACGTAGGGTTCGTTGTGGGCGGATTCGTAATGCACGGGGCGCGTGGGATCGTGGGCGTGAATCCAGTCGGCCAGCGCCGCGTGATTCGGCCCGTGCCCGGATTCGTTGCCCATAGACCAGATGACGACACTCGGATGATTCTTGTCGCGCTCCACCATGCGGCTGCCGCGCTCCAGGAACGCCGTCAGCCACACGGGATCGCGGCTTGGCTCGTCCCAGACGCCGTGCGATTCGATGTTGGCCTCGTCAATCAAGTACAGGCCATACTGGTCGCACAAATCGTACCAGCGGGGATCGTCGGGATAGTGGCAGGTGCGCACCGCGTTCACGTTGAAGCGCTTCATCAGCAGGATGTCCTGGATCATGGATTCGACGCTGACGGCGTGTCCGGTATCCGGGTCGTGCTCGTGGCGATTGACGCCCCGGAAGTAGACCGCCGCGCCATTGACCAGAATCTTGCCGTCCTTGATTTCGACTTTGCGGAAGCCCACGTTGCAGCGTTCCACTTCAAGCACATTGCCCGCCGGGTCTTTCAGTGTGAGCAGCAGCGTGTACAAATTCGGATGTTCCGCCGACCACTTTAGCGGGTTCGTCACCGGCATCGCAATATGAATACATGAATCATGAATCATGAATCGGGATGCGCAAATCGGGATTCGTGATTCATGATTCATGATTTGTGAGAAAAGTTCCGCTTCCAACATGTAGCCATCTGTATTCACGATACCATAGTTGGCGATGTCCGCGCGTATCTTAAGGACGGCGTCGCGGTAGTCGGCGTCGAGTTCGGTGACGGCCCAGAAGTCGCGGATGTGGACGGCGGGCGCAGCAAACAGGTACACGTCGCGGTAGATGCCGCTCAAGCGCCAGAAGTCCTGATCTTCGAGATAGCTGCCGTCGCACCAGCGGTAGACGCGCGCGGCAAGCGTGTTCTCGCCGGGGCGCAGGTACGGCGTCAGGTTGAACTCCGCCGGCAAGCGGCTATCCTGGCTGTAGCCCACGTACTGCCCGTTCACCCACAGGTAGAACGCCGAATCCACGCCGTCGAAGACGATGAACACCTGCTTGCCGGCCCAGTCGTCGGGGACGGTGAACGTGGTGCGGTACGAGCCGACCGGATTATTGTCCTTCGGGACTTCGGGCATGTAATCGGGCGGGAACGGGTACTGGACGTTGGTATACATCGGGATACCGTGGCCTTGTAACTCCCAGTTGCTTGGCACGGTGATCGTACCCCACCCCGCGTTATCGAACGGCTCCACGTGGATGTTCTCCGGCGCAGCCGCCGGATTCGGCGCGTATCTGAACTGCCACGCGCCGTTGAGTAGCTTAAAGTTCGCGCAGGCGGCGCGGTCGCCCGTCAACGCGCTGGCAGCATCCTGAAAAGGCAACAAGGTGGCGTGGGCAGGTTCCTTGTTCTGGCCCACCATCTGGGGATTTTCCCAATCGTTCGTCATACGTTTATCCTCCTCAAATGTTATTAGAGGTGGAACGCACTTATAAAGTGCATCCCACCTTGATTACGTTGCGTACACATGTCCGCGCTTGATTTTGAATACGACCGCATGATCGCAAGGAAGCTGCGACGGCGGGGTGATCGTCATACCATTTTTGGAAAGAGACCATGTTAATTCCTGGTCAACCCCCAACATACTGACCGATTCCACTTCTGGCGCCCACAACCTCTCCAATGTCTTGATCGTTAGCGGCCCTGTGGGTAAACCCAGACATATCGCGTATAAGGTCCGATCTTTCACAGTAAAGCGAATATCCGCAGTGGTAAAGGAAGGCACTTCCTTTTCATTGAACGATCCACTCTTCGTTATTTTTCCCGGTCCTTCTCCATAGCATACCCAGGGCGCTGTCCCATAAATCGCTTCCCCGTTCAGCGAGAGCCATTGCCCTATTTCTTCCAGGATGTTCTTGGCCGGGTCTGGAATTGAGCCGTCGGGTCCAGGTCCGATATTTAACAATAGATGTCCATTCTTGCTCACATTATCAATCAGGTAGTGAATGACCGTTGTGGGCGATTTATATGTCGCATCTTTCATGTATCCCCAAGCCTCGCCGTCGTCAACCGTCGAATCGGTAACCCACTCATAATACGTCAGTTCAGCCATGCGCCCCAATTCAAGATCCACCACACCTGCTCCTGGGGCAAGATCGTGATGCTTATAGGTCACTACCACTTCTTTCCCCCATGGCGCTTCGCGGTTATAGTAATCTGCCAGGAATTGTAACTTGTACTGATCTGGGACGCCGCCCAATCCGAAGTCAAACCAAACCAGGTCTGGTTGGTAACGGTCAAGCACCTCGATCATTTTAGCGTGCCAGCAGTCCAAAAACGCTTTGCTGGGCCGATCCTGGTTGAAGAACCATTCATCGTTGAGCAGCCCATCAGGGTTATGAATCGCGCCATACAACCCTGAGTACGCCGGATTGCTGGTATCGTATGCTTTTATCCAATGCGGATAAAACCACCAATTTTCTGCATGGTGAAAGGCGGTCAGGAAACGTAGACCTTGTTTACGGATCGCTTTTTCCAACAGGCCAACCACATCGCATCGTGGCCCCATCCTGGCGGCGTTCCATTCGCTGTATTTTGTATCCCACATGGCGAACCCGTCATGATGCTCGGCTACCGGACCCGCGTACCTGGCCCCCGATCTTTGAAATAGCTCAGCCCATTCCTCTGGATCGAATTTCTCTCCGGTAAACTGCGGGATAAAATCTTTATAGCCAAAAGTTTCAGGCCCGCCATAGATTTTCCGGTGATATTCGTACTGCTCGGTGCCGGGTCTGTACATATTATGCGGATACCAGGTGACATTCGGGCCTTTTGCCGGAACGCTATAAATCCCCCAATGGGTGTAAATACCAAATTTTGCATCCCTGAACCATTGGGGAATAGGGTGGCTTTTGACATCGTTCCAAGTTGGTTGATAAATCATTTATCTAACCTCAATAGTTATCGGTAGTCTAGCCCTTTATGGGCGTGTTTTCGATACTAAAAACGGGCATAAGGCCCCAGGCTACAATACTCAAAGTTGTAGGGCGATTTAACAAATCGCCCTACGGTTTCACGCGGAATTTTTATCGTTACGCCAGATTCATCACACCGCTGAGGTTCAGTTCGGCGGCGCGGTGGCATTTGACGTAGTGGCCGGGGCTGATTTCGTCGAACGTCGGCTCTTCCGTCTTGCAGATGTCCTTGACGTAGGTGCAGCGCGGGTGGAAGTAGCAGCCCGACGGCGGATTGGCCGGATTCGCCACCTCGCCGGTGAGCAGGATGCGCTTCTCGCGCGGGGTGGGGTCGGGACGCGGGATCGCCGACATCAACGCCTCGGTGTATGGGTGCTTGGGCGTCATAAACAGCTCGTGTGTCGTCGCCATTTCGACCATCTTGCCCACGTACATCACCGCCACGCGCTCGCTGATGTGCGCGACGACGCTCAAGTCGTGGGCGACGAAGAGATACGTCAGCCCCATTTCCTCCTGCAGCTCTTGCAGCAGGTTGAGGATTTGCGCCTGCACCGATACATCGAGCGCCGACACCGGCTCATCGCACACCAGGAACTTAGGATTCGGCGCCAGCGCGCGCGCCAGACCGATGCGCTGCCGCTGCCCGCCGCTGAAGGCGTGCGGATAGCGCCGCATATACTCCGGGCGCAACCCCACCCGCCGCAGCATCTCCGCCACGCGATCTTCCAACTCTTTGCCCTGCGCGAGGTTCATCGCCCGCAGCGGCGCGCCAACGATTTCCAGCAGCGTCATGCGGGGATTGAGCGACGCATACGGGTCCTGGAAGATCATCCGCATGTTGCGGCGTACCTGGATAAGCTGTTCATGTTCCAGTTCAGCGATATTGACCCGCCCCATGTGTGGGTCTTGAAACCAAATCTCGCCGCTGGAAGGCGCGATGGCCTTCAAGATGCAGCGCCCGGTGGTGGTTTTTCCACAGCCGCTTTCGCCAACCAGGCCCAGCGTTTCGCCTTCGTTGACGTAGAAATCTACGCCATCCACGGCTTTGACGTGACCGACGACCTTTTTGAAGAAGCCGCGCTGGATAGGGAAATACTTTTTGAGCGCCTTGACTTCCAGTAGGGGCGCCTGGGGCTGGACTTGTCCTTGAAATTCACTATGGGTGTTGATTTGCTCGTTCATAGTGGGTATCCTTAATTCACTCGCGCGTGCGCAGAACGCGAACTGTAGAGATGACAGCGGACGATATGTCCTGGCTCGGCTTCGATGACTTCGGGCGCAACCTGGTCACACACGCCTTGCATAAACTGCGGGCAGCGGGGATGGAACGAGCATCCCGGCAACACGCTGTACGGGTCGGGCACCATGCCTCTGATCGTCTCCAACCGCTTCTTCTGGCCAGCGCGCGCCATCACATCATCGAGCTGGGGGATAGACCGGAGCAACGCCTGCGTGTAGGGATGCAGCGGCCTCCTGAAAATCCCCGTCACGTCGGTTTGCTCGACGACTTTGCCCATGTACATCACCGCGACTTCCTGGGCCATCTCGGCGATCACGCCCAGGTTGTGGGTAATGTACATAATCGCCATATTGTATTGCTGCTGCAATTCGCGCATCAGATCGAGGATTTGTGCCTCGGTCGTCACATCCAACGCCGTCGTCGGCTCATCGGCGATGAGCAGGTTAGGATTGCAGCTCAGGGCCATCGCAATCACCGCGCGCTGGCGCATCCCGCCGCTCAACTGGAAGGGATAGGTGTCCACGATGCGGTCGGGATTGGGCAGCTTGGCGCGGGCCAGAATGTCGATGGCGCGCTCGCGAGCTTCGGCCTTGTTCACCTGCTGGTGCAACATAATGGCCTCCATGATTTGCGCACCCACCGTGCGCACGGGCAACATGGCCGCCATTGGTTCCTGGAAAACCATCGAAATCTGGTTGCCCCGGATGGCGCGCATTTCGCGGCTGTTCGGCTTGAGTTTGGTGATCTCGATCACATTCGAGGTTGACGCCGACGCTGTCCTGTGGATGGTCTGGTAATAGGTGATTTCCCCTTCCTCAATTTTGCCGGGGGAAGGGACTAACTGCATCAAGGAAAGCGCGGTGATGCTTTTGCCGCAGCCGCTTTCCCCCACGATCCCCAACGTGCGCCCCGCCCTGATCGTCAGGTCAACGCCATCCACCGCCCGGACGATGCCTTCGGCCAGGTAGAAGTATGTGTGCAGATTCTTGATTTCGGCAAGCACATTATCCGATGACATAGCGCCTCCTAGCTCACGTAGGGGTCCGCGGCGTCGCGCAAGCCGTCACCCAAAAAGTTGAACATCAACACCGCGAGCACCACCACCGGCACCGGCCAGAGAATCCACGGGTAGTGGGCCACGTTCATGATGTCCTGCGCATCCTGCAACATCACGCCCCAACTGATCGTCGGCGGGTTCAGGCCGATGCCCAGGAAACTCAACGACGTCTCGCCGAGAATCATGCCGGGCAGCGCCCCGGTGAGCGAGACGATGATGTAACTGGCAAAGCCGGGGATCATGTAGCGGGCGATGATGGCCGCTTCGTTCTCCCCATCCAGCCGGGCCGCCAGGACGAAGTCTTCCTCGCGCATACTCAGCAGCCGCCCGCGCACCGTCCGCGCCAGGCCCGTCCACCCCAGGATGGAGAGGATCAGCGTGGTGGCGAAGTAAATGCGCAACTGCGGCCATTCGCGGGGCAGCGCCGCAGCCAGCGCCATAAACAACGGGATCGTGGGCAGCGTTGTGATCACTTCAATGACCCGTTGGATGATTTCGTCAACGATGCCGCCGAAGAACCCCGAGATGCCGCCCAGGAGCAGCCCCAGCACAAAGCTGATAGCGACGCCGATCAAACCGACGCTCAACGAGATGCGCCCTCCATAGAAAATGCGCGATAGCTCATCCCGCCCAATAGTGTCGGTTCCCAAGACGAAGAGCGGCATATTGTCCGGCCCGGTGCCAAAGAGATGCACGTCGCTCGGAATTAACCCCCAGAGCTTGTAGGGATCGCCGCGCACGAATAACCCAATCGGATAGATGATGCCAGTGTCTTCCTGATAGACCGGTCTGAACGTGACGGGATCGCGGCCCATCTTCACCCCATAGATGAACGGCGTGTGAAACTTGCCTTGCGCGTCGCGGATGTGGATTGCCGTCGGCGGGTAGGAAAGATACTGTTTGAAGCGTCGCATAGGATCGTGCGGGCTGACAAATTCGGCAAAGATGGCAATAAAGTACAAAATCGCCAGGACTACCATCGCCATCTGGGCCAGCTTGTGCCGTCTGAACTTCCACCAGACAAGTTGCCACTGCCCGGCCCGGTAGAACTCTTCCTCTTGTTGGGTCTCCGCGACTTTGGGCTGCTTCCGAGGCCTGAACCACTTTTTTAGAAAGTTCGTGTTGCTCATACGCCCTCCACACCGCCGAACCGAATGCGCGGGTCTGACATAGCCAGCAGGATGTCGGATAAGATCGCACTGAGCGCGGTCAAGACGCCGGTGATCAAGATATAAGCGCCGGCCATATACATGTCCTGTTGGCGCAGCGAAGCATACAGCGCCGGACCGGCCGTGGGCAGGTTGAGGACAATCTCCAGGATGATGCCGCCGGAGAAGAGCCACGGCAACAGCCACATCACGCCGCTCAAAATGGGATTGATCGCCAGCCGCGTCGGGTAGCGCACGATAACCTGAAATTCCGACAGTCCTTTCGCGCGCGCCACTGTCACGTACTGCTTGCGCAGCTCATCCAGCATCATCGCGCGCATTGTGCGGATGGTGCCGGCGACGCCGCCGGTGCCGAGGAGGATGACGGGAAGCCACATGTGCTTCAACAGGTCCACAAACTTGCCCCAACTCCACGGCAGAACCAGGTATTCCTGCGAAAACAATCCCCCGGCGCGGATGCCAAATTTCGTGAGCACCACATACATGATGATCATCGCCAGGAAAAACGCCGGGACTGCCAGACCGATGAAAGTGACGAAGGTCACGATATAGTCGGTAATCGAGTATTGCTTGACCGCGACATAGATGCCGATGGGGATGGCGACCGTCCAGGTAAAGATGTGCGCGAACAAGGCGATGGCAAAGGTGTAGCCCATCCGTTCCATAATAACCTGGGCCACGGGCTTTTCAAAGGTATATGAATACCCAAAATCGAATTTGGTGATAATTTTGCTGATCCAGAGCAGATACCGCTGATACATCGGCCTGTCCATCCCATACTGCCGCATCAGAGCCTCGGCCTGCTGCTGGCTCACTTGCACCCCAGAGGCCTGGAGACGCTGTATCTGGTACGTCACAATATCGCCAGGGGGCAGTTGGATGATAATGAAAGCCAGAATTGAGATCAGCAGCAATTGGGGTATCGCTCGAATGATACGCTGAATGATATAGGCAAGCATAAGGGTTTACCTCCTTTTGCAAATCTGCAAATCTGCAAATCTGCAAATCCAAAAAATCAGATGGTTCTACACAGCCAGGTTGAGACTGGCTACAGCAGAGTGTTCCACTGCGCGGGTCGTTCTCTGACCGCGCCCGCAATCAAGCCTAAACCGGGCTGCTGGCTTTAGACCAGCAGCCCGGTCAGTGTGTTCATGAAGGGCTTATGCCCGCTTGCCACCTTCGTAGAAGAAGGCGCACGGATGGTAGGTATTGACGCCGTAGGTGTCCCAGCCGAACGGTACTTTGGGCCGCGGCACGTTGCGCATATTCTTGTTGAAGAGGATGGGGCACGGGCTTTCGAGCACTGTACCGATGGCCAATGGTTTGTCGGCCAGATAGTCGAAGATCTTCTGCCCAATGGCGACGCGCTCATCATCGTCAATGACCAGTTTCATCTCGTCAACCCAGGCGAACAGTTGCTGGATTTCCTCAGGCGGCGTGACGAGGCCCTCTGCGTTCTTATCCACGGCATTGTACCAGTCTTGCCAGGCCCGTGAAACGCCACCCTGTTGACCATCGGCCACAGGCACGTACCACTGCATCTGAATCGGCAGGAGCATATCCGTGCAGCGGTCGGCGTGCCAGATGCCGACCTCGACCTCATTGGCGTTCATCCGCTCATTGTACAGCGACTCGTCAATCTGCTTGACCGTCGCATCAATGCCGATCTCGCGCCAGTAGGTGGCGACCATCTCGCAGAACTCATTCACCGAAGCACCTACGCGGATGCCGGCGTGCTCAATCATATAGCTCAAGGGTTTGCCGTCAGGCCGCACGCGGATGCCGTTCGCCGCTTTCTTCAGCCCCATCTCATCCAACAGTTGGTTCGCCAACGCCGGGTCGTACTGCGCCCACGCCGTACCGTATTTCTCCTTGAAATACTTGGAGTTGGGCATGGGAGCCATTTGCCCCATGCGGGCCAGGCCATAGAAGAGGCTCTCGTTGATCTCCTCGCGGTCAATCGCGACCGAGAGCGCGCGCGTCCAGTTGGGATGGTTGACGATCTCTTCCAGCACCGGGTCCTTGGGAAGCGTGCGGCGGGGGTAGAGGGTGTAGCGGTCGGTCATACAGGAGAGATAGTCGCCAACCGTGTACTTGCCCTTTTCCTCGTTTTCCTTGTACAGGGGGTACTTGGCAACGGTCACATCGTGCATCCCCAGCCAGTCCAGCTCGCCGCCGATGAGCTTCAGTTCCATCGTCTGGGTGTCGGCCATGTAGTCGAGGCGCAGCGTATCAAGGTAGGGGAGTTGGTTGCCCACCAGGTCCACCTTCCAGTAATAAGGGTTGCGCTCAAAGATGATGAGACCCTCCGCCGGGTATTGTTTCGGCACCCAGGCTGCCAGGGTCGGGAAATCCTTGGCCCAATCCGGGAACTGCCAGGTGTTCAAACCCCACTGGTTGCAGAAACGGTTCAGCACTTGCTGCCAGCGCTCCATGGACCACTCGGCCATCAGCTTGTCCAGGGCTTCCTTACCGGCGAACTCAGGGTGGTATTGCTTCAAGAAGTGAGCCGGCATGAAGGGGCCTTCCGAAGGATAACCGCCCATGTTACGGGTGAGCATGTGGGGGAAGAGGCCATAAGTGTAGTCAAACTTGCAGCGGAAAGTGTAGTCGTCAATGATGTCAATGGTACACCACTTATTTTGGATGCCTCTGAACGGATGAGCCGGCCCCCACGACTCCGAATCCTCGGGTGTAGCCCACTTGTTCCACCAGAAGTCCACGTCCTCGGTGGTCAAATCATCGCCGTCCGACCAACGCATCCCCTTGCGCATGTGGAAGACGTAGGTTGAGCCATCTTCCGAGGCTTCCCAGCTCTCGATCATGTTGGGAACGAGCGTGCGGAAGTCCACATCCGAGTATTGCACCACCCGGTCGGACATCCAGTCGTAAGTGTCGACCGACCAGACGGTGTCGAAGTGGATCTGGCGCACCTCACCGCCATAGACGCCGATGGCATCGCGCCCGCCCACCACGAAGGGCACCATCGGGAGCCGCTCTTCGACAGGGGGCAGCTTGCCGGCCTTGACCAGCGCTTCCAGCATAGGGGGTTCGGTGCGTCCCTCCGGCACTTCAACCTCAACGGTCTTCTCAACAATCTTTTCGACCTCGACAGTCTTCGCCACCTCAACGGTCTTCTCAACTTCGACGGTCTTCACGACCTCAACCGTCTCCTTGATGATTTGCGGCGTTGGGGCAGTACAGGCCGCCGCAGCCGCGCCGAGCGCGGCTGCCGTGGTCAGGTGCAAGAACTCACGGCGGGTCAATCTTTTCGATTTCATTGCTTCCTCCTTCTTTTGATTAGAATGTGGTGAATAAAATGCTCTCACAAGGCGTGCAATCCTCGTGTTTCGAATTCAGGGTATTCGTGTATGTGTGGCGCGACAACCGGGCGCGGCCCGGTCGCACCTTACTTTATAATGTACCACCCCCTTTCCAAAATGTCTTCCATTTTTCGGACAGGTTATGATAATTTTAGGACAGACCCAACGATCCATCAAACCGCAACCGCATCAGGTAATTGGCGGATTGGATTTCCATCTGCGCTGCGTTCAATTCCGCGCTGCCATACAGGTTTTCGTAGTGCTTGAAGTCCACCAGCGGCTCCGGCTGCCCATTGCGCAGCAGTGGGCCTTGCCAGCCAAAGTTAAGCGTCTCATCGCGCAACGTGGCGCACGTGACCGCCAGATCGTCGAATGTTACCGGCAAGGCGAGTATTTTTTCCTGGAACGCGGCGAAGTCGCCATCCAGCGCCGCGCGTCCCATGTGGCACAGCCAGACGTTATGCTTGCCCGGCGAACGCAACTCGCGGTACGCGCCCGGCTCCTGCGTTATCAGGGTGAAGCCTTGCGCGGCGGTGAGCGCCAGATACGCCCCACCCTTCTGCGCGAAGGCCCACGGATGCCCATGCGCGTCTTCGCGGAGCGCGTGCGCATCAAAAGCGGAAAGCGGGAAGTAGGCGTGCGTGAAACCCATCCAATCGTCGTCCGGTAAGTTGTACACGGCGATGAGCGCGTCCTTCCACTGCGCCACACGTGGTAGAATACCATTGCCCCGCCAGAAGCCAGGCGCGTGCGCCTCCGTCGTCCCGCTGTTCGCCGGGTGGTTGGTGAAGACGACGGCCCCCGGCCCCAGCGTGGCCTGCCAGATATGCTCGCGCGTCCCCGCCGCGCCGGGGCGGTAATCCTGCGCCGAGCCGAGCAAATAATCCGGCGTCCGGTAGGTGACTTTGTTGACGCTGCCTCCATCCTGCCCTTCGACTTCGCTCAGGGCAGGCAGCAGATGTTGCTCGCGGTTCCACAGTTCGTCCGGCGAGGTCAGGGCGATTTCCTCAAACAGCGGCGGCAGCTCGTAATCTTCCATACACGCCAGGCTCACGGCGGCCGGCAGGTGCGGATTGAGGATGCCCACGCCCCACAACAACCACGTGACGCTGCCCAGAGGCGCTAACCAGCCGCCCAAGATGCCGGCGGCGTCCGCGTTCCCCTGCGTCCCGCCGACCATCCCGCGATGGCTGTTGAGGGCGATGGTGTACAGCAGCTTGTCGAGCACGACGGTCGCCATCTGCCAGACGGCTTCATTTTCCACCAGGTCCATCAGATGCGCCAGCGCGGTTAAATCGGCCTCAAACGCGCCGCCCGAGTCCCATTCACCGAAGCCGCCGGCCGCCCGCGCACGCAGCCAGGCCATGGCGCGGCGTTTCCCTTGGGCGACGTGCCATTCTCCGGTCTGCCCGCTGCGCTTGAACCGGCGTTTAGGATACAATTGCCCCGCCAGCATCTCGCACGTGTGCAGGACAATCTGCTCGCTTTCTGGGACTGAATCCGCCGCATCGTAGGCGAAATCCAGGAGACAGGCTTTCAGGGCTGCCTTGACCGTTTTCGGGAAGTCCGGCGCGTTGCCCCAGCGCCGTAACATCCCTAGCAAGCCGAGCAGGTACAGGCTGCTGCCGACCTCGCGGCGGTTGACGCGCGCGATGGATTCCAGGAGCGCTGGCGGCTCAACGGCTTTCCACATCCCCAACGCCATCTTGGCAATCTCGCCGAAAAGCGTCCCCTCGCAGCGCGTCGCGTGTTGTAGAACGTCAGCGCGCCGTTGCGCGTAAGTGCGCACTGGCGATTCAGCGTATTGCGCCAATCCCATGCCGTAGAGCAAGAGTGTGCGGCGTATGCGCACATTCTCGTCGAAGTAAGATTTAATCGTCGGCATCAAGACGCAGCGCAGCGGGCCTTGCGGCGCCTGATGCGCCGAGACGAGCGCCGACTTATCGCCGGGCGTGGCGATAGCGAGCGATTCCGCGTAGATGCGGCCGGCCGGCGTTTGCAGGCGGATGACCATATCTTCCGGCGCGCCCTCGCCCGCCGCCCAACGCACAGTGACGAACTCATCCCAGACGAACACGTCGCGGTCGAGGTAGGCGGTGGCGAAGAGGCGCTCCAGCCGATTGCGCAACGTCAGGTCTTCGATGAGGGTGGGGATGTGTACGCGCGCATCGGCGGGCGTGTCGCAGAGGCGCAAGGCAAAGGCGTGAAAGCAGTCGCCCACGCCGACCTGGGCAAAGCGTACCAGGATGGCGTTGCTGCCCGCCGTCAGGTCGGCGGTGAACGTCGTCTGGTGGAAGCCGAAGACCGTGTCCTGATGGCAGTGTCCGTCGTTGATCCAGATGTCTGTCGGGCCATACGACGTCAACACAAACGTCACAGGCTGCGCTTGGGCGACGACGAGTTGCGTATAAGCCCAGGCGCGCGCGTAGGATGGGGTGGGATAGTGGGCGGTAAAGTCCACCCAATGATCCTCGCCGCACGGGGTATAGGCCCAGCGTCCGGTGTAACCGTCGAGCGTGAAATCTGCTTCCGGCAGCGGCCCCGGCTCCACGGGTTGCCGGGTGACGCCGGACTGTACGGTGTGATAACGTTGCGCGATCTGCGCTTTAGTGTCTTCATCAAGCGGCCCGCTCACGTTATCGAGCGGCCCGCTCAATAACGTGAGCGGCATACTCTGCGGGCCAACGGCGAGCCAATGGTGGATGTAATGGTCTTGCGGCTGATATGCTATGAAAGAGATGGGCATGAAGCTCCTTTGGGAATAGTCGAAAGTCTAAGGTCAAAAGTCAAAAGTCGAAAGCCTTCAAAATCCGTTGAAATCCGTTTAAGCCATTGACAGATTTTTGGAGCGATCGGCGCTGTTCACATCCACACCGACATCGGCCAGTGCGGTCTGAAAATCATCGTAGAGGATCGGTTTACGCAGGTAGAGCGCCGCGCCTTCGTCCAGGCAAGGGTCGGCTTCTGCGGTCCAGGAACAAAGGATCACAGGGATAGAACGGGTTAAAGGGTGCGCTTTGAGCGCGTTCAGGATATGCAAGCCCTTGTCTCCGGGTGTATCCAGTTCGACGATGACGACGAGCGGCGTCTGGCGCAGCGCGATGTCCAACGCATCGTCGGCGAAATGCGCTGTGACCACCGGACAGGCGGCTTTTTGCGCGTAACGCTGCATCAAATAACAAAAACTCGCGTCATCGCCGACGACCAGCAGAGGTAACAAAGCTGGAGACATACCGTCCTCATGAATAAAACGTAAAGCGTAAAACGTAAGCTTTTTTACGTTTCACGTTTCACGTTTTACGTTTTACGCTTTACGTTTTACGACAACCTGGCTATACTCTAGCACTTTGCGGGGTAAAAGTCTTTCACTTTTCGGACGGTTTTTTGCACTTTTCGGACAGTTTCCCGTTGGCAGAGGGCGCGCACTGATACGCGCGCGGCGAGATGCCCATTTCCTGGTGGAAGACGCGCGTGAAGTAGCCCCCGCTGGAGAATCCCACCGCCAGGGCAATCTCGGTGATGCCCATATCGCTGCTTTCGAGCAGCACTTTGGCTTGCTTGATGCGGTAGCGGTTGAGGTAGGTCATCGGCGTGACGCCCACTTCTTGCTGGAAGCAGCGGGTGAGATGGCGCTCGCTCAACCCGACGTGCGCCGCAATCTCCCCGCGCGTGAGCGTGTCCATGTAGCGGGTGTGGATGAAGGCCATCGCTTTATGCACCAGCCGTTGCACTTCGGAGACGGCTTTGCGGCGGCGCGCCAATACGGTTTCGACGTGCTGGAGGGTCTCCTCGGCGCTGAACAGCCCTTTCCCCAGGATGCTGACCGTGCCGCGATTGAGCCGCGCCATGTCCTCTTCGGTCAACACCTGCGCGGTGAGGATGACGACGGGCACGTTCCGGGTCGCCGGATCGCCGCGCATCGCTTCCAACACGCCGAAGCCGTCCAGTTCCGGCATCATCAAATCCAGCAACACCAGGTCGGGACGCTCCTGACGCATCAGGCGCAGGGCTTCCACCCCGTTGCGCGCTGGCAGCACGTTGTAGTGCGGCAACTGCGTCTGTACGAGGCGCGTGTGCATATCCAAAATATCGGCGTCATCTTCCACAACCAGAATAATCCCGGCGCTCGCCGCGTCGGTTGGCCGGTCTAACAATCCCTGGTTGACCAAGACTTCGGTCAGTTGCGCTTTGCGGACCGGTTTGGTGAGGAAATCCACGTCCACAAACGCGCCGGTATCGTCCTCTCTATCCAACGCGCAGAACAACACCGGGATGGTGTGGGTTTGCGGGTTCTCCTTGACCATGCGCAGAATTTCCCACCCGCGCGCCGCCGTGACGGCCTGATCCAGCACCACGGCGTCCGGCGTTCCCTCCGCGAGCGCCGCGCGCCAGTCATCGTCCGCGCCGAGCACGCGGATGACGGTCTCCGTATCTCGATGGGCAAGATGCTCCCGCAAACGCTGCCCCTGGGCGATATCCTGGACGAACAACCAAACCTGCTGCGCCGGCGCGACGTCGCAGGGCGCTGCGAGCTGGCGCGTGTCCTTCATCACCGGCAAGGTGAAGTAAAACTCTGAGCCGCTGCCCTCCTCGCCGGAGGAACAGACGCCGATACGGCCCTGGTGCATCTCGACCAGCAACTTGCAGATCGCCAGCCCCAGCCCCAATCCGCCGTAGCCCCGCGCTGTAGTGCGCTCCGACTGCCGGAATTCGTCGAAGATGACGGCCTGTTCCTCCGGCAGGATGCCCAGGCCGGTATCGCGCACGGTGACGGTCAGCGTATCGTCGCCGGTAGAGACGCGCAACGTCACTTCCCCTTGCGCCGTGAACTTGATCGCGTTGTTCACCAGGTTCAACGCCACCTGCCGCAAGCGCAGACGGTCGCCCCACACGCGGGGCAGCACTGCCGGGATGTCGGCCTGCCACGCCAGTCCCTTGTCCTGCGCGAGCTGCCGGGCGATGACGATGACCGGTTCGAGCACCTCGACCATATCCAGCGGCGCGCAGCTCAACTGCAATTGCCCAATCTCGATGCGGGTCAGGTCCAACACGTCGCGGATCAGGCCATCCAGGTGTTGGGCGTTGACGTAAATGCGCTCCAAGTCCTCGCGGCTGCTGCTCCCGTCGCCTGTCGCGTATTCCGACTCGTGCAGCAGCAGGTCGCTCAAGCCAGAGATGAGGTTCAGCGGCGTGCGCAGTTCGTGGCTGACCATCGAAAGGAAGCGGCTTTTGAGGCGGCTGGCATCCTCGGCCATCTGCCGCCGCTCTTCCGCCAGGCGTTGCGCTTCCACCGCCTGCCGGTACAGCCCGACGCCGCGCAGCGCCGCCGCCAATTGCCGGACGATGTCAGCGCACGGTTCGAGGTTGCCGGAATCGAACGCCACAAAGCCTGCCGCGCCGCCCTGAATCCGCAGCGGCAGGAGCGCCAGGCTGAACGGTTGGTCTTCCGGGTACAGGCCCACCGGCGGGAACTGGCGGCTGGGGAACCGCCGCTGCGCTTGCACAGCAACCGGCGGCGCTTGCACGACGCTCCACGCTGCCGGATCGTCGTCCTCCGCCTCGTAGAACGCTACAAGGGCGTGCTGGATGCCAATGGCGGGCAGCGTCTCCGGCAGGACGGCGAAGATCTCCGCCTCATCCTGCGCGGCGAAGAAGCGCGCCGTCATCCGGCCAATCTGCTCGGCGATGCCGATCTGGCGCAGCAGGTGGCGCGTGTGTTGCTCGTGCGCCACTTCGTCAATCACCAGCCTGGCGTGGTCCAGGATGTCTTGGGCGAGCTGCGGCGCGTTGGGTGTGGATGCCGTTTCCACAAATGGGGGGATGTTCTCCCGCAAGAGCGAGATGGCCGCCTGCCAGGCGTGCAGATTGCCGCCCAGGGCGATAACTTTTTGCAGCACTTGCCGCAAGGTGAGGTGCAAAGCCAGGCTGTCAGGTTGTTGCAGGTTCGCGGCGAAAGCCTCTACCAATTGCCGGCACAAACCAGATACTTCGCCTGCATTGAGCCGCTGCATGTGGATGCTCATTGTCGCCGTCATCGTCTGCGCGACACGCGCGATGACAGCCTCGCCGCTCAGCACGCGCGTCGCTTCCACAGCGGCAGATGGCGGCGAAACGCCGATCAGACAACCGCACGACTCGCGGACGATCAACTGGGTGGGCACCTGGACGGTTTTGAAGCCTTGCGCGCGGCCAGCGATGTACTCAAGGACCAGGGCCACGGCTTGATAGCCTTCCTCGAAAGCGGGGTAGCGCACGGTGGTGAGGGGCGGCACGTGCGCGGTGGCTTCGAGCCGGTCATCGAACCCGATGACGGCGACATCCTGCGGCGCGCGCAGCCCGGCCTTGTTGAGCGCCTGCAGCGCGCCGATGGCGGAGAGATCGTTGCTGGCGACCAACGCGGTGAAGGGGACGTGGGAGGCGAGGATTTCCTCCATCGCCCGCCGCCCGCCGCTGGTGCTATGCGAGCCGTAGGCGATCAGGCGTGGATCGCTCTCCAGGCCGTGTTCAGCGACGGCGGCGTGATAGGCGTTGATGCGCCGCGCGCTGTCGCCGTCGGTGTCGCGCTGGTAGCCGCCGATGAAGGCAATGCGCCGGTGCCCGTGCGCGACCAGGTGCGCCATCGCCTGGTGGATGCCGCCCTCGTTGTCGGCCATGACCGTCGGCCCATTCTCCCCCGCGCCGACAAACACGATGGGATACCCCTCGGCGACGAGGCGCTGGAGATAGCTGGCCGTGTGTTCCGACGTAAACCGCCCGACGATGAGCAGCCCATCCACATTCCACGGACCGACGGGGATGAAGTCCACATCAGGCGAAGGGACAGCCCAGGCCGGGCGCGGGCTTTCCTGTCCAATGCCCAGGTCAACGCTGCACGAAAGCAGCAGATTACAATCAAGATCGCGCGCGGCGGCTCGCGTCCCCTGGTAAACCGGGCCGAGGAACGTATCCAGCGTACCGGTATACACGCGCCAGCCTGCCAGCACTCCGATGGTGGGGCGGTTGTGTTTGTACGACTGTCTCCTTTTTTCGTGCATCGTCTGCTTTCCTTCATCTTTAAGACTATCATTATCGGGATAATTTGGCAAGTCATAGCATTATGTTCTTTTTGATGAGATGTCACGTTGAGAAGTACATGGCGTTTGTTTGTCTCGCAAAGTGCGGTAAAATTTAGCCTCAATGAGGCCGACATTCCAGCGTTGAAACGTTCCGCAGCGAGGTCAATGTGAAAAAGCGGTTGTCGGCAAAAATAACACGACGGCGCTCCCGTTCCCGTCTCGGGAACGGGCTATGGCGGTCGAGCGAATTTTAACCGCGAATCGCGCAAATTTTGTACTCGTCAGGATGATATTAAACAACCGCCAAGGCGCCAAGAGCGCCAAGTTTTTAAGATTTCTTGGCGGGCATGGCGTCTTGGCGGTAAAAAATGCGTTATCCAAGTGTTCAATATCCTATTGACCATTACAGAATCGCGCGAATTTCCGCCAATTTTTCAAGAAAGATTCGCGTAGATGAGCGAGATTAGCAGTTTATTTTTATAGGGAGAGGGACGATGAAAAATTGGACGACACTGACCTGGCAACGCGCCCTTTTGGGCCTGACTCTTGCCGCCTTCAGCGCGGGCTTGCTGGTCCTGGCCTTTCCGCCGTTCAACCTGTGGTTTCTGGTCTGGTTCAGTTTTGTGCCCTATATTCTGGCGCAGTACCGGGTGATGCCCTCGAAGCTATCGTCGGTGGCTTCGGCAGCGTTCAACGGGCTGTGGCTGTGGGGCTACCTGGGGCCGGTTTTCGGCGGGACGGGCAACTTTATGGAATACCTGCCGCTCATCGTGGCCGGGATTTCGCTGCTGGCCGATAGCGGCGCGCGGCGCTTTCACGCCCGCACCACCTTCCGCTGGTTTGTCCCACAGGGTGTGGTGGGCTGGGTGGGCATCGAAATGATCCGCATCTTCATCCCCATCGCCGGGACGTGGGGTTTTGTGGCCTACACCTTGCACAGCCAACCGTGGTTCATCCAGCCGGCGAGCATCTTCGGGATTTTCGGCGTGAGCGCGCTGATCATCCTCGTGAACTACGCGCTCGGTCTGGGCGCGCTCCGGCTGTGGGATCGGCGCTGGCAGTGCGACGCCGATATGCCCACCCCCGCAGCGCCTTTGGTGCGCCGCTGGTTGATGATTGCCGGTGTGACAGTGATCGTGTGGACGGGTTTGAGCCTGGCGCTTCTCCTCCCGCCGGATGGGCAGACGGTGCGCGTCGCCGCGATTCAACCGGCAGCCTCGCCGATCATCTCGGCCAATCAAGACAAGGCGGCGCTCGTGGCCCAACTGCACGCGCGGATGGTGGAGCAAACACGCGAGGCGGCGGCGCAAGGCGCGCGGTTCATCGTCTGGCCGGAAGGCGCGCTGCAATATGATCCACAAGTGCAGGATCCGCTTGGTCTGGCGGCCCTGGCGCGGGAGACGGGGGCTTATCTGGTCATCGGCTACGTGGTGGATGTGACGGAGGACGTTTTCCGCAACGAGGCCACCGTCATTAGTCCCGAAGGCGCGTTCCTGGGCGTCTTTGGCAAGGATCATCCGGTCGTCTTCGGCGGCGAAACCAGTCCCACGCGCGGCACGTACCCGGTCTACGAGACACCGTTGGGCGTGCTGGGCACTATCATCTGCTATGACCTGGACTTCACCGATACCGCGCGCAAGCTGACGCGGCAGGGCGCGCAACTCATCGCCGTCCCCTCCAACGACTGGCCGGGCATCGCCGCCAAGCACTACACGCACGTCGTCTTCCGCGCCGTCGAGAACCGCGCCGCGATGGTCAAAGCCGACGGCGGCTACGATTCGGCGGTGATTGATCCACGCGGGCGCGTGCGGGCGCTGGCCGTCCACCGCGAGGGCGGCGAGGCGACGCTGGTCGCCGACGTGCCGCTCGGCAGCGGCAACAGCCTTGCCGCGCGCCTGGGCGACTGGTTCGGCTGGCTCTGCCTGGCGGGGATGGCCTTCTTCACCGTGGGGGAAAGCTGGCTGGTCAAGCGGGCGGGAGCGTAGCGGTCAGCGGGGACGCGCATCCGTGATGACGCAGCGCGCGACGAGAGCATCATCAGCTTAAAATTTTCTCCGTTCAAGCCATTGCCGCCCTAAACGCCGCCGTCCCCGCCGCCAATAGCCGGGGAACATGCGTGTACACGTACCGGCAGCCGCGCTTGAGGTACTCGGCGATGGCGGCGTCGGAGCCGGTGGAGCCGGGGACTTTGCCCGCCGCGACGATGGCGGCGAACGCGGCGTGGATCAACTCCTGCACAACCGGGGTATCGGTGCGTCCCGGAAATCCCATGGATTGCGACAGGTCCGCCGGGCCGATGAAGAACACATCAATGCCCTCCACCTTGAGAATCGCGTTGATATTGCTCAACGCCTCCGCCTCCTCCAACTGCACGCAGACGAGCGTCTCGCGGTTCACCTGCGCCACGTACTCCGCCGCCGTCAGGCTGATGCCGTAATTGGCTGGGCGCGTGCTCGCCGCCAGGCCGCGCGTTCCCAACGGGTGATACTTCACCGCCGCCACAACCGCGCGGGCGTCCTCAGCGGTATTGACGTGCGGGACCTGCACGCCCATCGCCCCGCGATCCAGCACGCGCAGGATGTCCGCCGCGTTCTTACTCGGCGGGCGCACAATCGGCGTGATCCCGCTCCCTTCCGCCGCCATCACCATCAGCTCCACGCTTTCCACATCAATCGTGCCGTGCTCGCAATCAATCAGCACCCAATCGAAGCCTAACGCCCCGATCATCTCCACGATCTGCGGTGAGGGGAACATCACCGATACGCCCAGCGCCGGTTGACCGGCTTGGATTTTGGCTTTCATCTTGTTTGGTTTCATTACACATGCCTCCTAAAGGGAGTAAAGAGTGTGGGCTTACTCCCTACTCCTTGAGGAGTGTACATGGTCTCGCAGAATAGGCAAATGCGCGCCAGGTAAAAGCCTATTGACCTGTCTACGGGGACGTGCTACAATCTAAGTAAGTTGACAACAATAAGCGCACAGCAGCCACCCAACTTTTGATCTGTGAAGATCAACACAGATTCGTGGTTTATCGAACAGGAGGACGCCAATGCCGAAGGGGAAAAAGGATCACGATACCAACAACACCAAAGTAGAAATCGCTGGCGAGGGAACCGCCAAAGTAGAAGTCGGCAAAGCCGAGGTTGGCAAGGTCGAAGTTGCCAAGGTGGAAGTCAAAGGCGCGGAACCGCCCAGAAAAAGCGAGAGCAAGCAGCCCGCCAAGAAGCTCAAGCGCAAGGTTTACGAAGAAGAACTGCGCAAGCTCCACGTGGAACTGGTCAAACTGCAATATTGGATCAAGGAAAAGGGATTGAAGGTCGTCGTCATCTTCGAAGGGCGCGATGCCGCCGGGAAGGGCGGCGTGATCAAACGCATTACCGAGTGTTTGAATCCTCGCATCTGCCGGGTGGAAGCGCTCGGCACCCCCTCCGACCGGGAGAAGACGCAGTGGTACTTCCAACGCTACGTAGATCGCCTGCCCGCCGCCGGCGAGATGGTGCTCTTCGACCGCAGTTGGTACAACCGCGCGGGCGTGGAGCACGTGATGGGCTTCTGCACCGAGGAGGAATACCGCGAGTTCCTGCGCTCGTGTCCTGAATTCGAACGGATGCTGATCCGTTCCGGCATCATCCTGATCAAATACTGGTTCTCCGTGAGTGATGAGGAACAGGAACGACGCTTCCAGGCGCGCCTCGACGATCCCACCAAACGCTGGAAGCTCAGCCCGATGGACCTGGAATCGCGCAAAAAGTGGATCGAATACTCGAAAGCCAAGGACGAGATGTTCGCCCACACCGACACCAAGCAATCGCCCTGGTACGTGGTCAACGCTGACGACAAGCGCCGCGCCCACCTGAACTGCATCAGCCACCTGCTCAGCCTGATCCCCTACGGCGATTTGACGCCCGAACCGATGACCCTGCCGCCACGTCAGCACGACATCGCCTACACCCGCCCGCCGATGGAGTACCAGACCTTCGTGCCGGAGAAGTTCTAAATACACACAAAGGTGTTTTTGGTTTGCGGACGCAACCCGCAAACCAAAAACACCCTCCTTATCTCATGCTTCGCAAAATCATCCACCTGGATTTGGACGCGTTCTTCTGCGCAGTAGAGGAACTGCACGATCCGTCGCTGCGCGGCAAGCCGTTTGCCGTGGGGGGGCGGCCCGACGAGCGTGGCGTCGTCTCCTCGTGCTCCTATCCCGCGCGGCTGTTCGGCGTCCGTTCGGCCATGCCGATGAGCCGCGCCTTGCTGCTCTGCCCGCACCTCATCGTCGTCCCCGGGCGTCATGGCGTCTACGACGAGTACTCGCAGCAGGTGATGGCCCACTGCTACAACCGCACCAACCTGGTCGAGCAAATCTCCATCGACGAGGCATTCCTTGATGTCAGCGATCTGCGCCCACCCGCCGAGGCCATCGCCCGCGAGTTGCAAGCCGCGATTTGGGATGAACTGGGTTTGCCATGCTCGCTCGGTGTGGCGACGAACAAGCTGATCGCCAAGATCGCCAACAACGTGGGTAAGGCCGAGAAACGCAGTGCCAGCCCGCCCATGGCAATCAAGGTCGTGCCGCCGGGCGAAGAGGCCGCCTTCCTCGCGCCGCTGCCGATCGGCGAACTGTGGGGCATCGGCCCCAAGACCGCCGCCAGCCTGGAAGCGCTCGGCATCCACACCATCGGCGACCTCGCCCGCTGGCCCGAAGCCGACCTGATACACCGGTTTGGCAAATCCGGCGCCGACCTCGCGCAGCGCGCTCGCGGCATCGACGACCGCCCCGTCGTCACCGAATACGAGGCCAAGTCGTTGAGCCGCGAGACCACCTTCGCACATGACATCACGGACGGGACAACGCTGCGCCGCACACTGCTGCACCTCACCGAGAGCGTGGGGGATCGCCTGCGACACGCGCAGTTGCAGGGCAGCACCGTCAAGCTCAAGCTGCGCTGGGCCGACTTCACCACGATCACCCGGCAGGTCACGCTCCCGGAACCGACCGATCAGGACAACGTCATCTACAGCGCCGCGCAGCAGCTTTTCGAGCAGGCGTGGCCCCAGGGCAAGCCGGTGCGGCTCATCGGCGTCGGAGTGAGCAGCCTGGGGCCGCCGCTGCAGCAGTTAGGGCTATGGGAAACGCCCTCCGAGAAGGGCCAGCGCTTGCAAGACGCGCTCGACGCCGTGCGAGATCGCTTTGGGCGTGGAGCGATCAAGCGGGCGAGTGATTTGGGGAAGTAGACGGATTTCTTGACAATCCCATGGCTGAAGATAATCTTATTGCCATCGAAAAAGAAGTACGATTAGCGATCAACAACCATTTTATACGAGGAACCACAAATGACCAAACGACCCTATAACACTCCCTACACCGGCGAGCGCCTCAACCGCGTCGCCTTCCCGCTGGGCGGCATGGGCGCGGGGATGCTCTGCCTGGAAGGCACGGGCGCGCTGTCGCACGTTTCGCTGCGCGGGCACGCGGACGTCTTCAACGAGCCGTTGATGTTCGCCGCACTTTCCGTCTCGCTCAACGCTTCGGCGGGATCACAATCCCGCCGCGTGGCCCGCGTGCTCGAAGGCCCCGTGCCGATGTGGAAAGCCTTCGGTACGGCGGGCGCGGGCAACGGCCTGGGCGGGACGAGCTACGGCCTGCCCCGCTTCGCTGAAGCGACCTTCGAAACGCGTTTCCCCTTCGGCACGGTGACACTGCGCAACCCCAAAATTCCGCTGGACGTGACGCTCACCGGCTGGAGTCCGTTCACGCCAGGCGATGCGGATAGCTCCAGCCTGCCCGTGGCGGCGCTCGAATATCGCTTCGTCAATCCAACGGATGAGCCGGTCGAGGCCGTTTTCTCGTTTCATGCGCGCAACTTTATGGCTCCCAACGCCGAGAGCGGCGCGGTGCTGGCAGCGCCGGGTGGCTTCACGCTTGCCTGTCCAGAAGAACACGCCACATTCAGCGCCACGGTGGATGACGCCGATGTTGCCGTCAACTGTGCCTGGTTTCGCGGCGGCTGGTTCGACGCGCTCACCGTCGTCTGGAAGACGATTGCCGAAGGCGCGCTGCCCGAAGCTGGCCCTGTGACCGAGGGCACGCCCAGCCCCGGCGGCAGTCTCTACGTCCCGCTGCACCTGAAACCGGGTGAGGCACACGTCATCCGCCTGCGATTGGCGTGGCACGCGCCGGAGACCGGTCTGCGCGTGGGCAAGGATCAGGAATGTGCAGGGGATGCGTCCAGCGATTGCGGGTCGGGCACGCACATCCCCTGGTACGCGAACGTTTTCCCCGACATCGACGCGGTGAACGCTCACTGGCGCGCCCACTACGACGACTTGCGCGCGCGCACGGCAGCCTTCACCGACTGCTTCTACGATACCACGCTGCCGCCGGAGGTCGTCGAGGCCGTCGCTGCCAACCTCACCATCCTCAAGTCACCCACGGTGCAGCGCCAGGCCGACGGGGCCTTGTGGTGCTGGGAGGGCTGCCACGACAAGGGCGGTTGCTGTCACGGCTCGTGCACGCACGTCTGGAACTACGCGCAGGCGATCCCGCACCTGTTCCCCGACCTGGAACGCTCGCTGCGCGCCACCGAGTTCTTCGCCGATCAGGATGACCGCGGGCACCAGACGTTCCGCGCCAATCTACCGATTCGTCCCGTCGCTCACGATTTCCACGCCGCCGCCGACGGCCAACTGGGTGGCGTGATGAAGGTCTACCGCGAGTGGCACATCAGCGGCGACGAGCTGTGGCTGCGCACATTCTGGCCGAAAGTGAAGCAGAGCCTCGACTACTGCATCGAGACGTGGGACCCCGATCACACCGGGACGCTGGTGGAACCGCATCACAACACTTACGACATCGAGTTTTGGGGACCGGACGGGATGTGTACCTCCTTCTACCTGGGCGCGCTCAAGGCGGCAACGTTGATGGCCGAGGCGCTGGGCGAAGCCGTTCCCTTGTATGCGGAACTGCTGGAGAAGGGCGTCGCCGCGATGTCATCCGAGCTGTGGAACGACGAGTACTTCATCCAAAAAATTCAGTGGACGGGTTTGCGCGCGGGCGATCCGACGCAGCAAGTGCAAAGTTGGAACGTGAATTATTCGCCGGAGGCCCAGGCGTTGTTGGAAAAAGAAGGCCCCAAGTACCAGTACGGCAACGGCTGCCTCGCCGACGGTGTCCTGGGCGCATGGATCGCGGCGATGTGCGGCGTGCCGGATTTCCTGGATACGGAGCGCGTGCGCAGTCACCTGCTCGCCGTCCACAAGTACAACCTCAAGCGCGACCTCGCCGAGCACGCGAACCCGCAACGGCCCGCCTACGCGCTCGGCAATGAGGGCGGCCTGCTGCTCTGCACCTGGCCGCACGGCGACGCGCTCACGCTCCCCTTCGTCTACAGCAACGAGGTATGGACCGGCATCGAGTACCAGGTCGCGTCGCACCTGATGCTGCTCGGCGAGGTCGAGGCGGGATTGGAGATCGTGCGCACAGCCCGCGACCGTTACGATGGCCGCGTGCGCAACCCCTTCAACGAGTACGAGTGCGGCCACTGGTACGCCCGCGCGATGGCGTCCTACGGCCTGCTGCAAGGGCTGACCGGCGTCCGCTACGACGCAGTCGAGCGCATGCTGACCATCCAGCCGAACATCCCCGGCGATTTCCGCGCCTTCCTCAGCACCGCCACCGGCTACGGTACGGTCGGCGTGCGAGACGGCAAGCCGTTTGTGGAAGTGAAATCGGGCGAGATACGCATCGATAGAACCGTTTTTGCGAATAAGCACAACGAGCAACGAGTAACCAGCAACGAGTAACCAGCAGCCTGATGTTCATCCTAAAAACACTCCTCCGCCTCTGGGCCTCCTGCGTCCTTGCGTTCAAGCGCCTGCTCGCGCAGCGTGGACTGGCGTTGGCGATTCTGTTGGGGCTGGTCGTCGCCATCGCGCTGGTGATGAGCATCCCGCTTTACGCCGAGGCGACCTACTACCGAGTGCTGAGCGAAGGGTTGTTCTCCGACACGCCTCAGTATCGCGGCCTGGTCATCCGTCCCCCTGTCGCGTTGGTCTTGCGCTATTCGGGTTCGTTCACGGCACCGATCCAGTGGGAAGACATCGGCCCGCTGGATAGCTACTTCGCTGCCCAGGTTTACCGCGATTTGAAGCTGTCACCTTCTCCCAACGTGCCCGGCGCGCGGCTGTTCAACACAGGCACGTTCGGCCTTTTCGCCGCCAAAGATGCCGAGCGCGTCGCCGAAATCCAGCCGGCCTACCGGATCGGGCTGGCAAGCATCGGCCAACCTGAACAGCATATCCGCATCATCGAGGGCGCTTTTCCGGCGGATGCCGCACTTTCCACCGGCGCGTTCGAGGTGGCGATCGGCAAGGCCATCGCTGAGAAAATGGGCATCCACACCGGGGAGACGTACATCGCGTATGACCTCCGCGCGCTGCACAGCTACGGGGCCGCCCCGGCCAAATTCGAGATGCGCGTCGCCGGGATATGGGAACCCGTCGACCGGCGCGCCGAGTTCTGGGACTACAGCCAGCTTCCGGTGGACAACCTCGTGTTCGTGTCGGAGAGCACGTTCGCCAACCGCATCAGCCCGGCCCTGGACGACGAAGTCTACCAGGCCCTCTGGTACTTGCCGATGGATGCGGACGAAATCTACCTGAGCGATATCGAGCCATTGTTGGCCCGCATCGAACGCCTGCGGCGCACCACCACCCAGATCCTGCCGGGGACAATCCTGGATACCGACGCGATCAAGGTCTTGCAGCGCTACCAGACGGCAGCCAGCGGCCTGATGCTGCTCCTGTTTGCGTTCAGCGTGCCGATTATCAGCCTGATCGTGGTGTTTGTCGTGCTGGTCATCAGCTTGATGGTGGAACAACACCGCAACCAGATCGCCGTCCTGCGCAGCCGTGGGGCAACCGCCGTACAGGTGAGCACCATCACCCTGCTGGAAGGCATCCTGCTCGGCAGCATGGCGCTGCTGCTCGCGCTGCCCGTCAGCCTGCTGCTGGCCTACACGATCGGACAGGCCCGCAGTTTTCTAGATTTCACGCTGGCGACCGATTTGCGCGTGGGGATGACCTGGGGCACAGCGCGTCTCGGCCTTTTAGCGATGGTCGTCACCCTGGTCGCCCAGGTCATACCGGCCCTGGAAGCGGCGCGGCATACCATCGTCACGTACAAACAGGAACGCGCTCGCGTCCTGCGCCCGCCCTGGTGGCAGCGGGCGTGGCTGGATGTGCTGCTCCTCATCCCGGCGGGATACGGCGCGTATGTGCTGCGCCAGCAGGGCAGCCTGGTCGCCTCGACGGAGACGCTGCCCGCCGATCCGCTGCAAAACCCGCTGTTGTTCCTGGTGCCCGCTTTGAGCCTCTTCGCCCTGGCGCTCGTCATCCTGCGCGTGCTGCCCTGGCTGATGAAGGCGCTGGCCTGGCTCGGCGCACAGACGCGCAGCGTGGGATTCCTGCTCGCCGCCCGTCAACTGGCGCGCGCGCCCGGTCTCTACGCCGCGCCGCTTGGCCTGCTCATCCTCACCCTGAGCCTGGCGACCTATACGGCGTCGCTATCCGCCACGCTGGAAAATCACCTGTACGACCAGCAGTTCTACGCGGTGGGGGCCGATGCGAGCCTGGTCGATACCGGCGAAGCGCGCGGCGGCGACATTATGATGCCCGACCGTCCCGGCAGCGAGGCTGCCGGCTGGCGCTTCCTGCCGGTCTCCGAGTATCGCACCCTGCCCGGCGTGGAGAAGGCGGCGCGCATCGGGCACTATAGGGCACTTGTGAAGACGGGCGACGGTTTCAAGTCCGGCACTTTCATCGGTGTGGATCGCGTGGACTTTTCCCAGGTCGCGTTCTGGCGCGCGGATTTTGCACCCGCCCCGTTGGGAGAACTGATGAACCAGCTTGCCATCACCGAGAACGGCATCCTGCTCCCCCGCGACTTTATGAAAACGTATTTCCTCCAAATCGGCGACACCGTCAACGTCACCGTGCTGGCCTACGAAACCTCGACGGTGCTCCCGCTCAAGATCGTCGGCAGTTTCGACTATTTCCCGACGTGGTATCCGGAGACCGGCCCGCTGGTCGTGGGCAACCTGGAGCATTACTTTCTGCAGGCCCAGACCCAGCTTCCCTATCAGGTATGGCTGAACACCCAGCCCGATGTGGATTACGAGCACCTAGCGGATGCAATGTGGGAGATCAACAGAGGCTCGCAAGATATGCTCGTGGCTTCGCGGCGCATCCTCAAAGCTCAACAGCAGCCGGAACGGCAGGGGCTTTTCGGCCTCCTTTCGGTCGGCTTTGGCGCTGCCGCCGTACTGACGGCGCTAGGGTTTATCCTGTACGCGCTCTCCTCGTTCCGCCGCCGCGCCGTCGAATTGGGTGTGCTGCGCGCCGTGGGTCTCTCCACGCGCGATATGATGGGCTTCGTCGCCTGGGAACTGCTCTTCCTGCTCATCGTTGGCAGCGCCGCCGGGACGGGCCTGGGCATCTGGGCCAGCCGCACCTTCGTCCCCTACCTGCAAGTCGGCGGCGATCTCACCGCCCACACACCGCCCTTCGTCGTCGAAATTGCCTGGCCCGCCATCCTGCGCCTCTACGCCTTGTTCGCCGCGTTATTCGTTGTGGCCCTGGGGGTCTTGATCCGCTCGCTGGTGAAGATGAAGCTATTCCAGGCGATCAAGATGGGGGAGACACTGTAGCGGTCAACTATCAGCAGAGTTATTTTCCCTATCGCTGTGAACTCTGTGTTCTCGGTGGCTAATTTGGCAAGGAGATGCTTATGAGACAGAGCGCCATTTTGATGAACGTCAACGATGATGTGGCAACAGCCTTGACGCCGTTATGCGCCGGACAAACGGTTGTCGTAGACTTGGACAACGTCAGCCACGCCACCGAACTGCGTGAGGACATTCAATTCGGTCATAAGTACGCCCTGCGTGACATCGCTAAAGGTGAAGACATCCTCAAATACGGCCTACCCATCGGTAAAGCATTGGAGGATATCCCCGCCGGCGCGTGGGTTCACGTTCACAACTGCCGCAGTGAGCATTTCGGTTTCCGGCACGCGCAGTATGGTATAAAAGCCTGAGCACTGTCAGCCGTCAAATAAGGGTTGATCGCTATCATATCAAGGAGCTAACAATGACACCTCTCATCGAAGACAACGCTGTCGTTCTTTTTCAGGGTGACAGCATCACCGACGCCGGACGCAGCCGGGCGGACGATGCCGATTTGGGGCGGGGCTACGCCGCGATGGCAGCCGCGTGGTTCTCCGCGCTCTACCCGCAGAAGCGCGTGACGTTCCTCAACCGTGGGATTAGCGGCGACCGGGTAAAGGATTTGCGCGCCCGCTGGCAACAGGACTGCCTCAATCTCAAACCCACGTGGGTCTCCATCATGATCGGCGTCAATGACACCTGGCGGCGCTATGATAGCCACGACCCCACGCCGGTCGAGGCTTACGAGCGTGACTACCGCGCTATCCTTGAGGCTGTCCGCGACGGCCTGAACGCGCGCCTGATTCTCCTGGAGCCATTCCTGCTGCCCACGCCCCCGGATCGGGAAGCGTGGCGTGTGGACCTCGACCCAAAGATCGCCGCTGCGCGCAAACTGGCGCGGGAGTTCAACGCCCTCTATGTGCCGCTGGATGGTCTCTTCGCCGAAGCCGCCGCGCGCCGCGAACCGGCCTTCTGGCTGCCCGACGGCGTTCACCCGACGCCCGCGGGGCACGCTTTTATCGCGCAGGCGTGGTTACGGGCTGTCAGAGCCTTGTAGGTGTGCTGATGAATGACGTTAATGAGGCTTACGAACACTTGATCCGCCGGTTCGTCTGGTGGGCGCAGAATGAGGACAATGTCCGCGCTGCCCTCGTTATCGGCTCGCGGGCGCGGGTAGATCACCCGGCGGACGAGTGGTCCGATCTCGACATCATCATCCTGGCGCACGATCCTGAACCTTACTGGGCCGCCACCGACTGGTTGCACAACGTCGGCGGTCCCTGGTTGACCTTTGTGGAACCTTTGCCGATTGGGAACGGCTTCGAGCGGCGCGTGTTATTCGAGGGTGGATTGGACGTTGATTTTGTGCCCAACCCTGTAGCGCCTTTTCGCCGGATGTTGGATGAAGGGCATTTAGGCGGCCTCGCCGATCTGATCCACCGGGGCGTGCGTTTTCTGGTGGACAAGGAAGGCTTCGCCGAACAGCTCGCGCGGATTCCGGCTGCGCTTCCCCCTTATCAACCGCCGGCCGAATCCGAGTTTCTGAACCTGGTGCATGACTTCTGGTACCACACCGTCTGGACGGCGAAAAAGTTGCGGCGAGGTGAACTGTGGACCGCTAAATCCTGCTGCGACAGCTACCTCAAGCAATTGCTCCGTCAGATGTTGGAATGGCACACCCGCGCGCACCAGAATGAGGCCGTTAATACCTGGATGCGCGGTCGTTTTCTGGAGGAATGGGCCGACGCGCGCGCCGTCGCTGCGCTGCCAGCAATCTTCGCGCACTATGACGAAGCAGACGTGTGGCGCGCCTTACAGGCTACGATGGAATTATTTCATTGGTTGGCGCTTGAAACTGCCAAAGCATTGGGATATGCGTATCCCGCCTTTGGGGAAGAGCGCGCCACAGAAACTGTTGGGAGGTTGTTCAATGGATAACAATACCGTACCCTTGGGGTTTATGCTGTTTTTTGTCTGTACCGGATTGCTGCTCGTGGGGTTGTCCATCCCATTGATGTTGCGTCGCGTGAAACCGAACTGGTGGTATGGCTTCCGTACACCAAAGACCTTCAGCGACGAGCGTATATGGTATGAAAGCAACGCCTATGCCGGAAAATGGCTACTCATAGCGGGAGCCATCCACACCGTAGTCTCGCTCGTGCTCTACTTCATCCCCACCTTTCGCGCGAGTCTCCTTCTTTACACAACAACGTGCGGGGTAATTTTCGCGGTGGTCTTTTCGATTATGGTCATTCTTAGTTTCCGGCACTTGCGTACCCTGTAGTCACGCACTATGCCGCATAACATTTTATGCTCAGGAGGTCAACATGCTAACATCACGAGAACGGGTCATGCTGGCGCTCAACCACCAGGAGCCGGATCATGTCCCGCTCGACCTGGGGGGCAGCCCGGTGAGTGGGATGCACGTCAGCGTCGTCTATGCACTGCGGCAAGCGTTGGGCCTCGACGCGCCGGGTACGCCGGTCAAGGTCGTCGAGCCGTACCAGATGTTGGGCGAGATCGCGCCGGATTTGATTGCTGCATTGGGCGTAGACGTCGTCCCGCTCGGCGCGCCTGCGACGATGTTCGGCTTCAAGAATGAAGGCTGGAAGCCGTGGACGACGTTCGACGGCACGCCGGTGCTCGTCCCCAACGGCTTCAACACCACGCCGGAACCCAACGGCGACCTGCTAATGTACCCTGAAGGCGACGCCTCCGCGCCGCCGAGTGGACGGATGCCCTCCGGCGGCTGGTACTTCGACGCCATTGTCCGCCAACCGCCCATTGACGAGGCGAACCTCAACGTCGAAGATAACCTGGAAGAATTCACGCCCATTGCCGATGACGTCTTGTCCCACTTCGCGCGCGAGGCCGAGCGCCTCTACACCCAGACCGACAAGGCCATCCTCGCCAACTTCGGCGGGACGGCCTTCGGCGACATCGCCCTCGTCCCCGCGACGTGGCTCAAGCATCCGAAAGGCATCCGCGACATCGAAGAATGGTACGTCAGCACGGTAGCGCGCCGCGATTACGTGTGGGCGGTTTTCGAACGGCAGTGCGAGATCGCGTTGGCAAACCTGGAGAAGCTCTACACCGCCGTAGGCGACCGGGTGTCCGTGGTGATGGTCACAGGCACCGATTTTGGCGCGCAGAGCGGGCCATTCATCTCGCCGAAGGCATACCAATCGCTCTACCAGCCGTTCCACGCCCGCGTCAACACGTGGATTCACACGCACACGCCGTGGAAAACGTTCATCCACTCCTGCGGCTCTGTCTACGCGCTCATCCCTGACTTCATTGATGCGGGTTTCGACATTCTCAATCCGGTGCAGTGTTCGGCGGCGCACATGGATCCCGTCGCGCTCAAACAGAACTTTGGCGACCGCATCACCTTCTGGGGCGGGGGTGTGGATACGCAGAAAACGCTGCCTTTCGGCGCGCCCGACGACGTGCGCCGCGAAGTCCGTGAGCGACTGCGCATCTTTGCGCCGGGCGGCGGCTTCATCTTCAATACCATCCACAACGTCCAACCGTTGTCGCCCGTGGAGAACGTGTTGGCGCTCTACCAGACCGTGCGGGAATACGGGGAGTATCCTATCAAACGAGCATTTTAAGTGCGCAGCACGCCGATTCGTGCCAATCTGTACAAGTAATCCGCGTTGGTTACGCGATGAATGTTTATCTTCCGAGGAGGTCAATATGTCGCCATTTGAGGTTTCGGTGAGTCGTGAGTCGTTTGTCCAATTTCTTATCGCCGCCAAGCGCAACACGTATGCGGCGCAAGGCGGCGCTGGCGCGGCGGTAACGCCGCTGCTGCCGGGTTCCCACCAACTGGAATACAGCGAGGGGCGGTTGTCATATCGAGATGTCTATTTTGGCGGGCACTACTTTGCCGGACAGGAGACAGTCTATTACGATGCCGCGCCTGTGTGGGCGATGGTCTACGCGGGCGGCGCGTTGAGGAACGTTCACGCTGCCGTGGAGATTGGTCGAGTTTATGCTTTCCTGCAAGCTGCACTACGTCATGCCCCAGCGGAACACCCCTATCGCGGTCCCGCAGTGTGGGAAGAAGGCGACCTCGCCTATAACAACGAAATCCACGGCGACCTGGAACGCTTTTGGGGGATGGAGTTCATCAGCTATCAGGGAGTAACCGTCTACCAATTACACTACAGCGGCGGGGTGCTGCGGTAAGGTTTTGACTTCATCCAAGCCTGCATTATACTTGTGGGTAGTTTCTCTTCACAAGGCACAACATTGTGATGATTTTTACGTATTAAACGTAAGTTGTGTGCTTTATGCCAGAAGTATCAGGGTCAAGCATTCGATTACGCATAAGATAAGGAGGTTGAATGATGAGTAAAAGACCTGGTGGTCAATTGGCAACCCGTCCACTGCACTTTATATGGATTGCGGATGCATCCGGCTCCATGAAGGACGACGGGAAAATTCAGGCTCTCAATATGGCGATCCGCGAAGCGATCCCGCACATGCAAAAAGTCGCTTCGGAGAACCCCAACGCGCAAGTCCTGGTACGCGCGATCAAGTTCTCCAGCGGCGCCCAGTGGCACATCTCCCAGCCCACGCCAGTGGAGGATTTCAAGTGGGTGGATTTGAAGGCCGACGGCGTCACGGATATGGGCAAAGCGCTTTCGATGGTCGCCGACCAGCTCAAGATCCCGCCGATGACCGACCGCGCCCTGCCGCCAGTGCTGGTGCTGATCTCCGACGGGCAGCCGACCGACAGCTTCGAGAAGGGCTTGCAGAAGTTGATGGATGAACCGTGGGGCAAGAAAGCCGTGCGCATCGCTATCGCTATCGGCAAGGATGCGGATCATAGCGTGCTCCAAAAATTCATCGGCCACAACGAAATCAAACCATTGCAGGCCAACAATCCCGAGGCGCTGGTTAACTACATCAAGTGGGTGTCCACGGCGGTGTTGAAATCGGCCTCGTCGCCGGCCAGCCAGGCCGCAGCGGCGACCCCCACCGGCGCAACCACGCCTCCGCCCATTCCCACGGTGGCGCCGACGTCGCCAACAGCGCCGGCCATCCCGGCAGCCCCGGTAGACCAGGCGCCGCCAGTCCAACCGGTCACTGTCACGCCAGCGACAAACATCCCGATTCCTACCGTACCGCCGCCTGTTGACGACGCTCACATCACTGCAGACGACGTTTGGTAAAACGCGAGGCGCCACTATGGGAAAAACACCGCAGTGGCCCACCGGCGTCTGGCGCGTCATTGGACAGTCGGTGCAGGGTGCGTCGCATATCCGGACCGGCATACCCAATCAGGACGCGATCCAATGGTTCCCTGATTCCGGCGTCGGCCCGCCGCTGATCCTGTCGGTATCGGACGGGCACGGCAGCCCGCGGAACTTCCGCAGCGACGTCGGCGCGCGCTTCGCCGTTGAAGTGATGACGGGCCTGATGCGCGAGTTGCTGTCGGCCGGCCAGCCCGATCCGGCCCGGCTCACGACGATCAAACGCACGGCAGAAGAACGGCTGCCAGGCGAGTTACTCCGCCGGTGGCGTGAGGCCGTGGCCCGGCATCTCAAGGACAACCCAATCACGACCGAAGAGTTGGAGACCCTTGAGAAGCGGCGCGACCCCAAAGCGCGGCGGATCATCGAGCGCGACCCGCACATTGCCTACGGCGCGACGTTGTTGAGCGTGCTGGTCACGTCCGCGTTTATCTTGTACCTGCAATTGGGCGATGGCGATATTTTGACCGTGGCGGATAATGGCGAGGTTGCGCGCCCGATGACCCGCGATCCGCGGCTGATGGCGAACGAAACGACCTCGTTGTGCATGGACGAAGCCTGGCGGGAAGTGCAGATCAAGTTTCAGGCGCTCTACGGCCCCCATCCGGCGCTGATCGTGCTATCGAGCGATGGCTATGCCAACTCGTTTGTCAACGACGCGGCCTTCATCAAAGTGGGGACCGACATCCTGGACATCTTGCGCACCGACGGGCTTGAAGTCGTCGCGCAGAGCCTCGGCACGTGGCTGACGGATGCGTCGAAGGCGGGGAGCGGCGATGACATCACATTGGGACTGATCTTCCCGGAGGCAATTTTGCCCGCGGCCAAACCGGCCCCGGCAGCCAGCGTAGAAAAGCCGCCGCGCGCTTCCGCCCCCCGCAAGCGAAAAACCGCGCCAGTTCGCGCGCCGGAAGCCATCAAGGAGCCGGAGAAAGCGCTAGAGGCGCAGGAAAAAGCGCCGCTGGAGGCTGCGCCTGTCGCAACGGTCGAAGCGCAGCCTACAGAGGAGGGACAACCACAGCCTGCCGCAGCGCCTCAAGAGGCCGAAAAACCGATCCCGGTGGATCAGCCGGTGGAGAAAGCACCTGTGGAGGCGACACCTGCGGAACTGCCGTCTGTGGAGACGCCCTCCAAGCCCAAACTCGAACTGATCAAAGACGAGGAAAGCCCGCGCGAACCGAGCAAAAAGCTGCCAAGTATCTTTCATGATGGTTAAGGGACCGCGCGCCCTTGATTGTGCGTTACCTGCTGTGTTGCGTGCTGCACATTGCGTGAACGTCGCTCACGTAGGATGCAGCACGCAACCTGTTTATGGCATCTGTGGATGAAAAAATGCTATCGAAAGTTGTCGTTTTGACTTTCGACCTTTGACTTTCGACTTTCGACTATTTCCGTGAACAACGAAGCCCGGCAAAAACTCCGCGAAATCGTGGACACGTATGGCAAGAGCGCCGTGGACGATCCCCGGCGCTGTAAGGCGTTGCTGCTCGATTACTGCGGCCAGCACCGCCGCGAAATCTTTGTGCTGAACATCGCACAGGAGGAGCGTGTCGCTAACGACCTGCAGGAGAGCAAAGGCAACATTCCATTTGCGGTGCTCACCGCGCAGCTCACGCAACGGCTGGTGGACAATCGCGCGCTCGCCGAAGATGCCGCGCGTTGGGCCGTGGAAGCGTGGGCCTATGCACTGCGCCTGACGGACGGCGAAACAACCACGCCGCCGCCCATCGTCGCCCCGCCCGCAGAGTCCCCACCCCCGAAGCCAGCGCCTGAACCGCCGCCTGCCAGGCGCGAATCACCACCTTCACCGCCACCCACCAGGCGCGAATCGCAGCCGCCACCATTACCCACTGCGTCCGCCAAAAACACTTTCGGATCAGGTCGCAGCATTGAAGTCTATAGCCGTCCGCGTCGCGTTCCCGATGGCAAGTGGCAGCGCCTCGGCGCGACGCCCGGCAGCCTTGACATCCCGCGAGATCACGTGCTGGGACTGCGTTTCTTCAATTTCACGGAACATGAACTGGATACCTGGATCAGCGAACTGTCAAATCCGGCGGATGTGGTCTCGTTAGAATTGAACGGCCGCATCAACGATGTCGGAACGTCTGCCTTGCGCGCTTTTCCCAACCTCACCTATCTGAAAGTGGACAACGCCGAGCGCGTGACCAATGCCGGGATGGCCCATCTGGTCTATTTGCCCCACTTGATGACGTTCCATTTTGCCTGGGCTACCGGCATCAGTGACACCGGCCTGGCCTATCTACGCCTGCTGTCCGATTTGACCACCTTGAGCCTGCCCTGGTCAGGCGTCGCCGACGCTGCATTGCAGTATATCGCTTCCTTGACCAAGCTAACTATCCTGGAACTGCGCGAGTGCAAGCACATCACCGGCGCCGGTCTCGCGCACCTGAAGGGCGCGCGCCAACTCGTTACGCTCGACCTGGCGGGCGCAACACAGCTTACCGACGCCGGCGTTCAGCACATCGGCACATTCAAAACGCTGACCAAACTCGATCTTTCGCGCTGTCCGCAAGTGACCCGCCAGGGCGTCGTATACCTGCGCGATCTGCCCAATCTTACCTATCTCGACCTGTCGCGGAACGGCCAGATTGAGGACAAAGCCGTGGCGACACTATGTGATCTACCGCGTCTCTCCACGCTCAACCTCTCGCGGACGGCCATCACCGACGCCGGGATGCGGCATATCGGCGACATTCTTACCCTGCTCTACCTCGACCTCTCACAATGCGAGTTAATTACCGACAAAGGACTGCCACACCTGAGCCGTCTCAAAAACCTGGCCTATCTTAACGTCAGCGGTTGCCAGCGCGTTACGCAACGCGGCACTATCAAGATCACGCGGCCCGGATTATACATTATGCGTTGACAATGCACGTCATCCCACGTCGCCAACTCCGCGAAATCGTCGCACAGTACGGAACTTCTGTTCTGGCGGACCCCCGTCGCTGTCGGGCGCTGCTGCTGGATTTCTGCGGCGCGTACAAGGGCGAGATCAACCTGCTGGTGATGGCGGTGCAGGAGAACATCCCCGCCGATTTACAGGGCGCTGCGCCGGGCATCCCGCAACCTGTACTCTTTGGGCGGTTGGTGCGGCGCTTGCAGGATGCCTACTTTCTGCCGGAAGATGCCGCGCGGTGGGCGGTGGAGGCGTGCGCCGAGGCGTTGGGGATGCTGGTGACGGAGGCCAAATCGCGCACGTTCACTTCGACGTTGCCGGTGGCAGTGTTGGGTCGTTCCAGCCTGATGGGCGACCGCGCCTGGCGCGAGTTGGGCAAGATGCCGGGCAACGTGGAAGTATTGCCCGATTACGAAGTGCGCCTGAGCGCCTACCTCGACGATGCCGCCCTGAAGACGCTGGCCCAAGAAATGCGCGCCTTCGGCCCTGTCCAGGAGTTGGACCTGCAACACAGTCCCATCACCGATATGGGGCTGGCGCACGTGTGCGATCTGGTTGGCCTGCTGCATCTCGATCTCTCCCATACCGCCATCACGGACGCGGGCCTGGCTTTCCTTCAGATTCTCGGTGACTTGACCCATCTCAATCTGTGGTGGTGTGAGCGCGTCACCGACGCGGGACTGGCGCACTTGACCGCGCTTCCACGTCTATGTACCTTAAATGTGGGCCGCTGCCAGCACATCACCGACGCCGGGACGGCGCATCTGCGCGACCTTACCGGTCTAGGCGACCTGAGCCTGGCAAGCACCCAGATCACGGACGCGGGACTGTCAACGTTGGGCAACCTGGCCGAATTGACGGCGCTCAATCTCAGCGACACACGCATCACCGGAGCGGGTCTGAGTGCCTTGAGCGGACTCAGCCATCTAGCGCAACTGAATCTTTTCCACTGCGTGCGGCTCACCAACGATGGTCTGACGAACTTGCGCGCCCTCAAACACCTCACCACACTCAATCTTGGCGCGTGCGGTCAGATCACGGATGCGGGACTTGTCCATGTGCGGTCACTCACCGGCCTGACGGCGCTGAACCTCGAAGACACCGGCATCACCGATGCGGGACTTCCCTATCTCCACACGCTCGTCGGTCTGGCGAACCTTGATCTGAGCTGGACGCGCCTCACCGATGAAGGACTGGCGCGGCTGAGCGGCCTCGGCGGCCTGACGGAGCTGGCGCTTGCCGGAACGCGCATCACCGACGCTGGCATGGCCCACATCCGCCCGTTCACCGACCTGACGCGCCTCGATCTCTCGCACACGGCCATCTCCGGCGCGGGATTGGCGCATCTGGCCGGGCTTACCAACCTGAACGACCTGGACCTTGAGGGGACGCCGATCAAAGATGACGCACTGGCGTCTTTGCCGGCGCTCCCGCATCTCGCCAGTTTGTATCTCGGCAGCACGGCCATCAGTGACGCGGGACTGGCGGATCTCGCCTCCCTCCCGGCCTTGCGTACCCTGGATGTGACGGGTTGCGCGTCCATCACCGAAGCCGCCCTCGCCGCCCTCGCCCGTCCCGACCTGACCATCGTACATTAACGACAGGACTTACGCGCTATGCCGGTGCAACAAGCTACTGGATGCAGATTTTCGCAGATACACGCAGATTTTTTCTTTACACCTCACACCCCATAACCATCTTTTCAAGGAGCAGCACTGATGAACTGGTTTGAACGTATTCCCAAAGTTGAACTTCACTTGCACCTCGAAGGCGCGATCCCCCACGCCGCCCTGTGGGAGCTGGTGCAGAAGTATGGCGGCGATCCGTCGCTGCCGGATTTGGCGGCCTTGCAACAACGCTTTGTCTTCCGTGATTTCCCCCACTTCATCGAAATGTGGGTCTGGAAGAACCAATTTTTGCGCGAATATGAAGACTTCACCTTTATCGCTGAAGCTGTTGCGCGCGACCTGGCGAATCAGAACATCCGTTACGCCGAAGTCTTTTACTCCCCGATAGACTTCGCCCGGCACGGCCTGCACGTACAGCCGTTGACCGAAGCCATCCGCGCCGGTCTGGCGCGCGTCCCGGAGATTGATGTGGCGCTCATCACCGACTTTGATCGCGGCTTCGGGGCAGAAAATGCTGCGCGCACCCTCGCCGAAGTATGCGAAGTGCGCGACCTGGGTATTGTCGGCGTAGGACTGGGCGGATTGGAGCTACAGTACCCGCCGGAGCTGTTCACCGAGGTGTACGCGCAGGCGCGCGAGCTGGGCTTCCACACCACAGCGCACGCGGGAGAAGCCGCCGGCGCCGCGAGCATCTGGGGCGCGCTGCGCGCCCTGCGCATCGAGCGCATCGGCCATGGCGTGCACGCAGAAGAAGACCCGGCGCTGCTGGACTACCTCGCCGAACACACTATCCCGCTGGAGATGTGCCCACTTTCCAATGTGCGCACAGGCGTCGTCCAATCGCTGGACAAACATCCGGCGCGCCGCTACTTTGAGCGCGGTATTCTCGTAACAATAAGTACGGATGACCCGAAAATGTTCGGCAATACCCTGGCGGAAGAGTATGCGCTGCTTGAGCAAACGCTTGGCTTCTCCCGCGCCGATATTCGAACGTTGATCCTGAACGGAATCCGCGCCGCGTGGCTGCCGGAGACGCAGAAAGAGCGTCTGCGCGCGGCCTTCTGCGCGGATCCGGTCTGGCAAATGGACGACATCGCTGAAACGTGAGACGTAAGGCGTAAAACGCAAAGGGTGAAACGTGAGGTTTGGATTATAATAAGCGGAAGACGTAAAAAATAAAACGTAAAAAATAAAATGTAAAGCATAACCGTCCACTTACGTTTCACGCATTACGCATTACATTTTACGCATTACGCATTACGTTTTACGCATTACGTTTCACGCTTTACGCATTACGTTTTACGCCATGATTCACGCAGGAGGTATACAATGCATATTCTCAAAGAGGGACAAACCGTCCAGACGGTTACTTCGCGGATGCCTTGCATCGCAGAGAAATTCCTGGGCGGCGGCGGCCAGGGTGAAGTCTATCGCGCCGACCTGGGCGGGCAAAAAATGGCGCTCAAATGGTATTTCCCGGCGCAGGCTACCCCGCAGCAACGTGCGGCCCTGGAAGTCCTGATCAAGAAAGGTCCGCCGACCGCTAAATTCCTTTGGCCGATGGAGTTAACAACGTCCTCCGAAGTCCCCGGCTTCGGCTATATTATGCCGCTGCGCGGGCCGCAATACAAGAGCATTGTAGACTTGATGAAACGTCAGGCTGAACCAACCTTCCGCGCCCTGGCGACGGCGGGGCTGGAGTTAGCGGACAGCTTTCTCGATTTGCACGCAATGGGCTATTGTTACCGCGACATCTCGTTCGGCAACGTCTTCTTCGAGCCAAACACTGGCGAAGCGTTGATTTGCGACAACGACAACGTGGCCGTGGACGGCGAAACGGAAGGCGGCGTCTTGGGCACGCCGCGTTTTATGGCGCCAGAGATCGTGCGCGGCGAAGCGCGTCCCAGTATGCAGACCGACCTCTACTCGCTGGCTGTGTTACTTTTTTATATGCTGATGGTGCATCATCCACTGGAAGGCAAACGCGAGAGCAGCATCAAATGCCTCGACCTGCCCGCAATGAACAAGCTCTACGGGACCGACCCGCTGTTTATCTACGATCCCAACGACGACAGCAACCGGCCGGTGCCGGGCTTCCACGATAACGTGCTGGCCTTCTGGCCGCTTTACCCGCAGTTCATCCGCGACCTGTTCACCAAAGCGTTTACGGACGGTCTCCGGGATCCACTGGTCCGCGTCCGCGAGAGCGAGTGGCGCGCAGCGATGGTGCGGATGCGCGACGCGATCATCTACTGCCCCAAGTGCGGCTCGGAGAATTTCTACAGCGCCGAGAAGCTCAAGGCTGCCGGCAACCCTGGAACTTGCTGGGCGTGCGATGCCGCGCTCGTCCTGCCGCCGCGTATCCGCATTGAGGATGCGATTGTGATGTTGAACTGGGACACAAAGCTCTATCCGCATCACATTGACAATGGGCGTTTGTACGATTTCTCCAAACCCGTCGCCGAGGTGAACCAGCATCCCACCGACCCATCCATCTGGGGATTGCGGAACCTTACCGACGAGAAATGGGTCATCACCACCATAGATAAAGAGATTCTCGACGTTGAACCAGGCCGCAACGTGCGCCTGGCCGTCGGCACGAAAATCAATTTCGGCAAAAAAGAAGGCGAAATCAGACTCTAGGTATGAAAGGGGGAGTATGAGCACAGGCGTTAATCCACCGGATTTTGGTAAATATCGCGTCCTCGGCGTTCTGGGCCAGGGGCGCTTTGCCACCGTTTACCGCGCCGAAGACCCGGCGATGGGGCGTTTGGTGGCGATCAAGGCGTTTGATCCGCTGCTGTTGCAGGATGAAGCGTGGATGGTGCGGTTGCGGCATAACGTGCAAACCGCCGCGCGTTTGCAACACCCACATCTCGTGCCCATCTTCGACATCGGCGAGACGGAGACCGATTTCTACATCGTGATGCAACTGGCGCAGGATGGCAGCCTGGCGCAGGCGATTGCCGCCCACAGTGGGCAGCGCGTGCCGTGGGCCAAGGCGCTGAACTTCCTGAAGCCCATCTGCGAGGCGCTGGACTACGCCCACGCGCAAGGTCTGGCGCACGGCGATCTCAAACCGTCGAATATCCTCATTGATCCGCCCGGCGGCCCACTGTTGATGGATTTCGGGCTGACGCGCTTGATGGCGGCGAACAGCGTCGCGCTGGGACGCATTGAGGGCGGCGTCATCGGCACGCTAGGCTACATCGCGCCGGAGGTTTGGGAGACCGCGCCCGCCGAAATTCCGGCGGATATGTACGCGCTTGGCTGTATCGCGTATGAGATGTTGACCGGGCAAAAGCTATTCGCGGACGCCAGCGTGATGCAGGCGATGCACGCCCACGCGCAAGGCCCGCAGTTCCCGCAGACGTGGCCGGCCGATGTGCCTTCCGGCATCGCTGGCGTGCTGGCGAGAGCATTGGCCTGGGATCCCACGGCGCGCTATCCCGATGCGATCACATTCTGGAACGCGCTGAAGGCGCTGGAAACGCCCATCAGCGCCGGCGCGAAGCTCTCGGCGGTGGCCGATCAACTGCGCGCCAAAGCTGATGCCGCGTTGAAGGCCGGGAAACTGCAAGCGGCGAAAATGGCCGTCAACCAGTGGCTTGCGATGGAACCAGATAATCCGCTCGCGCTCAAGGCGTTGGAGGCCATTGATCGCCAAATCGCGGCGGCGCAGCAGCAACCGCCTGCCGCGCCCGCGCCGCGCCCGGCGACGCCCGCACCACAGCCAGCGCCCGTCGCACAACCCGCGCCGGCGGTGCAGCCCACCTCCGCGCCGCCAGTCACCTTCGTACCGGCGACGCCTGCGCCGCAACCACAGCCGCAACCCGCGCCGCAACCGACCACACCGCCGGTTGTCGTCCCCGCGCCGGTTGTGACGCCGCAACCCGCGCCGCAGCCCGTAGCGCCAGTCGCGCCGCAACCGGCGCCGGCCCCCGCGCCGCGCATCTTCACCTTCTTCACCGTGCCCGATCAACGGCAGGGCGTGTTAGCCAGCACCTACACCGTCGAGCAGTTCATCAGCACCGAAGGCCAGTTGGATACTTACGCAGCGCAGGTCAACGGCCAACCGGCCATGCTGACGTGGTTCTTCCCGACCGAGGCGACGCCCGATAAGCGCGCCGCGCTGGAGAGCTTGATCCAGCAAGGTCCGCCCGCCGCGAGCTTCCTCTGGCCGACGGCGGTGGTCGAATCGGCAGATGTGCCGGGCTTCGGCTACCTCACGCCGCCGCGCCCGCCGCGCTTCAAGTGCATCGAAGACCTGGTCAAACGGTGGATCGAGCCAACGTTCCGCACCCTGGCGACCACATTGTTAGGCGTAGTGGACAGCTTTATGGCGCTACATTTTAAGGGGCTGTGCTTCCGCGATTTTTCGCCGCGCAACGTCTTCTTCGATCCCGATACAGGCGAGGTGCTCCTCACCTACACCGACAACGTCGTTGCCGCTGGCGTTGGCACGCATACTGGTTCGCCGCGCTTCCTGGCGCCGGAACTGGCGCGGGGCGACGCCGCGCCCGGCGTGCAGACCGACCTCTACACGCTGGCGACGGTGTTATTCTACATGATGATGGTGCATCATCCGCTGGAGGGAGAACAGGCGATCAACGTCCCCACCTTCGACAAAACCGTGGAACAGCGGCTCTACGGCGTTGCGCCGCTCTTCATCTTCGACCCCAACGACGCCTCCAATCGCCCGATGCCGGGGTATCACGTCAGCGTGCAGACCTATTGGCCGCTCTATCCCCAATTCATCCGCGATTTGTTTACCCAGGCGTTCACCGCCGGCATCAAAGACCCGTATAACGGGCGCATCCGCGAGAGCGAATGGCGCAAGGCGCTGGTGCAACTGCGCGACACGATCATCTACTGCCCGCAGTGCAGCGCCGAGAACTTCTATGACGTCGCCGCCCTGAAGGCTTCCGGCGGCAAGCCGGGCGTCTGCTGGTCATGCGGCAGCGACCTCGTGCTCCCGCCGCGTCTGCGCATCGGCGATGCGGTGGTGATGCTGAACTATGACACGAAACTATACCCGCATCACGTGGATCCCGGCCGGATGTACGACTTCTCGGCGCCGGTCGCCGAAGTCACCCGCCATCCGCAAAACCCGAACATCTGGGGTCTCAAGAATCTCGCCATTGAAAAATGGGTCATCACCCTTGACGACGGCGCGATCAAGGACGTCGAATATGGCCGCAGCATGACGCTGACGCCGGGCGTCAAGATCAGCTTTGGCAAGCGCGAAGGCGAAATCCGCGTATAAGCGCCAACACTTCCTTCACTGTCAGTTCTTACAGGGCGCAGCGAGTGGCTGCGCCCTGTAGCTCAGGTGTATAGACGGCACAACATTTATTCTAGCGTATCCCCCATCAAAACAACTCTCCTTGCTTTGCCTTATCGGACAAGGAACGTAAAATAGTGGCATCATTCAAGTCCGCCAGGAAAGGAGCAGGCCATGCAGATCGTCACAGATAGTGGAATGGATTTGTATTTGCCCCCGGAAGAAATGCCCGATATGGAACTCCATATCGTGCGCCACGCCATCACGCTTGAGAGAAAGACGTACAAAAGCGGTGTGGATATTCAGTCCACGGAACTCTATCAACTCCTCAAAGACACCGGTGGGTTCCCGATCACGTCGCAGCCTTCAGCGGGGGATTTCGCCGAAGTCTACCGCAAACTGGCCGCTACCGACCCGGACATCCTATCTATCCAGATGTCGTCGGGACTGAGCGGCACAGTCAACGCGGCGCAGGCCGGCGCGGCGATGGTTCCGGAGGCCAACGTCACGATCGTGGATTCCAAGACGCTTTCCGGCGCGCTAGGCTGGCAAGTATCGGCGGCAGCGCGCGCGATCAAGGCGGGTTGGTCGAAGGAGCGTATTGTCGCGTTGCTCAATCGCATCGGCGCGGTAAGCGACAGCATTTACACCCTGGAAGATTTGAAATACCTCGTCCACGGCGGGCGCATCAGCCACATGAAAGGCTTGATCGCCTCCGCACTTAAGATCAAACCGTTGATCGGCGTGGCGAAAGATATCGGCAATTATGAACAGCTTGGCATGGCGCGTACCTTTAACGGCGCGCTCAAGGGGCTGGTCAAGCTGATGACCAAGAAACACGCGCCCGGCACCCCGCTGCGCGTGCAAGTCATCCACGCGCTCAACCCGGAGGGCGCGGACATCCTGCGCGAGGAAGCGGACAAGATGTTCAAGTGTACGTGGATGCCGCTCGGCACGATGTCGCCCGTCTTGGGCGCGCATACCGGCCCTTCGATGGTGGGGATTGCTTATGCAGCTTTAGCGGACTACCCGGAGATCCCATAGCACCGATGCCTCGCACATTCACCCGCCGCCAAATACTGAAGCTGATCACCGGCGCTGCCGCCGCCGCGACCTTGTCGCCGGTGTGGCACGCCCGCGCGCATTATCCCACGCTGAACTTGCAACCCGGCGAGCCGGATACCAATACTTACGTCTTGACCGGGCGCGCCATCCACGCCTTGACCTTCTATGAGGAACCTGACATCAAATCCAAAAAGCTGAACACGCTGGCGCGCGACCAATCTTGCCGCATCCTGGGCGAGGTGCGCGCGCCGTTCAGCCGGCACAACGACTTGTGGTACAAAACCGACCTGGGGTACGTCCACTCCGCGTGGGTGCTGCCGATGCGCATCTATCCGCCGCAGCCGTTCATCGCCGACATCGGCCCCTGGGGATTCTGGGGCGAGATTTCGCAGGTGTACACCGACGCGCGGGTTGAGCCGAGCGCGCAGGCGGCGAAGAAGTACCGCTTCTACGGCAGCACAATGTTCCACGTGATCGAAGCAACTACTGACGCCGAAGGAACAGGCTGGTACAAAGTCAACGACGACTACCCGCCCAAAGTCGTCGGCAACTTCCAATGGGTGCTGGCGCGCGATGTGCGGCGCTTCCCCCGCGTAGAAATGGCGCCGATTCATCCTTTCGTCGGAAATAAGCGCATCGTGGTGGATTTGGAGGCGCAGTCGCTCACCTGTTTCGAGGGCGATACGGTTGTCTTTCAAACACTCGTCGCGTCGGGATTAGGCGGTGGGCTGGCGACGCCCACGGGCGAACACTGGGTCTTGCTCAAACAAGCCTCGCGGCACATGAGCAATGTGCCTTATGAGGGGATGAAAGAGGAAGACAGGCCCGCGCCGGGTGACATCTTCGACTTGCCAGGCGTGCCGTGGAACACGTTCTTCGATATGGCGGGAACGGCGATCCACGGCGCGTACTGGCACAACGATTTCGGTGTGCGCCGCAGCCACGGCTGTCTGAACGTCTCGTGCGAAGCGGCGCGTTGGATTTACCGCTGGGTGCACCCCATCGGCGGCTACGAAGACGAATTCATTCGTAGCGACCGGCGCGTGGGGACGCCGATCAATATCGTGTAGATACCCTTGCGAAGGCGCAGGAGCGACCTTCGCAAGGGTTAATCCTCGTCAAAGGCGAAGGTTGCGGCGATTTCTTGCATCAGGGTGGGAATAGCATCTGTCCCCACAGCGCGGATGCGCAGTACGTAGAGCCAATAATTTTTGCCCTGGATGACCCAGGCTGCGGCGGGACCACCTGCACTGCCAGGCCATTGTTCCTGGAAGTGAAAAGCCGTCCGTCCTTGCCACTTTGTCTCCTCGACGAGTTCCACTTCCGGCGGCGCTTCGGGATCGTGCGTGGCTTCCAGCATCACGATGGCGGTGTTGAAGAGCAGCGCCTCCGTGGGACCGGGCGCCCACCACAGCGCGATTTCCCCGTCCCCATACTGCCACACCCGCCCACCGGCATATTGATCGCCCTGCGTGATGACTTCGGTGAAAGCCACAGGCACGCGCAAGCTCACCCCGGCCGGCAGCGTATCCGTCAGGGCGCGGTATTCGATGGGCGCTGGCTCGAAGGCCAGCATCCGCTCCCCGATGAGGTCGAACGTTGACTTCACCTCCACCACCAGCCACCAGTGTCCGGCCGGCGCATTCAACGATAGCCGGAGCGGCGTCGTGGAAACGTAGCGGTTGCCGCTTTGCCGGACGAAATCGAAGGTGCTGTAGACCTGCGCCGTCGGATCGTAGACCTTTGCGCGGATGATGACGACCGGCGCGATGCCCGGCGGCGGTACGATGTCAACGACGACAGACGGCGGCTCCAGCGCCGAGACGCGCTCCGGCCATTTGATGCTGACGCCGAGCGGCGGTACCGGCGTGGGCGTGGGAGGCAGCGTCGGCGTCCACGTGGGGATGGGCGTGGGGATAGCCGTCGGCGGCGCCGTGGCGGCAGGCGTTGGCGTGGCAGTCGGCGCAACCGGCGTCGCATCGCAGGCGGCCAACAGGATTAAAAGTATACACAACCCACAATAGCTTTGTCTCTTCACAATACTGTCATCCTCGCAAAAATCCGTGTCCCAAACGCTTCGCTCTGCGCCCCCGTCCCCGGGGGCGCGGTGAGCGTGCGTCGAAGCCAGGCGGACGCGGTCAGAGACCGGCCCAAGCCAGGCTGTGTTTTACGACATGCGGAAATCCAATGCCGCCGGCACCGGGAACTCGCGTTGCACCCGCTCGCGGAGCGCGTCATCCAGCGGGATGCCCTCTTCCGCGCTGATCCGCCGCGCGTGATAGTCGAGCCACAGGTGCGAGAGCGAGCGTTCGCCCTCGCGCAAATCGGCGACGACCAACGCCGTGTCGAAAAGCCGCGCCACGCGGTCGAAGTCGCCCACCGCCAACGCGGCCTGGCCTTCCAGAAGCCGAATGCGCCCCGCCGCGCGGAGTTCATCCGGCAGGATGTCGAGCAGGTCAAGCCATAGCTGCGGGCGTTCCATGGCGATGAGCTTCTGCCCACATTCCACCGCCAGGGGCAGCAGCGCCGGGCGCATCCGCAGCGCCGCCGCGTACAGTGCGGCGGCCTCGTCGAACTGCCCGTCTTCCCAGGCGAGCAGCGCCAGATTGCGCAGCGTCCACGGCGTCTGGACGGCCTGCAAGGAACGCTCCCACGCTGCGCGCGCCGCGTCGCGTTCACCGGCGACGTAACGCATCACGCCCAGGTGCAGCCACGCGGCCCAGTTCGCGCGACCGGCCTGCGCCGTCGCTTCGAGGTGCGCGCGCCATTCGGGTTGTGCCATATAGCCGAGGGGTTCGGCGTTGGGATCGAGATCGGGCAGCGCGCCGGCGTCGAGCAGCGCGAGCCACGGCGACTGGGCTGCGGTGAGCGAGGCGTCATCGAAGAGCAGCGCCGCCGAGCAGAACGGGCGCTCTCCGGCAGCCTCACGGCGGCGGCGCTCCAACGCGCCCCAACCAGACCCGCGCTGAATAATGGCCTCCGGCGGCATGTCGGCGAATGTTGCGCTGTGCGCCAATTCATCATCCAATGCGTCACGGGCGATGAGGCGTTCTAGCCGCTCGGCGACGCTTTCGCGGGCGGCGGTCCAATCTGCCCCGTGCACAACAGCAGGATCGGCATCCAGCAAGCCGTAGGCTTCGAGCCACGTCCATTCGCTGTGAGCGGGCATCGGCAGATGCTCAAGCTGCGTCCGCGCCAACCCGGCCTGGATTTCGATGTAGGCGCGCCCCGGACGCGAGAGGAACGTCTGCCAGCGGCGACCGCCCGCGCCCATCCCCCAGAGGAAGAGCTTGCGCCCGCGCAATCGCGCCGTGGAGGTCTGGATCAGGCCGCGCCCCTCGCCATCCAGCGCGGTGATCCACGGGCGCTCTTCGTCAGGGATGTGGAAGAAGAAATCGCAGGCGCGGTGGATATGGGTCGGGTAGGTCACATCCGGCCCGTCGTCCACGTTGGGGATGGCGACGCGGCGCAATCCGCTCTTGCCGTAGCCGAAGCTGTACGCCGAATCCGCCGGGACGAGGACGCGCGTGGCCGGCGTCTCCGGCACAGCGATGTTCGACCACCAGTACATCGGCGTATCGTGATCGTGCGGATTGACGATGCGCACGCGCACGAAGAGCACCGGCGAGCCGTCGGGCAGGTAAGCATCGATCTGGTACGGCACCTGGCGGATGCGTTCCCATTCGTACAGCCGCAGCACAGGCGTACCATCCGGCGTGGTGAGCCGCGCGGCGAAGAGCGGCGCGCAGGTGAAGGGCGTGTGCCCGGTCGTGCCGATGTTCCACTCCACGCCGCCGCTGAACCAGGCGTTGCGCAGCGCCAGATTTGCCGGTTGGAAGACGGGATTGGCGTCGAGCAGTTCCCGCCCGCTGGGTTTGTGAACAAGCGACCACAGCCGGCCGCCCAATTCGAGCAGGAACGTGGCGCGCAGGTGGTCGTTCTCCAATACAGCGACGCGAAAATCGCGGGGATGCAGGTCGCGCGTGTAACCATCCTGCATCGTGTAGGGCAGGATGTTGGGCACGCGCCCGTAGGCCATATTGCGCCGCATCTCGTCGGAGATGCCGGGGATGGGAGCGATTTGCGCGTGGATGTCACGCTCGCCAGTAAGCGGCGGCAGTGGGTTCTCCGGGCCGAGGTCAGCGGCGGGCAAGGTCAAGGTTTCGATGCGTAATTCACTCATTGGATACCTCTTCTCAACGGATTTTTTTCCTATGCTCAGCGCGCCCATCCATCTTTCCGATGCTCGGCGCCGCCGTCCATTTTCTCTGCTCAGCGCCCCCGGGACGGGGGCGCTAAAGGCGCACGCCGGGCCACCATAGCCCGTTCCCGAGACGGGAACGGGAGCGAGCACGGTGTTGTTAATACGAGTGCGCGACCGAGTCCGGCAGCAGGCGTTGCGCAACGGGATCCCAATCCGACAGAACGGTTTCCGGCACGCGGCGCGGGCGGATCGGGCACGCGCTACACGGTGGATAGCCGGATATGCCGCGCGCCAGGATGTCGGCGATGACGGCGTAGCCATCGCGCAGGCGGTACAGGGTGACGGTGCCGCTGCCGATCAACCCTTGCCGGTGGACGGCGCGTATCGCGGGGATATAGCGTCCCTGGTCGGTGAGCGGGCATACTTGCGCGCGCCAGCCCCACGTGCGGCCCATCACCTGCCGCCCATCGGGCAAGCGGACAGGGTAGGCTTCGGTGCGCTGCCCCAGACATGGCGCGCCCGTCGCGGTTTCGACGGCGTGGTGGAAGGTGTTGCTGTAGTAATCCACACCAAGCAGCAGACAGTAACCGTCATCCTGGAGCAGTAGGCCAAGCGGCGATTCCGGCCCCATCGTCAGCGTGCGGTGGTGGAACTCGGTGTAGCGCCGGGCGTGCTGCCCCCACGCGGCGAAGGGATGCGTGGGATCGAGGCTGCGTTCGACGCCGGGCAGCCGCCAGAAATGATCGGGGATCGCGCCGTTAATCGTCGGCGTGGCGCGAGGATCGTAGTAGCCGGGGCCGTCGTCCTCGAAAGGGACGCCGTGATTGAAGCTCGGCATCACCAACGTGCCCTCCGGCGTGAGAACGTCCATCAGCGCGGCGACAACCGTGGCCGCGCCGCCCTCAACGTGGCCCAGGCTGCGCAACGAGGAATGGACCATCAGGCCCATCCCCGGCTGTACGCCGAGCGCGCGCAAACCCTGGATGATGTCAGCGCGCTGCATGGCGCGCTCCTGATACACAGAAATTGTCTGTAGCGGTCACTTTCGGTTTGCTCATCACAGTCGCCTCATCTTGGTTTCATAGTCGCCCATTATACTATGTCCAGGAGGGTTTGCTGCTAATGCAGCGGAATCCCGTTTGCTCATATACTCTCGAAGAACTTCCCGGACTATTTGATATTCTTCTCGTCGAAACTGCATTTTGACCGTCTTCAAAAATGGCAGACGACAAGTTGTGTTGAGCGTCAATACCATCTCTGAGCGATTGTTTGCCCAACTATAATGAACTATTTTCCGCCATTTAACAAGTTGGCCTGTGGACGACATAATACCGTTTTCGCGGATTTGAAATCGATCAAATGCTGTTGCAATGTTGTGGATCGCAATAGAAACACTGATAGCTGCGTAAAGGTAATCTTTCACATCGAGATTGTGATCGGCTAACTCTAGATAACCTAAAAAAATCCATATCGGACTGAAAAACAACCTTTCGAGTCTGAGCTTACATTTTCCAATACTAACAAAGCCTCTTTTGGCGTCCGCTGTATCAAATACTAACGGCCGTGCAGTTATGAAATTGAATAATGACGATAAACTAAAGATCAATATTGTGAAAGCTAGAATGCTCATAATGCCCAGGAAGACAATCCACAAAGCCTCACGAACATAGGGGGTATTGCGTAGAATCCTAACATAATCACAAAAATCAGGCCACTGAGTCCGAGAATAATCCATAAAGTCCGACCGAAAGTTTCCAATGTGGCCTTCCAACCTGACTGGAATATGATGACTAAAAGAACGACCAGCCATAGGAATAATATCGGTGCTACACACAAAGCCGTCGCTAATATGCTAGAGGGAAGCAAGCCCATAATTTGCCTCACTTTCTGTTTATAATCTCTGCCTCAAGCTCAACGACAAATGCCTTCATAAACGCCACACGCGGTTCCGCCATCCGCCGGGCGGTCGCGGTGTGGAGTTCGTCGATGAGGCTGATTTGCAGGTTGATCTGGTCCATAATCGTCGATCCTATGCCGAGACCCGCGTCGTGACGAGCGGTGAAGCCATCTGCCGATAGCCCCCACGTTTCGCCCTTGATGTGCTCCGGGTCGTATTCCGGCTTGAAGTACTTGGAGGTGAAGGCGCGCATCAGCCCCACTGCGCCGAGCGTGTCGAGGCTGTCTGCGTCGCGCAGGATGTAGCCGAGCGCGTCCCAATCGCCGTGGATGAGGCTGTGGTTGTGGATGGCTTTGGCGATGGCGGCAATTTCGTCTTCGGAAAATAGATGCTGCTCGCGCAGGAAGCGCGCCGCCATCTCCGCGCCGACCGGGCCATGCTGGTCGCGCGTCTCGACAGACGCCAGGCCGATGTCGTGCAGGAGCGCGGCGGCTTCGACGCGGTCGAGATCCGCGAAGCCTTCATCCCTGGCGATGGTCAGCGCGTTGCGCCGCACCCATTCTACGTGCTTGATGTCGTGCCCGATGCGTAAGTCAGGATTGACGACGGCGTCCATGGTCTTGCGGACGAAAGTTTCGATGCGCTGGAGTCTGTTCATAGATTTCCTATCATCGCCGGGTTTGCCCTTGCGGTTGCAGCGTTTTGTTGATTCTAAAACGTAAGTTTGCTATGTTTTACGTTTTTTATGCGACTAACTTTACGCGTTCCTCAGTCAGCGATTCAGCTTCCGCACGCGCCGCCGCGTAGTTGGTGATGGGGAAGCGGTTGTGCAGCGGGCTGAAGCGCGCGCCCAGCTTCGTCGCGTGGTAGAACAGCCGCGCCAGCGGGCGCATAAAGCTGGAAAGGTTCGTCCCCCGGCCAAATTCGTTGAGCGTGTTGTCGTCCCATCCCCCGAACAGACCGTACAGGAAGGCGTACACCGGGTACGAGAACAGCAGCCCGATCGCCAAAATCAGGATGCTGGTGATTTCATCTCCTTGCCAGATTAGCCCCGTAAACCAGCGCAGCCAGAGGTAGTGCGCGGCCCCCGCCAATGCCGATGCGCCAATCGTCTGCCAAAAATAGAACCGCTGCGGGAAGCAGAAGCGATGATTGACGAAATACGCCGCGAAGATTTTGACAAGCAGCGTGACCAGCGGGACGTAAATCAGCGCGTTGACCTGCCAGCGTTCGATCAGGAGATAGGTGAGGGTGAAGCTGAGCGCGAGATCCAGCGCCGCGAAGAGCGTGAGCAGCCGCGTCTTGAGGCCGTACATCACCGCATCCGCCGTCCACGAGGCGAAGTTGAGCGAGCCGATGAGCAGCATCGGCACCACGTAGACCGCCGCGCGTTGAAAATCCCGCCCCGACGAGCCGATGATGAAGCGGTCGGCCACGGCCAGCAGGATCGCGCAGATGAAGGCGCTCACGAAGCCGCCGTATTTGTACGTCATCGTGGCGTAATACTGGCCGAGGAGCTTGCGCCCGTTGGTGACGGATTCGGAGATCGCCGGCAACACCGTCGCCGTGAGGGTTTGCAGGACGCTGAAGGCGTAGGGGAAGTTCCCCGCCATCCCCAGGTTGCCCAGAATTTCGTTCGTGTTGATCAGCTTGGGCTGGATGACGGTGACGCTAAGCGACGAGCCGACGCCGCCAAAAATCCCCGCGAAGAACAGGAACACGCCGTACTTAAGCGATTGCACAGCGATTTCCTTGTCAAAGTGCGCCATGAACAGCAGTTTAGCGTTGTAGCCGATGCGCCGGTAGAGCCACCAGCCAAACCAGAACGAGACGAACTCCATCACGTAGGCCGCCACGCCCAGCCCCAACAGCCCGCCCATCGCCGGGCCGAAGACCGGGTTGTGGCGTCCCCACCACACCATCAGGCTGATGACGACCGGCTGCACCAGCATCGGGATCACCATCGTCATGGCGATGTCGAGGATCTGGTTGTAGTCGGCGCGCTGGTAGGCGGAGAGCGAGTCGGTGAAGACGCGGTAGAAGCCGGGGATTTGGATGAACGTGTGGGTGATGATGGACCAGATCAGCACGGCGTAAGCGGTGCCGGGCAAAAAGGTCGAGGCGAACGTCACCACGAGCGCCACCTGGAGCGCGCCGGTGAGCGCCTGCCACCAAACGTAAAACTGCGCGTACTGGATGGCGCGCCGGGGATTCTTGACACGGTACTCGGCGAAGTACTTCATGTGCGCCACACTCGTGCCCATGTCGAAGAAGCTCCACACCAGCGGGAACATCGCCGCCACGCGGCCCCACATCCCCATCGCCTGCGCCGAGGGCAGGATGTACACCGGCAGGATGAAGTTCTGGTAGGCAACCATCGGAATGAACAGCACCAGGCCCGACATCAACGCGAACATAAAGCCGCCCACCGAGCGGTGGAAGCCGATCTGCTCCCAATCCGTGTTGGCCTCGCGGTGCATAAACTGCTCGCGTCCGGAGACCAGCGAATCGAGCAGTTCGGGATGCGCCTTACTGTAACGGCGAACGAAGTAGAAGGTCGTCCAGGTCAACACGACCAGGATCGCCATAGCGATATAGAGGATGGTGCGCTCGCGCGCGTGGGGCAGCGGCGAGGCGGGATACGCGGCGAAGCTCTGCGGCGCGCGCCCCGCCGCGCGCGTGACGAGGTTGTAGAGCATGTAGTTGTAGTAGGGCCATTCCTGGATTTGCGGGTTCACGTCGTTGAGCAAAGGGGTGAAGACGTAGATTGTCCCCACGCCGAGCGTCGTTACGCCGAGCAGCATTTCGTCGTTTTCGTAGCTCATAACCAGCGGTTCGAGCGCGATTCCACCGACGGCGATACGCTCGCGCACCTGCGGCGCGCTCGACCATAGCACATCATCCACCACGCCGTCAGCGGCGTCGCCGTCGGTATGGTCGCCGTCCACAATGACTTTGAGGCTGATAGCGTCGTCGCGCGCTTCCAACGCTGGGGATGCGCCAAGCAGCGGCGTAAGTTGCTCCGGCGTGATGGCCGGCCCCATCACCAACACCAGTCCCGCCCCCTCTCGGACGCGCGCAGCGATGCCGCCGGGATCGGGGATGACGCCGTTGAGCACAATGACGTCCGCTGCGGCGAGATCGGAGGTCAGATCGAATTTCGCCAATGCGAGCGCCGTCTTCACACTGCCATCCGCCCCGGCGTAATACACGGACAATGGCCCTTCATCTGCCAGCGCCGGCGCAACTGAAATCAGTAGAAACAGACCAAGCGCCAGAACAATCGCAACTTTACGCATCTTTATCCTTTTCTGTGAATGATGTTACAATTGTATACGATAAGACAAATCAGCAGAGTTAGCATGTTGCAGTTACATACCATTCGCGTATATCTTGAACCGAATCCCAACGGTGTGTTTACTGTGACCAGTCCTGATGTACCCGGCCTGGTCACAGAAGGCAGCACGCCGGATGAAATCTGGCGCAATGTCCAGGAAGCACTCGATGCGCTCAAAGAAGCCTGGCAAATGGTAACAACATTCCCGACTGGGGGCACAAGGATTTGGCTTTGGGTACTGTCCGCGCTGTCATTCGAGAGTTGGGGATTAGCCGTAATGACTTTGGCCCCATCAAGTAATTTCACGGTTTGACGACAGGCCATTATTTATAACGATAGTTCCGTTTGGCGACTCTCCTGCTCTGTGCCGAATGAGGTCACGATACCAATACCCACTATCCTTGACCACACGCTGCTGCGCTTGCCCTGAGCCTGTCGCAGGGTCGTGATCCACGTAGATTAACCCCATCGGATACGTATACCCCATCGCCCACTCGTTCAAGTCCATCAGCGACCAGACGAAGTAGCCGCGAATGTCGGCGCCGTCCTGGATGGTGCGCGCCAATTGAGCGAGGTACAGTTCTAAATAACGCTGCCGGTACGGATCGCGGACGCGCGTGATGCGCCCGGCGGCGTCGCGCTCCACCCCGTCGTCAGCCTTCGTGCCGTTCTCGGTGATGTAGACCGGCGGATTGCCGTACTCGTCGCGGTAGCGCATCGCCAGCTCGTACAGGCCGGATGGGTAGGGGCCGGAGCCGAGCACCTCGTCCTCAATGTACTGCGGGCCGGGCGGCGTTGTGCGCTCAATCCACGCCTGGAAAAACGGGATGCGCCAATCGTGGTAGGCGAACAGCGGGCTATAGTAGTTGACGCCGAGGAAATCGGTGGGGCGGGCGATGATGTCCAGGTCGCCGGATTTGATGGGCGGTTTGAAGGGCCAGAGCCGTTTCCACAGATCTTCGGGGTACGCCCCACGATACAGGCCGTCGAGGTAGAAACGATTGACGAACAAATCGGCGAAGTGCGCGGCGGCGCGGTTCTTTGGCGTGTCCTGCATCGGGTAGACCGGGAACTGGCTGAGCGTGATACCCACCTGCGCGTCGGGCGCCAGCGCGCGGATGCGCTCCACCGCCAACCCGTGACCGAGCAACTCATGGTGCGCCACGCGGAAGTACGCCCACGGACTGCGCTTGCCCGGCGCGTGTTCGCCCAGGAAGTGGCCGAACATGGCATGCTCCCACGGCTCGTTGAGCGTGATCCAGTGCTTGACGCGGTCGCCGAGCACCTTGACGACGACTTCGGCGTAATCGGCGTAGTAGTACGCGCCGTCGCGCCCGATGAAGCCGCCGCACAGGTCCGCGAGCGCCTGCGGCATATCCCAGTGAAAGATTGTGATGAAGGGCGTGATGTTCTTCGCCAGCAGCGCGTCCACCAGACGATTGTAGTAGTCCAGCCCTTTGGAATTAACTGTGCCGCGTCCCTCCGGCAGCACGCGCGCCCAGGCGATGGAGAAGCGGTAGGCGTTGTGCTGCAACTCGGCCAGCAAGTCAATGTCGGTCTGGAAGTCGTGGTACGTGTCCACGGCGACTTCGGCGGCGCGGAGATGCTGCGCGCGGCGCGGATGGTGCATAAACGTGTCCCACGTCGAAAGTCCTTTGCCATCCTCGTTCCATCCGCCTTCGATCTGAAAGGCGGCGGTGGCGGCGCCAAAGTAGAAGCCGGGAGGAAATTGCGGGTAAGCCATGGTTTTATCCTTTTGGTAAATGGTGTTAAAATTGTAATCAAAGATATCGCTAAAATCGTAGCGGAGGGCAAAATGCAAGCTGAAGCGCCTACCCTTACCTTTGATCAAGTGCTTGAAACGGTAACGCAATGGTCGTTTGAGCAACAAGAAATGCTCTTTGAGGTGTTGCGTCGGCGGCAAATTACGTTACGCCGACAAGAAATCGCCCAAAATGTGAGCGATGCAGTCGCCGCATTTCGCCGTGGCGAACTCAAGCCGGAAAATGCTTCAGATGCGATAGCACGTTTGCGGGCCTCGCTGGCAGCAGAAGTATGACCCGACTGGTCGTTTCCCCGCAATTTGAGCGCGCCATGCGTAAATTTGCGCGGCGCAATCCAATGATTCAAAAGATGCCCTGGACCTGTTGACTGTCAATTGGAAGCATCCCCGACTGGCCACGCATAAGTTAAGCGGTGAACTACGCGGCGCATGGGCCTGTTCCTGCGGTTATGATTGCCGGATTGTGTTTACCATAGAACGCACCTCGCAGGGAGAAACGGTCATTGTTCTAGCCGACGTGGGCGACCACGACGAAGTATATTGAACGCGGCCGTTACCCCCATCACAGAATGTTCTACTCTGTAAGCAAGCCCTTTGCCAATCGCGCCTCAAACACACACGCCTCTCCGCCCCGCAACAGCGACGTTTTTAGCGTGACTGCAACTGGCGTCTCCAACGCCGCCTCAAGATTCGCCTGTAAGTTGTGTACCGAACATTCGCACAGCGCCGGTGACCTCACCCAGCCGAGACGCACCAGATCGCAACCGCACGCCGCGTAACGCACTTCGAGCGTATCGGGAACACTCGGGGTGTAGGTCGCCCCTGGGAAACGGGCCGCCAGTTCCGCCAGGAAGCGCATCATATTCCCTTCTGCCCGCTGCCACGATTCGCGGAAAACTTGCGCGGTGTAGGAGCGCGCGCACGCCCTCCCGCACTCGCGTAAGAGGATGGCGCGGGAGGGCGTATCCAGGTTCTCCAGCCCCTTCGTCAGGCCGGTGAACCAGTGCGCCAGGAAATGGGACAATTCGCTCTCGTCAGTACTCACATCACAGCCGTTTCAGATACAGAACCGCATCGCCAGTGTACGGCGCGGTCGTGACCCCATAATCGCCGCCAACAAGCGGGCGCGCGCCGGGCAGGGTGCGGTTGACCTGCGGCAGAAACCACTCAACGGCAAAACTGCCCTGCGCGTCGCACAAATCCAGCGTCACGCTGCCGCCTTCAGGGAGGTAGACCAGATATTCCTCGCCGGGGTTCGCCAGACAGTAGCGGGTGGAGGATAATTCCGGGCGCGGCGGCATTGCGACCAGGTCCATTTTCTGAGCGTAGCGGCGCGTGTCGCCCATCGCCCGGCGGGTGGGTTCCCAGTCGGGATAGTCGCGCCAGTCCTTGCTGATCCCGCCGGTGAACGACCAGGGCGCAATTTCTTCGGTCGCGCCCAGGTAGAGGGATTGCCAGGGGTCCATAAAGATCGGGTTGTGCCCGCGGGCGAAGCACTTCCACACCCATTTGGGATTGCCGCCGTGCCCCCACAGGTGATCGGTGTCCGGGACCATCACTTTGCGTCCGTCGGCGGGCGGCGGGTCTACCTGGTAATCCTCGACGCGCGGCGTGCCGGGACGATCCCACCAGTTGGGCTGCGAGATGGGAGAGTACCAATCAACGGAGCTGGCGGCGATGGCAGCATTGCGGAACCAGGGGATGCCGGAGGTGATGCCAACAGGGTGCTGTTTGGGCTTGCCGCGTTCGTAGGTGTGGATGAGGTCTACCATGTGTACTTGCCACGCCAGCGAGCCGCCCTCATTGATGATTTCGTAGAGCACATTGTCCAGATCGTTGATTGTATCTATGACTTTGCGGACGTAAGCTTCCTGGTGCTGAAGAACCTGGGGATTGTGCATACTGTGCAGCGAGGGATGGGTCTCGTCGTCCCATCCCGTGTAGGGGACGTCCACGCCGTTGACGTTGTTCGCAGCGTTGAAAGGATGCACCACCCACGGATCCAATCCCTTCTTGTTAACGGCCAGGCTCCACCCCTGGAAGAGCATCACGGCGGCGTAGATGCCCTTTTCGCCAGCCGCGACCAGACGTTCGCGCAGGCGCGCAAAGTACGCCGGATTCCAGACCGTCAGATCGAATTTGGGCAAGCCGTCGTTGGCGACGCCGGGGCCGGTGCGCGCCCAGGGAAGCGGCGCGAACAGGAGGCAGCTCTCGGTCCAACACGCGCGCTCCGGCTGCTCGAACATCCACAGGCGCATAAAGTTGTGGTTGTACGCCTGCATAAAATCCAGGTATGCTTCGTAGGGGAAGGGGGGATCGCCGGACAAACCGATGTCCTGCAAATTGGCCCAGGTATGCGAGCCGGTCAGGTAGATGGCTTTGCCGCTGTCATCGGTGAAGTAGCGGCCATTATCAAGGTGCGTCCGCAACGGACCGTGAAAATGTGGAACTGTGTTCATTATCGCCTCCTTCGAAAATAGCCACCGAGAACACAGAGTTCACAGAGATGAGAACAAATAACTCTGTGTGCTCTGTGCCCTCTGTGGCAGAAATTTTCGTGCTGGCATGGTGTGCGCAGCACCGACGTCTCCTCAAAATAGTCCAAAATGGCTCAACGTCGGCGCAAAGCGCGCGCCTTCGATGCGCACACGCACCCTGTCTGCTGTCGTATCCTTGCAACGCAGGAGTCGCTTGTACCCCACCGTACCGCCTCTCGCTACCGGCTCCCATCCATTTGCCGTGTGCGCCTCAATCACAAACTTCTCGATCCGCTGTCCCACCGCGATATGTTCTTGCAGCAGCACCACATTGAACGTTTTTGGCGCGCCGAGATCGTATTCGAGCACGGCGGTCTCTTGCCAGTCGTCGGTCGTCCAGTAGGTGTCCGGGTTGCCGTCAAGGGTATTGGCGGCGGGGAATCCAGCTTTTTCGTGGGAAGCCGTCACCGCAGCCCCGGCAGCCAGGTTGTGCGCGAAGATGTCATCCAGACTGCGCCGCATTCCCGCCAGGCTGCGCGCGTCGTTCTCGTGGATCAACCCGCGCCGATCGGGCGGCAAGTTCAACAGCAACGCCGCGTTCCGCCCCACCGATTTGAAGTACAAATCCACCAGTTTCTTCGGCGATTTGACGCGCCGGTCTTCGCTCTGGTGGTAGAACCAGCCCGGACGGATGGACACATCGCACTCCGCCGGATACCAGACCAGACGGTCGGCCTGGAGAATCTGCTTGCGGCTGCCCAAGTCGCGGGCCTGGGCATCGGCGATGGCAGACGGCACCACGCTCCACTCGTTGACGCGGGCGACGCCGTTCTCGTTGCCGACCCAGCGCACGTCCGGCCCGCTAATGGCGATGACGGCCTCCGGTTGCACGCTACGAATGACGCGGTAGTAGCCGTCCCAATCGTAGACCTGCCGCTTGCCGTTCGGCCCTTCGCCGCACGCGCCGTCGAACCACACTTCGGCGATGGGGCCGTAGCCGGTCAGCAGCTCCGTCAACTGCGCCTTGAAGTAGTCGTTGTAGGCGTCGCTGCCGTAGGTCGCCTCGTGGCGATCCCACGGCGAAAGGTAGAGGCCCACCTTCACATCGAACGCGCGACACGCCTCGACAAACTCGCGCACCACGTCGCCTTGTCCATTGCGGTAGGGACTGTGTTTGACGCTGTGTTCCGTGTGGCGGCTCGGCCACAGACAGAAACCGTCGTGGTGTTTGGCGGTGAGAATCGCCAGCTTGACGCCGGCGTTGCGGGCGATACACAGCCATTGGTTGGGGTCGAGTTCGGTGGGATTGAAAACGCGCGGATCCTCCGTTCCGTCGCCCCACTCGCGGTCGGTGAACGTGTTCACCGTGAAGTGGAAAAACGCCATCAACTCCAAGCGCTGCCACGCCAACTGTTGCGCTGACGGGCGAACATGCGCCGCTTCAAAAATTCGATCTTGTGTCAGACTTAACATAGTTTCACCTCTTTTGGACACGGATGAACACAGAACACACGGATTTTTTATGATTTCACCCAGTTCAATGTGCCTTTTTTCTCATTATCATAGACTCTGCGTCTGAATTGAGGTTCTGGGCCAAAATTCAGCAATAACCCTACTTCAATCATCGTTGCCTTCAGATAATTGAGCAATTGCGCTTCATGTTCTTTTAGCAACGTCCTTACTGCTTTTAATTCAACGATGACAACACCATTTACAACCATATCTGCAAAGTATTCCCCCACTTGTTGTCTGTTATAGTAAACCTCGATAGGTTTTTGTGGCTCTACACTGCATCCAAGTTTGCGGAATTCGAGTGTTAAGGCATTCTCGTACACTTTTTCCAAAAATCCATACCCCAATGTGCCATAGACAGTGTAGAAAGCTCCGAGGATCTTATCCGTAATCTGCGCATGTTTACCTGTAAATTCCATCTTCACTCCTTATTGCCACACATATTGAATGTGACCTTCAAAAAATCCGTGTTTTCTGTGTTCATCCGTGTCCTGTTCTATCTGATGATAAGCTGCCGCGTACACGCGGTTCTGGTCGGTGGGAGTTCGAGGAAGCGGTTGGCAGAGCCGGGCGATGTTGGCGATATTGTAGTTCCATTTCCCTGCGGTGTCAGTTCGAGGTTAGCTGCGTCGAAGACAAACCAATCCGGCAGGTAGATGCGGCTTGGGGCGACGATCTGGCCGTCCTCTTGCCACGTGCATGTGAAAACGCCGGTCTCAGGATCATAATGGTAGCTGTACAACGTCCCGGCGACGCGCTCCGGGTAGGGGCGCTGGATGGCCTGGAAGCAAGGGAATCGTTCCATGCCCGGCTCGTAGGCCCAATACGTCTCGCTGCACAGCAACTTCTCGAATTGGTGAACGACATGCCACGCCGCCGGCAGCGTGCCGGGATTGCGTCCATACGCGCCCCACTCGCCGACGAGCAACGGCATCCCCAAGCGTTGCACCGTCGCGCCGTGCCGCTGGAAGATGAGTTCGACGCGCTCCGGGCTGGCCGCCGCGATGTCGGGCGTATCCACCACCAGGTCATAGCCATGCGCCGCGTAGACCTGCGCCGGATCGCGCGCGCCGTCCAGGATCACCGGCTCGATGCCGCTGTACACGCCCATATTCGATCCCATCGTCGTTTCGAGGAACAGCGCGGTCACGGGATCAACCGCGCGAATGGCCTGCGCCACGCGGCGATACAGCGCCATCAACTGCGTCTTTTCGAAAGCGGTGAATATGGATTCCGTCACGTCAATGATCTGGGCGTAAAGTGACACATCGCGCAAAAGCTGCAACATAGCAGAGCGCCCCTCCGCCGTGAGCCATTGCGCCATCAACGCTTCTACCGAGTCGCCCAAGGATGGCGCGACGGGTGCCAGCAGCTCTCCCGCCCGCGCGAACATCGCCGCCTGCGCCTGCGCCCCTGCCGAGCCAGGAAACGGCTCATTCATAATGTCGTAGCCGATGACAGCCGGCTCGTCCGCATAGCGCCGCGCCAGATGCGCCCACATCAGCGCATAGTGATCTTGCAGGCCGACGCCATCGGGCGCAGGCGTATTGGACCAAAAGTTATCGAGCGCGAACTGCACCGCCGGACTGGTGAAATAGGCATCGCTCCACACGCCGCCGAGGTCCACGTGCGGCGCGCCGTCCGTCAGCGTCGCCCACGCGGGCGCGCCGTCGGAGAACAGGACGCTGTACAAGTCCTGGTGCATATCCAGGAAGATGTACAACCCGTGTTCCTTCGCCCAGGCTATTTGTTGGTCGAGCCGCCGGAGGTAGGCTTCGTCGTACACGGCTGGCGCCGGCTCAAGCCCATCCCAGATCACGCCAAGCCGGACAACGTTGAAGCCCCAGTCGCGCAACGCTGCAAACATTGCCGGCCCGGCGTCGAACACATAGCCCTCGGCAGGATTCTTGTTCACCACATTGACGCCGTGCAGGATGACGTGCCGCCCTTGCGGGTCAACGAAACGCCGATCACGGATGGTTATCATTTCTGGAAACGCCGACCTTTCAATCCCCGCCGGCCGAGAAAGCGCGCGCGGTTGCCCAGTTCGGCCTCGATTTGCAGGAAACGGTTGCCGCTCGGACCGATGGCGCTCTCGCGGATGGTGCCGCAGTTCAGGCCTACCGAGTAGTCGGCGATCTCCGCCCCTTCGCCGCGACTGTTGCACGGCATCACGCCGTAGCCGTTGCGATAGGCGAGCTGCACCATCTCGAACGCCTCGCTGATTGTGCCGATCTGGTTGACCTTGAGCAGCACCGTGTTCGCCGCGCCCACGTCAATCCCCTTCTGCACGCGCACCGGGTCGGTGGTGAAGAGGTCGTCGCCCACGATCTGGATGTCCAGTTCGCGCGTGAGGATGGCGTGCGCCTCATAGTCGTCCTCGTCGAAGGGGTCTTCGATGATGACGAAGGGGTATTCCGTGGTCATTATGTGGTAGAGTTCGAACAAGTCATCCTTCGTTTTCGGTTCGGCGGAGAAGATTCCTACGTATTTGCCGAGGTCTTCTTCCCAATACGTCTCCGACGCCACATCCACCTGGATACCGACTTTGCCCTCATAGCCAAGTCGGTTAATCGTCTCCACCATCAAGTCCCAGATTTCGCGGTCATGTTTGACAAGGCCGGCCGGCACGGCGAGATGGTGGGAGGCAGAACTTTTGGGGATGCTGAGTTTTTTGTTGAGCACATCGCGCCATTCGGTCAACAAGTCCCACGCAGCGTAGGAGGCTTCGGCGAACGTCGGAAAGTCGTAGGCCATGAGCGCGTAGCTGGGTTTGCCGCCGGAGCGCGCGCCGCTGCCGTAGCGGTCGCTGCCCACGAGGACGATGACGCCCGGCACAGGCAACACAAAGGCGTTCGCGCCGCCGATGTGCTGATACAGCGGGATGTCGAGCGAAACCGCGCCCGCCTTGAGCACCGCCGCCGACACTGCCGCCGTCGCGTTGCCGCCGAACCGCTGCTTGGCCCCCGGCCCGCCGATGTTGAGCATCGCGTCATCCACCGCGAGTTGCTGCGAAGCATCCATCCCCACCAACACAGGCGCGATGAGATTGTTGACATTATCCACCGCCCGCTGGACGCCCTTGCCGCGCCACTTCGTCCCGCCATCGTAGGCAAACTCAACCTCGTGCGTCCCAATCGAAACGCCGGCCGTACAGATGGTGACGCCGGTCGCGCCGTTGGCGGTCTTCACCGTCGCCTCTACCCCGGGATGCCCCCGCTCCGAATACACTTCACGCGCTTTTACCGATACAATGATTGATCCTGCTGGCATAGTTTTTTCTCCTGTGTGAAAATAGATTATCAGAAATGAGTAACGAGGAATGAGTAATGGGTAACGAGTAACGAGTATTCCTATTCTACCCCTTTACTCCCCCACTCCCCCACTCCCCCACTCCCTTACTCCCTACTCCTCCCCATCACCACCGTCACCCCCAAATCTGTGAGGCTGATGTTTTGCGTGGCGGCGATACCGCTCTTGAGCTTCCACAGCGCAGACGAGGTATCGTGGCGGCGCAATGCGGCGACGATGTCCACGCCGAGCGCCTGGGCTTCGGCGATGGTTTCGCCATCCACGATCCCCCCGGCCAGACACGGGATGTCCCCGTTATCTGCCGCGAACCAGCCGCCGGGACCGTCGGTGCCGTCGGTATCAGCTCCAGCCATCACAATGCGAGGATTTCCGGCGATGCGGGTTGCCGCCGCGAGCGCGTACTCCTGATTGCGCCCGCCAACGCCGGTTTCTTCGCCCACCGTCACCAGCAGCTCCCCACCGGTGAGCAGCGCGCACGGTGGCGCGAAAGGAACGCCATCGGCTTCGATGGTTTTGGCGATATCGGCGATGACCAATCCGGCCTGGCTGGCTTCGGCCTGCATAAACTTCGCCATCACGTGCGGCGTGAAGCCCAGTTCGGCGGCTTTCTGTGCAGCAGTCGGCAGCACGCCGCGCTGTCGAGGCATGATGCCGAAGATGCGAAAGTTCCACCGGCGGAATTCGTCCGCCTTCACCGTCTCATCGCGCGGGTCAGCGCGGCGCAGGTGCGCGACCACTGAAGCCGGCATCGCGTCCCACGCCTGCCATTTGTCGAGCATCGCGTGCGCCTCCGCGAAGGTGGTGCAGTCGGGCAGGGTGTGCAACCAGCGGTTACGCTGCATCAATTGCTCGTACCCTTTCAGCGCCTCATGCGGCTCATTGTTCGAGTCTACAGCGATGATATGGATGGCTGTGGCCGGTTGGATGTAGCGCGAGATGCGCCCACCCTTCATCAAGTCAATGTGGTTGCGGATGGGATTGAGGTCTTGGGTGGGGACACCGCGCTCGATCTGCATTCGGTACGTCACCTGCCGCACATCTTCCATTGAGATGCCGGGCGCGGGCAGCGTGAGCAGCGCCGAGACGCCGTTGGCAGCGAGAGTGAACACCAGGTCGTTTGGGCGCAAGTCCTGGCACAAGTCCAGAATCTTGCGGCAACCGACGGCGCAATTTTCATCAGGGACGGGATGCCCGCCGAGCGTCACGCCGATTTTGTCAAGGATGATTGCGTCGCCGTGCTTGCCGATGACGTGCCCGCCGGTGAGCCGGTCGCCAAGCGCCTCTTCGATGGCTTTGGCGACGCGCTGAATGCCCTTCCCCGCGCCAAAAACAAAGATGCGCCCAACTTTGTCGAGGTCGAAAACCTCCGGCCCGGTTTTGGGTCCGCCGAGCGGTTCGAAGTCGGGATGGCCGACGATGAGCCGTTGGCCTTCGACGCGCAGCAGGTCGCGGGCGTTGTTGTAAGGATCGGCGGCCTGCAATCCAGCCTCCAGAATGGCAAGCGCAGCTTTCCGCCCGGGGATGTTGCCGTGAGACGAAAGCGCATCCATGTTGAGGATGCGAGTGGTGGAGTTTGGCATGAGAACCTCACAGGAATAGGACACGGATCAACACGGATTTCACGGATTTTCGTCTGTGTTCATCCGTGAAATCCGTGTTCCAATTTAATCAAAGAAATCCTTGTCCTCTTCAGAAAGGCGCTTCTGCGCCTCGTCAACCTTGAAGGTCACGCCCAGGCCGGGGCGATCCCACACCTCGATGAGGCTGTCTTGAACGATGGGGTTGGGCAGCCCTTCGACGATGTCGTACCACCAGTCGGGCCGGCCGGTGGGGTACTCGAAAGCGATGTAGTTCTGCGGCATGACCGCCGCCGCGTGGACGAGCGCCGCCAGCCCGATGAGGCCGTCGAACGTGCCGTGCGGGGCCATCAGGATGCCGTGCAGGTCGGCGTACTCGGCGATCCACTTCAGTTCGGCGATGCCGCCCACGTCCGCAGGGTCCGGTCCGATGATGTTGACCGCCTGCCGCTCGATCAACTCCTTGAAGTTGTGGCGCAGGTAAATCTGCTCGCCCGTGTGGATGGGGGTGGAGGTGCTCATCGTGATGTCGCGGTAGACATCGGCCAGCACGTAGGGGTTGTAGTCGCCGTTGATCGTGTCCTCCAGCCACATAATGTTGAGCGGTTCGAGCGCCCGCGCCAGGCGGATGACATCGGTAGGCATCCAGCCGGGGCCGCAGTCCAGCGCGAGGCCCACCTCGTCGCCGAGCACGTCCTTCATCGCCTCGACGCACGCGATGACGTGCTTGAGGCCGCGCTCGGTCAGCAGACCGCGATTGGAGTGCGGCGCGCCCGGCTCCACTTCGCCGTAGAAGAAATCCGGTACGCGGCTTGGCATAGGACTGTGGAAGCCGACGCCTTGCTTTATGATGCTGAACTTCTCCGGCGACGCCTTCATCTTCGCCATGTTCTCGGCGTAGTCCTCCGGCGTGTAGCCGTTCATCGGGAAGCGCACGCTGCCGTTGTAGACGCGCACTTTGTCGCGCACCTTGCCGCCGAGCAGCTTGTAGACCGGCAGGCCGGCAGCCTTGCCGGCGATGTCCCACAGCGCCATCTCAATCGCGCTGACCGCGCTGCCCCACGGCTTGAAGCTCGCCATCCGCCGGATGCGCAGCATCACACGCTCGACGTTGGTGGGATCCGCCCCGATAAGCCACTGTTTGTAGAAGAGGACGTGCGGCTTGAGATACGGCTTGGCGGATTCCGCCTGCCCGTAGCCGTCAATGCCCTCGTCCGTGGTGATGCGCACCACGGGATTCTGGCCGATAATGGCGCATTTTAAGTCGGTGATTTTCATAGCATACCTCCATTGGAATTGTGTGCTTCGCTGCTTCAAAAAATCTCGACGGACTCGAATGGATTTTCAGTTGAATCCGTCGAGAAGATTTTACTCCATCGTAGAAGCAAGGATATACCGACATTCCTCGTTGTCCAATTCAGTCACAGGATCGCCCGTCTGGAAGATAAGCGTGGGGATGGCCCCTTGCTTGAGTGTGGCATCAATCATCGCCCGGCGATTGGTGCCGCGCCCGTAGTTGTAGCCGATCCCGCGCGTCAGCCCCTTGAAGAGCACTTCATTGACAGGCTGCGTACATTCCAACACCCACGAAACATCCTGCCCGTCAATCGCCTTGACGTGCGCGAAATTGTACAGGTGAAACTGCACCACGGATAAAAACTGCGTTGAAATTTCATTGCGCGCCTCGCCGGAGACGCAGAAGCCGGGCGCCAATGCCGTCAGTTCGCGGATGAGCTTGAGCGAACCCTGCGCGTAGGTCAAATTTTCGAGGATCGCGTTGTCGCTGTTGTGGATCAACTGCGATACGTCCACGAAGATGCTATCCAGCCCCAGGTCGCGGATCAAGTCGGCGACCTGGCGCGTAAGTTGCCGCCGCCACGGCGACCACGCCAGGTGGATGTTCACCAGGATATTCCAATCCTTGTGCGACGGCATCAACGAGTAGCTCTGCGGCGGGCCGAAAGCCGCCCAGCCCTCGACGGGCATCCAGCTCCATCCGCCCCAGCGCAGTCCCATCGGATCGCGGGTGCAGAAGTCGCGCGCGGCGAAGAACAACGGGTGATCGGGACTCATCTGGCAAGCGTTGGCGTGCGGCGCGACGTGAAAGCCCAGCGCGCGAGCCTTTTCGATGAACGCGCGACCTTTCTCGTCGGGGACGTAGGTGGGATAGTCCTGGTCGTACTTGTGGATGCGCCAGTTGGGCAGGTGCAGGAAAACGCGATGCGGCTCTATGCGCGCGGCGAGCGCATCCAGCAGTTCCAGGTGGGTGGGACACCACGACACCGCCAGCCGGATATCGTCCAGCCAGTCCGGGCGCAGCGCGGCGGCTTCGTCCAGGCGATAGGCGGCCCAGTACCAGTCGCGGTAACGCTGCACCGGCACTGTCCAATCGCCGCGGTAGGCCGAGAACCGCCAGGCCAGGTTACCCACACAGCGGTTCATCTCCAGCGGGCCATGCGCCAGAGTGAAGAAGCCCACCGTCTGCGCACTCTTTTCGTGGCCGATGTGAACCTTCTTGTAGATGAAATCCTTGTCCCACGCCTGCACCGTGAAGCCAGATTCCGTTCCAGCGAAGACCAGGAAACCCGCCTCCCAACTATGAGGCCAGGCGGCATCCTTCCCTTGCATCTGCGGATGCGACAGCGGGGCCTTCGCGCCCTGTTGGAACGGCCCAACGACCTCCAAATCCGCGCGGATGCCGGGCACGTTCAGCCCCAGACCGGCGACGCCGCCCTGCATCGTCCACGCCGCTGGCTCCAGCACGATGTCGCCGGTCGCCTCATCCACGCTGACGCGGATGGAGACATCGCACTCCCAATCGTTGAGGACAATTTCGGCGATGCGGTCGGTCAACAGCGTGTACGTCACCCGGCTGGCGATGGGATGCACGCCCAGCGGCGCGAGCTTGCCGCTCTGGTGTAGCAGCTCAAAGCCGGGCGCATCCACGCCCAGAGCACGGTCGAGGAATTCCTCCCCGGTCACGGCATCTTTAAGCGAGACGAGGCGTATGCCTTCAAATTCGATGATGGTTGTTTTGGATGCGATGACGATGCCTTTTTCAGTGAATTGGATCATGCACTCCTCCTTGTCAAAAGCCACAGAGAACACACATGGAATTCACACAGAAAATGTAATGGTCAACAGGATATTGAACACTTGGATAACGCATTTTTTACCGCCAAGACGCCAAGCCCGCCAAGAAATCTTAAAAACTTGGCGCTCTTGGCGCCTTGGCGGTTGTTTAATATCATCCTGACGAGTACAAATTCACACAGAAAAACATAAATATCTTGCACTCTGCGCTGGAGTTTTCATTAGCAAAGCCGCATCCCAGGTTCGGCCTCCCATTTCTAAGGGCTATTCACACTTCGTAGTGCCCGTAGACTTCTGACTTCGTCAGCTTCCCCCCCGCCACCGCGAGGATTTCGGCGTAGAGCTTTTCCCCCAACTCTTGAATGGTCGCCTCGCCGCGAATAACCGGCGTGGCATCGAAGTCGGCGTTGTCGTGGATCAGTTGCATCCGGTTTGGATTGGCGATGATCTTGATGACGGGGATCAGCCCGCCAGTGGTGGAGCCGCAGCCGGTGGTGAACAGGCCGATGTGCGCGCCGCACGCCGCGAATTGGTTGATGCCCTCCGGGTCGCCGTGGAACCACCCGGAGCCGGGTTCGCCGGTTTGCAGCCAGAAGCCCTTGCGCGGCGGCAAGCCGTAGCGGTTCAGGATGCCTTGCAGCGGCGCCGTCCCCGACTTCGCCAGCGCGCCGTAGGATTTCTCCTCGATGCTGGTGAGGCCGCCCATAATGTTGCCGTAGCCCCACGCAAAACGCCCGGACTCGAAGGAGCGGCGTTCGGCGGCGGCGATGGCGTCTTTGACCTCCTGGGCAACCTGGGCATTGATCGCGCGCGCGGCCAAAATCTCGCCACAGCCGAGCAACTCCTCCAACTCGCTGATCATATATGTTCCGCCGTCCGCGATGAGCCTATCACCGGCCACGCCCGTGATGGGATTGGAAGCCAGCCCCGATGTGGCGTCCGAGCCGCCACATTCTGTGCCGACGACGAGATCACCCGGCGACAGCGGCGCCCGTTCGACGCTGGAGGCATATTGGAGCAGTTGCGCCAGGATGCGCGAGCCGCGCTCGATGAGTTTGATGTCGCCGCCTTCCTCGTTGATCTTGAGCGCCTCGACGGGGCGGCCCGTTGTGGCGATGGCGTCGGCGAGCGCGTAAGCATCCGTCCCCTCGCAGCCCAGACCGACGATCAGCGCCGCCGCCGAACTGGAGTGGTTGCCGAGCGCGATGAGCTTGTTGAACGCGCCGTCCATAAAGCCGCAGCCGCCCGGATTGCCGAAAAGCTGCGTCCCCTCCGGGAACAGCGTCTTGAGCTTCTGCGCCACATAGCGCGAACAATCCACCGTGAAGATAATGGAGACTTTGTTGCGAATGCCGATCTGGCCGTCAGGTCGAGCATAGACTGATAGCGTCATTGGTTTGCCCTTTCTGTGTTGAGACGTCTCAGCCTGCAGCAATCGGGATCGCTGCGATCATTCTCTGGCCGATCGCTACGAGCTGACTGCTGACGCTTTTTACGTCAACAAGCCTTCGTTATTCCACAGCATGAATTCCCGGTGCCCGCTCAGTTCAGCTTTGGTGTACTTGCCGGAGGCCGCCGCGACGATTTCGTCAAAGATAGCGCGACCAACGTCGGGCAACGTCACAGCGCCGCGGATGATTGCGCCGGCATTCACGTCAATGTTGGCGGACATCCGCGCGTACAGCGCGTCGTGCGTGCCAATCTTGATCACTGGCGCGATGGCGTTGCCAAAGACGGAACCGCGTCCGGTGGTGAAACAGACAATCTGGCAGCCCGCGCCGACCAGTCCCGTGACCGAGGGGGGATCGTAGCCGGGGGTGTTGAGCATGTACACACCCGCGCCATCACGGTCCCATACCCAATCGCCGTATTCCATCACGCCCTGCACCGGCGCGCTGCCGCTCTTGGCCTGCGCCCCTAGCGATTTGATGGTGATGTTGAGCAATCCGCCGGCCTTGTTGCCGGGACTGGGGTTATCTTCCAACGTGTGACCGCGGAGAGCCGCGTACTCTCGGTAGCGGGCGACCATCGCAAAGACTTCTGCCGCAACCTGGCGGTTGACGGCGCGTTGCGCGAAGAGATGTTCCGCGCCGGAGAACTCTGGCACTTCGCTGATGATGCTGCGTCCGCCCGCCCGTACCAACAAGTCGCTGGCGTGACCAAGCGCCGGGTTCGCCGACAGGCCGCTGAAGGCGTCGCTGCCGCCGCACTCCAGGCCCAACGCGAGCGCGCTGAGCGGCGCGGGGCGGCGCGACGTTTTGTTGGCTTCCACCAATAACGCCGGCAAGAGCGCCAGACCACGTTCGATGGTGGCCTGTGTCCCGCCAAGCTCCTGGATGCTGAGGCGCACAACCGGTTTGCCGTAGAGGTCGCCCACGTCCGCGCCGAAGTATGTATCGAAGGCGGCGAAGCTGGCTTTTTCGCAACCGAGTTCGATCATCAACACCGCGCCAACGTTGGGGTGCCGGACATGCTGCGCCAGAATCCGCAGCGTGTTCTCCATCGCGCCGCGCGTCGGCGCGCCCGCGAGGGGGTACGCGCACCCACAGCCACCCGTGTGGGGGATCGCGGCGACGCCATCCACGTTCGGGTAACGCTCACGGGTGTAAAGGCCCTGCGCCTCGGCGTGCAGCGCGATCTGCGCGGCTTCGTGGCTGGAACACATACTCGTGGGGACGACGAGCACCCAGTTGCGCGCGCCGACCAGGCCATCTGGGCGGTGAAATCCCTCGAAGGCAGGTCGTGGGCCATCCCACGGCGGCAGCGTCGGCGTTTGCAGGATGAGGTTATCCGCGTCCAGCGGCGGCGCGACACTATCAACGGTGGCATCGTCCACCGGGTCGCCGGGGGCAAGCCCCTTCGAGCGGGCGAACGGCTGCCCGTACTGGTACACCCATTCGCCAGCCGGGACGGGGTAAAGCGCAAAACGATGTCCAGGGGGAACATCGGCGCGCACGGTGATAGGAGTTCCTTGCCAGAGAATAACCGTGTTCGCGGCGATGAAGGCTTTGGCGACGGCGACATTGTCGCGCTCAGGAGCAACGACGATAGCAAGTTCAGAGCTAAGCATCCCAGGTTTCCCCCTCTACATCAAAAGCGCGCGGCAATCCAGCGATCACTGGCAGCCACAGCCGGTACTGCGCCAGCGAAAACGGCGGCGTTCCCGACAGGTAGTGATTGCCGAAGTTTGCCCCGTTCACCGACCACCGGATCAAGTAGAGACGCTGATCGCTGGCATACGTGCGAATCCGCCCTACCTGTAGGTTCTCATTCGCGGGAACGGTCGCCGCGCCTTCCACCAGAGTCGCTCCGCCATCCGCCGCCCACACCCGGTAGTGGACTTCGGCAGGCGCATTGGCGTCGTTGGCGATCACGACCGGCAGATATTTTTCCGCACCCGGCTCGCCCACGATCACGCACACGGGACGCTGCACACGCCAGATGTAATGATAGGCCAACTTTTTGCCGAAGTAGTAATCCACCACCGCATCCGAAAACTGCGGCCAACCGTCAATCACGTTCCACCACAAGATGCCGCTGGTGCGCCACTTGCGCAGCCGCGTGGATTCGATGAAGAACTTCTTGGCCTCGGCCTGGACAATTTGGCTAGCAAGCGCAAACGTCGCCAGATCGTCCGGGACAAAGCCAAACAGCTCGCGGATCTGGTTCGCCATCAACGCAATGCGGTCGCGCTCAATGACGCGCTCGCGCCAGTGGTAGACGGCGTGAACCTGCCACTCGTCGTTATCCTGCCACGGCCACAAGTTTTCGGGGGAGATAAAATGCCGGATCGAACTCACATTGGGGCAACCGTGGTAGCCGATCTCGCCGATGAAATTGGCCGTGTGCTGCGTATAAAACGGACTCTTGAAATAGCCGCGCGGCCCCCACAGGTGTTGTTCGGGCAGATGGCGGTCAGCGGCCGGCGCGTCAGACGGTGGAAGATAGGGGGAACTCGGCACATAAGCGCGGTGGGGGTCGCAGCGCTGCACCACCTGCGGGATGACCTCACGGGTGAGGCGATTGTGTTCCGGCGAAAGACCCTGCGACTGGTAGACCATATCAATTTCATTGTCGCCGCACCACAGCGCCAACGAAGGATGATTGCGCAGTTTTTCGACGACGGCCTGAATCTCCTGACGCACCTGGGCCAGAAACGCCTCGGTTTGGGGATAGATACAGCACGCGAAGGCGAAATCCTGCCATACCAGCATACCGTGGGCGTCGCACAAGTCGAAAAACCGATGATCTTCGTAGACGTTGCCGCCCCAACAACGGATCATCGTACAATCCAAATCGTCGAACAGCGCGATGGCCTCATCCACGCGATTGATGTCGCGGCTGTGGAACGCATCCAACGGCACCCAATTCGCGCCCTTGACCATAATGGGCACACCGTTGACAACAAAGCGGAACTCACCCTCGGCCGGCGTCCGCGCCGCTTCCGTGCGGCGCACCTCAACCGTGCGGATGCCGATGTGATCGTGGCGTTCGGCCAACACCTCGTCGCCCCGGCAGAGCTGCGCGGTGACGGTGTAGAGATGCGGATCGCCGTAGCCTTTTGGCTGCCAAAGCCGCGCGCCGGGCACAGGAATTTCGCACCCGCCGGCGACAAATTCGACCGGCCAATCGTAGTCGAAACTGTGCTCTTCGCAGACGCCGTGAAAGCGCAGATGTAACCCGTCCAATGTCGGCAAATCCGTGCGAAACTGAAAACGCGCGCCCAACGTCGCACCGTCTTGTCCGACGCGCGCCGTCCAATAGTAAAGCTGCTCAATGGCCGTGGGCGGCCGGCTCTCCAACCAAACAGGACGCCAGATGCCGGCAGAGACCGCTCGCGGCATGATATCCCATCCCCACACGTGCGGCGCTTTGCGAATGAACAGTCCTTCCTCACGGCGTTCCCAACTCATCGCATTGGCATCGTAGTGAAAATGTCGGGCATGATTCACCGCAGAACAGAGACGCACGGCGATCTGGTTGACTGCGCCGGGACGCAGCGCGCGCGTCACATCAAAGCGATGTTCGATGAACATATTGGCTGCTTGCCCCACTTCGACGCCGTTCACCCAGACTGTTGCCAGCGTGTCCAGCCCGGCAAAGACCAAATCCCAGGACTGCCCGGCAGCTTCAGGCGGTACAACAAACTCGACGGTGTACCACCACTCGTGATCCTCATAAGCGCGCAGCAGGCGGATATTGTCCGCGTAAAACGGCTCTGGGAGGATGTCCGCGCGCACCAGGTCAAGTTCAACGTTGCCCGGCACGCGCGCGGGGATGGAGGTCAGCCCCGTGGACGGCAAGTCATCGGGATGCGCGACCCGACATTCATGCTCACGGAAATAGGTCAGACGCCATTCCTGGTCAAGGGGAAAGATTGTTGACTTCATGAATCATCTCAATCACACATTCAGGCTGGCAGCACGACAAAACCCATCGTGCGAAAATGCTGATCAAAAGCAAACACATCACGTATGCCATCGCGTTGCATTACGGCAAAGCTCACGGCATCGGTGTAACTGAAGTCTTGATCGTGATAGAGCCGCAGCACTTCACGCGCGCTCATTTCGAGTTCATCATCCGACCACACGCAATGGATACGGCCGGATTTTTCGATCAGGTCCAGAAACGCGATAGCTTTTTCGTGACTGCTGCTGCGACGGATGTTGATATACGTCTCGGCGATCACCAGATTAGTGGTGACAAGACTGTTATAAGCCGATAACGCGCGGCGGAAAAAATCGGCGGCTTGAGGGTGATATTTGTCTTTCGGATCCAAAACGCCTAGCCAGCCGCCGGTGTCTACAAACAACGCGCGCCGGTTATACATTCCGGCTTTCCTCGACAATATAGTGGTCGTGGTCAACCGACATGTCGCCAGGGCTATTGGTTTGTTCGCCGAGTAGCCCAATAAGCTGCATTGCAGGATCATCATCCACCGAGAGAGTCGTCTGGGACAAAGCATCAATACCCATTCGCAACACCTCGGCATATGAAACGTTCAAGCGTTCGGCCAAATACGATAGCTTTGATCGTTGCGTCGCATCCAAATATACTTGCACAGGTTTTTTATCTGAAGCCGTCATTTCCGCCTCCGGAATGTATCATTTACATTTATAAATGCATAATAATACATTCGAAAATTCCTGTCAAGCGCGTACCAGAACACAAGTCTCAGGCTCTCACTGCCCGTAGACGTGCGTATAGCGGTGATGTAGCCTGGCGACGTCGTCCGGCGCGATCTCGTCGGGTTGGCCGATTTGCAGCGCCAGCCACACCGTCTTGGCGACGTCCTCCGTCATCACGGCGGCTTTGACGGCAGCCGTGGCATCGCGCCCAATGGTGAAGACGCCGTGGTTCTTCAGCAGCACCGCGCACGACGAACCGATGCTCTCCACCACGACTTTGCCAATGGCCTCGCTGCCGATGAGCGCAAAGCCGCCACACGGAATCGGCCCGCCGAACTCGTCCGCCATCGCCGTCAGGACGACAGGGATCGGCTTGCCCACGGCGGCGAAGGCCGTCGCATACGGCGAGTGCGTGTGGACGATGCCGCCGACATCGGGTCGCTGGCGGTAGATGTAGAGGTGGCTCGCGGTGTCGGAGGACGGCTTCAGGTCGCCTTCGATGATCGCGCCATCGAGGTTGACGATGACCATGTGCTCCGGTTTCAAATCCTCGTAACGCACACCGGAAGGCTTGATCACCACGTAGCCCGTGATGCGATCGCGCGTGCTGACGTTACCGCCCGTCCACTTCACGAGGTCGTTAGCGGGGAGTTCTTTGTGCAATTCGTAGAGTTCTTCGCGTAAAGGTTGTAGTAACATCACATTGTCCTCACATTTTTGATTTATCGTATTCCGGTTCCCCTGGAATCTCAGACAGCTTCGTTTTTTCCTCAAGCAGCCGTAGTTGAAGCGTCAACGGAATCTCAAAAATACCTTCCGCAATCTCTGCGTCGCGCACTATCTGCGCGCCAGCCTCTTCTTTCAGTCGTTCTATAGCGATGCGATAATACTTTTCTTGATTGTCAACCAAAATACAGTCGCGGCCTAAGGATAACGCCGCGATACCGGTTGTCCCACTGCCAGCAAAAGGGTCTAAAACCATTCCATGCTCTGGGCAAAGCAATTTGATAAAAAATTCAGGCAAAGCTGTTGGATAAACAGCAGGGTGTGTTTTATTTTTCCCTACCACAGCGTAAGTAATCACATTGCTTGGTAGAACCTTGTCCTTTCCTACCCAACGCGATAAATCACGCCCAAAGCCACTTTGATTGACTGAATTATGACGGCTAAGATCGCTTTCACTCAAATTGCTCAAACGAGTTTCAGCCCATTCACCAATGGGCTTTTTGACGCCTTCGTGATTGAAGAAAGGTTTTTTCTGTTTCGCCAAATGGAAACAGTATTCCCATCCATCGCTCAAGCGTGTAGGCCAATAACCAGGCATAGGATTGGGTTTATGCCAGATATAGTCATCTATGGCTAACCAGCCGCTTTCGCAAAGCGCCTCAATCGTATGCCAGACATAACGATGACGGACGCCATCCACTACTTTATCTTTGATATTGATAACTAGACTTCCTGTTGGTTTCAATGCATCCCAAAAAGCCTGATGAAACGTAAGGAACCAATCAACGAAGTCATCCGGGTGAACGCCGCCATAATGTCTGCGTCGCGCATCGGCATACGGCGGCGATGTAACAATGAGATCAACTTTTCCTTTGAAGGAGTTTAATTCTTCTCGACTGTCGCCAAAAATGACAGTGCAATGGGTATTGCGTTGACTCCCATTGTTCGGTTTCGATAAAAAAGTCTGCTGCACAACAATTCCTTTCAATCGAAATTTTATACTTTACAGAAAAATTTGAGCAATTTGTAAGGGTCGTCGAAGTAACCTTCCGCGTTAATCAAACCAGCCTTGCGACATTCTGCACCAAAGAACTCTAATACCTCGGCCGGTATTTGGATCTGTGTAGCGAGTTCCTCGGACTCCTGCACACTCAGCAACACATCTAATACCAACCGCATTATTTCTTCGTAGGAATAGTTTGCAAAGAAAGGCCATAGGAAATCCGATAACCAAACTTCTGTATTGTTTGAATAAGCCTGACCTGTTTTCTGTTCAATCTTGATATGTCGTTGTCCACGATCCATAACAATCCCAAAAATACAACAATACGGGCCAACACGATTACGATCATTCATTGCAACAACTTCCAATGCCCGGATTGCTTTGGGCCAATCTTGTCCACCCAATGTATTCCGTCTATTTTTGACGGAAACATACAGGCTTAACGGCAGCGTATCAGACTTGATCCCTTCAATCACTGCGTTGAAATCCGCCTCCGCCAACCCCAAATCAGACACACTTTTGAAGCGTTGGCTATGCGCTGCGCAATCCAACAACAAGAACTGATACCGCCACCCGGAATTCATGCGCCCTTTCTGAATCACGCGACTGCGAAATTGTTCTGCGCCGACATCACGGTAATGCTTTTTGTGTACCTGATGCGCTGTCGAAGCCGGGTCCTCATAGTATCGCTTGAAGTATCGAAACAGATCCTTCCCGGCGCGCCGATAAGCTCTGGTCAGGTCTTCCGCCGTCGCATCTGGCGGGATAGCGACGCTTTCACGGCTCGATTTCTGGTTGGCCTTGTCAATCGCTTCCCGAATCATTTGCGTCAGAACCTCGACAGGGATTTTGTAGGGATGCGGTTTCAAGGTGTCTGTATCCAAACAACCATACGCTTTGTTGTCCGGGTCGCTGATACGCGGGTAAGATTGTGGTATAGGCGCTGCCGACATAGTATCTCCCTCAGTTCACATACTTTGGATAATTGTACACAAAGTCCCTGGTATGTAAACCACAACGGGAGACGCGCGCAAGGCGTGTCTCCCGTTGCCAGGATGTGTAACGATTCCCTACCCTTTGTGGTAGTAAACGTCCCAGCCCAAATACTTGCTCAGCGCCTCATTCACCGCATCCGCCGTCCGCGAGATGTTGACGGCGACGTGGTGTTCGAAGCCGTTCTCGCAGATGTAGTGCAGCAAGCCTTGCAGGTTGGGAATTTCGAAGACGCCGTAGCCGCCGAAGGTCTTGAGCGGGTCTTTGGTGAGCACGCCCTCGCCCAGGTAGACCTGGATTTTGCCCTCCCAATCGTTAGTGGCGACGCGGGTGTAGGTGAACGGCGCAGCCTTGACGCGGCCCACGACCGTGCCGAAGGTGTTCTCCTTGCCTACCGTCCCGGCGATGATCTCCTGGTAATCCATATCCGGCGTTTCCTCGAAGAAATCCTTGGGCAGGTTAGAGCAGTGGAAGAGCACGCCCTTGTTGGGATCGTCGCCGTAGTTGTTATTCCAGTCAGCCAGCGCGCTGGGCTTGCCGGAAGCGAACGCCATCGCCATCATACCGACCACGCCGGTGATGTCGGTCTCGCACGCGGAGGGCATGAGATTGTTGCTCATCATGCTCATCATTGTACAGGGGACGACGCCGTAGTACTCCTCCATCGCCGTCCAGCACTGCACCGCGCTGGCGATGAGGCCCTCGGCTTCCATCCACTGATCCACGACCACGCCGAACTTCGCCATCTTGACCAGCGCCTCGTTGGGAACGCCCTTGATCTTGAGGTACGCCTTCGTCGCTTCCAACTTGGCGACCAAAGCGGGGTCATCGTCCTTGAGCCGCGCGACGCGCCCGAAGACCTCGGAGAGATCGATCGTGTCCACGCTGATGCCCGAACGCTCCAGGAGCTTTTCGCTGAAGCGGACGGTGTTGAACGCCGCCGGGCGCGCGCCGATCATGCCGACCCGCGCGTGCTTGAGTCCCCGAACGACGCGGCACGTCGCCACGAACTTGCGCAAATCTTGGCGGAAGCTGTCGGTATCGAGATCAACCGTGTGCAGCGTGGTGAGCGTGTACTTGATCCCCATCTGCTTGAGGTTGTTGCAGGTGGACATCTTGCCGCAGAACGAGTCGCGGCGGTGGGCAATGGTCATGAAGTTCGCGTCGTCGGGTGTGGCCTGGACGAGCACCGGCACATTCAATTCGGCCCAGCGCAGCGCGTTGGCGATTGGCCCTTCCTCGCCGAAGTTGGGCAAGGTGATGACGACGCCGATGATGTCGTCGCGGTTGGCGCGGAAGAGGTCGGCGCACTTGCGAGCGGCTTCGTTCGTCTCCAGCGATCCATAGGGCGAATCCTCCGGCGAAAGGACGATCGGCTTGATGCCTTCCTCTTCGAAGATCTGCAAAATCTTCGCGCGTCCCTCTTCACAGAGTTGCGTGGGGAAGAATCCCCGGTTGCCGATAATGATACCTAATGTGGGCTGTTTCATACTGTATACCTCGCTTTCATATAGAATTTTGGGATAAGCTAGTGTTTATCTTGCCATCTGCCAGGGTGTAAATATCTTCTTCAGGGTCACGAAGAAAATCAAAGGCCGGGTTATGAGCTGCCGCGTAAAGCCATTCTACCTCATCAATCTCATCAGCAGAAATCGCAGTCAGCAAGTTTTCTGTATTCATCACGCAACCTTATTCTAAACGTCCAGAGCTTGGTCGCTATCCACGCTGTAGACATCCTCAGCATCGGCGTCGTGAATCAACTGAAACGCCGCCCGTAGTGTTTTAGTATCAAGCGATACCGGCAAATGGGCAAGTACGTCCAGATACCACCACCAATGCGTAATCGGTGTGAATTCACTCCGTCGCCAACTGGCTAGATCGGCAATCGCCTGGATCGCATCATAGAACTGACGCGCCCGGCTCATAAGCTGTTTATCGGCCTGAAGCACGCGCTCGCGCAGTGCGGCTGACAAGTGCGGCTCAATGCTCGCAATCTCGCTGCGCGTCATCAACATATCCAGGTGTTCCATTCCGCTCACTTCGGGGAATCGTACATCTGTTTCATAGGCTGTAACCAATTCATCATAGTTCATGGTCTACCTCGCCCAACAGTCCAAGATACTCGAATCCGGGTTTATGCAAGTATTGCTCGGGCCGCTCGACAACAAATGCGCTTTCCAACACGCCTTCGCAGGCAAACATAATCAGCCATTCCCGGTTTTCGACTGAACCCACAACGGTTACATAAGCGACCTGATTATACCAATAACGATACACTTGGGCAAACCTATCGTGCAGGACGGCGAGAATCACGGCTTCGTAATCTGCCAACGTTGCTGTAGTTGGCAAGTGCCCTCGAAGTTTACGTTTCTGCAAATGCCGCAAGGCGCTGCCAGGCTTCCAACGTATTTGAACCCGCACAGTTTTGATTGCGTTAAGAACTTGAGGTTCCTGAATCATGGCCGTTTTACACTGCTATAGCGTGAACCCGAATTATTGTATAGGTATACCGCCTGAATCAGGAATAGTCAAGCGTAATTTTACCACATCACCGGACTGCGCAACCGCTGCGCGATGACGGCATAGTGCGGATCGTCCGGGACGACGTAGCCGTGGCGCAGCAGAAAATCGATGATGACCAGGTTATTGTTCATCTTGAAATCCTCGGTGGTGCTCATCACCTCGATGACCTGCTCGATAGGCCACAGGTAGAACTCCGCCACTTCCCCGTCGGTGTTCTGCGGGACGAAAGTTTCGGGCAGTTCCAGGTCGTAGATGAAAATCAGGTCGCGGTGACGGCGACAATCCAGATCGATCATATAGCTGATGAGGCTCACCGGGCGCGCAGTTTGCGCCAGTTCCGGCGGGATGTTCGCCTCTTCGTGGCACTCCTTGATGATCACCTCCCGCGCGCTCAATCCGTCGAGGATGCCGCCTGCGACGAGATGATCCAGCTTGCCCGGATGCTCCGGCTTGGTCAGCGACCGGCGGGCGATCCAGAGGTGCAGATGCCCGTTCTTGCGGACGATGCCATTCAGATGCGCACCGTAACGCAAAATGCCGAACGTCGAGGCAGCGGCGCGTTCGAGCGCCATCAACGGCGGCGCGTCGAATCCTGCCGAAACGCGATACAACTCGTCACGCCAGGCAGGGAACAGGCCCGCATCACGCCACTTGTGAAGCACACCGGCAACGGCCTCGGTCCGCGCGGCGGGTGTGTCCAGGCGCGGATCGAGCGTCACGCGCGCATCGTCGACATGAAAAATGCCGGGATGCTCCTGCAACAGCGGCAACCGGCTGCGATGCACTGCCCCGACGACGATGTCGTCAATGACGAAGTCAAGGCAGTTGTGCGCATCAAAGACGTTATGGGCGTCGATCCAATGGAGGAAGGCGGTGGTGTTGATGCGCGAGGTCATTCGACTAAACTTATAGAACTGTTGTCTTTGAAGATAATCCTATGACCCATCTTTTATCACCTCATCGCCACAAGGTATCTCATTTTTTGGAACTGCACAGCCTTGCCTCCGCACTTTACACGGGTATCACCGAAGGCGCGCGCGATGTTTTTTCGAGCAATTCACACTTTCAGTATACGGTTATTTGGGGATTTAGACAATAGGCACCACGGAACATTGTTCGGGGTATTTTTTAGAGGTTATGAACCGCGCGCTTTGACGGCACCCGCCCTGTCCTCCCGCGCTGCGGCGGGAGGACAGGGGCAGGTATCGCTTAGTTGCGATTGCGTAAAACGAGGGGCAAGTAAAGTTTGAACTCGGCTTTGACCTCATCTGCCCCCAGATCATAGCCGCCATCTTGCGGGCGCAGCTCGCCGTCAATGTCGCTCGTCACGTCAGCGTTCACGCCCTTGTTAATCGCCGCCGAGCTTGCCGTCAAGTGATAGCCATCGGCAGCAAAGGCCGGATCGCCCTCGTGATCGTTGGCATGCACGACGTTGTCGCTCCACTTCGTGCCGACACTGTGCCACAGCGTGGCGTTGAGCGTGGCGGTGTTGCCGGCGGTGACGGTGATGCCCACGCCGTGATTGACGATGAGGGTGTTGGTGATTGCCACCGTGCCAGGATAATAGCTGCCGCTATACTCATAGCCGGTAATATGGAGACCGCTGCCGTCGCCGCCGGTGTTGCGCGCAATCGTAGTATGCAGCAAGCGAACAGAGGAGGCCTCGATGTAGATGCCGGTACCAAAGCAGGCGTCCTGGGTGAGGTGGTTATCCGCCACGACGGTGTTGATGATTGCTGGCGTCCCTTTGTAAAGCCACAGCCCACCGCCATTCTGATTAGCGACGTTGCCCTGGACGAGGTTGTTGGTTAGTCTGGCGTTGCTGACGTAGAGGAATAGCCCACCGCCATCAAAACCAGTGTTGCCAGTGATGATGTTATGATTCAGGAGAGGTTCGCCTCTGTCCATATTGACTCCGCCGCCATAGCCCCCCCGGTTGCCGGTGATGGTGTTGTCAGTCAGGTTGGCGTCGCTATGACGCAGCGCGACGCCGCCGCCCCAGCCCGTCAATCCGCTGCCGTTGCCGCTGATGATGTTGTGACTCAAGCTGGCCGGGCTGTAGAACAAGTACATGCCATCGCCGTGGGCGGCGGTGTTGCTGGTGATGGTGTTGTGCGTCAGGCTGGCCGCACTATTTTTCAGATAGAGGCCGCCGCCGAAACTGTTGTCGCTGCCGCCGGTATTGCTGTAGATCACGTTGCCGCTAATAGAAGCGGTCGCGCTCACGACAAATATTCCCCCGCCAGCATTGTCGCCCCAGTCGGTTCCCCCCAGCCCGTAGGCGTTACCGCCGGTGATGCGCAGCCCTTCGATGACAGGTGTGATGCTGCCGCTCATCCAAATCACTCGTCCCTGTCCCTGGGCGTCCAATGTAGTGGGGTAAGAAATGGGGTTACAGGCGCTAAAGTCGGCGTTGTAGCCGCCACGGACGGTCACTGTCTTGCTGATGTAAACAACCTGGGTGACGCCACCGCGAGCGTGGACGCCTGTGTAGACGCCGGTAGCCACCTGGATCAGTTCGCCGGGTGCGGCTGCGTCTACAGCATCCTGGATGGAGGAAAAGGCGCAGCCGCTGGGACAGACTTGTAGCCCATAGACCGGCGCAGCACGCACAGCCAGACCGTCGCCCAACAGCCACACCACACCGGTCGTCAGGCCGGCGGCCAAAAACACCGCCAGAACGATTCGCTTGATATTCATCGCAATCTCCTTCCCCACCTAGTACGGTTCAGTAATCGTGTAAGCAATAACAACGCCGCGCCCCGCAAGGCCGCCGCTAACGGGCCACTCCCATTTCAGGTAGTAGATGTAGTGCTGGTTATCGATGGTGGCCTCGCTTATTGAACCTGTCGAGCCAAAGCCGCTGCCGCTGCTGCCTGTGCTTACCACTTCGGCCATCGCGGAATCAAACGAGCCTGCCTGCCCCATTGCATCCAGACGCAATGTACACGTTATTGCTTTGGATATGTCGTTATCAAACCAGTAGAAAGTCATCCCGGTCACGATTGCTCCGTGGGGCAGTTGCACCGGAGCATAGAATGTACCACCGGCTGAATTACTCACCATATAGCCATAGTTGTAGTAGCCACTAGGATTATTTTGTGGCGTAAAAGCGGTAGCCGGGATAGAAATGTAACTGGTCTTGGCTTTCCAGGTTAGATCGCCTTCGACGTGGGCATCGCCGTCAGAGTAGATGGCTTTATTGGTGATGCTTGCCCCGTACACGCCATAGCCACTGCTGCTTAGGCCACTCACACCAGCATTGCTGACGCTCCAGCCGAAAACACCAACTGCGCTATTACTGGTGCCAACCATACCCGCAACACTGGCGCTATCACCCCAAACTCCTGCGCCGGTGAGAGGCGTTAATCCGGACAGTCCAGCCACCTGTCCATAAATACCGCCGCCGATGCTGCTGCTGTTTTGCGCGCTCAGAATGTTCCCGGTCGAATTGCCGCTTATGATAGCCCCCGGTCGCAAGCCGAGCGCATAGGGCGCAGCGGTCAGTTCCACCCGTCCACTCAGAGGCGTGTAGCTGCCGCTCCCCGCCGGGCAGCTCACGGCAACCTGCAGGTAGCGCGCCTCGCCCTGGAAGGCTGCGGCGCCAAAGTCCAGCGCGGCACTAAAGTAGCCATTCTCCAGGGTCACATTGCTCTTGGTTTGCGTGCTGCCCACCTGACTGCCGGCGAGACCATCGTCCCACAGGCTGAACTGGAAATCGCACGGACCGGGGACGGGATCGCCGCCGGCGTCGGTCAGGCGGCCCTGGTACGTGAAGGCGGCGCCAAGCGTCGTGCCTTGGATCACGCTGCCATTCAAGGGGTCTAGTGCTTGGGCCTGGGTCAAGCGGATTGCCAGCGCGCCGGCCAGCGCCAGCACGATACATACAACGGCTAACAAGTTAAAAACATTGGATTTCATGGTTATTCTCCCTTCAAATGTACAGTTGAGTTATTCAAACCCCTGCAAGGGTTAAGATGTCATAGGTCGCTCACCTTTGCAAGGGTAAACTGCTCAAAGTCATACGTCACCTGACGACAAGCGGCAGATAGACCCGATACTCGGACGCGATGACGATCGGA
>DAOLUH010000019.1:0-97599 GCA_035420085.1 Anaerolineae bacterium
CGCCCATTACACGGATAAAAACAAGATCTATTGGTATGACTCGTGGCCGCATCCCAACGACCGAATTTTAGCTTCAACGCATCCGCACCACAAGCACGTTCTCCCCGACATCAAACATCACCGCATTCCCGCACCGGAACTCTCCTTTACGGAGCCTAATCTCCCCTTCCTGATCCGCGAGATCGAAACGTTGTTATGATCACCTCGCTCAAGAACGATAAAATCAAACTGGTGCGCGCCTTAGCCGAGCAGCGGCGGGAGCGGAACCAACACAAGCTGTTCTTCATCGAAGGCGTCGCCGCGATCCGCGCCGCGTACCTCTATGATTGGGATGTGCGCTGGCTCATCTACTGCCCGGAGGTCGAGCACACCGAGTGGGGACTGGCAGTCATCGCGCAGACGCCGCTTGAGGCGCGCCTGGAAGTGAACGAGTACGTGCTGACACAGCTCAGCGACCGCGAGATGGCCTCGGAACTGCTGGCGGTGGTGGCGCAGCGCCCCGACGATTTGGCGCGCATCCCGCTCAAGGACGATTTACTCGTGCTGTTGCTGGATCGGCCCAGCAGCCCTGGCAACCTGGGCAGCACGATCCGCTCCGCCGACGCCCTGGGGGCAGACGCCGTCCTCATCACCGGGCACGCGACGGATGTGTACGATCCCAAGACGGTGCGCGCCAGTATTGGGTCGTTGTTTGCATTGCCGGTGTTGCGCGTGCCGGAACACGACGCTTTGGAGGCGTGGCTGGCGACGGCGCGCGATGCGTTGGGGCGTGTGCAGGTTGTCGCTACCAGCTCGCATGCGAAGGTCGCGCTCTACGACCACGACCTGACCGGCCCCACGGTCGTCGCCATCGGCAACGAGACCGTGGGCCTCAGCCACTACTTCGAGACACTGTGCAACGCTTATGTCACCATCCCGATGTACGGGTCCGCTACATCCTTCAACGCTTCGGTCGCGGCCTCCATCTTCCTCTATGAAGCGCGGCGGCAGCGTGCGCAAAAGCCGCCTGTTATGTAGTGCGCAAGAATTCTGTCAGCAGATTAAGCGGATTGAGCAGATTAGCAAATAAAAATCTGCTTGATCTGCTCAATCTGCTGATCATTTTGTAGGAGTGGTATGCATCACATTTGGAAGAGAGTTGATTTGACGGTGTGGAGTCGAAACCTGACCCTGTTTGCCTGCGCTGTGTTTCTGGATCGCTTTGGGCAAGGGATATTGGGGGGCGCGCGGATGAATTTCTTCGTGGATACCCTCGGCCTGAGCAACAGCCAGGTCTTGTGGCTTGAAGGCATCCGCGAGGTGCCCGGCCTGGTGCTCATCTTTATCGCCGCCCTGACGATGCTTTTGCCGTTGGCGTGGCAGGGCGCCGTCGCGCTCTTGTTAATGGGCGCGGGGTTCACACTGTACGCTGTTGTCGGTTCATACTCGGCGCTTTTGGTCGTGGTGATGGTGGATAGCCTCGGTTTTCACTTGTGGACGCCGTTGAACAGCGCCATCGGCATGTCGTTAAGCGCCAAGAAGAACACTGGACAGGTGTTGGGGATGCTGGCTTCGGTCGGTTCGCTGGCCTCCATCGTCGGGATGATCGCCATCTCCGTGATCTCAAGATTCTTCGAGACAATGCCGCTAACCAACTATTACGTGATCGGCGGCGTCTCGATTATGTTAGCAGCTTTGCTCGTCGCCAGACTCCCCAAAAACCTCGGCGCGACGAAAGAGAAACCGGCGCGCATCCTGCTCAAACGGCGTTACTGGCTCTACTACGTGCTCATTTTCTTCTCCGGCGCGCGCAAACTCGTCCTGGGCAGCTTTATCACCCTGGTGCTGGTGCAAGATTACGATCTCAAAGTCTGGCAGGTCAGCACGTTGATGCTGGTCAGCAGCGTGCTCACCCTGTTGATTTCGCCGGTATTGGGCGGGCTGATTGACCGTCTCGGCGAGCGCGTCACGACGCCGGCTTCTTATGCGATTCTGGCGTTGTGCTGTGTGGGCTACGCGGTGATCCCCAACCTGTGGGTGCTGCTGGTGTTGTGGACGCTCATCAAACTGGCGGCGCCGCTCGGCATGGGCCTCTCCACTTACGTCTACCGCACCGCACCGCCAGAAGAGCTTGCGCCCACTTTAACCGCTGGCGTGACCTTCGACCACATCAGCTCGGTGAGCGTGCCCTTCCTTGCCGGGGCGCTGCTGCCCATCATTGATTACAGCGGCGTCTTCCTGGCGACGGCGGCGCTGATCCTGCTGTCCATCCCTTTCGCGCGGGCATTGCAGGTGCAAGCTCCGGCAGTCTTGCAGCCAGCGCCGGTCGCCGTCGAATCATAACGATTACATTTGTGAGAGGTGGATCATGAAACGCTATTGGTTTGCGCTACTGTTATGTGTGATGTGGATCGTCAGCAGTTGTAGTTCGGCTACTCCCACCACGCCATCTCCACCGCCGCTGGCCACGACAGCAGCCGCCACAGTCGCGCCGGTGTCGCCATCTCCGAAAGCGATCCCGCCAACGACGGCGCCAACGGCAACCCTCGAACCGCCGTCGCCCACCACAGCGCCGACATCCACCATCGAACCAACACCACTGACCACCGAGAGCACACTGCCGGCCATCCTCGACCATCTGCGCGCGTTAGGCCACGCCAGCTTCCGGCTGGATGGGCCGCCGACGATCTACTTCGATCCAACCACCCTGAGAGATGAGACTATTCCGGCAAACATCATCCTGATCAGCCACGAACACAACGACCATTACCTTCCATCGGTGCTGAGGCAAATCAGCACGGTGGAAACGGTCATCATCACCAACGACACCGTCGCTGCCAAGCTAAAAAACGCCAACGTAGCAGGTGAAGTGCGGGCGTTGAAACCGGGAGAGGAGACGACGGTGGGCGATGTTGTGATTCAAACCGTACCTGCGTACAACACCGATACTTCCCACCACCCCAAAGAAGCCCTGGGCCTCGGATTTATCGTGACCCTGGACGGAGAACGGCTCTATTTTGCCGGGGATACGGACCGCATCCCGGAAATGCAGTACATCGAATGTGATGTGGCGCTGCTGCCCATCGGCGGATTTTACACGATGAACATCCAGGAAGCTGCTGAAGCCGCTGCGGACATCGGCGCTAAGGTCGTTGTGCCAATGCATGAGCGCGACGCCAATCCTGAAGAATTCCGCGATCTGTGTGACTGCACGGTTGTGATTCTGAAACCGTAAAGCGTAAGGTGGCAGAGCCACAACCAAAACTTGTCGAACGGCCATACCTGTGCTAAATAGGCCGTCAGCAGATCAGGAGGTGCGGCCAATGGTTACATTCGGACTTACAAGAACAGAGCGAAAGGCAATTGACGATGCGCCTATATCCCCAAAGTGTACCAGCAAGCGCTACGCCACTTCGATGCCCACGATGTAATGCAGTTTTTGGGGCGTAAACTGCACGGCAATTATCAAGGCGAAGTGAACAGTGATGTGAAGCAACGACCCACCGGTTGGCGCGTCAAACATCGGGCGAAAGGCAACTCCATTAAGATGTACGACAAACTGAGTGTGTTGCGCATCGAAACCACAATGAACAATGCACGCGAGTTCAAAGCCCCCTATACGGCGGCGGATGGCGCGCGGTGCTGGAAGCTGATGAACAAAGGCGTGGCCAACTTCTGGCGCTGTTATCAAGTCGGGCAACAAGCCAACCAGCGCTATCTGCAAGCGTTAGCGGCGCTCCCCTTACAAGGCGAAGGCGTGCAAGCTCTGGACGCCTTGTGCCGACCGCAGACCAAACAGGGGAAACGCTATGCGCGCTTCAACCCGCTGGAGGCCGAGACCTGTCGCGGCTTTGCGGCAGTCTTGGCGGGTGAGCAGCTCATCCACGGCTTCCGCAATCGCGATTTACAGGCGCAGTTGCACCCGCAGCCGCCCGCCGCTGCCCGCGAGGCCAAACGCCGCTGCGCCCGTCTCTCGTGTTGGATTGCCAAATTGCGCGGGCACGGTTTGATCGCCAAAGTCAAAGACGCACGCCTGTATCGTGTGACCGAGCATGGCCGGCGTGCCATGTCGGCTACGTTGCAATATCGTTTGTCTGATTTTCCTAGTGCTCACTGTTCTATATGATTCTCGCGAATGTTGTTAATATACGAGAGTAACACTGTAAGAAGAACATGCTTACGTTTTACGTTTTACGTTTTTTTATGGATTGCCACACCATTCAGGAGAACGAAAGCGGCGATACTTTTTTCAGTATCGCCGCTTTGTTGTGAATGTTAACGCGGGTTTAGCCTTTCTTTTGCCGGTTGAAGAACCATTTCTGAACTTCAGCCGCCACCGAGGGCAGAAGGATGAGCGGAACCATCGGCACCCACTCGTTCAGCGTGATGGGTGTTGTATTGAAAATCTGTTGCACGGCAGGAACCGGGATGTACACCACCAGGAACAACAAGAACAGTGAGAACCCAACCGCGTATTGCATATACTTGTTGGTGAAGACACCTAGCTTAAACAGCGGGTAACGTTCCGAACGCGACGTGTAGGCTCGCAACAACTCCGACGCGACCAACGTCACAAATGCCATCGTCTCCGCAGTTAAGAGAACAAACTCATCGAAGTCATACGTGCCCTGGACATAACCGCGGAAGAGCGCGTGTTCGGGGCCATAAACCTTCCATCCCAACAGATAGGCGCCCAAGACCGCCGCCGTGATCGCAATCGTCTGGACTGCGACGCCAAGCCACATCTCGCGGTTGATGACCGGCTCCTCCGGCGGGCGCGGCGGACGATCCATCAGGTCAGGGTCGCCCTTCTCCAGACCGAGCGCCAGCGCCGGCGCGCCATCGCTCAACAGGTTAAGCCACAGCAGTTGAATCGCGGTGAGGGGTGGCGCCCAGCCCAGCGCGGTAGAGATGAAGAGAATGGCGATTTCGGCCACGTTACACGAGAGCAAGAAGTAAACGAACTTGCGGATGTTGGAGTAGATGATGCGGCCTTGCTCAATGGCGCTGACGATGGAGACGTAGTTATCGTCGGTGAGCACCATGTCCGCCGTCTGCTTGGTGACGTCGGTGCCGGTGATGCCCATCGCCACGCCGATGTCGGCCTGCTTGAGCGCGGGCGCGTCGTTGACGCCGTCGCCCGTCATCGCCACGATGTTGTTGCGCTTGCGCAGCGCCGAGACAATGCGCATCTTGTGGTGCGGCGCGACGCGCGCGAAAACGTCAACCTTGTCAATGGTCGCCGCTAACTGATCGTCGCTCATTGCCTCCAATTCTGCGCCAGAGACAACCGCATGACCCTCGCGCAAGATGCCGATTTCGCCGGCAATCGCCGCCGCCGTCGCCGCGTAGTCACCCGTCACCATAATGGTGCGCAGACCAGCGCCCTGGGCTTTCTGCACCGCCGGGAGGACTTCCGGACGCGCGGGGTCAATCATCCCTTGCAGGCCGACGAAGATCAAGTCTTTTTCAATGTCTTTGGGCTGCGGCTCGTCCGGCACTTCCGCCAACGGGCGATAGGCCACTGCCAACACGCGCAATGCCTGAGAAGCCTGGGCCGCGTTCGCCTCGAGGATTTCCTGGCGTTTGGCGTCGGTCAAGGGGGCCGGGCCATGGGCGGTCAAGATAGCTGAACAACAATCCAGAACCAGGTCCGGCGCGCCTTTGGTGATCGCCACGTAGTTGTTTTTGCCGCCGCCGGGCAAGGGGCTAAGGTTCTCTTTGCCCGCTGGTTCAAGGTCGTGGATCGTGGTCATACGCTTACGGTCAGCGTCGAAGGGGATCTCATTCACGCGCGGGAAGACCGCTTCCAGCTTATCGCGCCAGAGCCCAGCCTTCGCGCCGGAGACTACCATCGCGCCTTCGGTCGGATCGCCGATCATCCGGTATTTCGTGTCGGTGTGCTGTTCGAGAATGGCATCGTTGCACAGCACGCCGCCCCACAGGTTCGCTTGCAGCACGGGATGCTCATCCAAATTCAGCATTTCCGCGCCATCAAACATAAACTTGCCTTCGGGCGCATAGCCGCGTCCCGTCACTTCATAGGTGCGACCATCCACCCAGATGCGGGTCGCCGTCATTTGGTTCTGCGTCAATGTGCCGGTCTTATCGGAGCAGATGACCGTCGCTGCGCCGAGCGTTTCGACGGCGGGCAGGCGGCGGATCAGCGCGTGACGCTTGACCATTTCCTGCATCCCCAGGGCCAGACATATCGTGACGACGGCCGGCAGCCCTTCGGGGACAGCAGCGATCGCCAGACTGACCGCCAACATAAAGAATTCCTTGCTATGGTCAATCCAGTGTCGGAGGTCCCATCCTACCGTTTCGCCGGTGATAACAGGCCGCAGCATACCGACCAAAAACACCAGGCCGCAGATGGCAAGGCTGGCGATACCCAGCGTCTTGCCCACCGCATCAAGTTTGCGCTGCAACGGCGTGTCCTCTTCTTCGACCGACTGGATCAGCTCAGCGATGCGCCCGATGACCGTCTTCATCCCGGTAGCGACCACCACGCCTTGTCCACGCCCGTAGGTAATCGTTGTGCTCATAAAGGCCATGTTGTGCTGATCGCCCAGACCGGCAGCTGCATCTAGCGTGTGCTGCGCGTTCTTGTTGACCGGCACCGATTCCCCGGTCAGCGATGCTTCCTCCGCCTTGAGATTCATGCTCTGCACCAGGCGCAAATCCGCCGGGACGATGCTGCCGGCTTCCAGAAGCACCAGGTCGCCAGGCACCAATTCCCGCGAAGGCACCATCACGCGCGTTCCATCACGGATCACATGCGCTTCAGGCGCCGCCATCTTCTTCAGGGCGGCCAACGCTTGTTCGGCGCGGGTGTCCTGGATAATGCTGATGGCTGTGTTGAGGATCACGATAGCGATGATAGCTGCCGCTTCAACATAATCGCCCAGGATTGCCGAAATGACGGCGGAGACAATGAGGATCATCACAATAAATTCAGTGATGCTTTCCCACAGACGCTCAAAGAACGTTGGCGGCTTCTTTTCTTCCAGTTCGTTGTACCCGTAGGTTTCCAGCCGTTTCTTGGCCTCAGCGGTCGTCAACCCGCTACGGGTATCAGCGCCCAGTTTTTCGGCTGCCGCTTCAATGCTTAGAGCATGCCACTTTTCTTCAACTGCGCTCATGTAACCTCCTCCATAAAAGTGATATATAACACAAGATGTGGTCTGATGATGCCTTATAGATGCGCTTGTCCTTTGGGAATCACCATTAAAAAGCAATTTTAGCATACTCTCGCAGATGAGCAAACAGAAATCAGCGTCATTCTCGTTCCCTGCCCCCGGGGACAGGGGCAGGGAGCGAGATAAAGCAGAGAGCGAAGGGCTTGACATTTTTAGCGTTCGTGGTTAAATAAAGGCGTTAAAGGCTGTGATCGGGAAGAGTACGTATCAAAGCGAGGTTGCAGAGAGCCGGAGCAAGGTGTGAGTCCGGTACCAGCGCCAATACCGAATGGACCCAGGAGCCGCCCGCCGAAAGCGATTCACGTGAGTAGTCCGGGCCGGAAACGCTACCGTTACCAGAGCGCAGGGCATCGTCGTAAGACCGTGCTCGCAAGAGTGAGGCTGGCTTGATTCATAACGCGCTTTCACAAGCGCGTTTTTGTTTGAAAGCAAGTGCCTAAGCAGGGTGGCACCACGGGCAATCAAACGCTCGTCCCGCAGAGGGATGGGCGTTTTTTATTATCAGCAGATTTAGCAGATGAAGCAGATTCTTATCATTGAGCACAGAAAATCTGCTGAATCTGCTTAATCTGCTGTCAAACCTTATGCCTTTGAGGAGGACTTATATGAATCAGAAGAAACGCATTTTAACTGGAGACCGACCTACCGGGAAGCTGCATTTGGGACATTACGTGGGCAGTCTGAAAAACCGCGTGGCGTTGCAGGATGCTTACGAGTGCTATTTCATCATCGCTGACTTGCACACGCTGACCACGCGGCCGGAGAAGGAACACGTGCTGGAACTGCGGCAGAACATCTACGACGCGGTGCTGGATTATCTGGCAGTGGGCATTGACCCGCAGAAGAGCGTTATCTTCCTGCAATCGGCGCTGCCGGAGACCTTTGAATTGAGCCTCATCTTTGGGAACCTGGTGACGTTGCCCCGGCTCTCGCGGCTGCCGAGCATCAAGGATATGGCGCGCGCCGCCAATATGGACGACGAGACGGTGCCGTTCGGCTTGATTGGCTATCCCGTGCTCCAAGCGGCAGACATTCTGCTGCCGCGCGCGCACCTCGTGCCGGTGGGCAAGGACAATGAAGCGCACGTCGAGATCACCCGCGAGATCGCGCGCCGCTTCAACCGGCTCTACGAAGCGGAGGTGTTCCCTATCCCGGAGGCCCTCATCGGCGACGTGCCGACGTTGATCGGCACCGACGGACAGGCCAAGATGAGCAAATCGCTCGGCAACGCCATTATGCTCTCCGACGACGCCAAGACGGTGGAGGAGAAGGTGCGTACAATGTACACGGATCCCAACCGCATCCGCGCCGATATCCCCGGACGGGTGGAGGGCAACCCGGTCTTCATCTACCACGACGCCTTCAACCCCGACGTGGATGAGGTCAACGATCTCAAAGAGCGTTACCTTTTGGGCAAGGTGGGTGACGTGGAAGTGAAGCGCAAGCTGGCCCGCGCCATCAACACCTTCCTCGATCCGATCCGCGAGCGCCGGGCAACTTACGCCCAGCAGCCCGGTATGGTCGAAGAAGTGCTGGTGGAGGGCACGCGCAAGATGCAGGTCCAAGCGCGCCAGACGATGGCAATGGTCTACGACGTTATGGGCTTGACCGGTCCACGCCTGCGCGCAGCCTTGCAAACCGGCGCTGCGTTCAGTCTGCGCAGGGAATCTTAACCGCGAATCGCGCGGATTTTTGCTGATTTCTTCTAAAAGATTCGCGTAGATCAGCGAGATTAGCGGTTTTTTTGAGAGGAGATGGCGATGTACATCACCCAGGTGAAGCTGCATAGCGAATATTACCCGACCGACCGGTACTATCCGTTCAACATCCCCACCCTGCGCCGGACGGCGGCATTGGTCTTGAAAAAGCCGGTGGTCTTTTTCGTGGGCGAGAATGGATCGGGGAAGTCTACGCTGTTGGAGGCGCTGACCCGCAAGTGCGGCGTGCACATCTGGGAGACGCCAAAGCGCCGCGCCGGCTACGACAATCCCTACGCCGACCGCCTGGTGGATTTTATCGACGTGACGTGGGCCAATGGGCACGTCCCCGGCTCGCTCTTCCGTGCGGAGACCTTCCAGGAGATGGTCGATTTTCTCGACGATGCGGCGCTGTGCGATCCCGGACGGCTGGCTTATCAGGGCGGGCAGATGCTCAATACGCTCTCGCATGGGGAAGGGATGCTCGCCTATTTTAACGGGCGCTATCACGTGAAGGGGTTGTATTTCCTGGATGAACCGGAAGCCGCGCTCTCGCCGGCCAGCCAGATCAAGTTCCTCAAACTATTGCAGCTTTTGGCAACAGGGGGACAGGCGCAGTTCATCATCGCCACCCATTCGCCGATCTTGCTGGCGTATCCGGGCGCGCAGATTTTCAGCTTCGACGAGGGGCATATCGAGGAGGTGACATACGAGGAAACCGCGCATTATCGCATCTACAAACAATTTTTCACCGACCGTGGCGCTTATCTTGCCAGTAATCAGTAATGGGTAACGAGTAATCAGTAATCGGTAATCAGTAATCGGTAACCAGTTACCAGTTACCGATTACCAATCACCAAGCTAAGGAGGAGTCAAAATGAAACAGTATAAGTACGTGCTACAAGAAAGTGAAATGCCGACCCATTGGTACAACATCTTGGCGGATATGAAAACGCCGCCGCCGCCTTATCGCCATCCGGTTACGTTGGAACTGCTCGGCCCGGACGATCTGGCGCCCATTTTCCCGGCAGGATTGATCGCCCAGGAGGTCAGCACCGAGCGGTTCATCGAGATTCCCGACGAAGTGGCGGACGTGCTGAAGATGTGGCGACCCGCCCCACTCTACCGCGCGCACCGGTGGGAAAAGGCGCTGGACACCCCGGCGAAAATCTACTACAAGTGGGAAGGTGTCAGCCCGGCGGGGAGCCACAAACCCAACACAGCAGTGGCGCAGTGCTACTATGGTAAGCAGGAGGGGCTGGAGGGTTTTGCCACCGAAACCGGCGCCGGGCAATGGGGAAGCGCACTAAGCCTCGCCACCAACATTTTCGGTATGAAATGCAAGGTATTTATGGTGGCGGTCAGCTACCAGCAGAAGCCTTACCGGCGCATTATGATGGAAACGTGGGGCGGAACCGTTGTGCCGAGTCCGAGCAGCGAGACCCATGCGGGGCGGGCCATTCTGGCCGAGAATCCAGAATCGCCGGGCAGCCTGGGCATTGCCATCAGCGAAGCGATTGAGTATGCCGTTACCCATCCAGGGTTCAAGTATTCGCTTGGCAGCGTGGTCAACTTCGTGCTGCTGCACCAGACGGTTATCGGCCTGGAAGCGATGAAGCAGATGGAGATGGCCGGCGATTACCCCGACATCCTCATCGGCTGCGCGGGCGGCGGCAGCAATGCGGCTGGCCTGATCTTCCCCTTCATGCGGGACAAGCTCAACGGCAACAAACCGGACACGCGAGCCATCTTCGTGGAATCCACGGCTTGTCCGAGCATGACACGCGGCATCTACGCCTACGACTGGGGCGACACGGCCAAGACCGGTCCGGTGGCGAAGATGCACACCGTCGGGCACGACTTTATCCCTGCACCAGTGCACGCTGGTGGTCTGCGCTATCACGGCATGGCGCCGAGCATCTGTGCACTGCTGGAACAGGGGTACGCCGAAGCGCGCGCCTACCACCAACTCGAAGTCTTCGACGCGGCGCAGAGCTTTGCGCAGGCAGAAGGCACCATTGTCGCGCCGGAAACCGCACACGCGGTCAAAGCGGCGATGGATGAGGCGTTGGTCTGCAAAGAATCTGGCGAGGCAAAGGTGATCCTCTTCAACGCCAGCGGGCACGGTCACTTTGATCTGGCGTCCTACGATGCGTATCATCGCCAGGCGCTAACGGATTACAAGCTCGAAGAGGCGCAAATCGAGCGCGCGTTGGCAAAATTGCCGAAGGTTTCTGAGTAAGGATTCACGTCCTGGTCAGCAGATTGAGCAGATGAAGCAGATTTTTATGGCTGACATACAGCCAATCTGCTTCATCTGCTAACAGATATAGCGGAAAAGCGGCCTAGTTGTCGAGAGCCGTCAGGCGGCGGGTCTGCTCGTCGAGCGTCAGAGCTTCGATGAAGTCGTCAAGGTCGCCGTCCATCACTACAGGCAGGTTGTACGAGTTCAAGCCGACGCGATGGTCGGTGACGCGGTTCTGCGGGTAGTTGTAGGTGCGGACTTTCTCACTGCGCTCGCCCGTCCCCACCTGAGAACGACGCGCCGCGTCAATTTCGGCGTCCTGTTTGGCCTGTTCCATTTCGTAAAGCCGGGCGCGGAGGACGCCCATCGCGCGCAACCGGTTCTGCGTCTGCGAACGCTCGCTCTCGCACGTCACCACCATACCGGTGGGCTTATGGGTAATGCGGATGGCGGTCTCGTTTTTCTGCATGTGCTGTCCGCCGGGGCCGGAGGAGCCATAGGTATCTATCTCCAGGTCCTTGGGATCAATGTTGATTTCCACGTCATCTACTTCCGGCAGCACCGCCACGGTGACGGTGGACGTGTGGATGCGTCCACTGGACTCGGTGACGGGAACACGCTGCACACGATGCACGCCGCTCTCGTACTTGAGGCGCGAGTAAGCGCCTTTGCCCTGCACCGCGAACACAACTTCTTTATACCCGCCAATACCGGTGCGGTTCTCGCTAAGCAGTTCGGTTTTCCAGCCGCCCTGGCGTTCGGCATAGCGGGTGTACATACGCAGCAAGTCAGCAGCGAAAAGGCCGGCTTCGTCACCGCCAGCACCGGCGCGGATTTCTACGATGACGTTGCGTTCATCGCGCGGGTCCTTAGGCACGAGCAGTTGGCGCAACTGCTGCTCCAGCGCTTCGCGTTCCGCTTCCAAGCGAGTCAACTCTTCCTCTGCCATCGCGCGGATGGCTTCATCTGCGTCGTCCAACATTTCCAGGGCAGCGTCGTATTCCGCCTCAACTTGCTTGTAACGGTGGTAAATGCCGACTGTCTCTTCGAGATCCGCGCGGTCTTTGGCGTATTCGGCCACTTTCTCGTAATCTTGCGCGATGTTGGGATCGGCCAACAGGCGCGTCAACTCATCAAAGCGCGCCTCGACCGCATCCAATCGCGCCAACATGTGCTCGCTATCCATACAATCCTCTTTTTTTCTGACATAACAAACGGCCTGCGTACCGCCAGGCCGTCATCTACAATTCCAGTGGGCCCACCAGGATTCGAACCTGGAACCGACCGGTTATGAGCCGGCTGCTCTAACCCTTGAGCTATGGGCCCATGAGAGCGGGCGACGGGGATCGAACCCGTATCATTGGCTTGGAAGGCCAAGGCTTTACCGTTAAGCCACGCCCGCGCATACAGGAAGCATTATACCATAAATCCAGGGTTGTGGAAGTTTCTTCCTGGCAGCTTTTGCGTGTGCTCCACTTGCCTTTTTCTGACCAATCTTGTATAATCTCCTTGTGGCAACTTATATTGGTTCGTGTGGCTCCTTGCGTAATATTGTGACAAACCAAATACTAACCTGATTGGCTCTTGTTTCGCAACACAACTGTTATTCCCATTCTCACTCAGGAGGTCACTGTATGGCGCGTGTGCGTTGGCCCTGGCGTTTGCATCAAGCTGTATCTATCGTTGTCTTGTGTGCGTTGGTCTTGCCGCCCGGCCTGACCGGCGTGGTTGCCCCCCCCCGTAACGGCGACGGAAACTGATCTACCCGCTGCGGCGCCGCCGCTGACAGAGACGGCGGCGTTTTCACCCACTGACGTTGTGACCCCTACGGATGTGTTGACGTTGACCGATGTGTTTACCGCACCGGTTTTGCCCATCGCCGAACCGGTGCCCGCGTCTTTCGTTAGCCCGCTGCCCACGCCGCCTGCGCCGGAGATGAGATGACAGCGGATGCCTGGACAAAGTATCGCCCGCAGCCTTCGGCACAGGTGGTATCTCTGTTGCCTGAAGGTGGGCGATTGAGCACGGCGGATGGCGTCGTCACGCTGGATTTTCCCGCTAAGGCCATCGAGGCTGCTCTGGAGTTGGGCGTGCAGGTGGTGATCCCCGCAGAGCCGCGCCAGAAAAATGGCGAATTCCGCTGGCTCACGCTGGATGTGACGCCGCGCGACCCTGCCCGCGCCGTGGACGGCCACCTGCGCCTGGCGCAACCGGTGACGCTGACGTTCGACCTGACGGGCTTCCCGGCCTGGCTGGAGCCGTATCTGGTGCATCAGGTGGATGCTAAGCGCGATGTGTGGGAGTTCCTACCCGCGCATTACGATACGGTGGCGGTCTATGACTACAACAACGCTTTGTTGAATTCCACCCGTTACGCTTTTATCACCACTGCCGATGTCAACCGCGGGAAGACCACGCAAACACTTATCTCCGACACCAACGGCGCGCTGCTGCAACAACAAGATACAGTGTGGGGCGTAGCCAGCACTGGCTCCACAACCTTCGGCTATACCGACCGGGTCACAACCACGCACTACTCCGGCGGCGTGACGATCAAAAACGCGGTGAACTATGACTACGATGCCTACGGTAACGTGACTGAAGAATACCAGTATGGCGCGGTCGGCGCCAACGGCGACGAACGCACTATTCTGCGGCGCTACTACAATATCGTCACGGCGATCGCCGCGGGCAAGTGGTTCATCGGCCGGCAATGGAAGGAAAATGTGTATGCTGGTCTCACGATCGCCGAAACCGCTCTCAAAACCCAGACGTTCTGGTATTACGACGATCCCATGTATAACGTCAACAACTTTATCGCCGCCAACCCGCCGACCGTCACCCTCACCCAGGGTAAACTGACGATGAGGGGGCAGGGTAAATGGAGTGAATATGCCACGCCGGGGCGGTTTATCCTGACCAAGTACGTCTACGACGCCTGGGGCAACGTGACGCAGGAAATTGATCCCAACGGCAACACCATGACGACCACCTACGAGACCACCTATCGCCAATTCCCCACCCAAGTCTGCCGCGACCCCAATGGCCTGAACCTGTGTACCTTGACTCGCTATTACGGGACCGCGAACGAGATCGTGAGCAACGACGACTTCGGCCTGTTTGGACAGGTGCAGAAGACCTACGATAGTAACGGCGAGACGGAGACGAGTACTTACTATGTTTACGACGCCTTCGGACGGTTGGTCAAAGAAGTACGTCCCGGCGACAGCTTGACATCCCCGACTAGCCGTTACGTCTATCACGATCCAACCAGTCCGCCGCCCGTCGCCAATCCGGGCTTCGAGAGTGGTCTCGGCGGCACGTGGAGCGAGTACGACCCCTCCAACATCCAGACCTACACGCAGGACGGCACACAAGCCTACGTCGGCAGCAAGAGCCTGAAAATTGTCACCATCGGCACAACCGGCCATTGGGTGGGGCAATACCTTAGCGGCTGGCAAGCAGGAAAGACCTACCAGGTGCGCGCCTACGTCAAGACCACCGCAAGCGGCAAGCTGTGCCTGCAAGTCTCGGCCAAGGACGGACACGAGGTGCAAGCAGTCTGCCGCGTCGCCAGCAGCGCGTGGGAACTCCTCGTCGGCACGGTTACCCTTCCGGCGGACGCTACACGCTTTTTGTTGTTGCTGCGCACGCCGCAGGTGGGCACGGTGTACGTGGATGAAGTCTACGTGACGGCGCTCTACGCGGTGAGCGCCTACGCCAAGGAAGACGCCGCCGGCAACATCCTCTGGCAGCGCCAGGTGTACGACGGCCTGGGGCGCGTGCTGCAAACGCAGGCCGAGTACAACGGCGCGCAAGCCACGGTAGTGGATCAACGTTACGACGCGCGCGGGCTGGTAGTAGCGCAGAGCGTGCCCTACACCGCCACCAGCAGCGTGGATGCGCCGTGGTATGTCGCGCCGGCGGCCCCGGCGCAGACGCTGACCGGCTACAACGCCCTGGGCCGCGTCAACCAAATCGCCGCACCGGACGGCGCAATTTCCTACCTCCGCTACTATGGACGCCAGACAGCCACCCTGGATGCGCTGGGGCATTTGAAAATCTCAGCGGTAGATGCCTACGGGCAATTGGCGGAAGTGCGCGAGTATGAGGGGACCTACAGCCTCCCCCTCGATTGGGCAGCGCTTGAGCAGCCCAACAACTACTACGCCCGCACCCGCTACGCCTACGATACCCTCGGCAACCTCATCACCGTCACCGACACGCTGGGCAATGTGACGACAATGGGCTATGACAAGCTCAGCCGCAAGACGTCAATGCTCGACCCCGATATGGGCGCGTGGCAGTATCGCTACGACAACGCCGGCAACCTCGTCAAGCAACGCGACGCGCGCAACCAGGCGATCTGTTTCTACTACGATACGCTCAACCGGCTCAAGGGCAAGACGTATCACAACAACGTTAGCAATCTGGATACGTTGACGTGCAATGCGACGACCTACACCGTCACCTACACCTATGACGTGGGCGTGTATGGCATTGGCCGCCGCACGGGGATGAGCGATGGCTCCGGTTCTACAAGCTGGACCTACGATGCGCGCGGGCGGGTGACGCAAGAGACGAAGGTCATCAACGGTGGGGGCACGTTCAAAACACAGTGGGGCTACGATTCGCTGGATCGGGTGACGTGGATGAAATACCCCAGTGGCAACACCGGCGGGACGGGCGAGCAGGTCAACTATACCTACGCCGCCAATGGCGCGCTCAATAGCGTTTCGGGAACCGGTCCTTACGTGCAAAGCACCGCCTATGACGCAGCGGGACGGGTGACACAACGGGTGTTGGGCAATCCGGCGGTGTTGTACACTACCTATGCCTACTATCCCTGGACCACCGCCAACGGGCAAGGACGCCTGCAGACCCTAAAAACCGGCACCGGCGTCCCGCCGAACAATACCAGTTTGCAGCAGTTGCAGTATACTTATGATGCCGTAGGTAATGTCAGAATAATCACCGATACCCTTGCCGGTCCGCAGACTCAGAGCTTCACCTACGATACCCTGGACCGTTTGGTTACGGCAGTAGCGACCGGTGGCAGCAGCGGCACGTACATCACGCAGACCTACCAGTACAACCAGATCGGCAACCTGACCAACAACGGCAGCGGCACACTAGCTTACAACTCTTCTACCCACAAACACGCCGTTACCGGCTGGGGGAGCAACACGTATGGCTACGACGCCAACGGCAATCAGGTGACGCACACTCTTGGCGCTAACGTTTCTTACCTCATTTACGACGCCGAGAACCGCCTGACCACCGTGGTCGGCGCGACGAGCGCAAGTTTCCTTTACGACGGGGACGGCAACCGCGTCAAGTCCGTGCTGAACGGTGTGACCACGTACTACGTCGGCAACCACTTTGAGTGGACCGGCAGCACAACCTCGATGGTGAAGTATTACTACGCGGGCGGTCAGCGGGTAACGATGCGCAAAGGGAGCAGCACGCTGTATTTCCTGCTCGGCGATCACCTGGGCAGCACGGCGGTCACAGTCAGCAGCACCGGTAGCAAAGTGGCGGAACTGCGCTATCATCCGTGGGGTGGAACGCGCTACACCTCCGGCACCACGCCGACGAGCTACCAGTTCACCGGTCAGCGCAATGACTCTTACATTGGGTTGTACTTCTACAATGCGAGAATGTACGACCCCGCGCTAGGGCGCTTCATCAGCCCTGATTCGATTGTCCCTGCGCCGCAAAACCCTCAGACGTTGAACCGTTACGCTTACACTCGTAACAATCCTATCAAATATAACGATCCTACTGGCCACGATGTGGGGTGTGCCGGCATGGACTGTGGAGACTATGCCTATGTATTGGGGAAATATGGGAAAAAGGTTGCTGAGTTGCCTTCAAGCTATGTTCGGATAAACGTTAAATATCAAGGACACGGATGGGATGGAAAAGGAAGTGGTGGTGTTGCAATTGCGCCAAATGCCGTGCTATCCCACAATCATTATGAGGGTTCTTGGGGAACTGCACAAGCATTTGAAGCAATAAGAATCGAGACTTCTGACGGTTCGGTGCACTTAGCAGAAAACGGCGCTTTCAGTTTTGCTGGTGATTCCGATGTGGGAGGGGGTCTCAGCCTGTTCGTCTTTAAAGATGATTTCATTGATCCTCAGGATGTGGCATCTATGGGCGATTCTGGGGATCTGGGCCTTGGTGATTCTGTTCAACAATCTGTATTTATAGGTGGCGAGCCAGGGTTGTACAATACGAAAATCCAGGATTTCTATAGTACGTGGAACCTGCGAGGCGTTACGTACGATGCACTGGTTGTAAGTCCAGACAGAACGATTGGAGGAGACTCTGGTTCACCGTTGTATAGCAATGGTTATGTATACGGTGTGAATAATAGTGGAGATGGTATATATGGCAAAATCACAAATGCGCAGTCTATAAATGACTTGGTTAAGCAGCGCACTGAGCATCTGAGGTGAAAAATGTTAAAGAAACGCATTATCTTAACATTCTTCATCATCGCCTTCAGTGCTTGCAGTTGCAAAGCGTCTGATCGGAATGTATCTCTCACACCAACGTCACTAGAGACTCCTGCACCAGTACCAGATTATATTATGACGCTGGGTCCGGCACCAGGCGAACACTATACCTTATCTGAATATGAAAATTTAGCACCATCTATTGGTTGGGGATCTGATGTGCCCGGTATATGTATCTCAGTTACGCCGGTATTGCTTTTGGAGCCTGGTGACTTCCCCACTGCGGAGGAATGGTTGAGTCGTATGTACATTATTGTTGATGGCAAGACGATAACAGAGCCCCAGAGTGTGCTAAAGACTGACACTATAGGGTTAGGACACCAGGATCCAGATACAGGTGAATATGTTTACAAAGCCCCCGATGGTTCGCCATTTGGAATCTGTTATGAAGTTGCTCTAGGAATTGGTAAACATACTGCAACGGTTGTGATCAGCAAAACCTCCGGAGCATTAGTGTCTTATTCTTGGCCGTTTTACATAGTTGAGTGAGAAAGCCAATGTAATTTTGTCAGTGATCGGCTGCGGTTGCCCTCTCCGTCTACGACGGAGCTTGCCCAGAAGCAGGAACAGCAACCGCGCCAAATCCGTGCTGAACGGCGTGACCACCTACTACGTGGGCAACCACTTCGAGTGGATTACCAGCACGCTCACGATGGTCAAGTATTATTACGCGGGTGGTCAGCGGGTGGCGATGCGTGTAGGCAGCAATGCGCCTTCATTCCTGTTGGGCGACCACCTGGGATCAACGTCGCTCACCGCGAACAGCAGTGGCAGCAAAGTGGCGGAATTGCGCTACAAGCCCTGGGGTGAGTCGCGCTACACCTCCGGCGTCACACCCACGGCGCGGCGCTTCACCGGGCAAATCGAGGACGCGGCCATAGGCTTGTACTTTTACAACGCCCGCTCCTACGACCCTTCGCTTGGCCGCTTCATCCAGGCGGATACGATGGTCCCCAGCCCGGCCAATCCGCAGAGTCTCAACCGGTATGCGTATACGCTCAATAATCCGCTCAGGTATACGGATCCGACGGGGCACTACACTACAGACGCTATAATTAACTATCTGAAGGAAAACTATCCCGATAACTGGTTGGAAATGTGGGACATTTGGAGAAATGATACGGCTTGGGCAAATTTTCTGAGTAACGCACAAGGTGGTGACTATTTTGCTATTGACCCCTCGTCCGATCCTGCTGTAATGCTTTTACAGTTTTTGGGTACTGGAGAAGACGTTCTAGAAGGGATTGTCCAGATATCACAAATAGGCACCATTCCACAACAAAAGATAAAATGCGAAGACATCCGCACCGATAAGTATGGAACTAAGCTTAATGGTTTGTTAAGGTTTGATAGCGAGGGAAATGCGACTATCGTTCACCAAACTAACCCCTTCTTGTACAACAATACCTATACAGAGTTGTCTTCGTATCGGATAGTGACATGGCAAGAATCTTTGATGAGAAAGTTCTGGAACAACTTTGTAGAACTCGTTACCTTTAAGATTTTGACGAACGATATAGGAGAACTTTTTATTGGCACTGCAGTTGATTATCAGTGGACAACCTTAGACTACGATGTGGGCGATAGAATCGTGGGTGCTCATTCTTGGACGAAGTTAACAAATCCATTTGGCCCATCAGGTTATGAGGTGCTGGGAGGCTTTGACCTTGAACTGCCGTAAGATAGACCATGATAGACTGAGGTGTGCTATGCAGACTGCATCTAATAAAATCCTTACACGACCCTGGCGCTGGATTTGGTTGATTTTTGTGATAGTTTTTACTTACGCTGGCTACTCATTAGTGTTCGATAGTCGCAATCCAGTGCAGTGGTTGATCCAAGCACCACTGCTATTTGAGCAACGGTTATGGGGGATTCAGATAGTCGGCGGCCTAGTTGCTGGATACCTCCATTTCAAAGGCCTTTTGTGGGTTTGGCACACGATATCTCCACAAGATCAAACTCCTTTACGTTTCTTTGGTGGGCTTTTGGGGTTGCTTATTGTAGGTGTGCTTTTTCAGTTTGTGTATGATGAGGCTACATCTTTCTATGAACACCTACTAACAGATGAAACGGTTTCCCTGGGTGTTTTGACAGTTGTGTGGTACTTAACGTTGATTACTATAGTAACATACGAAACGGTTAATGCTCATATTCGCCTGTTGTTTCGCCGCTATAAGGAAACTGCATAGGCAAGAGCTATAGTAGCATTTTGAGAGGGTACGCGATGCACTACCAGAAGCGCACCGACAAGCTCACTACCTACAAAACACCGTGGACGCAATCGTCCACGGTGTTTCACGTCTCTATAATTCGGATAGTCTCTCAATCGCTACTCGCGCTACCGCTCACTTAATCTACGCCGCCCCGCAGTCGTCTTTCCACAGCGCCGCGAGCCGGTAGCAGGCGTGCCTCCTCGGAGCGAAGGGAGGCACGCTGACGAGTGGTCATCCACCAGCATCCACCCGGAGTCTGGCCCGCCGGCGACGGTGCAGCTTGACATTTCCCCGTCCGTATTGTAAAATCCTTATATCCACTATAAGGATTTTGCAATGCGACGCGATCCGCAAGCGAATCTACAGCAATTGTACGCGCTCGCCGAAGCGCAGGGCGGGTATTTCACCGCTGCGCAGGCCCGGCAGGCAGGCTATGCCTATAGCCAGCAACACTTCCACGTGACGCGCGGCGCCTGGGTGCGGGTAGAGCGTGGAATCTTCCGGCTGCGCAATTTCCCCCCGCACGAGCACGAAGACTTGATCCGCTTGACCTTGTGGAGCCGCACCCAGCAGGGCCAGCCACAAGTCGTCGTCTCGCACGAGACGGCGTTGGCGCTCCACGCGCTGAGTGACGTGTCACCGGCGCGCATCCACCTGACCGCGCCGCCGGGTTTCCGCAAGCCCGTACCGCCGGGCTGTGTACTGCACCGGACTGCACTCGCGGCGGCAGAGATCGAAGAGCGTGCAGGGTATCGCGTGACGACCCCGCTGCGAACTTTGCTCGATGTCGCCGCCAGCCCATTGAGCCAGGAACACCTCGACCAGGCCGTGGGCCAAGCCCTGGAACGTGGCATGGTGCGCCGCACGGCATTGGAGACCGCGCCGTGTACGCCAATGGCGCGCCAACGGCTGGCGCAAGCTCTGGCATCCATTCCCCGCGTCGCGGAGTTGCTAGCGTGATCGGCGACTATGCCACCCCGCAGGCATTCCGCAGCGCCCTGGAAGCTCGCCTACGGCTTATGGCGCAGCAGCGTGGTATCGATCTGCGCCGCTTGTACCGCTGGGTAGCCTTCGAGCGTCTGCTGGCCCGCTTGTTCGCTCAGGCAGCGCCGCCCTGGGTACTCAAAGGCGGTTACGCGCTGGAATTACGCTTCGACGACCGGGCGCGGGCTACGCTCGATGTGGATTTGAGCGTGCCCGATCCGGCAGAGTGGGCGCAAGAAGCTGGTGCAGACACGCGCACGTCCTGGGCGGCGCTGTGCTACGAACATCTGCAACAAGTCACCGCGCAGCCTCTGAACGATGGCTTCGAATTCCGGCTCGCGCAGCCCGAACTCGAACAGACCGGCGCGCCGGGTGGCGGGTTGCGCTGCGCGGTCGAAGCGCGCCTGGCAGGGCGCACCTTCGCCCGCTTCCACCTGGACCTGGGGTTGGGCGATACGATTGCCGCGCCGCCGGAGTGGATCCAGCTACACGGCCTGTTGGAGTTTGCCGGCATTGCTGCGCCGCGCATTGCCCTCTACCCGGTGGAACAACAATTTGCCGAGAAAGTCCACGCCTACACCTTCCCATGGCGTGATCGTGAGAATACGCGGGTCAAGGATTTGGCGGATCTGGTGTTGCTCATTACATCCGGGATGCTGGATGCTCTGCGCGTGCGCACCGCGTTGCACGCCACGTTCGAAACGCGTGGGACGCACGCGCTCCCTGATGATTTGCCGTCGCCGCCGCGTGGCTGGGCCGCTGCCTATGCCGCGCTGGCGCAGGAATTTGCGCTCCCGGCGGCAACGCTGGACGAAGCCTACGGGTTAGTGTGCAATTACTGGCAAGAACACAAATTCAGCCAATAGCAGCAGCTGTAAAGTTGTTGAATTGTTGGACTGCGTGCGCCTGTGCGGTCGTCCTTCCACAGCGCCGCGAGCCGGCAGCCGGCGCGCCTCGCCGGAGCGCAGCGAGGCACGCTGGCGGGTTGTCATCCACCGGCATCCACGCGCGGCGGCAGTGGCAAAATCGCGGCGCTGTGCTATCATCCGACGTAGCGATTGACCTGCACTTTTACACCACATCCACTCGTTGCGGGACAAACGGCGCGACCTCCACCCTCACCTACCTGCACGCCGACCACGGCTTTCGCAGACGAAAGCTTGGGCAGCGCCTCCTTGAGCACGAACGCCAGCGGCGGCAAAGTGAGCGATATGCGCTACTACCCGTATGGCGAGACGCGCAGCGGCACCATCGCCACCGACCGCCGCTATACAGGTCAGCGGCAGGAGATCGGATTGGGATTGTACGACTACAACGCCCGCTACTACGACCCTGCTCTTAGCCGCTTCATCCAGGCGGATACGATTGTCCCCAGCCCGGCGAATCCGCAGAGTCTCAACCGGTATGCGTATGTGCTCAATAATCCGCTCAGGTATACGGATCCGAGTGGGTATTTCTCGGAAGAGCAACTTAACTGGTTGGGTTATTTCAAAGATTCCACTTCTGAAGATATCTGGGCGTTTCTGCTGACTTTACAACCTGGTGATTTCATTGGAGGAGCCACACAAAATGATTTATGGACGTTAGTCATTGGGCAACGCGCCTATAACGAAAACGCTGCGTTTGGTTTATGGCTTGGGCGCGGTGACGAAAGTGTAGAGCTAGCAGAATGGCTTTCCAACCAGGCAAATTTGAATGATGTATGGGCGCATCGTGAGCTTACCCCCATTTGTTAGACCACAAATGGGTTAGAATAAGTTCAAATGACGGCGACGGCAACCGCGTCAAATCCGTAATGGGCGGCGTGACCACCTACCACGTCGGCAACCACTTCGAGTGGACCGGCAGCACGAGCGCGATGGTCAAGTACGACTACGCGGGTGGCCAACGGATCGCAATGCGTAAGGGCAGCAGTACACTATAGTTCTTGTTGGGCGATCACCTGGGATCAACGTCGCTCACCGCCAACAGCAGCGGTGGCAAAGTGGCGGAACTGCGTGCCTTCCTTGTAGGCGCCGCCCTTTCTCCCATTTGACCCAACGCCGAAACGCTTTATAGTTCTCCACAAGATAATCGGTGGAGGCGTAGTGTGGGAAGATATCGGGTCTGGGGTGTTATTGTTGGTCTTGTGGGAGTAGTGGGTGTGCTTTGCGCCGTCAGAATGGAGAGCCGCGTAGGGTCACGCGCCACAGCGCAGACGTACCAGGCAGGCGCAGGCGGCGCGCTTGCCGCCGAGATGCCGCCCGCGGGCAGCGCCGCGCTGATGCAAATCGACGGCTCGACCGTCAACGCCATCGTCCCCCCCTCGCTGCGCACTGGCGCCCCCGTGGACGTGTGCTTCAACGTCACCGTGCGCTCCCCCGATCTGGAATACATGGATCGCTTTGCCGTGGACCTGCCGGATCGCTGGGCGGTCAACGCGGTAACTTCCGCCGGCAGCGGAACCGAAGCAGGCGTCCAGCCGAAAAACGTCGTCTACTGGCAAACCATTGGCTACCCCACCACATGGGGCGCGTGGGTCAATGGAACCTACGACTTCTGCGCCACCGTCACCCTGCCAGACTGCGCGGAGTCGCCCTGGAACCTACCGTGGACGATTACCGGCGACCAGTTCGGCGCTGCGCCACACACAGTCAGCGGGACGATTGCCGCGCAATGCCTCGCGCCGGGTCTCTACCTCGCGCCCGCAACGCTATCGTCGGTGAGTTGCGCCGCGCTCACCGACACATACACGCTCAACCTGTTCAATTACACCGGCGCAGATGGCATCTTCCCCCTGACCTACACTGTATTGACGACCAACGCCGCCATCAGTGGACCACCAGCGCTCACCCTGACTGCCGGCGCGGATGCCGATTTCACAGTCGCCGTCCACCCCGCGACTTGTCTGCCCGCCGGCGTCGAAGTCGCGGCGACAGTGACCGCCACCGGCAACGGCTATACCGGTGTCACCAGTCTGACGACGCGCATTGGCGGCGACAGCGTGTGGGCAGACGTGACCACAGGGAATGAACCGGCCCTCTATTGGGGGCACAGCTATTACAATGACGGTATGCTCTGCTTCGTCGGCGGATTGACCGGAGCGGTGTCGCCGCAGCCAACCAACGCACACTGGTGCTACGATATCGCGGCGCGCGCGTGGTCGCGCCGCGCCCCCATGCCGGCGGCGCGCTTTGCCGGCGCTTATGGCCTGATCGGCAGCCGCTTTTACATCGCGGGCGGCTTCGACGCCAGCTTTACCGGCTATCGCACACTCTACATCTACGACATCGCCCGCGACGTCTGGTCTACCGGGGCGGATTTGCCCACCGCGCGTGGCGGACAAGCCAGCGGTGTGCTCAACGGGCAGCTCTATTCGGCAGGCGGCAGCGCCAAGAGCAGTTATCCCGCTGACTGCCCAACTTACACCTACAATCCGGCCACCAACACCTGGACAACCAGGGCAAGCTGCCCGTTGCAGAGCGGCTACGGCTTCTTTCTGGGCGGCAGCGTGGGCAGCGCGTACCACAGACGGCTCTTCGCCGGTGGACATTACGATGCTTACTATGGCTGGTACGCCTACGACCCTTCCACCGACGCCTGGGAGCCGCTGGCAAATCTGCCGTATCACCGCACCCCCTTGCTGGTCGAAGACCCGCGCAAGGGTCGGATATACACGCTGGGTGGCCTGGTCGGATGGACACCGCAACGCGGCGTGTGGGCCTACGACTACACCACGAACACGTGGGATGACAGTCCGCCCGACCTGCTAACGGCGCAGGGAGGCAACCTGGGACCAGCTCACGGCTCCTTTGGCGATGCGGACATCGAGACGTTCTGGACGCTCGGCGGCACAGCAGGACAGGGGGCGCTCGCCCCGGCTCCCTTTGCGCGGTGGCGCGATTGCCCATTCTGCGCCGAACGCGGCTGGTTGGAAGGTGTGGTGCTGGATGCGGAGACCCCGAACCGCGCCCCGGTCACACGCGCCTTTGTCTTGGTGGAACCCGGCGGGCTGGCTTTGCCGGTGGACGCCGCTACCGGTCATTATGGCCCGGCGGAACTGATCGCCTGGACGTATACGGCGACGGCCTACGCGCCAGGGTATACGGCGGTCGAGTTGAATACCGTCACAGTCACGAGCGGCGTCACCCGCACGCAGGGTTTTACGCTGCCGCGCCCGGCAGTCACCCTTGCGCCGATGACGCTCGCGCCTGTCACCGCGTATGTGAGCCAGACCACCACCTTCGCGCTGACCCTCGCCAACACCGGGAGCGCGCCGCTGGCCTATCGCGTGGTCGAATCAGGCCTGACGCAGGCGCGGTCCGAGATCAGCCTGAGCGAGAGCGCAACAGCACCGGCGCTCCCCGGCATCGCGGTCGAGCCGCAACTGGCGGCGGCGTTGGCCGACGACGAGACGACCGGCTACATCATCCGCTTCCGCGAACGCCCCGACCTGACGCCGGCCTTCGCGCTGGACTGGGAGGCGCGCGGCGCGTTTGTGGTACAGGCGTTGCAAGAGACAGCGGAACGCGCGCAGAGCAGAGTGCGCGCTTATCTTGCGGCGCGGGGTGTGCCCTATCGCGCCTTCTGGGTGGATAATGTGATCGTGGTCGAGAAGTCGAACCGGCGCACTTTCAACGACCTGCTAGGCTACAGCGAAATCGCAGCGTTGCACGCGCGGCGCACACTCGGCCTGATCGGCTACACAACCGGCGCGGCATCGCCGGATGGCGTTGGCAGCGAACCCAACCTCGCGCATGTCCACGCCGATGCGGTGTGGGATTTGGGCTACCGTGGCGCGGGCATCGTCGTGGCGAACATTGACACTGGCGTGCGCTACACCCACCAGGCATTGGTGAAGCGCTACCGGGGCAATCTGGGCGACGGCGCGTTCGAGCACGCTTACAACTGGCTGGATGCCGACACCGGCAAAACAGCGCCGTTCGACGATCACGGGCACGGCAGCCACACGATGGGCATTATGGTCGGCGACGATGGCGCGGGCAATCAGATCGGCATGGCGCCGGGCGCGCAGTGGATCGCCTGCGATGCCTGTAATGCCAGCAGCGGTTGCCCGGACGTGGCGCTGCTGACGTGCGCGGAGTGGATCGTCGCGCCGTATCCTGCGGATGATCCGTACCGGCGCGACCCCGCCAAACGCCCCCACATCGTCAACAACTCCTGGGGTGACTGCGCCCGCGCGTATGATGGTTGGTTCCGCAACGTTGTGGACGCCTGGCACGCGGCCGGCATCTATCCCATCTTCTCCAACGGCAACGCGAGCAACTGCAACTACGCGTATCCACCCGGCCTGAACACCGTGGGCAATCCCGCCCGCTACGGCAACGTGACGGGCGTCGGCTCCACCGGCCAGAGCGATGGCCTGTACGCCCCCCACTCCAACTGGGGGCCGACCGACAACCTCGACCTCATCAACCCGCGCGGATACGCCGCGTTGAAGCCGCAAGTCGTCGCCCCGGGCGTGAACATCCGCTCTAGCCTGAACGGCAGCGACACAGAGTACGCCAGTTGGAGCGGCACTTCAATGTCCGCACCGCACGTCGCCGGGTTGGTGGCCCTGATGTGGGAAGCCGGGCCGTGTCTGGTGGATGATTACGCCGCCACAGAAACGCTCATCGAACAGACGGCGACGCCCATCCCCTACGCGACCCAAAACGGCGATGAGGGGCCGGGCAACGTGCCCAATCACGCGACCGGCTGGGGCGAAATCAACGCGCTGGCGGCGGTGCAGGCCGCGATCGCGGCCTGCGACGTGCCGTGGCTGACGGCGCACCCGTTGAGTGGAACGGTCGCCGGGCCGGGCGCCGCCGATCTCGACGTCAACATTCACTGCGCTGCGCCGGGCGTCTATACCGCCGCGCTCAAAGTCTTCCACAACGACCCCACCACGGGCACCCTCACCATCCCCGTCCAGGTCGTCTGCCAGATTCCGTGTGCGCCGCTCCCCGCGGTGGACTTCACCTGGGCGCCGCTGCACCCGCAGACGGGCCAGAACGTCGCCTTCACCGCGCTGCCGCCCACATCAACGGCGTTCCTGCCGATCACCTACACGTGGCGCTTCGGCGATGGCGGCACAGCGCCAGGCAACCCGGTCACCCACACATACACGATGAGCGGCGCGTACCCGGTGCGCGTCACGGCGACGAACGGCTGCGGAACGGTGGAGCTGACGCGCGAGGTCGTCGTCACCGGCGACACGGTCACGCCGACTTACGGGGTGATGCTGGCGCCATCTGTAGCTGCCGGGAGCGGGAAACCCACCGCGACCGTCGTCTACACGCTGACGGTGGAGAATACCGGCGCAGTGGCAGATACTTTCGATTTGCGTGTGAGCGACGCGCTGTGGCCGACGACGCTCTCGGCGGCGCAGGTAAACCTGTCGGCGGGCGGCAAGGCGTGGGTCAATGTGCGCGTACACGTTCCCGCCGGGCTTGGAGCGGCGGCGGATACCGCGACCGTCACGGCGACATCGCAGGGAAATAGAGCGGTGAGCGCAGCCAGCAGCCTGACGACAACGGCGTTGTGGGAGCGGGTGTATCTGCCGTTGGTGATACGAGGAGCAGAAAATTAAATTGTGCATATAGACAATATCAGGTTATAATAGCGGGCAATCATTGTGCATTATCGAGGAGTTATCAGTGAACACCTTTGATCCCACAGAACATCCGCACCGGCGGTATAACCCGCTGACCGGCGACTGGGTCCTGGTCTCGCCGCACCGTACCAAGCGCCCGTGGAAGGGTCAGGTGGAACGCCCGCCGCACGAAGAGCGCCCCAGTTATGATCCCAGTTGCTATCTTTGCCCCGGCAACGCGCGCGCCGGTGGCCTGATGAATCCAGCGTACACGAGCACGTTCGTGTTCACCAACGACTTTGCGGCTCTGCTACCCGACACGCCAGAAGTGACCTTCCAGCCGCATCCCCTGTTGCGGGCTGAGGCTGTGCGCGGCACGAGTCGCGTGATTTGCTTCTCCCCGCGCCACGACCTCACCCTGGCGGAAATGCCCGCCGCCGACATCCGCACCGTCGTTGACGTATGGGCCGCGCAGACTACCGAACTGGCGCGGGAGTATCGCTGGGTGCAGGTTTTTGAAAACCGCGGCGCCATTATGGGATCGTCGAATCCGCATCCCCACGGGCAGATTTGGGCCGGCAGCGCGCTGCCCAACGAGCCGGCCAAAGAAGAACGTGAGCAGCGCGCGTATTTCACAGCGCACGGTGAGCCGATGCTGGTTGAATACGCAGCAGTCGAGGCAGCCGAGGGGGTTCGCGTCATTGTCGAAGACGCACATTGGTTGGCGGTGGTGCCCTACTGGGCCGTCTGGCCGTTCGAGGTGCTGCTGATGCCACGCCGCCACGTCGCGCGCTTCCCCGACCTGGATGACGGGGAGCGGGATACGCTCGCGCAGGCGCTCAAACGGCTACTCGTCAAATACGACAATCTCTTCGAGACCTCGTTCCCCTACTCCATGGGTTGGCACGGCGCGCCGAGTGATATGGACGATACCACGCATTGGCAGTTGCACGCACACTTCTACCCGCCACTGCTGCGGTCAGCGACGGTGAAGAAGTTCATGGTCGGTTACGAGATGCTCGGTGAGGCGCAGCGCGATTTGACGCCAGAACAGGCCGCCGCCCGGTTGCGCGAGCTGCCGGAAATCCATTATCGCGCGCAGATGGATACGGTGTAGTCGAGGTCCCATGAGCGAGAAAATCTTGATCGTCGAAGACGATCGCGTTTTGCGGGAGACACTGGCGTACAACCTCGCCAAACAAGGTTACGAGGCGCTGACGGCAACAGCTGGGAAAAAGGCTGTGGAAATCGCGCACCATGAACAGCCGGACCTCGTCCTGCTCGATATTATGCTACCCGGCATGGACGGCTTCGAGGTATGCCGCATCCTGCGCCAGGAGATGCGCATCCCGATTCTGATGCTGACCGCGCGCACGGACGAAGTCGACAAGATCGTAGGCTTCGAGGTAGGCGCCGATGACTATCTGACCAAGCCATTCAGTATGCGTGAGTTGCTCGCGCGCATCAAAGCGCAACTGCGCCGGGTGCGTCTGCTACGCGAAGAGTTCGCGGCAGAATCCACCCCCACATCCACACAGCGGTTGCAGTTCGAAGACCTCGTGATTGATCTGGACCGACACGAAGTATGGTTGAGGGAACAATTGCTGCCCCTGAAACCTAAAGAGTACGAACTGTTTGTCTTTCTTGCCCAACGTCAGGGCAAAACCCTCACCCGTGAACAACTGCTCGAAGAAGTATGGGGGTGGGATTATGGCGGCGGCAGCCGCACGGTTGATGTACATATCCGCTGGTTGCGGGAGAAGATCGAACTTGACCCGGCGCAGCCCACCCGCCTCGTGACAGTGCGCGGCGCCGGTTATCGTTTTGAGGGATAACTATGTTTTCTTCGATCCGATGGCGCATGATCATTCCATATACAATCATCATCCTGATTGCCACGCTAGGGCTGACGTTATATCTGTCAGGGCTGGTCCGTCGGGTGCGACGCGCAGACCTGGAAGCGCGTGTGCTGACTGAGGCCAGGTTGATCGCCGACAGCGCCGTGGCGTGTCTGGACGACTTATCGGCCAACCCCGCCGCGCTGGACGCCCACATCCGCCAATGGGCGGCGCTATCTGATAGCCGGGTGACGGTCATTGGCCTGGATGGGGTTGTGCTCGGTGATTCGGAAGTAGATCCGGCGAACATGGAGAATCACCTTTACCGGCCCGAAGTTTCGCAGGCGATCCGCACGGGCACGGGCACGGCGGTGCGTTTCAGCCGCACACTGGGAACAGATTTGCTGTACGTGGCTGTGTTGGCGCGCCGTGATGGTTCAGCCACGGGGGAACCAGCCGGTGTGGTGCGCATCGCCATTCCCCTCCACGAAATTGAGCAAGCTGTGGGGCGCTTGAGCCGGACGATTATGATAACCGGCCTGCTCCTCGCCATCCTCTCGATTGGTCTGGCGACCTACATCGCCTCGCGCACCGCCAATCCCATCCGGCAGTTGACCGACGTGGTGGAACGGGTGGCGCAGGGCGATATGCGCGCGCGACTTTTGCCTACCACACGCGACGAGATGGCGCGCTTGACCCATGCCTTCAATCACATGGCCGACCAACTCAACGACAAAGTCGCCATGTTGGCGCAGGAGCAGACCTTCCTCTCCGGCGTGCTGAACACGATGGCCGACGGGGTCATCATCACCGACAACAACGGCCAGATTCTGTTGACGAATCCCGCCGCGCTGCGTATTCTGGCGTTCCCCGGCAAAGATGCCCAAGGCCGCACCTTCGCGCAAGTGGTCCGCGAGCACCAATTGGTGGAGTTGTGGAACTTATGTCGGCAAAGCGGTGTGGAGCAAACCAGCACCATAGAACCTACCCTGCGCAACACTTTCCTGCAAGCCATCATCACCCCGCTCAATGAACCGGAACCGACGCGCTTCCTGGTGATGCTGCAAGACCTCACCCACGTCCGGCGGCTGGAGACCATCCGCCGCGACTTCATCAGCAATATCTCACACGAACTGCGCACGCCACTCGCCTCACTTTCACTGGTCGTCGAGACGCTGAAAGACGGCGCGATTGACGAACCAGAGGCCGCCCGACGTTTCCTCAGTTTCATCGAATCGGAATTGAGCGCGCTGACGCAAATGGTAGAAGAGTTATTGGAGCTATCACAAATCGAGTCTGGCAGAGTGCCGCTGCGCCTCAAATCAACCCCGGTTGCCAAGCTCATCAAGAAACCGATCAAGCGATTAGCGCCCCAGGCTGAGCGGATGAACATCACCGTCGAATCCATCATCCCGGACGATGCCCCACCTGTGTTGGCCGATTCACGACGGGTACAGCAGGTGGTGATGAATCTGTTGCACAATGCCATAAAATTCACGCCCGCTGGCGGCAACGTCACGATCAAAGCCGACGTCGTAGGATCAGAAATGCTCATTGCGGTGAAAGATACGGGAGCAGGCATCCCGGCGGACGAGGTATCGCGCATTTTCGAGCGGTTTTACAAGACCGACCGCGCGCGGGCCGACGAAGGCACAGGATTGGGACTGGCGATTGCCAAGCACATCATCCTGGGGCATGGCGGACGCATTTGGGCGGAAAGCGTCGAAGGCAAGGGCAGCACATTCTACTTCACACTGCTGCTCGGCTCAGAGCTGCCAGCAGAAACCGACGAATGAGTGGTCAGTGCGCCAACAATGCGCGAATTTTCGGATAAAACGGAGCACAATTGGATGGTGATAGACGGACAGCGTGTGCGGATTTTAATTGTTGAAGACGACAATCTGGTAGCCCAGACGATCTCCACCTTGTTAACAGAATACGGTTGTGAAGTGGTAGGTCTGGCGACGAACGGCCTGGAAGCCGTCACCATGACGCAAAGCTTGCGCCCCGACGTTGTGGTGATGGACATCCGTATGCCCGAAATTGACGGCATCCAGGCCAGTCAACTGATCCAGGAAACCTGTCCGACGCCAGTGATCGCGCTCACAGCGTATGACGACAAGGAGTTGGTCGAATCGGCGGCGCACGCCGGCATTTCCGCCTATCTGATGAAGCCGCTCGGCATCCGCGAACTGGAACGCGCTATCATCATCGCCAGGGCGCGCTTCGCGGATATGATGACCCTCCAAAAATTGAACAAGAAATTGGCCGCCCTCAATGCAGACCTGAACCTGTTCTCGCAGATGGTGGCCCACGATCTACGCCACCTCCTCAGCCCAATCCAGGGCTATGCAGAGGTTTTGCGGATGGAATATGATGACATCTCCCCCGAAGAAGCCCGCGAAAGTTTGGGCATTATCAGCCAGGCCGTGCACGATATGGACAATTTGATCGGCGATCTGCTGCTACTGGCGAATGTCCGCCAACAGGACGTTCCGCGTTCGGCGCTGGAGATGAAGAGCATCATCCAGGAAACCCTGCGGCGTTTACGGTTTTTGATCGAACATCACGAGGCGCACATCATTATGCCAGACACATGGCCCGTCGTCCACGGATATGCGCCCTGGGTGGTACAAGTGTGGGTCAACTACATCAGCAACGCCATCAAATACGGCGGACCAGCGCCGCGCATCGAACTGGGTTGGGAAGAACTGCCCACTTACCTCACCAACCCCACCCGCCAGGGAAGTGCGCGCTTCTGGGTGAAGGATTACGGCGTCGGCATTGCGAGCCAGGACCTTCCCTACGTGTTCGATGCGTTCACCAGAGTAGGGGACATCAAATCCCATCGGCATGGCCTGGGCTTGTCCATCGTCAAGCACATCGTCGAACAATTGGAAGGCGAAGTGAGCGTCGCCAGCACGAAGGGGGTGGGCAGCACCTTCAGCTTCACACTGCCGCTCGCTGCACCGGGCGACGATAAGGCGTGAGGTTCGGGGGCTATCGAATATGACAGGCAAACATTCGCAACGTAAAACGCTCTGGTTAGGTCTGGGGCTGGCAACCAGCGCCGCCATCGGCTTCACGATGTGGCAGCGCCAGCGCGCTCGTCTGCCGTCGCCGCTCCGCCAGGCCCGTGACAATCGCACAGCACTCGTTACTGGCGCATCCAGCGGGATCGGCGCCAGCTATGCGCGGCAATTGGCCCGCGCCGGCTACAACCTCATTCTGGTCGCGCGCCGTGAAGCGCGGCTACAGGCGCTCGCCGAGGAACTGACCCGCGAGTTCGCCGTGCAAGCCGAAGTGCTGGTCGCCGACCTGGCCGATCCCGCCGACGTCGCCAAAGTCGAAGTGCGCATAGCGGAGGTCGAATCCCTCGATTTTCTGGTGAACAACGCCGGGTTTGGCACACCGGGCACATTTGCGGCAAATGACATAGCGAGCCAGGAGGCTATGATCCGCGTGCATGTGCTGGCCGCCGTGCGTCTGACGCGCGCCGCGCTGCCGGGCATGATGGCGCGACATTGTGGGGCGATTGTCAACGTCGCTTCGTTTGTGGCGTTCTTCCCAGTCACCGGCAGCGTCACGTACAGCGCGACCAAAGCTTATCTCAAAAGCTTCAGCGAGGCGTTATACCAGGAGTTGGCCGGGACCGGTGTGCGCATCCAGGCGCTCTGCCCCGGCTTCACCCGCACCGAATTCCAAGATGCTAACAACATTGACAAACACGGAGTTCCCGCTTTTGCGTGGATGTCCGCGGATGCCGTGGTCGCCCAGTCACTACGCGACCTGCAAGCCGATCGTGCGGTCTCCGTGCCCGGCGCGGCGTACCGCCTGCTTGCCACGCTCGCTGGAGTGATCCCGCACAGCCTGCTTTACCATGTGGGCCAGTGGATCAGACGCTACCGCGACGCTGCCGCAACGCCGTTCGGCGGGTTCCACAAGCGCACCTATCCCGGCATTGCCGAATTCCTGGATGACGCGCGTTATATGCTACGGCAGCGCGCGCAGATTCACACCGCGATGCAGTTAATCGCCCCGGCTTTCCGCGAGCGTCTGATGCTGGCGGTCACGCAGGTGAACGCCTGTCGCTATTGCGCCGACTTCCACGTCAAGCTCGCGCGCAAGAACGGCCTCCCTGACGAAGAAATCCAACAGTTGCTTGAAGGCGTCGCCGATCAATGCCCGCCGGAAGAAATCACGGCGATCCTTTACGCACGCGAATGGGCTGAAGCCGCAGGCCACCCGGATGCCGCAAGCCGCCAAGTGTTGATTGAGACTTACGGCGCAGCCCAAGCCGCCGCCATCGAGATGATACTGCGCATGATCAACACGGCTAATCTTGCGGGCAACACCTTCGATGCCATGCTATACCGCATATCCGGCAGACGTTGACAACATTGACACCCGTCAACAGCAAACATCCCCACTGCAAAGGTTAAATAGGAGGAGCCAGTTGAAACTGTTCAGCCGCTTTTTTCGGAAAGCGCCGCAAGCCGTCATTGTCGTTTCGGGATTGCCGCGTTCTGGCACCTCGATGATGATGAAAATGCTGGAAGCCGGTGGGCTGGAAGTGCTCACCGATCACATCCGCCAACCCAACGCTGACAACCCTCAGGGTTACTATGAATTCGAGCGTGTTAAAAAGTTGCCCGAGGGCGACACACTGTGGATAAAAGAAGCCGAGGGCAAAGTTGTAAAGATCATCTCAGCCTTATTGATGCACCTGCCGCCCGATCATACCTACAAAATCCTCTTTATGCGCCGCAGCATGGACGAAATCCTGGCTTCGCAAAAACAAATGCTCGTCCGCCGCGGCGAAGATCCCGACAAGAGCAATGACGCAGATATGGCGCGTCTGTTCGAAAAGCATGTGCGCGAAGTCCACACCTGGCTGGACAAACAGCCCAACCTGACCTACCTGGATGTTGATTACAACGCTATGCTGGCCGATCCCAGGCCACAACTGGCGCGCATCCTGCCATTCTTGGGATGCAATCTCGATCTCGAAAAGATGGCAGCAACCGTCAATCCGTCACTTTACCGTCAAAGACGGTCATAAACTACCGAAGGGGGCGTATGGAACGCGGAAGACATTTCCTGTCTAACCACCGCGCGCGTGTTTACCTGGACGTGATTGCCGGGATCAGCGGCAAGCTCGGATTCGCCAAGGTTTTGCAGCTCGCCGGTCTACATAGCTGGATTGAAGGGTTGCCGCCATACGATGACGCCCGGGAAGTGGATTTCGCTGATTTCAGCGCGTTGAACGCGATGTTGGTCAAAATGTATGGCCCGCACGCGGGCCACGGGATGGCCCTGCGAGCCGGGCGCGCGTCGTTTTTGGCGTTAGCACCGCATTTGACCGCCGTCCTCAATGTGCAGAGTACAGCTTTCCAAGCGTTGCCACCCGCACAACGGGTCAGCGCTGTCCTTCAAGCCATCACCAACGACAATCCATCAGGTGATGTGCAAACCACGTTCCAGGTAGCCGGTGGGCAATTTATCTACACCGCCAGTCCGTGTCCCTTCTGCTGGGGACAGCATAGCGCTCCAGAGAATCTGTGCCACGGATTGGTCGGCTTTCTCCAACAGGCGGTGGAATGGGCCGGAGCCGGCGACGATTACCGTGTCGAAGAGGCAGCGTGCGCCGCCGTCAAAGAGCATAAAGATGCCAGTTGTGTGTTTGTCATTTTGAAAGTGGATCAGGAGGAACGATGAGTGACAACCCGTACAAATTGCTGGCGGAACGGTTGGACGCGCTGCCCAACGGCTTCCCGCCCACCGATGATGGCGTGGAACTGCGGCTGCTGGCGCACATCTTCACGCCAGAAGAGGCTGCGTTAGCCGCGCAGTTGCGCCTGACACTAGAAACGCCGAATCAAATTGCCGCCCGCTTGGGCCGCGATGTGTCGGCCTTGCGCAAGCAGCTCAAAGAGATGGTACGGCGTGGGTTGATTACTGCCGGACGCACGGAGGCGGGACTCGGCTATGGCCTGATGCCATTCGCCGTCGGCATCTACGAGATGCAGGTGAACACGATTGACGCCGAATTTGCGCGCCTGTTCGAGGACTACTATCATCAGGCATTCGGCACAATGGTGGGGATCACCCCGCAAATTCATCGTGTCGTGCCCGTCGAACAGAGTGTGCGTGTGGATATGGAAGTGCGGCCTTTCGAGAGCGCCGCTGACATCGTCGCGCATGCCAAGGCGTGGGGCGTGATGGACTGCCTGTGCCGCAAGCAGCAGGCGCTCATCGGCCAACCCTGCGAGCACCCCCTCGACGTCTGTATGGTCTTCAGCGCCACGCCCGGCGCGTTCGATCAGAGCACAACGGTGCGCGCGCTGACCCAAGAGGGTGCGATGGCGACGTTGCGCCGCGCCGCCGAGGCGGGCCTGGTTCACTCGGTGAGCAACAACCAGCAGGGATCGTGGTACATCTGCAATTGCTGCACGTGCGCGTGCGGCATCCTGCGCGGGATGGTTGATCTGGGACTGGCGAACGTGATTGCACGGTCGGCGTTCGTCAACCAGGTGGACGAAGATGCCTGCATCGGCTGCGGTGCGTGTGTGGAGAAATGCCAGTTCGGGGCATTGTCCGTGGATGGCATCGTCCACGTCGATGCGCTGCGCTGTGTGGGCTGCGGCGTCTGCACCGTCGCCTGTCCGGTCGGCGCGCTGTCGATGGTGCGCCGTCCAGAGGAAGAAGTGCTACCTCCGCCCGCCACCGAGCGCGATTGGATGGCCGAACGCGCCGCCGCCCGCGGCCTGGACTTGAACGCAGTGCTGTAGAAATGATGCGTGATGCGTGACAGGTTCTTCACGTATCACGCATCACGTTTTACGGGCTAGATGATCACATTCACCAGCCGTCCCGGCGCGACGATGATCCGGCGCGCGGGATGCTCGGCCAGCACTTGCTGGATGACGGGCGTTGCCAGCGCCGCCTCCCGTGCGACTTCCTCGTCGGCGTCCGCGTCGATGCTGATGCGGGCGCGCACCTTCCCGTTGACCTGCACCGCAATTTCCACCGTCTGCGCTTGCGCCAGCGCCGCATCGAAGGCGGGCCACTCCTGGTGATGGATGCTGCCTTGCCCGCCGGTGCGCTGCCACAGTTCCTCGGCGATGAAGGGCGCGAACGGAGCCAGCAGCTTCAGCAGCATCGCCCGCGCCGCCACGAAGTTGGGCGTATCGCCAAACGCACGCCGGTAAGCCTCCAGCGCATTGGTGAACGTCATCAGTGCGCTGATCGCCTTGTTGAACCGCAGCGCCTCAACCTCCTCCGTCACCTCCCGAATCGTCCGGTGCATTGCCCCCACAATTTGCCATTTGCCATTCGCTACGCCCCCTTCGCCATTTGCCATTTGCCATTTGCCATTCCCCACTCGCCACACCTTCTGCAAAAACCGCCGCACGCCTTCGATGTGCTGCGGCGTTGTCCCGTCGTCCTCCGTTTCCCAGACGACGTTGGCCTCGAACGGCCCCATGAACATCAGGTGCAGCCTCGTCACGTCGGCGCCGTAACGGCTGATGACGTCCTCCGGCGCGACGACGTTGCCTTTGGACTTCGACATACGCACGGGGCGGCCTGTCCCCGGCTCGCGGGCGTGCAGGACGCCCTGGCTGCGCAGCACCGGCAGCGGCTCGCGGAACTCCACCAGCCCGGCGTCGGCCAGCATCTTCGTCCAGAAGCGCGCGTACATCAGGTGGCCGACTGCGTGCTCCGCGCCGCCGACGTAGACGTCCACCGGCAGCCAGCGAGCGACTTCCGCCGGGTCGAAGGGCTGCGTGGCGTTGTGCGGATCGACGAAGCGCAGGTAGTACCACGATGAGCAGACGAAGCCCGTCATTGTGTCGGTTTCGCGCTCGGCAGGGCCGCCGCAGCGCGGGCAGGTGACATTGACGAAGTCCGGCAGGTTCGCCAGCGGCGACTTCCCGTCCCCGCGCGGGCGATAGTCGGGCAGCGGGGGCAGCGTCACCGGCAGATCGTTCGTGGGCACGGGCACTTCTCCGCACGTTGGGCAGTGGATGATCGGGATCGGCGTCCCCCAATACCGTTGCCGCGAGACCAGCCAGTCGCGCAGCCGGTAGTGGACGGCGCGTTTCCCCTTGCCCTGTGCTACCAGCCAATCCGCGATGGCGTCTTGCGCGGCGACCGAGTCCATGCCGTCGAAGTCGCCGGAGTTGATCATTACGCCAGGTTCGGTGTAGGGCAGCTCAACCCTCCCCGCACCGGCAGGCGGCGCGATGACGACTTTGACCGGCAGGCCGTATTTCTGCGCGAAGGCGTAGTCGCGCGTATCGTGCGCCGGAACGCCCATGATCGCGCCGGAACCGTGCTCCGCCAGCACGTAGTCGGCGACGAAGATCGGGACGCGCTCGCCATTGGGCATCACAGCATAAGCGCCGGTGGGGACGCCGTCAGGCTCGCGGGTGTGTCGTTCCAGGTCGGAGCGGTTTTCCGCCTGGCGGATGTAGGCGCGAACGGCCTCTCGCTGCTCCGGCGTGCAGATACTTTCGGCCAGCGGATGCTCCGGCGCCAGCGCCACGAACGTCACGCCGAAGAACGTGTCGGGGCGGGTGGTGAAGACGGAGAGCGCGGGATTGGTAATTGGTAATTGGTGATTGGGTGATTGGTGATCGGTGATCGGGGATTGGGAAGCGGCGTGACGCCCAACTTTCAACTTGTAACTTTCAACTTGCAACTCTATTTCCACCCCCTCACTCCGCCCGATCCAATGTCGTTGCATCGCCAGGATGTGTTCGGGCCAGTCCAGACGCGCCAGGTCGGCGTACAGCTCTTCGGCGTAGGCGGTGACGCGGATGTACCACTGCTTGCGTTTGCGCCGCACGACGGGGTTGTGACAACGCCAGCAAGCGCCGTCCTCGATCTCCTCGGCAGCCAGCACCGTCTGGCAGCTTTCGCACCAGTTGACGGGGGCCTCGGCGCGGTAGGCCAACCCTTTCTTGTACAGCATCAGGAAGAAGTGCTGGTTCCAGCGGTAGAAGGCGGGATCGGCGGAGGTGAATTCGCGCTCCCAGTCGTAGGAGCAGCCCAACAGGTCCAGTTGGTGGCGGTAGTTGGCGGCGTAGTGCGCGGTGCTTTCGGCGGGATGACTGCCGCGCTTCATCGCCTCGTTCTCGGCGGGCAGGCCGAAGGCGTCCCAGCCCATGGGGTGCAGCACCGTCTCGCCGCGCATCCGGTGGTAGCGGGCGATGACGTCGCTGGGCACGTAGTTGCGCCCGTGCCCGACGCTCAGCCCGGCCCCGGAAGGGTAGGGGAAGAAGTCCAGGCAATAGTAGGTTTTTTGTCCAGGCCGGGGCATCGGCGTGCGGTACGTTTGCTCCCGCGCCCAACGCTCGCGCCAGTAGCTTTCGATGTCCCATGGAATATAATTTTCGATCTCGGTGTTCATCCTCTCATCTCCTCGTGTTGTGAATTTGCAATCAACCAATCTCCAATCAACCAATCTTCAATCACAACGCGAGATCGCCGGACGCCGATGCTGCGGGCGTCCGGGGGAACACCTCCTGATGACACTGGATATTGTTCTGCATTGCAAACCTCTCGAATAAAATGACCTTGCCTTAACGCTTAAGGCGGATCACAATCCGCCGTTCCCGCAGCGCCGGATTGTGATCCGCGCAAGCTATTCGTGATCGCTGGTGTGGAATCTCACATCGAGACTCCTTGCCGGCGGTGGCTCGGTCGGAGACCGGCCACAGCGCGCTAAACTTTGTGCTCGGGCCGGTCTCCGACCGTGCCCGCGTTTGTTATCCCATGAAAAAACGCCCCCGTTTGGGAGGCGTTTTTTGAAATGACGAAAGCCTTAACGCGAGTCAATGCGCACCCAAACGGCAATGCCTCCTGTGGGTAAGGAGGCTCGCAACGGCAAGGGTGAATCGGCTTTGACTGTATCGCATAAGGCTATACCTGCTTTGTCGATCTGGTTTTACTATAGCATCAAAGTGCTGAATGTGCAAGTGTCTGGCAATCTGTTTTATGCCCTTTGCGCCAACCACGCTTCCACGTCACCCAAAACCTGCGCACGCCCTGGTTCGTTAAAGACTTCGTGATAGAAGCCTTCGTAGATTTTCAGCGTCTTGTCGACAGAGCTGACCGTATCGTACAACAGCTTTGCGCCTGCCGGATCAACCAGCTTGTCCTCGCTGCCCTGCACGATGAGGAGCGGTAGGGTGATTTTGGCAGCTTCGGCGGTGATGCGCTGTGTCGCCGCGACGAGTTCGCCCGCCAGGCGCGCCGTTATTTTGCCCGTGTACACCAGCGGATCATTGACGTAAGCCTGCACGACGGCAGGATCGCGGCTGATACCTTCTGCAGCCAAAGCTGTCAATCCAGTCTTGGGCATCAGCACCGAAAGTAGTTTCCCCATGAAGACGACCATGGGCGAAATATCGCCCGCCATTTTCACCAGCGGCCCGGAGAGCACCGCGCCCGCCAGTTCGTTTTGGTGTTCGAGCAGATACAATGCGCCGATCAGCCCGCCCATGCTGTGTCCCACGAGAAAGACCGGCTTGTCCGGGTGCTCCAGACGGATTGCGTCGAAGTAGCGCTTGAGCGTGTCCGTGTAATCTGTGAAGCGATCCACGTAGACGCGCGCGCCTTCGGATTTGCCATGCCCGATGTGATCCAGGCCATAGACGGCGTACCCAAGCGGGACGAAGTGATTGACGACGTTCATATACCGCCCGCAGTGCTCCGCCAGCCCGTGGACGATCAACAGCACAGCTTTACATTCCGTTTCCGGCAACCAGGCCTGATAATAAATCTTCGCGTTGCGCACACCTTGTAAGAATCCGTCACAATGTTCCATAAATATGGCCTCCCTTGAAAATAAACCGCTTGAAAATAAACCGCTAATCTCGCTAATCTACGCAAATCTTTTGAAAATTAGCGAAGATTCGCGTGATTCGCGGTTGAAATTTTCATCCAACCGCTGGTGAACGCCAGTTAATGAGAAATTCCTATGCCAGGAGTTGATTCGTCTTTCGCGCAGAGTTAGCGCCCCACCCCATAAATGACCACATCCCCACCCTGATACACCGCTGGGAACATCGCCGCGAACTTCGCCAGCCCTTCGGCGGGATAGCGCTCGCGCTCGACAGGGCCGATGTAGATGTAGGCCACGTTGTAGCGCGTCAGGATCTCCCACGCGGCGTTTTCATCGAGGGTGGTAAAGAGGGTTTCCAGGTCTTTCTCGCGGCGCGCGGGTTCGTCGTAGTTGCCGCGCCATTGACGCTGATGCCCGGCCCACCCCAACACCGTTGGTAGCCCAGTCAGCGCGGAGACGCGCCCTTCGTAGACGTAGGCGCGGAAATTGTCACCCGGCGCTTCGACGATGACCGGCGCTCCTGCGACATTCGCGTTGAGCCACTGGAACGCGGCATAGTCGCCGGGCCTGGACTTCGCCAGCCACGCTGCACCGTCCAATGTCTTCGGATTACCGTGCTCTTCGGCGCGCGCGGGCACAGCCAGAACTGTGTAAACCAGGCCAACGACAATCAACAGACAGGAAACGATGGTCGCCACATACCGCCACTCCGGCGATTTCACCCGCGCGGGACGCGAATCAAGCCACAGCGCGAGCTGCCACGCCCCGGCCAGGCTCCACAACACCCACGCCTGAAAGTAGAACTTGAAGATGGTGTTCATCCGCGCCATAAAGACGTCCTTGAGATAGACGTACTCCGGCGCTAGTGTAAGCAATAGACCGATGAGAACGAGTAAGGCGGGGAAGGAGTAGGAAGTAGGGAGTAGGGAGTAGGGAGTCGTTGAGGGCTGAGCGCTGATGGCTGATGACTGATCGCTAACCACTGACCGCTGACGGCTAAAGAGCGCCAAAACCACGGCGGCCACGCCGGACGCCAGGGCCAAGCCTACCCAGGGGCGCATCCAGCGGGTTTTGATGCCGGCGACGACCATCTCCGGCGTGACCGAAAGGCCCTGAATCGGTTCGCCACGCAGGACGCTTTGCAGGTACGGGTACGCCGCGCCTGCGCCCACCAGCAGCCCCAGCAACGCGATGGCGATCACCAACCCCGCGCCGCCCGCTAATGCCCACCACCCCTTCACCCCTGCCTCACGCGCCGCGCCGATGATCACACCGAGCGCAGGGACAATCAACGGCGCAAACATCACCACGAATTGCGGCCAGTGTGTGGCGTTAAAAAGGTTCGGGAGCACGCCCCCGGCCTGCGAACGCAAAGCGTACCAGAACGGGAAATACAGCAGGATACTGAGCACACCCAGGACAAAGCCTTCGGGCAGCGTGGCCCACACAGCGTCGAAGAACTGCTGCCACGGACGCCGGGTCTCCTCTAGCTCCGGCGTCGCGCGCACGTAACGCGCCAGGATGATCCCGCCCACCATCAAGGCCCAGTAGATGGGGAAGTCCCACGTGTTGATAAAGCCGAGCGCGCCCAACACCAGCGCGTAGCTAATCAAGGGGGTAAAACGCCTCCACCAAATGGCGCTGAACTCCTTTTCATGCAACGTCCGGTACAGATTCAAGGCGAGCGCGACCGCCAGCAACACAAACGGCAGCACCAAGACGTGCGGGTGCATATCGCCTAGCGTGAAGCTGAAGGCGGGGAACTCGTCAATGATTTCGATGCGGTCGCCCCAGGGCGCGTAATCGGTGAGTACCCGCGATCCCTGCCACCACCAGAAGAAGCGCGTGGGCTTCCAGGAAAACGGCGGCTGTGGCGCGGCGTTGAGATTACGGATGTCCAACCAGGCCCAGAATTTGGCCGAGAGCAGGCCGCCGGCGTGCAGCACCTCCAGCAACCCTTCAGCATTGCCGGTCAGGAGCAGGAGCAGCGGCGCAAACAGTGCGCGGAATACGGCGCGCCGTTCCAGCAAATCGTAAACGACGCCATAAGCGCCTACCGCCGCCAGTGCGAACCAGCCTGCGCAGCCCAGGTTGAAGGCCACCGTCGCCGGGATCGCCGCCAGCCGCGTGATCATTCCCAACAGAAAGTAGCCCAGATAATAGTAAGAAAGGGCATAACCGGAAAGCCACGGGTCGTGCGGCGGAACCTGCGGCGAACGCAAAACCGCGTTGAGGAACGCGATCTCCATCCACTTTTCACCGCCGGCCGTCTCCAACTGCGGCTGCGACGCGCGCACCACCGTCCACAACGCGAATGCGACCAGGAACAGCGCCTCCGTGGTGAAGACAAAGCCCCGGTGTTCCCGCCACCACGGACGCACCTCCGCCCATTGCCCCCGCATGGCCCACAATCCCACAACGACAATGAAAACCACAGCCACAAGTACAGCAGAAGTTGTGTTTTCCCAGAGGTGGAGAATGCCGCCCCACCAAAAGATCACACCGGCCAGCAGCAAGCCCAGCGCCTTCGCCACGGCATACCCCCGCGACGGCAGCCGCCGCAACCACGCAAACGCCAGCGGCAGCCCCGCCAACGCGAAGAACTGCATCGTCACATACCACGTCAGAAACATTCCAATCATAACCACTCCGGTGAACGAAAGTCCGAATCAGCGAATGTAAGAATCGGCGAATATCAGAATCAGCGACAAATCGAATTCTTACTCTCTTACTCCCAACTCCCCCACTCCCTACTCCACCGTAATCAACGGCGCAATGTCCTTGTAGCGCGTTTCTCCGATGCCCTCGACATTCTGCAGGTCTTCGATGCGCTGGAAGGGGCCATTGGCCTCGCGGTAGGCGATGATGCGCTGCGCCATCGCCGGGCCGATGTGCGGCAATGTCTCCAACTCAGCGGCGGTCGCCGTGTTGATGTTCACCAGGACGGTGGGCGGCGCAACGGTAGCGACAGCCGCCGGTTTGGGTGTGGCAGTCGCCGCCCGGCGCGGCACAGTGATGTGTTGATTATCCGACAACGGCGCAGCCAGATTGATGCTTTCCAGATCGGCGTCTGCAATTGCGCCGCCAGCAGCTTCCACTGCGTCGGCCAACAGGCTGCCCGCTGGCACAGCGACGACGCCGGGACGCTCCACCGCGCCGGTGATGTAGATGTGCAGCGCTTGCACGGCGGCGGTGGACATGGGCAAGGGCGACTCGCTATCACACGCGACGGGGACGCACACTTGCCCCCAGTAAGGCGGCGGGGTGAGCAAAACGTGGGCGCGCGATACTTCGTCGTCCGGGGTAAATTTACCCATCAAAAAGCCCACAGCCAGCGCCACCGCTGCAACGATGATGAGCTGGATACGACGTTGCTTCTGAACCTTGCGTAAGGTCTCCGCGTTGGCAAGATCATCATTGACAGCCCCGGGAAAACCAGCCCCCATGACGCGACCTGCCTTTCATGCAACAATTTCAGGGTCCACAGCTTCTGGCGAGATTTCTTCGGCCATTTCCACTTCTGCGGCGCGACGACGAAACAGACGTTTGGGCGCAAGAGCGCGCATCTGCCGGTACAAACCACGCAGCTCCGGTCCTTTGATCGTGCGCCCCACCTCGAAATACCGCCGCGCGGCCTGCCCAATGCCCCACGTGCTGACCGCCGAAATCGCCGCCGAGACAATCCACCCCAAACCGGGGACAAGTTTCGCGGCTTGCGATCCCAGATAGCGCGAGAGCAGGCTGCCGGCCATCGTCGTCAGCAGCTCGCGCGCGTGGGAGATGTTCATGGATTCGCCGTAAGCCGCGGCGATGCGCAGCACCATCCGCGTTTGCGAGGCTAACAGCAGCGGGATGTCGAGACCGGGGACCGGTTGCAGCGAGATCAACGCATTCATCCAGGCAGTCCGGCGCACAATGCGGTTGACGATGTGCCCGCGCACATCGGGGAGCGCGCGCGCCATCGCCACAGCGACCGCCGGCTGCGCGCTCAAAATCGCCGGCAGCAGCCCATCCACGATCCCCAACCCCGTCTGCGCGGAGATCGGCGTGGGACGCACGCCGAGAAGCTTCTCAGCATTCTCCAAAATCCACGGCAGATCCTTTTTCACGAGATCGGCTTTGTTCAGGGCGACGATCACCGGGCGACGCAATCCCTGCAAAGTTGTGTAGAGGTCATGGTCGCTCTGGCGCACCCCGGCTGCCGCGTCCAACAGCAGCAGAATCAAATCCGCGCCTGCAGTCGCCTCACGGGCGATCTCGGCGCGGTCAATACCCCATACTTCACCAAAACCCGGCGTATCCACCAGCAGAAACGGCCCGATGGGATGCTCGACGACGCCCTTCGTCGTGCCGGGCACGGCGCTCACCGCCGACATCTTCCGCCCGTGCAGACGGTTGAAGAGCGTTGATTTGCCGCTGTTCACCGGGCCGACGATGACCAGCCGGGCCTGTGTCTCCTGCTCCACCTCGTAGCCGACCGCGTGCCAGTCCAGCGAACGGAGCAACGTGTGAATGTCTTCCATCTGTCTGGGTAACAGCGAGATGCTCATTGGTCTCCTCAAGCAATGGGGGGATAATCGCTACAGGGCCGGCCCGGCCAGAGGTAAGGTAAACGTGAACGTCGTGCCCTGCTCCGATGTCTTGGAAACCCAAATTCGTTCGCCGTGAGCATCCAGAACCATCCGGCAGAAGGCCAAACCGAGACCGCTCCCGCGTTCTATTTGCTGCCCGGCCACGAATTTGGTAAAGAGATTGCGCCGGATTTCAACAGGGATGCCCGGCCCGGTGTCGGAAACAGAAATCCGCAGTTTGTCCGGTATTTCAGGTTCGACCTCCGCCGCCACAGACACTTCTCCGCCGGCGGGTGTAAATTTCAGGGCGTTGCCGATCAAATTTTGCAGTACACGCTCAATCAAGTCTTTATCGGCCCGCACCAGCGGGATATTTTCGGGGACTTGATTGACAAAATGCAGGTCGTGCTCATTCGCCAGCGGTCTTTGGATCTCTTCCAGATCATTCACCAGGTCCGAGAAGCGGAAAACGGTAGGCGTCAACGGCATCTGCCCGGTCTCCAGACGGCTAATGTCGAGGATAGCATTGACCAGCTTGACCATTCGCTCGGTACTGACGAGCGCAATATCAACCACACGCCGCTGTCCCTCCAGCAACGCCGCGCCGGCGCTCCGCGATAGCAAAGTCAGTGCGGCGTGAATACCCGTCAGAGGATTGCGCAGGTCGTGAACCATCGTGTGCGTCAAGTCTTCGCGGAATTGCTCCAGGAAGCGGGCTTCGGTGACGTCGCGCAACATCAGGAGCCGCCCCAACGGTTGCTCGACGCCACGGACCGACCAACTCAACCACTGAATCGTCCGCAAGCCAATTTTGGTTTCGCCCTCGTGCGATTGCTCTTCGCCGGAGCGTATCCGCCGCATCTCATCCAGAATGATTTTGACAACATGCGGCGCATGGCCGCGCAATTGGTTGACGGCATCCCACAGTGCGTGGTCAACCCACATGTCTGGTTCACCCGCCAACCCCAGAAAGCGCAGCGCCGGTTTGTTGACGACCAGCATACGCAGGTCAAGACCCAACAGGATGACACCATCGCGGCTGGATTGGACGACTGTACGCAGACGCTCGCGTTCTTCGGTGATCGTCTGGAAGAGTTGCGCGTTTTGCATCGCCGTGACGATTTGCGCGGCAGTCGCCATCAGCAAGTCAACGTCTGACTGCGTGAAATCCCGCCGGTCGGGACGGTTGACCGCCACAAGTACGCCGCAGGGTTGATCGCGCGCGAGCAATGGCGCGAGGGCCACTGCGCCCCCCGCTTCATCCACATACCATGGCCGTCCATCCATACGCATCCGTGCAGCCAACGCCTCTTTGGAGAGGAAGATGGGCCGGCCCTCACGCATCACTTCGCCGAGCAGACCCGCTATGGCAGCGTCAAAACTCAGTTTGGGTATGGGGGGATGCTCTGTCCCACCCACCAGCACATCGGTGATTTGCTGGTTCGCCAGATCGCAACGCAACAGCCAGGTCTGGTCGGCGCGCAAGGCGCTGGCAAGGCTGTTCAACAACGCCGGTAAGATGTCATCGAACCGGCGCGAGCCAATGAGCGCGCGGCTGACGAAGTACAATGTCTCCGTCTTGCGCGTTGTCGCCCAGAAGCGATCTTCAGTATGCTGGCGTGTTGATACTTCCTGCTGCAAGGTGGTGTAGAGTTGCGCGTTCTGCAAAGCCAGCGAGAGGACTTCGCCTAACGACTGCGCCAACAGGCGCGCCTCGTCATCCAGGGCGGCAGGTTGATTGTGCACGATGTAAAGTAACAGGTGAACCCACTCGCCACGCTTCAGAGGAACGACCATCACGCCGCAACCATTCACCGGCTGCGGGAACAGCAATGCAGCTCCGGGTACATCCGGCGCATAATCAGGGGCTTTCGTTTGCAGTGCTCGCGCAACGAGTGGATGCGTAGAAGACGCGCTCGCATCAAGCGGTGGGGCCAGAAATCCGGCGGAAGCCGTCACGCGCACAACACCCGCATCGTAGTCCGGTGATAACAGGGAGATGCCTGACCAACCCGTTAACTGAGCGATATAGGCGACACTCTCCTGCGCCAAACCCTCTACTCGCTGAAATCTTCGCAAAAACTGCAAGACCTCGTTGAGAACAGTTAAGCGGTTGTCCACCTGTGTCGGCTCCTCTCTGCAAAAATAGTCGCGCCGTCGTCAGTCCGCCAGTCTTGGCGTCAACAGGTTCAATGGACTATCTGACTAAGGACCAGGCGACGTTTTCTAAAGAGAGTGTAGCACAAAATGCGCTAGAAGTAAAATGCAAAACAACATTATCAGAAGGATCAATCTCAAATATCGTCATCGCCGCCGAGGATGACGTTGCGCTTGCGCCCGGCGCTCTCCTGCGGACCGACGAGGCCCATGCGCTCCATCTCTTCCATAAGTCGGGCGGCGCGGGGGTAGCTGATGCGCAACTGACGCTGTAAACCGGAGGTCGAAATCCGCCCGTGGGTCTTGGCGAGAGCGACCGCGCGATCCAGTAAATCGGCATCCTCCGTCTGGCCGTCCATCCGCAACGAATCGGGGCCTTTGGCTTGTGCTAACGCCTCCCAGGGCGGTTTGGCCGGGGTCGCGCCGGCGCTCTTCTGCCAGAAGTGGATGATCGCTTCCAGTTCATGGTCGGAGATATAGCAGCCTTGCACACGCAGCGGCGCGGACGCATCCGGCGGCAAAAACAGCATGTCGCCGCGCCCGAGCAACGACTCCGCGCCTGGCGTATCAATGATGACGCGCGAGTCCACGTTGCTGGTAGTGGCAAAGCTCACGCGCGCGGGGAAGTTGGCTTTGATCAACCCCGTCACCACATCGGTGCTGGGGCGCTGCGTGGCGACGACCAGATGGATGCCGGTGGCGCGGGCCATTTGCGCGATGCGGGTGAGTGTGCGCTCGGTCTCCTCCGGCGTGGACATCATCAGATCGGCCAATTCGTCAATGAGCACGACGATGCGCGGCAGCGTTTCTTCGCCTTTGCGCGCCATCTTGCGGTTGTAGTCGTCCAGATTGCGCGCGACGGTGGCAGAAAAAAGTTTGTATCGCTGATCCATCTCGTGCGCCACCCAACGCAGCGCCCGGATAATGTTTTCCATGTCGGATTCGGCCCGGCCGAGCAGGTGCGGCAGCCCGTTGAGGTGACTCAATTCGACCATCTTGGGGTCAATGGCGACCAGACGCAGCACATCCGGCGAGTTGTGCATCATCAAACTGGCCGCGAGCGCCTTGACAAACACACTCTTGCCGCTGCCCGTCGTCCCGGCGACGAGCAGGTGCGGCATGGCCGATAAGTCCGCCACAATCGCCGACCCGGCCACATCCAACCCCACCGCAAAGCACAGGGGTTTGCCGCATTTGCGGAAATTCTCGCTTTCCAGCACCGAGCGCAGCGACACCAGGCTGACCTCCGTGTTGGGCACTTCGATGCCGACCACCGCGCGCCCTGGAACCGGCGCTTCGATGCGCAGGGATTTCGCCGCCAGCGCCAACGTGAGATCATCGGCGAGCGACGCGATCTGGCTGACGCGCACTTTGCGCTGCTCTTCGCCATCTGCGCCCCGGCTGATGTAGCCCGGCGCGACGCCAAACTGCGTGACCGTCGGGCCGGGCCGCACTTCCGTCACCTGCGCGGGGACGCCGAACTGCGCCAGCGTCTCTTCAATGATGCGGCTCTTACGGCGGATGTCGTCCGGGTCTGTTCCAGCGCGGCGCGCCTCCTTGAGCAGGGTGAGCGGCGGCAAAGCGAGGTCGCGGGGCGCTGCCAGGGCTGGCTCGACGGACGCAGGCGGCGCTTTGGGCGTCGCCGAGGATGGCAACGGCGGCGCGACCGGTTCGAGTTCAGGCGCGGGCGCGGGCGGCGCGGGTTTGGGAGCCTCCTGGCGCTTGGGGACGGGCGAGACGACGATGCTGGAAGAGATCTGCGCCGCCGTTTCCGCTGGCGGCGTCGAGGTTTGGCGGGCGCGCAGCGCAGCGACCACCTCAACAAGCCGCTGGGTGAAGAGCTGCAGGTCTTCTTTGGTGACGTCAAACGCCAGCGCCAGCCCTACCAGCAACACCAGCACCATCACGAAACCCGTGATCAATGCGCCAAGCGCGTCGTTCAAGAGCACGTAGAAGGCCCAACCGACCAATCCGCCCCCCCGGCCCGACTCAACCAGCCCCCAACTCCGCTGCGTGATGAGGGTCGCGGTGAGCGTGAGCAGGGCGATGAGCGATAGCTCGAACCCTAGCACAGGCCGCCAGCGCCAGGTCATCGGGCGATGAACCAGGTGGCGCAACCACAGCAGGCCCAAGCCGACGATCAAGGCGGCGGTTGGGTAAGCGCCCCAACCGAAGGTGAACACAAGAAAACGCACCCACCCGCGGATCAACACGCCCGAATTGACACCCTCGATTTTCCCGGAGATGGCGACCATTGTAAGCAAACCGAAGAGGATCAGCCCTACCGCCAGCAATTGCTGCCCGGTAGGCCCCTTCACCCAGCCCCACAACACCTGGCCGATCTTGACGAAAACGCCTAAAGCCGATGGCTTAGGTGCAGTCGCTTTGCCACGGGTAGATGTCTTCCGTGCGCTGCTGCGCGGCTGAGCCATCGCGGCGTATTTACGCTGCGGCATACGACGCCCTCCCGTCCACCAGCCCTAGCGCGATGCGGTGTTCGTCAGGCACAATCTCCAGGACGCGCACCAGCACATGCTGCCCGATCCTAAAGCCGCGTTGCAACGCTTCGACGCTATCCGCATTCTCCAACTCCGAGATGTGGAGCAGGCCTTCGAGGCCATCCACCAATTCCACAAAAACGCCAAAACGCTCGACGCTGGCAACGCTTCCGGCGAGCACGTCGCCTACTTTGAGGCGGGTGTGCACCGACATCCACGGATTTGTGCTCAACCGCTTCAGGCTCAAACCGACACGCTGGTGCTCCAGGTCAATGTTGAGGATTTTGACGCGCACGTCCTGCCCTGGTTCCAGAAAGTCTTGGGGATGGCGCACCCGGCCCCACGAAATCTCGGAGATGTGGACCATACCTTCCAGCGGGCCAATATCCACGAAAGCGCCAAAAGGGCGCACGCTGGTGACTTTGCCGGAGCAGATATAGCCCACACACAACCAATCCGGCCATTCTGGCCGCATCAATTCACACTCCGCCACCTGGCGCTCAGAAAGAAGGATCCGGCTACGCGTCGGTTCGACTTCAATGATGCAGAGGCGCAGCGGCTTGCCGACGTAAGCCTCAAAACACTTCTCGCGGGCGGTCGGGTCGGCGGGGAAAGGGTAATCAACCAGGTGCGAGGCCGGGACAAAACACTCTACGTTTTTCCAGTGCGCCATCAGCCCTCCACGGTTGAAGCCGTCAATGACCAATTCCAGAATCGCGTGCGCCCGGTGGAGCTGGCGCGCCTCATCCCAGACCGCCATAGGGACGTCCGGCACTTCGACCCATTCCCAGGCGCCGTTCGCGCGGCTAAGACTGAGCGGGCCTTCCTCCAGAATGGTCTCCCAATAACTCTCACACGGCTGCATATGGGGGGGAATGTAACGATCCATGCTATCACTCCTTTTGCCAGGCATTACCCTCGCCAGATTGACTTCTGAAACGCCGTTTATGAATGGACTTGCCCGCTGCTCATTGCACTGGGCAAGGCGCTATGACCATTGTAAGCTTCTTCTTCCATCAATGCAATGATCTCGGCCAGATTTTCGATGGCGATGCGCTGCTTGCGATACAGGTCCGACTCGCTGACCGCCAGACGCATCGCCACTTCACGGACTTTGTGACCGCGCAGAAACTTCATTTCCAGGATATTGTATAATAGCCATTCCGGCGCTGTCAACTTGCGCTCGCCATCGGGCCGCAAATGCTCGATGGCCTCCGCGAGGACAACCCGCAGTCCCTTGACCGCGTTGCCGTCGTAATCGGCGGCGGCGCGTTTGACCACTTCCAGGTCGAGGAGCGGATTTTCGGTCAGGCGCGGGCCGCCCCAATAATGGGCCAGCGCATCGTGGACCCATTGCGGCAGTTCCGGCGACTCGGTCAAAGGGAACCCGGTGACGGCTTTGCCAGCGTAACGCAACATACTGCCCCGGCGCTGGATGTCGGTCAATTCGGAGAACAACGGCGAGAAGGCCCCAAACACGACGTGCTGCAAGCGCCGGTCCTCAAGCGCCGCGCTGGCCTGCGCCAGCAGTTCGTCCAGCAGCGCCTCCTGCTCAGACGTAAGCGGCAGTGCGACCTCCGGCGAGCGCAGACCGGCCAGCCCGAGCATGGCATCCCCACTCTTATCGCGGATGACGAGCACCCAATAGCCATCCCAGACAATGACTCGATCCTGCTGTTGCGCTTGCGCGACTTCATCCAGCGGGATGTTGTTCAGATCCTCCGGCGAAACAGTCAAGTTGCAGCGAATATCCCAATTCAGCGTGCCATGATCCAACATAGCGAGAAAACCGCCGCTGCTGCGCATGATCTCGCACATCGCCGCCAGGACATTCTCCAGAAATTGTCGCAGGTCCGCAGTCGTCAACAGCCGCTGGCTCAATTCCTGGATGCGCGTCACCTCGGCGCGGCCTTCGCGGTAGAGCGCCAGGTCAATCAAAGGCTTCGCCAGTTCAACCGCCAACTGCATGGCAATCACGCTTCCGACGAAGACCATCAAGGAAAGTGTGTACTGGCGCACGCCCAACACCGGTTCCAATGTCATTCCGATGCCAAACATGCCTAACGCCACGATGGCCGTCAGCGGGCCGCGCAGCAGAAAGCGCACCATGCGGTGTTTGATCACCCGGTCGGGGGTCAGCGCGCCGATAAAGGCCACGCTGTAGGCCATCAACGCCAACATCGTGGCGACGCCGATATTCCCGACGATCAGCACGCTCCAGAACAACATCTCCGTCAGCCGCGCCGGCCAACCAATCAACAACAGGTAAGGGAACACGCCCATCGCCGGCGCCACAAAACTAATCAGCAGATAGGCCATGCGACGGCGCGCAGCGCGCGTGTAACACCTCCGGCGCGCGGCAAGCGTCTCACGCAATCCCCACAGGGCAACGCCGATAAAGACAACGGCAAACGGATAAAACAGCGGGCCGTGCCGCAAATGCATAGCGCCGACCGACACAATGCCGTCGTACACGACGAGGTCGGTGAACAAAGCCAAAGCAGCGACCAGCCCGCTGATGAGGAAAATGACCAGGCGCAACCAGCCGGGAAAACGATCCTCCAGCACCGACAAGCGGATGGAACGGACAAATTCGATGTAAAACGGCGGCGTAAAGGCAATGCCGATCCACTGAAGACGCATCAGCATCCAGGCCACGCCGACATCAGCGCCATTGGGCGGCAGGAGATCAACCACGTAAACGACGATGACACAGGCCAGCAACCCGCTGAAGGCGCTGGCGACGCGGCTCTCGCGGTTGTAGAAGAAGAGATACAACATCAACGCGAAAGCTGTGGCCGCCACGCCAGCGGTCAGTACATCGTTCACGCGAATGAGAAAATTCTGCAAACCCATTACCGCACGCGCTTGCGGAAGAAAAGCGCGACTTCCTGTCCCGGCCAGTAAGCATCCTGAAAACCACAGAAAACGAACCGGTGCTTCATCGCAAAACCAATCGCCGGTTGCGCTTTGAGGGAACATTCCAAAATCACGTGTTCGACATCCTTGCGCAGACACCACTCCAACGTGTGATTGAGCAATTCTGTGGCGATGCCGCGACGGCGGTACGCCTCGCCCACCGCCATATCGGTGATGCGCGCTTCACTGCGCTCGGCAGCCAACGCCAGCGTCAGGTATCCCAGTATCTTGCGTTGGTCAACGGCAACCCAAAAAGCATCGCTGCGCGCCCACCCCTTCACCCGCGCCTCCGGGGCAATGAAAGGGGCGATGCGCTGTTTGCGCGGCAGACGCACTTCGCGGAAGCGCGCGCCCCATTCACCATCGTCGCGCAATGCTTCCATCTGCCACGCGGACTCGGTCTCATACGCAATTTCCAATTCCAAACAGCCTTTCCAATCCTCTTCACGCGCCGAACGAATACGCACAGGCTCCTCCTACATTAGTCCAAAGTCCAAAGTCGAAGGTCACACAGTTATTCATCGAAAGATTGCTTTATGGTGCGACGATGTTGACTGGGACGGTACACGTCGTTGTATTGCCGTAAATGTCCACAACGACCAACTGGAAACGATACGGTCCACCCGGCGGATAACGGCTGGGGTCTGAGACATCCCACACCCCCAGGAAGCCGTTGATCACCGCGGCGTCATATTGCGAGACAAAATTCGGGGTATCCGATCCCGGAAATTGCACCTCGAATTTATAGTAGGAGAAGGCGTTGATGTTGGCCGTCCCCTCCACACGCACTTCCCCCGACAGGTTGCCGCCCGCCGTCGGCAACGTCAACTGCGCTTCAGGCGACGGGCAGTCGGGCTGATAAACGTCGGGCGGCGTGGGCGTCGGCGTTTCTGTGACCATGGCCGTCGGCGTTGCCTGTGGCGCAGAAATGACCACCGAGGTGATGGGAACGGTCGCGGTTAGCGGCGCCGCCGGGTTGATCACGGCGGACGGGAGCGTTGCCGTGAGCGGAGCCGGCGTCACCGTGAACAGTCCCACGCCCAGCGTGGGCGTCGGCGTCGTCGCCGCCGGTAGTAGCGGCGCAACGAACGCGCGCACGATGAGAACAACCCCGCCCAAGAGCAAAAACAGCGTCGCCATCAGCCAGGCGCGCGTGAGTCGCTGTTGGTACACTTCGCGCTCCAATGAAAACTGCGCGATGTCGCGCCGGCGCTTGGTGGAAATGGCGGTGACAACATACCCCAGCGTGCCCAACAGGCAAATCAGGCCGACCCAAAGGGCTTGCCGCCCAAGCCAGGTGAGAACGACCGTCATAAGTCGCGCAGCACCCCGCGAATGATAGTCTCCATGCGCGGCGTCAGGGTGCGCCCGGCCGCTAAAACCTCCTCGTGGTTGGGCGGCGGCGCGCCCTCTTCACCGATGAGCGTGTTGCTGATGCCCGAAAGCCCCAGTACCCGCATCCCGCTGTGCCGGGCCGCGATCACTTCGGGAACTGTGGACATGCCCACCGCATCCGCGCCGATGAGTCGCAAGAAGCGCACGTCCGCCGGCGTCTCAAAGCTCGGCCCGGCCAGACAAATATACACCCCCTGGTGGGTGGGAATTGCAGCTTGCAACGCGATTGTCTGGGCCATGTGGCGCAGTGCAGGTTCATAAGCCTCGTTCATACTGGGGAAGCGGGGGCCGAATTCGCTCAAGTTTGGGCCGCGCAGTGGATTCAGGCCGGCCATGCCAATCAGGTTGATGTGATCGCGGATCACCATCACGTCGCCGGGCCGATACGTCATGTTCAACCCACCGGCGGCATTGGTCACGACGAGCAACTCCGCGCCGAGCAGTCGCATCACGCGAATGGGCAGGCCAACGCGGCTCATGCTGTAGCCTTCGTAGTAGTGCGCCCGACCTTGCATCACGACCACGGGCACACCTTCGAGCATCCCGAAGACAAGCCGTCCCTGGTGGCCTTCAACCGTGGAAACGGGAAAGTGCGGGATGTCTCCAAAGGGAATCGTGAGCGCGCCTTCTACAGACTCCGCCAATGCGTTCAAGCCCGATCCGAGGATCAACCCTACGCGAGGTTCCAGGGCTGTATACCGGCGGATGGCCGTCACTGCTGCGTGGAATTCTTGCATGGTAAAGAACTCATCCATCACAAAACCTCCTGTTCGTCGCTAGTTGTCAGTCTTCAGTCGTTCGGCGCCTCTTCGGCGCTCTGGCGCGCGCGCGGATGCGCCTGGTCGTAGACCTCACGCTTCCGTTGGCTCGAAACTTCGGTATAGATCTGCGTCGTGGTGATATTGGCGTGCCCTAGAAACTGCTGCACTTCGCGTAAATCGGCGCCGCCGTCCAGGAGATGGGTGGCGAAGGTATGGCGCAATGTGTGCGGCGTCACCCAGGCTTCCAGACCGGCCGCCTGCGCGTAATACTGCACCAGAAACCACAAGCCTTGCCGGGTCAACGGGTTCCCCCGGTTATTGAGGAACAGCGTTTTTTCGGCAGCATCGCGCAGCAAGAACGGCCTTCCTTCTTCCATATAGCGTTTGAGACAGGCCAGCGCCGCCGGATGCACAGGAATGAGCCGTTCTTTGTTCCCCTTCCCCACGCACGCAACAGCGCCGCTCGCCACATCAACATCGCTCACCGTGAGATTGATGACCTCAGTGGCCCGCATCCCCGTGGCATATAGGATTTCCAGCAGCGCGCGATCGCGCAGTCCCAAAGGTGTGTCTTCGATCGCCGCCGCAGCCAATAAGTCCTGTACCGCTGTGTGTGACAGTGCGCGTGGAAGGCGTTTTCCGACTTTTGGCTGGTGCAGCCAATCCGCCAGCTCCCGTCCCACCACGCCCTCGGCAAAGAGAAAGTGCAGAAACGAACGCACTGCTGCGATTTTGCGGCCCGTTGTCGCCACGCTGTATTCCTGATCCTGCAGCGAGACGACGAAATCTTCGAGCAGGTCGGGGTGAAGCGCCTTCCATTCCGTCATGCCGGAAGCCTGCGCAAATTCCGCGAACTGCGCCAAATCGCCCTCGTAAGCGACGATGGTGTTCGCGGAATAGCCTCGCTCGAACTGCACGTATCGCAAAAATTGTTGTAATTCGGTGTTCATAATCTGTCAAAACTATAAAAAGATTATACTTGAACTATGTTAATAAGCCAAATAACACTAAAACGTAAGCTGCGTTTTACGATCCTCGTTGGCTCAACGCCCATAACTGTTGGGCAATGATTTCGGTGGCATGAGGACGCGCCAACGCCTGGGAATGGGCAGCCATGTCCGCGCGGCGCGCCGGATGCGCTAGCAAATCCAACACAGCGTCGGCGGCAGCCTTTGGACGCGGCGCCCATATCCCCGCTTGATTTTCGACGACGTGAACGACGTTTCCCTCTTCCTGGCCGGGCAGCGCAGTGTACAGCACAAGCGGCAATCCAGCGATGAACGCTTCCGCGAGCGTGTTAGGGCCGGCTTTGGTCACCAGAATGTCCGCCGCGCGCATCCACACCGCGATGTTAGAGGTAAATCCCTCGACTCGCAATGGAATAGGAAGGTCTAACGCGCGCAAGGTGTCGTAAAGTATTCGATTCCGCCCAGCAATGACCACCAGATGCGCGTCCGGCTGGCGGTCGGCAATCGCCCGCGTGACGGGAACCAACGGCCCCATCCCGTCTCCTCCCCCCAACAGTAAGACGATGGGCTTATCCTTCGGCAAACCTAACTGCGCGCGCGCTTCTTCACGCGATACATTGCGCGCTTCGACGAAAGAACGGCGTGTGGGCATCCCGACAACCCCGATCCGCTCTGGCGGCGTCCCCACCCGCAGCGCACGCTCGCGCGCGTGTTCTGTGGGAACGATGTAAACATCAGCGCCCGGCGCAAACCAGCCGGCATGCACGCTGACCAAATCCAGCGCCACGACTGCGACCGGCGCCGCAAGCGCCAATTTGCGTCGCGCCATAGCCAAAGCGTAGTTGGGCACGCCATGGAAGGAGACAACGACATCCGCCGGATGCCGTTGCAACAGGTGGCAGAGAGAGCGAGCCGCGTAAGGCCACACAGCGCGCGACAACGCTTTTACCATCGGTGGCGTGTCCGAGAGGTGGTAGCACACATACCACGGAATACCCTTGGCCTTCGTCACCACCGGATACCATGCGGGAAAGCGGTCGAACGGCCAACGACGCATCTCCACGAAAATATCCACCATATCCACGGCCACGGAAGCGCCGTAAAGGCGGAGCATCTCGTCCTTGACCGCCTGCGCCGAAGCGCGATGCCCACCGCCGGTATCAGAAAAGAGAAAGAGAAAGCGTATGGGTGTATGCGCTGACACATCAGAAAAACCGAACGTCATACATCCTCCGGCGCAGTTGCATCCGCATGTTCCACAAAACGCTTGATGCGCGCTTCAAACCGGCTGCGGGGCGACAAGACGTAACGACGGCACGTGAGACACTCCATCCCGACGTCCACACCCACGCGCAGAATCCGCCATGTATAACCGCCGCACGGATGTGCTTTGCGCAATTCAACAACATCACCCACCTGCAAAGCCAGCGGCGCTTTTCCGACCATCGGCTATCCTCCTTCGATAATAGCCACCGAGGACACAGAGATCACAGAGAAAGCAAAAAAACTCTGTATGCTCTGTGCTCTCTGTGGCTCAGATTTTCGTCATCGTTGGGATGGTTTCCCACATGGCAACTCCTAAAAAGAATGTTATAACGTCACATGGCGCGGATAGACGCGGCTATGCTCGGCAGCGATAATGTGCAAAACCTGATCCACTGTCTCGTCCAGCCCGCACTCGTGATTGATGACCACGTAATCAAATTCACCGATGCGGCGCATTTCCTCGCGCGCCACACGCATCCGGTAGCGCAACTGCTCCTCGGACTCCGTCTTACGGCGCTGCAAACGTTCGTACAGCTCCTCCTCTGAAGCGGCGCTCAGGAAGATCAAGATGGCTTCCGGCACAAGGCGCTTGACCGTCGCCGCCCCCTGCACATCGAGGCGCATCACCACATCCTTCCCACTGGCTAACGCATCGCGCACTTGCTGTTTGGGGATGCCCTTGTACTGACCGTAGACCATCGCGTGCTCAAGCAGCTCATCCTGGCGAATCAGCTCCTGGAACTCAGCTTCAGAGACGAAAAAATAGTCCACGCCATGCACTTCTTCGGGACGGGGGGGGCGCGACGTCGCCGTGATAACAAAATGGAAAGGGTAAGCGCGCTGTTGCATCCTGTCGAGAACGCTGTCTTTGCCAACACCCGACGGCCCGGAAATGACGATCAGCAGCGGATGACGCGGACGACAGTATGGATCGGCTTCCCACTTTTCTGCCATAAACTTGCTCCTCGCCGACATTTTCGGTATAATGGTTCCCGGCGCGTTATAAAGGCAATGCACAGGCGCAAGCCATTCTGGATATGGCAAGCCCAAGGATCACTATAACCGCCGGGGATAAAAAAGACTAACTCTACTATACCACATTTAAGAGGGAGAGAAAAATGCCTATTTACGAATACCGTTGCCAGAAATGCCGCCGCCGGTTTTCGATATTTTGGCGCTCCTTTGCGGCGATTGATGAAAGCAAGGTTGTCTGCAAGTATTGCCAGCACACGGAGGTGCAACGCCTGATCTCGCGTGTGCGCGTCGTGCGTTCCGAGGATAGCCGCCTCGAAGATATGGCCGATCCGAGCGCCTGGGGCGATTTCGACGAAAACGATCCCAAGAGCATGGGGCGCTTTATGCGAAAAATGGTCAACGAGATGGGCGACGAGGCTGGCGACCTGGGACCGGAGTTCGATGAGGTCATTGACCGCCTGGAGTCCGGGCAAGACCCGGAGCAAATCGAGAAGGAAGTCCCCGCTTTACTCGGCGACGCCGGCGAGAGCGGGGGCATGGCCAGCGTTGCGGGTTTGGATTAGGGGGAACGATGGACAAACATGCCACCTCACTGCAAGGCCGTTGGGCGCTCATCCTGGGCGCTTCGAGCGGATTCGGCGCGGCGACAGCACGCGCCTTTGCCCAGGCCGGGATGAACGTCTTCGGCGTCCATCTGGACCCACGCCGGAGCATCGAACAGGCTGAAGCCGTCATCGCCGACGTGGAAGCCGCCGGCAGCCGCGCCGTCTTCTTCAACACCAACGCCGCCGACGCGCGACGGCGCGCCCGCGTGCTCGACGCCATCGCTGCGACGCTGCGCGACGAAACGTTCAACACCATCCACATTATGGTACACACGCTGGCTTTCGGCAGCCTGCGACCCTACATCACCGCAACGCCGGAAGATGCCACCACCGAAGAGCAAATGGAGATGACATTGCGCGTGATGGCGCACAGTCTGGTGTACTGGACGCAAGACCTGGTTCGCGCCGGGTTGCTCGGCGCAGGCAGCCGGATTTATGCGTTGAGCAGCATCGGATCGCAGCGCGCGGCTCCCTACTACGGCGCTGTTTCGGCAGCCAAGGCCGCATTGGAAGCCCACACGCGCCAACTGGCCCTCGAACTGGCCCCGCACGGCATCGCCGCCAACTGCCTGATGCCCGGCGTCACCGACACGCCGGCGCTGCGCGCGATTCCGGGGCACGAGAAGCTCATAGATACCGTGTTGACCCATCACCCAGCGCACCGCCTGACCACGCCGGAAGACGTGGCCCACGTGCTTGTGGCGTTGGCCGATCCCCGCATCACCTGGCTATCGGGGGCCACCATCCCCGTGGATGGCGGCGAAGCGGCAATAAGTGCGGCCTAGAAAGGTTTGACATTATCACTTGGTATGATAGAATACGGGAAATTTTACAGACTACCCAAGTTGCATCCCTAGTCCCAACGTGCAATACTGGGTAGAAGAGGAGTGGATGTGGAAGAACTAAAGGCGGCCCCGACCGAATCCATGACAATGGAGCATTGGGAGGATCAACTCGAAGAATCGTTAATTGGCACTGAACTTCGGCGCGGCGAACTCCGCGAAGGCGCTGTCCTGGCGCTCAAAGACGGCGGATTAGTCGTAGATATCGGCTCCAAGCGCGATGGCTTTGTCCCCCGCGAAGACCTGGAGAACCTCGAAGACAAGACCTTCACCGTTGGCGAAACCATCAACGTCATCGTCACCAAGTTCCGCGATTCCGATGGCAACGTCGAACTTTCCGTTTCTCAAGCCATGCTCCAGGAAGACTGGATCAAAGCTGAGAAGTTGAAGGAAGAAGAAACCGTTTACGAAGCGAAAGTCTTAAACGCCAATCGCGGCGGACTCACCGTGGAATTCGGGCGTCTGCGCGGGTTCATCCCTATGTCACAGTTGATCGGTTTCTCCCGCATCCGGCAAGCTGCGGAACGTCACCGCCGTCTACGCGCGATGGTTGGGCAAACGATTATGCTCAAGGTCATCGAGGTCAACCGGCGTCGCCGTCGGCTGATCCTCTCACAGCGCGCGGCGGCTAAGGAATGGCGGTCAGCGCGGCGCGAGCAGTTGATGGATGAATTGGAAGCCGGGCAGGTACGCCGTGGGCGCATCAGCCAGATCACCGATTTTGGCCTCTTCGTCAACCTGGGTGGGTTAGACGGTTTGGTGCACATCTCGGAGCTGTCGTGGGGCCGCATCGAGAACCCCCGCGAAGTCTATCACGAGGGTCAGCGCATCAAGGTCAAAGTGCTGAGCGTTGATCATGACCGCCAGCGCATTGCGTTGAGCATCAAGGCATTAGCGCCGGACCCGTGGGAAATCGCGCCGCAGAAGTACCACGAAGGGACACTGGTGGAAGGGAAAGTCACCCAGGTCGTAGATTTCGGTATTTTCGTCGAGTTGGAGCCGGGCGTTGAGGGTCTGTTGCACAACTCCGAACTTGGCGATGTGGAACAGCGCAACGAATTGCAGCCGGGCGCGCACATGCTGGTGAAGGTCATTCGCGTCGAACCCGACCGGCGGCGCATCGGACTGAGCGTCCGCCAGGTACGCCGCGACGAATGGGAAGAATGGTCTATTGCCAAGGCTGCCGAGGCGCAGGCAAAAGAACAAGCGAAAGCCACCGCCGAAGTTAAGGAAGATGAGGAAGACCTCGATGACGAATTGCTCGGCGAAGTCACCGAAGCATTTGACGAGATTGATGAAGCCGCCGAAATCGTCGTGGAAGGCGACGAAATGGACGACATCGAGGCTGACGCCGAAGCAGAGGCATAGAGGGGAGAACAAACTGGATGGGTAGCAAAGAAGAAAAAATCGTCGTCGAAGGAACGATCTCGGAGGCCCTGCCCGGAACCCAATTCCGGGTGCATCTTGATTCAGGGCACGAGGTTTTAGCCTACCTATCCGGGAAAATGCGCAAGTACTACATCCGCATCCTCTTGGGGGATCGCGTGCGCGTAGAACTCTCGCCGTATGACTTGACCCGAGGTCGGATTGTCTACCGCCACAAGAAGCTGCGCGGCGGTATGGAAGAAGATGAGGAATAGCGGTCGCTATTGAGAGAAAATAAACGCCGCCCTGTTAGGGCGGCGTTTTTGTTGCCTCATCCTACGCCAGCGGCGACCTTGCGCGCGATCAAAGCCATCCACACGTCGCGCTGGCGGCGCTCGATCACCTGCAAGCCTTTTTCTGCTAACGTGGCCTCCACGTCAGCGGCCTGCTCCTCCAAAATCCCGGAAACCACCAACAACCCGCCGAGGCGGATGCGCGTCGCCAACCCAGAGCGCGCCATATCCACGATGATGTGCGCGAGGATGTTCGCCGCGACCAGATCGTACGTCTCGCCGACCTCGGCCAGCGAGCCGTGCACCACCCGAATCTTATGCGCCACCGCATTGACGCGCGCATTGCGACGCGCGACGGCGACGGCGTTGATGTCGTTATCCACGGCGAGAACCTCGGCGGCGTCCAGCCGGGCCGCGACGAGGGCAAGAATCCCAGTGCCGGTCCCCAAATCCAGAACGCGCATCCCCGGCTTGACCAAATCTTCCAGGGCCTCGACGCACAACTGCGTCGTCGGATGGAGTCCCGTGCCGAAGGCCATTCCAGGGTCCATCTCTAGCATCATCTCCCCAGGTTGCGGCGTGTATTCCCGCCACGAGGGTTTGATCACCACGCGCCGCCCCAGATGCATGACAGGGATGCTTTCCTTCCAACCGGCAGTCCAGTCCCGGTCTGCAATCGGCGTGAATGTTGGCTCCGGGATAACGGGCCAGATGTGGTGCAGATGCCAGAGTCCTTCCGCCACCTGCTGCCGCCGCGCGGCGATGTCGTCGTCCACCACCAGGTAGGCTTTCACCGTTACGGGTTGGGTGGGATCGTGATCGCCCTTGCCCAGGTCAATGACGACGCCCTGCGGCGCGTACCGACTGAGGACTTCGGCGACGGCCTCCGCCGCTTCGGGGATCACCGTCACGCTGATTTCAAGCCATTCCAGAGGTTCCGCCATCACAGTCCTAGCGCTTCCTTCACGCGATCCACAAAACCCAATTTCTCTTCGACTACCACTTCGGTGCCCAGCGTACCGGCCAACTCCTGGAACAGTTCCTTCTGTTTGGACGATAGCCGCGTGGGAACCGCCACTTGCACCACGATCAACTGGTCGCCGCGCCCATTGCTGCGTAGGTGCGGAATGCCCAATCCGCGCAGGCGGAAGATCGCGCCCGACTGCGTCCCGGCGGGCACGGTGATCTGCCGCTCCCCGTCCAGCGTCGGCACTTTCACCGTATCGCCCAATGCGGCCTGCGCCACGTTGATCTGCATTTCAAGGATGATGTCGTTGTTGTGGCGCTTGAAGAAGGCGTGCGGTTTGACGTTCAGGGTGACGTACAGGTTCCCCGGTGGCCCGCCGCGCTCTCCAGGCTCGCCCTGTCCCGCCAGGCGCATCGTGACGCCGTCATCCACGCCGGCCGGTATGGTGGCCTTGATCTTCCGGCGTATGTAGACGCGCCCATTGCCGTTGCACTCGCGGCACGGTTTGGTGACGACAGTGCCTTTACCGTTGCAACGTGGACACGTCACAATGTTGACGAACGATCCCAGGAAGGTGCGCTGGGTATGCCGAACCTGTCCAGCGCCCTTGCACTCCGGGCACTGTTCCGCCGAGGTTCCCGGTTCGGCCCGCGAACCATTGCACACCGGGCACACTTCTTGACGCTGCACATCCACGTCCTTCTCGACGCCGAAGACAGCTTCCTCAAAGGTGAGGTCGAGACTGCTGCGCACGTCGTTGCCGCGTCGTGGCCCGGTAGAGCGGCCTGTCTGCCCAAATCCGCCAAAACCGCCCAGGTTGCCAAAGACCTCGGCGAAAATATCGAAGGGATCGCGCCCACCGGTAAAGTCAAAGCCGCCGAATCCGTTGGGAACGTCCGTGCCAAAACGGTCGTACATCGAACGTTTTTCGGCGTCAGAGAGCACTTCGTAGGCCGCGTTGACCTCTTTGAAGCGCTCTTCGGCGTCCGGCTCAGAGCTGACGTCGGGATGGTACTTGCGGGCCAACTGACGGTAGGCCCGCTTGATGTCTTCCTGGCTGGAATCCCGCGAAACACCTAAAACTTCATAATAATCTCTCGCCATACCCCCTCACACCCTAAGCAGCGCTTTCACAATCGCAGGCTTCTTCGTCGCTGCAACAACAGCTCTCTTCGACAGTCTCTTCAGTGATGACGTCCGCCGGTTCGGGCGATGGCGCAACTTCCACCTCCGGCGCGGGGGCAACGGAGGGCGCTTTGGCGACGACGACGGACGAAGGGCGCAGCACGCGATCCCCTAGCCTGTACCCGGCTTCCACTTCGGCGACGATCTGCCCTTCTTCAAAGCCGGCAACCTCCTGGTAGAACACGGCTTGATGGTAGAGCGGGTCAAACGCATCGCCCGACTGCACGACGATGGGCTGCACGTTCTCGGCCTCAAGGATGCCGGCAACCTTGCGCCGGATCAGGGCGATGCCGTCCAACCACGGCTGGCCCGCATAATCTGGCGGCACAACCCGGAATGCGCGCTCAAAATCGTCCAGGATCGGCAAGAAACGCGCCAGGAGCGCGGCGTTCGCCACACTGCGCCACGAAACCTGCTCGGCCTCCGTGCGTTTGCGGTAATTGGCAAAAGCAGCCTGAGAACGCTGCAAGCCGTCCAGATATTCCGCCGCTTTCTGTTCAACGTCCGCCAACTGCGCCTCCAGCCGGGCAATCTCTTCGAGGAGGGCATTGTCCGCCGCGACTTCTTCTGCCGCACATGCTTCCAAAATTTCCGGTTCGACGGTTATGTCTGCGGGAACCGTGCTCTCTGTGTTTTCAGTGCTACATTCTTCCAGTTCAGAGTCACATTCTGCGTGTACTTCATCTGCCATAGTGATTCAATCCTCCACCAAGAGTTTTTCAAGATGTCGTTTGCGTTTAGGGTTGCGCTGCAAAATCGGGGAATGTTTCGCGGATGCCGGGCTGGTACATCTCATAGACCATCTCGCCGAGGATGTTCGCCACGAAACGCACCGCGGAAATGGTGCGCCCGTAGGGCATACGGATGGGGCCAACGACGCCCAGCGCGCCCGTGGCTATATCCGTCACGCCATAGCGCGCCAGGACGATGCTGCACGTCCGCAGCTCATCCCAGCGCCCCTCCCCGCCGATGAGAACGCGCACGCTGCCAATGCCGACGGCCGGGGTCAGCGTCTCGGAGAGCACGGCCTGGAGGAGGCTACGCTCTTCCAACACCCGCACGACCGACGTTGAGGCGACGTCGCCTTCGACAAATTCCGGTTCCTGGAGCAATTCAGAAAGCCCGTGTTGGTAGATTTCGTCCGAGGGCATACCCTCCGCGTTGTGCATGATCGAAGCGATCAACCGCGCGATGTCCGCCTCCAGAGAAGGCAGCTCGCCGATACGCGCTTCGATCTCCGTCACGCTCAACCCGGCGAAAATCTGGTTCAACCGGTCGGCGGCGTCGCGCAGCGCCGTCTGTGTCATCGGCTCCGAAAGCGCCAACATCTGCTGCTCGACCATCCCGCCTTGCAGTACGAGGATCAGCAACACCGCCCGCCCGTGCGTCAGGATCAGTTCGAGGTGCTTGTAGACCGGCTGCATGGTGCGCGGCGCAGTCACGACAGAGGCCCCGCCGGAGGTCCGCGCCAGCACCGAGGAGGCTAACGGCAACCATGCTTCGATGTGGTCGCGCGCCTGGTGGAACTGGTGGGCGATCCGGCGCTGCTCGGCCAGCGGGAGCGCCTGTTCTTCCATCAACCGCGCCACAAAGTAGCGGAACCCGGCTTCGGTGGGCATCCGCCCGGCAGAAGTGTGCGGCTGCGAGAGATAGCCCAACTCTTCCAGGGCCGCCATCTCGTTGCGGACGGTCGCCGGGCTGAACGTCAGGTTGTACTTTTCGACCAGGGTGCGCGAAGCGACGGGGACCGTTGATTCAACGTGTTCCCGGACGATGAGCTTGAGCAGCAAACCCTGGCGCTCCGTCAACTCTTGCGTTTCTGTCATTCGTATCTCACCCGCTGTTTTCCCACGCTTGACCTGTAATTGTTGCGTAAAACGTGAAACGTAAAACGCGCCCCGAGTATTAGCACTCGTAAGAACAGAGTGCTAAATTCGATACATAAATGATACCATGAAGAAGGCGCGTGTCAATCTTCATCCAGGACGGTATAGGCGTAGTGGCGACTTCAGTCGCACGGCACTCGATAACGGAAACGACTAAAGTCGTCACTACACACATCGTCGTTTTTGAGTACAATAGAGACATTGTACCACTCACTACAAGTCAGGAGGTTTTTATGGTGAAAAAAGTTGTTACGTTTGGCGAGATTATGATGCGGTTGGCGCCGCCGGGGTTTCTCCGATTTGGACAGGCGCGCTCGTTTGACGTGATCTACGGCGGCGGCGAAGCGAATGTCGCCGTCGCGCTGGCGAATTTCGGTGTACCGGTCAACTACGTCACCCGCCTGCCCAACAACGATCTGGGCGAGGCGTGCATCCAATTCGTGCGCCAGTACGGCGTGGGGACGGATTACATCGTGCGTGGCGGCGAGCGATTGGGCATCTATTTCCTGGAGACGGGGGCCGCGCAGCGCGGCAGCAAAGTCATCTACGACCGCTCCAACTCTTCCATCGCCACGATCAAGCGCGGCATGGTAGACTGGCGGACAGTTTTCGCCGATGCGGACTGGTTCCACTGGACCGGCATCACGCCGGCAATCTCCGAAGGCGCCGCCGATGTCTGCCTGGAAGCGGTGCAGGTCGCCAAAGAGCTGGGGCTGACCGTGTCGTGCGATCTGAACTTCCGCGCCAAGCTGTGGAAGTGGGGCAAGAAGGCTGGCGAGGTGATGCCCGAACTGGTGCGTTACAGCGACATCGCCATCGGCAATGAGGAAGACGCGGACAAGGTGTTCGGCATCAAAGCGCCGGATGTGGACGTGTCGGCGGGGAAGGTGGAGGCCGAGGGGTACAAGTACGTCTGCGCGGCGCTGGCGGAACGCTTCCCCAACCTCAGCGGCATCGCCTTCACGCTGCGCGGGTCGCTCTCGGCGAGCCACAACACGTGGTCGGGTGTGCTGTGGCACAACGGCGCGTTCTACAGCGCGCCGGTTTACGACATCGTGCACATCGTCGATCGTGTCGGCGGCGGTGATTCGTTCGGCGCGGGGTTGATCTACGGCCTGCGCACCTACGGCGAGGATGTGCAGAAGGCGCTCGACTTCGCTGTGGCGGCGTCGTGCCTCAAGCACTCGATCCTCGGCGACTTCAACCTCGTCAGCGTGGATGAGGTCGAAAAACTGATGGGCGGCGACGCCTCAGGCCGCGTCTCGCGGTGAAATTTATGCCACAGAGAACACAGAGCACTCAAAGGGTGCGTTGTCTGCAACGCCTTTCTCTGTGAACTCGGTGTCCTCGGTGGCTATTCTGAGATAGGAGTAAACTATGGCACGCTTTGATCGTATGACAGTGTTGAACAGAATTATGGAGTTGGGCCTCATCCCGGTGTTCTATCACGCGGATGTGGAAGTGGCCGCCAAAATTGTGGCGGCGTGCGCGGCCGGCGGCGCGACGGTGGTGGAGTTCACCAACCGGGGCGATTTTGCGCCGCAGGTCTTCCTGGAATTGAGCAAGCACTTCACCAAGGCCGATCCCAACATCATCCTCGGCATCGGCTCCATCGTGGATGCGCCCACGGCGGCGCTGTATATCGCCTACGGCGCGAACTTCGTCGTCGGCCCGAACTTCAATCCCGAAGTGGCGCGGCTGTGCAATCGCCGCAAGATTCCGTATGCGCCGGGCTGCGGCAGCGCGACGGAAATCGCCGAAGCGGAAGAACTGGGCGTGGAAATCGTCAAGGTCTTCCCTGGCAAGTCGGTGGGCGGGCCGGATTTCGTCAGGTCGGTGCTGGGGCCGTGCCCGTGGACGCGCATTATGCCGACCGGCGGCGTGGATGCCACGCAGGAGAGCATCAATGCGTGGTTCAAGGCGGGCGTGGCCTGCGTGGGGATCGGGTCGCAGCTCATCACCAAGCAGTACATCGCCGCGCAGGACTTCGAGGGGCTGGCGCAGAAGACAGCGCAGATCTTGCAGTGGATCCGCGAGGTGCGCGGGAAGTAGGCGCGCATCTCATCACCACGCCCCGCGATTTCTCGCGGGGCGTGATGATTCCTGAGTCTCCAACTTTAGGAAATCCTGGATTCCCATCACCCGGAGGCCAAAGCGAAAAATAGCCGGAAAGGCCGTCAAGCCGGTTTCTCTGTCAACAAACACTGGATGAATAAGCTCAAAATCCTGGTTCTTCCACCTTAGCGCGCAGCCCCCTTTAGCCGCGACATTTTTGTACCAGTCAACGTTTTTCCCGTATGTCAGCGCAATCACAAAACCATTCTGAAACGGTTCAGCAACAATCGGTATCCGGTACAGTGCGCCGCTCTTGCGCCCGGTATGCCCCAAGATGGCGAAATGGCCGAAGCGTTTGCCGGCAATGTGAATCAGCAGCTTGTTCGTCACATGCTTATTGATGACTCTGATTCGATCCAGCAAGGCTTGTTTCATTGGCATTTTTATCACGGTGAAGGCGTCTTTTTTCGTGGCGGCTTCTTCTTGATTAAGATAAGCTGTTGAATATCCTGCACATCTTGCTGGCACGTCAGCGGGTCAGCTACGCGGATATACATCCAGCAGCCATCATGGAGTCTCGGTGTTTCCACTAAGGCTTTCCGAACGAGCGCGCCAAAGGTATCAACCCTTGCCATCGCTTGCTCGATTTCCGACTTTCCCAGTATCACAAGAGTAGTGAATGAGCCGTGCTCGGGGTACATTTCGCACAAGGGTCGTCCGCCGACGCGATGTTGCAGATTCCAGCCATACTTTCTCCCGCCGGAATTGAAGGTGGGGGTGATACCATAAGTTTCTGCCAAAAAATGTCGCAAGGCGGTCCAGGCAGCGGCGATAGGCTGTCCGATTACATTGATCATGTCTGCATCAGATGGCTGGGTTGTGTTATCCATCATGCGCTCGTGCATAGTGTCCTCCTTATGGATCGTCAATGTATTTGACGCTACCCAACACAGGTTAACGAAGACTTGTTGCCTACATCAACACGACCGCCAACACAATCATCAACACGCCCATCACCACATTGACGACGCCAAAGAGCAGGACGCTGTTGTGCATAACGGGTTTCTCCACCTTCAAAGCAGCCTGCTCCGGGACGACCGGGTTATACCGCACGGTGACGGCCTTACCTGGCGGCAAAGCGGCGGTAATTTCGGCGGCCTTTTTCTCCTCGGTGAACGTCGCGCAGTCGTATGGCGCAAAATCGCGTTTCTCGGACGTGTAGCGATGTTCGCTGACAGTGTAGGCGTATTCGACGACAGGCGTAAAGGTGATGCTGGTTTCTTGCGGCGTGCGGCGCTCGTGGCGATAGACGAACGCGCGCAGCACTTCACCGGCGGCTTTCGGCCAATTCGCCGTCCCCTGATGACCACGCTTGAGCACAATCGTGGAAATCACGTAGACCGCGCCAAAAACAATCAAACACGCGCCGAAAACGATTAAGAATGGCATTGTACACCTCCTGCGGAAAGCGTTGGAACGTTGGGACGTTTTCACGTTGGAATGTTATTGTTATGCGGAATTATAGCGTCAGGCAAACACAAGTCAAAAACATCGTCTCAATTCAATGCTCGGGCCGGTCTCCGACCGCGCCGGCGCAAGCCTGGGTTTATAGTGGCGCGGTCAAAGACCAGCCACAGCGAAGGTATACGCCGCTTCGGCGACAGGCGCGAGGGTGTCCCAGGCGAAACGGTCACGCGCGTCGCGGGCGGCGCGTTCACCGAGCGATTGGCGCAGCGGAGCATCGCGCAACAGCGACGTGACCGCGTCAATAAACGCCGCTTCATCGCCGGGTGGAATGAGCACGCCCGTTTCGCCGTGGCGGATGTTCTCCGCCACCTGCCCCACGGCGTCGGCGACGACGGGGATGCCCGCCGCCAGCAAATCCAGCAGCTTGACCGGGCATTTGGTGCGGTTGAGCAGCGTATCGTCGAAGGGGTAAAGCGCCACATCCGCCTGAGCGAAGTGCGCGGGCAGGTCTTCCGGCGGAACCAGCCCCGCGTAAACAAGATCAGCGTCCGGCGCGGGCGATGCCCCTTCCGCCACCTGCCACCCCGCCGCGCGAGCCAATGCCAACAACGCCTCCTCCTCCGCGAAGAAACCCTTCCCCACCACCCACAACCGCACAGCGGGGATGCGCGCCCGCACGCCCGCAACGATGCGCCACAATCGTTCCACCTTGTACTCGAAGAAGCGCGTGTAGAGCAGCAGCGTGGGACGTCCCCCACCCGCAACCGGGCGGGGAACCGTTGCGCGCGGGATACAGCCGTTCGGCAGATAGAAGACGCGCCCCGGCGGACCGCCCAGCGCCCAGACGAGCGTTTGCAGCGCGCGGCTGGCGACGGTGACGGCAGCCGCGCGCGTCAGCCCCCACCGCTCCTGCCAGGCGAAAAACCGCTTGAGCAATGCAGGATAGGGGTTGACGTCGTTCCAGCCGCCGTAACCCTCCCAATCGTCGGTGTCCACCACGACCGGGAAACGGCGGCGCAGCGCCAGATGCGCCAGTCCCGCGTAGGCTTTGGGCTTGAAGGTGTGGATCACGTCCGGGTTGAGCGCCACAGCGCGGCGAACCAGCGCCGCCGTCAGCCGCCAGTGGAACCACCCCGGCGCGCCGGTCGGCAGCGGGACGTTCTCGATATGCACGCCGCCTTCGTCCCAGGACTTGCCTGCGTCTTCGGGGTTCTGCCACGGCGGGAGCAGCAGCGTCACCGTATGCCCGCGCGCGACGAGCGCCTGCGCCAGGGGCAGCGCCCGCACGCTCATCGTGCCGCGCGGGCGCAGGCCGAACGGGCCGATCATCACGACGCGCATAGACACCCCCTGAAAATAATCAGCAGATTTAGCAGATTAAGCAGATTTATATTTTTCAATCCGCTGAATCCGCTTATTCTACTGATCAAACCTATGCACGTTTGCATACAATCGGCCATCACTATGCCTCTTGATAACGAGCAGTGAAATCGGGATCATGAACCAATGCCCAGATTGTGTCGGCGACTTCAGCGGGTGTGCGCGTTGTGGCATCCACCACGTAGCCCAGGTCGCCGTTGCGCGCCGCCGCTTCCTGGATGCGGACGAGTTCTGGCGCGCGGTTGAGATACCAGGGCAAGTCATCAGGAGAGCGTGGGGAATTTCGGAGACGCTGTTCGAGCACCTGCGCGTCGCACACCAGCCGGAAGGCGTAGATTTCGGCGTCCAGATCGGCGAGCAGGCTCCGCAAGCGCGCCAGCGATTCCGGCGACTCGAAAACGTAAGGGATGACGAAGTTGTGATAGTCGCCGTGCTCGATGTGGAACGCGATCAGCAGCCGCAACGTCTGGTACAAATGCTCGATGCGCACGTCGTCGTAAATCTCGAAAGGATGCACCGAACCGATGTAATCGCCGTCGAGAAAGACCGCCCGATCAAATTTCCAGGTCACGTGCTCGCCCGTCGTACTCTTGCCGATGCCACAGGGGCCGTTGATAATGATGATCATGATGCTAGAGTCTCCTCACAAGAACAAACCGCGAATCACGCGAATCTTGTAATGGTCAACAGGATATTGAACACTTGGATAACGCATTTTTTACCGCCAAGACGCCAAGCCCACCAAGAAATCTTAAGAACTTGGCGCTCTTGGCGCCTTGACGGTTGTTTAATATCATCCTGACGAGTACAGAATCACGCGAATCTTCGCTAAAGTTCAGGAGATTCGCGCAGATTAGCGAGATTCGCGGTTGCAATTTTCGCGCTTGCCGCCACACCCTCCGCCACAGGGCGAAAGGTGAGGCGATGCAACGGACAGATGCCCAGACGATCCAATGCTTGCTGGTGCTGCTGCGTGCCATAGCCCTTGTGCTGCGCGAAACCGTAGCCGGGGCACTCCGCCTCCGCCACCTCTGCCATCCAGCGATCCCGCGTCACTTTAGCGATGATGCTCGCCGCCGCGACTGACAGTGAGCGCGCATCGGCGTAAGGGAAGGCGTCTTGGGGCAGGTGAACGCCGGGCAAGCGCAGCGCATCAATCACCAGCGCCTGCGGCGCGACCGCCAGGGCTGCCAGCGCGCGCTGCATCGCCAGGCGCGTCGCCGGAACGATGCCGAGCGCGTCAATCTCGTGGTGTTCGGCGCGCCCCACCCCTGTCGCTAAGGCTACGTCGCGGATACGGATCGCCAGTCTCTCGCGCGCCGCCGCCGTCATTTGCTTGGAATCGCGCACGCCGTCCAACGCCGCGACCACGCCATCCCCACACGGCAAGATGACTGCCGCCGCGACCACCGGCCCGGCCCACGCCCCACGCCCGGCCTCATCCAGTCCGGCCACCCGCTCCATCCCCCGCGCCCAAAACCGCGCTTCCGCTTCCAGTGTCGGTAAATCCTGATGGTTCATTCGTCAAAAGTCAAAAGTCGAAAGTCGAAAGTCAAAGGTCGAAAGTCGAAAGTCAAAAACCCCAAACTGACGCATTCGCCCATTCGCCCATTCGCTGATTCGCCTATTCTGCCACATTCCGCCCGATTGCCAAATAAACATTTGCTTTTTCACACGTATCGTTTTATACTGAGGTTGCGCGGCGTAGTTTATTTGCGAGAATGACGCGCAGTTGACCTGAAGAAGGGGAGGGACACTATGGGGTTGCTCGATGATAAGCGTGATGCCAAGCAGCCACAGCCGGATGACGATCTGTGGGACGATCTCCTGAGCCAAACAGGCGACGAAGAACCACCGGAGAAGCCAGCAGCACCCACAGGCAAAGGCAAGTCACGGGGCCGTCCTGAACGTGCGGAACGGCCTCCCAAACGTGCCAAAACGCCAAAGCCGGCGAAGACGCCCACGGCGTCAAAGGCCCCGCAGAAAAGCCGTAGCCGCGCCAAAGGCAAGGGGCTGAGCCTGGCACAACTGCTGATCCTGGTCCTTTTAGGCGTCGTCATCGTCGTGGCCTATCTGGCGTTGGCGAAGGTGTTCGGCTCGCAGTCCGCAGTTCCCACAGCGACGAGCGAGGCGACGGTGGAAACTCCACTCGATGCGCTGCCCACAGATGCACCCCCTGCCGCTACGCCGATCCCACCCACTGTAAAACCCACCGAGCGAATTCCGGAGAACACCCCTACCCCCGTCCAAACGCCCACGCCAGCCCCACCGGTTGCGACGCAGTTCGATGCGCACATCAGGATCAATCCCGACAACGTTGATATGCGGCTTCAGCGCGGCGCTGAATACTTGCGCCTGGGCGCATATAAGGCGGCTTTGGCCGATTTCGAGCACGCGCGAGACATTGACGAGCAGCGCGCGGACGTTCACCTCGGTCTGGGACAGGCCAACTATCTGCTGCGCAATTGGCCGGAGGCGGAGAGCAATTTCCTCACCGCCGCGGCCCTCGATCCGAATCTGTCCGAGGCACATTTTGGCATCGGGATGTTGTACTATCTCCAGGGACGTTACCAGGAAGCGGCCAAAGCGTTCGACACAGCAGCGGCGATCAACCCCGATTATGCAGAGGCCGAAGCCTGGCTCGCCATCGCCTCGGCGCAATCTGGGGATGCGGTCGAAGCGATGGGAGCAGCCGGAAGGGCCATTAGCATCACACAAGAAAGCGCTATCGTCCATATCGCGCGCGCTTGGGCTTATCTGGCGCAAAATCCACCCAACGTGGACGCGGCGCAAGGCGATCTCCTGTATGCCCAAAAGCTGGCACCCTACGACTTCGAGCTGCTCATTGCGCTGGCCCGTTTCTACAGCGACTACCGGCCTGAGCGTTTGATAGAAGCAGAGCAACTGGCCTATTACGCCCAAAACTGGGCCAAAGGCGATCTGGAACGCGCGCGCGCCCTCTATGCGCTCGGTCATGTCTACCTGGCGCAAAATCGCAAAGACGACGCGAAGAAAACGCTCGCCGAGGCCGCCGACCTTACAACGTACCAGGGGCAAGTCCTGTTGTTCGGCGTCATTCAAGATTTGGAGCGCGCGCTCGCCCCGTGAAGTCTGCCAGGAAGCGCGCCTACCCGGTCCGCCGAGCCTACTCGGTCTCCGGCGGCCGGCGCAGACGCTTGGTTTCGCTGCGCTGACGTTTCGCCTCCAACCGTTGCTCTTTGACGGCGCGTGAGGGATGCGTCGCGCGGCGAGGTTTGGGGACTTCGGCAGCCTGGCGGATCAGGTCTAGGAGGCGTTGAGTCGCGTCACGGCGGTTGCGCCACTGCGAGCGATACTGCCGCGCGTCAATGATCAGCACGCCGTCTTGCGTGATTTGCCCCGCCGCTTGTTGCAGCAGGCGCTGTCGCACATCTTCCGGCAGCGATGGGGAGTGCGCCACGTCGAACCGGAGCTGGACCGCTGTCGCCACCTTGTTCACATTTTGCCCGCCTGGCCCGGAAGCGTGGACGAAGCTGTAGTCCAACTCCTGTTCGTCAATCACGATGTCTGCTGTAATGCGTAACATAGGCATATCCCACACTCTAACACACAATCACGATTTTGGGAATTGCACCATTTGCGCTTTATGTTTTATGACTATACTCATGCGGTGGAAGATTGCAGAAGAATCAGGAGGAACTATGATACCCAATCAATGGTATGTGGTGTTGGACTCTACACAGGTGAAGACCAAACCGGTCGGTGTGACGCGCATGAGGGAGAAACTCGTCTTCTGGCGCGACGCGGCGGGAAAGGTGGCGTGCGCACGCGACCGTTGCGCGCATCGTGGTGTGGCACTGAGCAAGGGCAAGATTTTGCCGAACGGGATGCTGCAATGTCCCTTTCACGGCTTCGAGTACGACGCGAGCGGCAAGGTGACCAAAATCCCGGCGAACGGCAAGAACACGCCCGTGCCAGAGCGCTTCAAAGTCCACAGCTACCCCACGCACGAGGCCCACGGCTTTATCTGGATCTGGTGGGGCGAAAATCCACCCGATGACCTCAGACCGCCGCTCTTCTTCGACGACCTTGACGATGCCTTCTCTTACGGTCAGGTCCGCGATCCCTGGGACGCGCACTATTCCCGCGTCATCGAGAACCAGCTCGATGTCGTGCACCTGCCTTTTGTACACTACAACAGTATCGGGCGCGGCAACCGTGTGCTGGTGGATGGCCCCATTGTGAAGTGGGTGGACGACAAACGCTTCTGTCACTTTGTCTACAACCGCGTGGATGACGGGACGCCGCCGCGCCGCCCGGACGAGATGCCCGAACCTGACCCAGAGCGCGATTATCACTTGTGCTTTATCTATCCCAATCTCTGGCAGAACTACATCAGCGACAAAGTCCGGGTCATGGCGGCGTTTGTGCCCGTGGATGACACGCACACATTGCTGTATTTGCGCTTTTACCAGCGATTTATGCGCGTCCCGGTGCTGCGTGGATTGATCAACTGGCTTGCCGGGTATTTTAACTTGTATGTCGCGCATCAGGACCGCCGCGTCGTCGTCACCCAGGAGCCGAAACCCTCGGCGCTGAAGATGGACGAAAAGCTGATCCAGGGGGATCGTCCGATCATCGAATACCGGCGCCGGCGGCAAGAACTCATCGCCGCCGCCGAAGCACAATCCCCACCACCGCCGCAGCGATGACCAGCGCCGCCGCGCCGCCAACGAGCGCGATGTTGCGCGCCGGGAATGGCGTCTCCGGCGCGGCTGGTTCTGCCGCTGGAAGGGTGGCCTTCTCCTCAACGGGCTGCGGCGTTGCCGTCGGCGCGAGCGTAGGGGTGGCCGATGGCTGCGAGATAGGTGTGCTCGTCGGCGGCAGCGGCGTCAAAAGCATGTAGCCGAAGCCAGTTTGCATATTGTTGTTCTCGCTGACCTCATCCACACGGCTCGTCCCCTCATCCAGCGCGTCATCCACCCAGGCGAGCACGACGAATGGCCCGGTGTCATCTGGCTCCCACAGCGCGTTGCCGTCCGGGCCGTTGTTGGCGATCAACGTCATCTCCATACCAGGCGCGAGCGGATAAGCGGCCTCGGCCCAACTGACAAGTTCGCCATCCACCCAAAAGGCGCAGCGGAAGCCGGGCATCACAGCGGTATTGCCCTGGTTTTTCACGACAGCGCGGAACGTGACGCCTTTATCTTTGAGCAGCGGATCTTCCAACCAGGCAACCTTGCTCACCACGAGATCAGGGCGCGCATCAACTGATTCGGCGACGGCGCCGGTTTCATCCGGCTCCGGCAGCGGGGCGTCGGCGCGGTCGAAGACCCAGAATTCCCACAGCGAATAGCCCCACTGCGTCCCGCGTTGCAGCCCCTCCATCCGCACATAACGCCCGCGCGCGGTGACGCGATGATCGTCCTGCCCGCCGTCGCCGGCTGTTTCGTGGACGAGGTCCGTCCACGTTGCGCCGTCGTCGGAAACTTGCAGCTTGTATTCCCTGCCGTAAGCCGCCTCCCACACCAACACGATGCGGGCAATGTCGCGCACCTCGCCCAAATCAAGGGTAATGAACTGCGGATCGGCGTACTCAGAGGCCCAGCGCGAATTCAGCCGCCCGTCCACGGCCTTTTCGCCCGGCAGATCGGCGTTCTCCACCGACGAGACTTCGACGGGTCGGCCAATGGAGATGATGCCTTCAGGAACAGGGAGCGGCGTCGGTGTGGGCGCGGGCGTCGCGGTAGGGATGGGCGCCGCGGCGACGATCCAGTCCGGGCGCACGGCGAGGTTGCGGATGCTGTAGGTGCTGGTGATGGCGACTTCCAGCCCCCAGGCGTGCAGCGTGTCGAACGTGCCGTCTTCGGTCATATCCATTTCCGCACAATCGTTGTTCCCTGGCCCCCACGACCACGGCAGATAGCCGATCTCATTGAGCGCGCATTGCTCAATGATGGTTTGATAGGGGATGCAGCAGCTACACCCCGGTCCCTTGTTGGCAAACTCGCCGACGATGAGCGGCAGGTTCAGTTCCACCGACTCCTTGATCTCGTCAATAACAAATTGCGCCACCTGCGCGCCGCGCCACGCGCTCGGCCACCACATGTGGATCGAGAACATCAAATTGTGGTCGGGATCAACCTGGATCAAGTAGGGGCCGTTCTTCTGCAGACCGTTGATATCCTGCCCGTAGCCGGAGGAATCAATGATCAACGGGACGTGCAGGCCCGCCGCGCGCATCCGCCAGATCGCCAGCGTATACCCCGCGCGATATTTGTCGTCGGGTATGATGTCTTTGCCGGCCTCGTTGGCGATGTTGATGAGCAGGTACGCCTCGTGCTTCTTGAGCACGGCGAGGACGTCGGGCCGCACCCAGTAATCAACGCAAACTTGCAAGGCATCCCATTTCCCCGTCGAATCGTGACAATCCACCAGCGGAATCAACTGGTGGTTGATGGCGTTGGTGATGGCGAGGTCCAGCTCTTCAGGCGACCCCTCCGCCAGCCAGACAATGCGCACGACGTTCGCGCCGGTTTTGGCGATTTCGGGGAACGCCGGGATGCCGTCGCGGTCGGTATAGATGACCATCTTGTTCACGCCGTAAAGGATCACCTTGTTGCCAAAGCGGTCATAGAGATGCCGCCCTTCAACGCGGAAGCCAGGGTATTGACCCGTTTGCGCTACCGTCGGGACTCGGATGCCGCCTACCAGCCACAAGCCGAGGATCATCATCAAACCCACCAAACTCCAGCGCCATAACCTATGCCGATCTCTAGCCATTGCACACCCCTCCTGGATCATGTCACCCCTATTGTAGCACGAGTTGGTGAAAAATAGCTCCAATCTCCTATTGCAGCATCAGGATGCATAATTTATAATGTAAATAGTGCGGTATAATTCGTAAAGAATTCGTAACTATTCAGCCGTCATCCTTCGGCAAGCTCAGGACAGGTCTCCGAACGTAGCGGAACGAGTGAAACGAGTGGAGCGAAGTAGCTTGCCCTGAGCTTGTCGAAGGTGCTTGCCCTGAACGCAGTGAAGGGAGGAATCTCTACCCTTGCAACGCTAAGACCCTTCGACTCCGTTTCACTCCGCTCAGGGTGACGACCACACTAGAACCAGGCTGAATAGTAACAAGAATTCATAGTGCGAGAGGGCAGATGAGCTTAATCGGACACGGAATGGGCTGGTTTGGCACGGGCGGCTTGAACGAGGAAGCTGTCCACGTCTGGGTAGATATGACGCTCAAGACGCTGTCGCCGGAAGTCGCCGAAATTGCGCGTATTTGCGCGTTGCCGGCGCAATTCGACGCGCGTCTGTTTGTCCTGCTCACCGGCAAAACCGAGATCGAAGCCTTCACGCGGCTGTCGCAGTTGGTCACGGCGGAATTGGCTGTGCCGCAGACGGCCAACAGCTTTGTCTACCACAAATCCGTCCGCCATCACCTGCTCGCCACGTGGCGGACACAAGAGCATTGGAAACAGTTCAAAACCCTCGTCCAGCGGATGGCCGGCTACTATTTGACGTTGGCTTACGAACAAATCCTGCGGCTGCGCGGCCCCGAACAGGCTGAGGCGCTGGAAGTCCTGGACAGGCTCTACCCCAATATCCAGGCGGCATGGGAAGGCGTCCTGTCAATCGAGCATTGGGCCTTTACGCGCGATTTCGCCGCCTTGATGGACATCTACCACGCCCAACGCCGGCTGTGGGCGCAGAACATTCTCTGGCTGGAACAGGGGATCGCCGCGTGCGTCCACCTGGGCGACCGTGAGAGCCAGGCCGCGATGCACAACAGCCTGGGCGTTTCCTACATCCAATTGCCGGAAGGGGACGAAGTCAAAAACACCCAGGCGGCAATCGCCTCTTACCAGGAAGCCCTCAAAATCCACACCCCCAAAACCGCGCCATCCGATTACGCGATGGTGCAGAACAACCTGGGCAACGCCTACGCCCGCCTGCCGCTCACCGAGGACGCCACGAATTTACGGCGATCCATTGCGTGTTACACAGAGGCGGCCCGTTTCTGGACCCAGGAAGCGCACCCCCTCTCCTACGCGATGGTGCAGAACAACCTGGGCAATGCCTACATCACACTGACTTCCGGCGACCGTGGCGAGAATTTGCAGGAAGCCATCGCCTGTTACCAAAGGGCGCTCAAGGTCTATGCGGCGATGACTTCATCGGCCGGCTATGCCGAATTGCAGTTCAAGCTGGGGAAAACCTACGCGGCATTACCGGGCGGGTGGCAGGCCGAGAAACGCTCCGTGAATCTGCGCCGGGCGATTGCCTGCTACAAAGCCGTGCTCACCGTCTACACCATCGAAGCCGCGCCCTTTGACTACGCCCAGACCCACGTCGAGCTGGGGAATATCTACATGCAGCTCAAAGACGGCGATCAGGAAGAGAACCTGAGAGCCGCCATTGCCTCCTACAAAGAGGCGCTGCGCTGCTGGCTCAAAGACATCACGTCCGTCGGGTCGCTGTATCCCGCCATCGCCCAGGAGAAATTGACCTCTGCCTGCCTCGATCTGGCGCGCCTGTACGTCAAACAGGGTCGCGTCGAGCACATCCAGGCGCTCTATCAGGAAATCCGCCAGCTTTATGCTGACGAAGAATTGTGAGAACACGCTCGTATCGCCATACAGAATGAAAAAAGCTGCATGTGCCCAACACATGCAGCTTTTTTCATCTCCTCACAGCCAACGTTAAAGCCGCCGTTGGTACGATAGCACACCTGGCGCTCCCCAACCCGTCCGTGTTTATTTTCTTGCCGGTGGTGCTCCGCAACCGGTGAGGAATCGCTCTGCGCGCCCTTCTTTTGAGAAGGGCGTGCAGTGTCATTGAGCCGCGGCAGCGAGCGATCTACTCACCCGGAGCGTACTCGCGTGTCACAAGCGGCATATAGATGAAGCGCAGCGTTGGCGCCTGGACTTCCACCTCGAACGGGCCGCTGCTGGTCACGTTTCCGGCGGCATCATAGGCGCTGACCCGCAGGATGTAGCGACCCGGCGTCGGCGGACGCAGTGTGTAGCGCCACGCGCCGCCGGCCAGTTCGGATGGCTCCTGGTAAGTCATCCCGTCACTCTCGACCAGCACGTGTACACTCGCCACCGCGCCGCCATCGGTGACGGTTCCGGTGAGCACAGTCAGGCTCGTGGTGTAGAGCGCCGTGTTGATGATACCGGTGACGGTGATCACCGGCGCGACGTTGTCCAGGATGTAGCGCGCGGTCAGCGCCTCCGCACGATTGCCCGCCAGGTCTACCCCGTAGAATGTCACCGCGCGCTCCACAGCATCCGCGCGGGCCGGGCCAGTCAGCGTATAGGACCATCCCCCTGTGCGCGGGAGGCCGGCGCTGGCCGGCGGGGCGAGCAGCAAGCGGGCGCGCAGGTACGCGCCATCATCCGTCGCCGGGTTCGTATCGCACACGGTCAAGGTCCATTCGCCCTGCGCCGGCTGCCCGATCAACACGCGCAAGGGTTGCGCCGGTCGCGCCGCGCGGGCAAAAAGACCGCTGGCCGGGTCATCGTCGCCGGTGTCACTGTAGGCGCTGGCGGCGGCGTCATCCAACAGCACGTTGTAGTGGCGGGCGTTCGTGCCCGACACGTCGTCGTCGGTCAACAGCAGGACACGCGCGCCTGTCGGCGATGCGAGTTCGACGCGCAGATCGTCGCGGTGAGCGTGCGCCGCGATCAGCCCCACCTGCACCGCGCCGAGCGTGAAGCTCTCGGTTACAGCGAACGTGCGGGCCAGACAGCCGGCGGTGAGGCTGATTGGATCGCTGGGCGCGTCGTCATATACGTACTGGCGGGGCGCTGCCGCGAGTGGCTGGCCCAGCAGCGTACACGCGCCGTCCACACAGGCCTCCACGTGGCTTAACCCGTGATTATCCACCGCTTGCCCGTTCAGCCGGACCGAATTCCCCTTGACCAGGCTGCCCGGTGCGGCTTGCGACAACGCTGTGTCGATGCTGACGGTGGGTGGGATGGTATCCACCACGAAGGTTTGTGGCGCGTCAGTCGTGCCGGACTGGCCGAAGCTATCGGTGGCACGCAGCGTCACGTTCAAGATGTCGCCATCGTTCGCGCCTGTTGCATCCAGTGCGCACGCCCACGCGCCATCAGAAGGTGCAGCGTCCGCACAGGTCACGCTGCTGCCGCCCTGGACGTCCAGCGTTACCGCCGGCACGGGCGATTCGTCATAGACATAGCCGCGCAAGGTGTTGCGCCCCGCCGCCAGGATATACTCGGGCTGTTGGATGCCGAGGAATTGCGGTCCGCTGCGATCCACCTGATGATCGGCCCAGATGCGCTCCAACGGCGCGTTTTCCGGCGTGTGTTGCGCGTCGTAGACCTGCGCCAGGATGCCCGCCCACGGCAACGGACTGGCGGCCAGGTCAATCGCGCTGTTAAAGGTTACGCGCCCTTCCTCACCCGGCGCGAGATCACCCAGCGGCAAAGCTTGCCGCACACTGCCGCCGCTCAGACGCAGGGTGTAGTAGGCTTGCACATCCACCCACACAGCGCGCGCGGTATCTGCGCCCCGGTTGCGATAGGATAACGTGTAGGTCAACGTCTGGTTGGCGCCCACGCGCGGATGATCGGCGCTCAGCCAACGCAACTGCGAGCTGACGTCGGGCGTCTCGCCTTGGAGCAACGTCGCCCACAGGCCAAACAGGTCATCGTTCATATAGCTGTATACCACGCCGGCCGGCTGGACTGTGAGGCGCACCTGTACATCCGTGTCGGGGTAGCTGATCGTCGAGAGGCCGTCGCTGCCGTTAGGACAGACGCCGCCGGATAGCGCATCCCAGTGATACGATTGGCTCAAGGCAAACTCGCCGGATGTATTATCGGTGTTCGTCTGCGCCACGCGAGTGCTGTTGACCGGGTTGGCGGCGGGCAGCGTGGCCCACAGCCGCAGCGCGTTCTCCTCGCTCGCTAGCGCAATCATCTCCAACGCCGTGTTCGCCGGATCGGTGAGGCCGAGTAGTGCGAACGGTATGCGCAGGTCGGTGATGGGGACAGGGTACCCCTGTCCGGCCGGTTGGAAGCGATACTGGGAACCATCCAGCGTCATGACCCAATCCCAATAGTCGCCCTGCCACTCGAGCAACAACGCGGTATCGGTGTCGCGCACCCACACCAGATAATCCGCCGCCATCGCGCCGACGGTCGAGGTGGGGGTGACGCCCGGCAGATAGATCGTCGGGGCCGGCGCTTCATAGGGATTGAAGAGCATGGACGTGCCGCCGTCTCGCGTGTCGAGGTAGATGAACAGGTCGCCGCCCGTCCGCCAGTCCGCACCCGTCCAGGCCAGGCGCAGCGCCTCGGTGTCCCACGAGGCGTAGAGCGCCTGTTCGGCGCTGAGGGCCGCTCCCGGCGACGCCCGGCGGCTCAAGCGCCGATCCACGCCGACGAGCGAGCACCCGCTGTCCATCCAGCCGCGATAGGGCTGGACGCCCGGTTCGAGGAAGGTGTAATCGGGCGTGGTAGGGCTGTCCACATAGAACGGGCCGCTGCTCTGCCAGCTCTGCTGCCCGTAGACATCTTCGCTGGCGACGTGCGCCCAGATGCGTTCCCCCTCGACAGGCGTGAAGGTCGCCGTGCGCTCCAGGTCGTAAGTCCCGCTGATGATGCGCTGCGTGGATGTGAGCGCCGCCGTCCATTCGACGCGATAGGGCGCCAGGCCGCTGCCGTCGCTGCTCTCCGTCCACGCCAGTTCCAGCGTGGGCGTGAGGCCGCGCAGCGTCATGCCGGGCGCGACCACCGCGCCGTCATTCGTCACCGTCAGAGTGACGGGCGCGGGCGGTAGCAGGTCTACCACCACCGTTTCGGTCACGAACGCCGTGTGTCCGCCCACATCCAGCGCGTGGGCGGTGACGGTGAACACGTCGCCGTCGAACAACGCGCGTCCGCCCAGAGGCCAGGCAGCGCGCCAGATGCCTTCGGCGACCGTCCCCGGCAGCGTTTCACCGGCGACCGTCACTTCTATGCTCTTGATGCCGCCCGCGTCGGCGACAAGACCGGTCAGGTCGAGCAGCCCTGGCGCGTGGAAGTTGGCGCCGGTGATCAGCGGCGTGATGCCGATCTCGGGCGCGAGTGTGTCAACGACGACTGACAGCGTCTCAGTCGCTACGGCGCCGGCCCAGTCTGTGAGATACGCTTCCAGCGCGTGCGGCCCATCGGCCAGCAGGGACGGATCCCACACCGCGCTCCACAGCGTTTGCGTGAGTTCATCCTGCGCCCAGGTGGTCGTGTAGATGCGGCTGCCGTCCACCGTCACCGTCAGCGCACGCAACGAATTCATCTCCGCAAACGCTTCCCCGGTGATGGTGAGCGGGTCGAGGCTGGTCAGCGTCGGCGGCGCGTCCAGGATGGTGACGCCCAGGCCGGATTCCACGTTGAGCGCGGACGGCGCCTTACCGAGCGGCGCGCCTACAATGACCGGCTCAACCGTCGTGCAGTTGCCGGACAGGTCGCAGACCGTCGCCTGTCCGCCGAGCGTGAGGGTATCCAACACGCGCAAGCCGCCGCCGCTATCGGCGACAACCACGTAGCGGCCCATCGGTTCGACCTTGCTGGCGTAGCCGGGCGTATTGTAGGTGGCGTGGAGCAGCGGGGCAGCGACGTTCGAGATATTGATCATCTGAACGCCGACATACCCATCGGCGATATAAGCAAGGGTATCAGAGATCGTCACACCCATCGCGTAGCCGGCGGTATCCAAACTGCCGAGTATCCGTGGATTGGAGGGGGTCGAAATGTCCAGGATCAGTAGGCCGGCGGACCCGGCGGCCACGAAGGCCTGCGAACCGCGAATGACGACGTCATTCGTCTCGCCCGGCAGCATCACCGCGCTGAGGCGGCGCGGGCTGGCAGGTTGACCCATATCCAGAACCATCAAGTCCTTGTCACCCATCACGACGTAGGCGAACGGCCCAACGAGCGGCCAGACCGTCACCTGGAAGACGCGGATGGTTTGCGTGACGCCATCGGACACGGACACCGAGATGGTCGCGGAGCCGGTCTGGCCTGCGGCTGGCGTCAGGCGGAGCTGCCCGGTCGTCTGCGGGCTGGTGTAGAGCACGTCCGGGTTTGGCAGCAGCGCCGGGTTCGACGACTGCGCTGTGACGGTCAACATCTGTACTTCGTTCCCCACGCCGCTGCTGATGCCGCTCAGGGCGACGATTTGCGGCGACGCATCCCGTCCCATCTCGAAGTCCGGTATCGCGTTCAGCGTCGGCGGATCATCCTCTGGGACGACCGTCACCTTGAACGTGCGCACAAAGGTCAAGCCTTCGGGATCGCCGGCCGTGACGGTAATCGTCACTACCCCCGACTGATTAGGAACGGGCGTAAACCGCATGGTGGCGTTCGGCGGATAGGCGTAAGAAAGGGTGGGATGCGGGATGATGGCCGTGTTCGACGAGCGGACTTGCAACCACGGCGGCGCTTCGTCGCTGCCGCCGCCGCTGATGCCGGTGATGGCGACGGTTTGCTGGCTCGCATCCTCGTTAATGACCATATCGGGGATGGGATCGAACACCGGCGGGTCGTTGACCGCCGTGATCGTGATCAGGAAAGTGCGCTGCACCTGCGCATACGGGCTGGAGGTGGAAGCGCGAACGGTGATTTGCACCGTCCCATTCTGATTGGCGACCGGCGTGAAGCGCAGCAGGGCCGTCGTCTGCGGGCTGGTGTAGACGATGGTGGGGTTCGGGATCACGCCCGTCCGCGCAGACGTAGCGACAAGCGTGAAGCCATCGTTTTCATTCGGCGCGCCATTGCTCACGCCGGTCAGGACGATGGTCTGCGTGCCGCAATCTTCGTCCACCGTGACATCGGCGATGGGATCGAGCGTCGGCGGATCGTCAACCGAGTTCACAGTCACGACGACATCGGCCGTGGATTGTAACCCGCCGTCGCTGACGGTGTAGGTGAAGGTGTCCGTCCCGAAGAGGTTGAGCGTCGGCGTGTAACGCAGCATAGTGCCTATGATCGTGACCTGGCCCAGGGTCGGCGTTCCGACCGCTGCCAGCGACAAGGGTTGCCCTTCGACGTCGCTGTCGTTCGCCAGCACGTTGATGGTTACGGGCGTGTCCTCGTTCGTCGTGGCCGCGTCGTTTACTGCTGTTGGCGGGTCGTCAACGCTGTTGATCGTCACCGTGATGCGGGCCGTGGCTTGCAGGCCGCCGGGGTCGCGCACGGTATAGAGGAACGTATCCGTCCCGAAGAGGTTGAGCGTCGGCGTGTAGAAGATCGTCGCGCCGTCCGTTGTGGCCGTCCCAAGCGACGGGCTGCCCAGGCTGCTCACCGTGAGTGTCACGTTGTCCACATCGTTCGCATACGTCGGGAACGGCGTGACCTGCGCCGGCGCATCTTCGTCCGTGACGAGCGCGATGTCGCTGGCGGTCGGCGCGTCGTTGACCGCGTTGACCGTCACCAGGAACGTGCGCACCGTTGTCGAAAGCCCGTCGCTGACTGTGACGGAGATCGTCGCGCTGCCCCACCCGTTGGCAACCGGCGTGAAGCGCAGCGCGCCGGTCGCATCCGGGCTAACGTAGGTGATCGTGGGGTGCGGGATCAATGTCACATTCGATGACTGGGCCATTATCGTAACCGTCTGCACCTCATTGACGGCCCCGGTACCGATGCCAGTCAGGTTCACCGTCTGCTGCCCTGCGTCTTCGTCGATCGTGCGGTTGGAGATTGCGTCCAACGTCGGCGCGTCATTAATCGCGTTGATCGTAACCAAGACGTTGGCCGTATCGAATAATGCCCCATCGCTGATGGTATAGGTGAAGCTATCCGTGCCATGCAAGTTGAGCGTGGGTGTGTACCGCAGGGTGTTGCCCGCGATGGTCGCCTGGCCCAGCGTCGGGAACCCGACGGCGACGATGGACAGCATTTGGCCGTCCGGGTCGCTGTCATTGCCCAGCACCGTGAGGGTGATGGGGGTATCTTCATTCGTCGTGGCCGAGTCATTCACGGCCACCGGCGGATCATTCACGCTGCCAACGGAGACCGTGATGCGGGCCGTGGCCTGGAGGCCGCCTTGATCGTACACCGTATACGTGAACGTGTCGGTGCCATTGAAGTTGAGCGTCGGTGTGTAAGTGATGGTTATGTCTGTGGTCGTGGCCGTACCGTGAGCCGGCGTCCCCAGACCCGTCACAGTCAGTACCGCGTCGTCCACATCGTTTGCGTACACCGGGAAGGGCGCGATTTCCACCGGCGTGTCTTCGGCGGTCGGCACGGAAATGTCCGTGGCCGTGGGCGCATCATTGACCGGATTGACCGTCACCTGAAACACGCGTTCCGTTGCGGAGACACCATCGCTGACGGTGACGCTAATAGTCGCCGCGCCCCACTCGTTCGCCGCCGGCGTGAAGGACAGCGTCCCGCTCGACTGCGGGCTGGTGTAGACGACAGTGGGCTGCGGGATCAGCGTCAGGTTCGAACACTGCGCCGTGACGGTCAGCGTTTGCAGCTCGTTGGCCGCACCGCTGCTGATGCCGGTCAGGTTGACGGTCTGCGTGCCTGCATCCTCATCCAGAATGAGACCGTTTGTGGCGTCAAGCGTCGGCAGATCGTTGATCGCGTTGACCGTCACCAGGAACGCGCGCACCGTCGTGGAAATCCCATCGTCCACCGTGACGCTAATCGTCGCCGTGCCCCACTGGTCGGCAGCCGGGGTGAAGTCGAGCTGGCCGCTTGTTTGCGGGCTGGCGTAGGTGACGGTGGGCTGCGGGATCAGCGCCGGGTTCGAGGATGTCGCTGTGACGGTGAGTGGCTGCAACTCGTTGGCCGCGCCGGTTCCGATGCCGGTCAGGGTGACGGTTTGCGTGCCAGCGTCCTCATCCAGAGTGAAATTGCCGATGGCATTGAGTGTGGGGGCGTCGTTCACAGCGTTCACCACAACCGTAACGGTAGCCGTCGCCTCCAGCATACCATCGCTGATCGTGTAGGTGAAGGTATCCGTGCCGTGCAGGTCAAGCGTGGGCGTGTAACGCAGCGTAGACCCCAGCCTTGTGACCTGGCCCAGAAGCGGCGTACCCCAGGCAATCAAGGACAACGGTTGGCTGTTGGGATCGCTGTCGTTGCTCAACACCGCGATCGTGAGCGGTGTATCCTCGTCTGTTGTAACCTCGTCATCGACGGCGAACGGTGGGTCGTTCGCCCCGGTCACAGTGACCGTGATACGGGCCGTAGCCTGCAAGCCGCCCGGATCGCTCACGGTATACGTAAAGGCATTGGTGCCGATGAAACTTGGCCCCGATGTGTAGGTGATGACCTGCCCGTCTGTCGTGGCTGTGCCATTGTCCGGCATGCCCACGCCGATCACGGTCAACAGGTCGCCGTCCCCGTCGCCGGCATAAAGCGGGTAAGGTGTGATCTGTAGCGGGAACCCGGAGGTGGTGTTCGTCACCACGTCATTGGCGTAGGGTGCGTCCTCGACCGATTGGACTGTGAGCATTACAGTGGCGATGTTCGAGCTGGCAGAATCATTGGTGACGCGATAAGTGAAGCCGTCTGGCCCGTGGTAGTTGGTCGTCGGTGTGTAGACAAAGGACCCATCGGACCGTAGGCGCAGCGTCCCCTGGCTGGGAGCGGACTCTACCGTGACCGTCAGCGTCGTGCGCGTGCCGACGATGTCATTGTCAAACACACCCGGCGCAGCTACATCCAGCACAATATCCTCGTCCGTCGTGTAGCTATCATCCACCGCCAGGAGATCGAAGTAGTAGACGTAGGCGCGGCCCGACAATGCAGCCTCCGGCGCGCCAATGACGAGCGTATCACCGTACAGCGCCAGCGAGTGGCCGAAATGATCGTAGGCTCCCCCATCCGTGCGCGTGATGACGGCAGCCAGACCCCAGTTGTTGGACAGAGGCACGCCGGGATTAGCCGGGTCATAGTCGCGCAGGAAGAGGTACACCGCGCCCTGTTCGGCGTCGCCGTCAACCTCGGTCAGCGGCGCGCCGACGGCGATCCGGTCGCCCGCGATAGCCACCGCGGCGCCGAACCCGCCGGTCAGGACGCCGGTAGGCGTCAGCGTGGCGATCTGCCCCCAGGCGTTCTCGCCGCCTTCATTCTGCAGGAAGACGTAGACTTCTTCCACCTGGTTGCCGATTTCTTCCGCTTTGCTGCCGATGACGATGGTATCGCTGTCTATGTCCACGCTCGCGCCAAACCGCGCGTACGCAGTGGGCGTCGGGCTGGCAGTCAACGTGAGGGGCAGCGTCGTCCAGGTATAGGGCGGCTCCGGGAACTCTGCCAGTGCGTTATAAGTGTAAGTATAGACTTTGGCCGCGCCCACGGGGATGACGATGTCGCCTCCTTCGCCCCAGTCCGGCGCGCCGACGACGAGCGTGTTGCCGCTGAGGGCCAGGGCCGCCCCAAAGCGACCGCTCAAGTCCCAGAGATAGGTATCGCCAGCGCGAACGCTCCCTCCCCAGAACGAAGGCTCACTGGGCATACCGTAGAGTAGGCCCGCTGGCGGAAGTTGCTCGACCGCATAGCCGCCGTGCTCATTCATCGTGCCGCCGGTCCCTCTATCAGCCACGGCCCAATCGCCGACGTTGGGATTCGATGGATCGCTGGTGCGGAAGCGGTATGCCGCTCCACACCCATCGGAACATGAGTTCTCATCCGGCGCGCCGACAACGATATCGGGGACGACGTTGCCCGACAAATAGCCAATGGCGACCGCCGAACCAAAGCCGCCGCCGCTGCCGGTCAGCGTGGTTGAGACCCCCCAGGCGCCGGACACGCCGTTATACCGCCAGAGGTAGACCAGTCCATTTTCGGTAAAGGTCATCTCGTACATCGTCTTGGTGACAGTCTCAGCCGGCGCGCCGATGACGAGATAGTCGTTGTAGACCGAGAGCGCCGCGCCGAACCGTTCGCCGACCTCATTTGCAGTCGGCGAGAGGATGTCGCTGGGCTGCACTGTGATGGAAAGGGCCGCAGAATCGGCCAGCGGCTTTGGCTGCGCTGGTCGGGAGTCGGGAGTAGGGAGTAGGGAGTAGGGCGGGCGGGTCAGTAGCTCGTCCACACGGGACGGCTCCGGCAACGCCGCGCTCAGTTCCACGGGGAGGTAAGAGAAGGCATCGTTCATACGAGATGAGAGGGATGCAATATCAAGCGCCGGTGCAGGCAGCGCCTTCCCGCCGGTCAACGACGCTGCCGTGGATGCCGCCGGCGACAGCGCAATCGCGGTCGCATTGCCTGGCGTGACATAAGCGCCCACAAGCTGCGGGCTGGCCGGATTCACAATGTTGATGACGCGCACACCGCCCGACCCATCGGCCAGATAGGCGTAGTTGCCCTGCACGATAATGTCGGTCGCCGTGCCCGGCGTATCCAGACGGCCCGGCGTCGCGGACGGGTTCGACAGGTCAATCACCGTCAGTCCCCGGCTGCCATCGGCGATGTAGGCCCGATTGCCGACCACGGTGACGCCGCGCCCGTCACCCGCTGTGTTGTAGGAACCCACCAGGTTTGGCAAGGCCGGGTTGGAGAGGCCCACACGCCACAGCGCGCCGGAAGGCGCGTACACTTGATTGCCCACAATGGCAAAATTGCTGGCGACCGCGCGGGCCGTCCACGCGCCGACTTCGGCCAGCCCATAAACCGTCGCCATCGTGCAGTCGGCGGTCAGGCGGTACACCTTGTTCGCCAGGCTCGACTGTCCCACCGTCGCCAGATACCACGGCGAGCGGAAATAGTCCGTCGTGTTGACCACGCCCGCGCCGCACGGCGAGGCGAAGCCGCCGGGCCACAAGTTGAAGTCTTCGGCGACTGTCGTATAGCGGTATTGGTTGCCCGCGATGGTGAGCGTGAGCGCCACGCGCGGCGCGAGGGTGTCCAGGTTACCGCTCCACACCTGAGCGGCCAAATCCGCCGCGCCCACGTGACCGGCGGTATCGGCCCCGCGCAAGTCGAGCGCGAAGGCCCCTTCCACCCCACTCGGCACACTCGCGCTCCAGTTAGCGAACTTGACGCCGTCGCCCGATTGGTTCAAGGTTGCCGCCTGCCAACCGGTCTGGGCAAGCGTGGCGACTTCGAGCGGCGACAGCGCGCGCGCATAAACGTAGACATCGTCCACGCCGCCGCGCCAGTAGCGCATACTGGAAGGCTGCGCCGCCAGCGTCCACGCCACATCCGCCGCATAGGCATAGGTGGGATGGGAAAGTCGTTGGCTACCTGAGCCGGGCTGTGGATTGAAGGTGATAGTCCGCTGCCAGTTTGTGCCAGGCACAGGCCCCTTGTACGAGACCAGCAGCGTGACCGGCGAGCAGAACAGGTTGGGCACATTGAGCTTGATGGGAACATAAGGCGTGGCCTGGCTGGTGCCGTGATAGAGCGACTGCCCATCGAGCGTCACGTCATAGGTCCCCAAGCTGATGGGGGTGAGCGTGAGCGTCTCGAATGTGGCGCAGCCGGCCACCGGCGCACCGCGTCCGATGTCGAACCGTGGCGTGCTCGCCGGGCGCTGGCCCGCGAACGCCGTGGTGGTCGCGCGCTGCGCCCCGTTCACGTACAGATTGTAGGTCACGCCGTCGAACGTGGCCGCCACGTGATTCCAGGCGTTTTCGGTCAGCGCGGCGGTCGTGTAGGTGACGAGCGCCTGCGTCCCGTTGCCAAACCCGCCGACCAGGACGTTCCGGTTGATGACTTGGAGGGCGGGATAAGTGTAGCGCGTATCCGTGTAGGCGTCGCTGCCCAGGATGGGATAGGGATTAACATCCTCTGGCGACGGATAGACCCAGGCCGCCACGCTGAAGCGCGAACCGGGGAGCAGGCCGTTATAAGCGCCAACGGAAACGTAATCGTCCACGCCATCGAGCAGCAGGCTAGAGCCGCCCACTGCGCCGGCGGCGGCTTTGTTCGTATTATCTGCGCCCGTGTGCAGCACGCCATTGTAGCCCCAACCGGAGGCATCGGACAGGGATGTACCGTCCGCGGCCCACGCTTCATCCAGCGTGAGCCGGAGCACCGGTTCAGCGCCAAGATACAGCCGCTCGCGGAGCGTGTCGGCGGGCAAGGCGCGGTCGAACATCCGCACGTCGTCAATGACGCCGGGGAAGCGGTGGCTCACGCCGTCCGAGCGGCTGCCCACGTTGGACACCGCGCTGCATTGCGTCATACTGCCCGCCGCCGCCGTGCTGGCGACCAGTTGCCCGTCGCGGTAGAGGCGAATCGTCGCGCCATCATACGTCCCGGCCAGGTGAACCCAGGCGTCAAGCGGAACGGAGACAGCTTGCTCGGCGTATTTCCAAACGCCGTTCACTTTGACCCATAAGCGTGGATAGTGATTGACTTTATCTTCGTTGAGCGACAGCAGCAGACCGCAGCTCTTGGTTTCTTTGTAGGAGATGATGGTTTCGCGCGCGCCGGTTTGGCCTGTGCGCTTGACCCAGGCGGAGACCGTGGCGTTCGTAAACGTCCCAAAGTTGGGCAAGGCGATGGTCGTTTGCTTGCCATCGAAAGCCGCCGCGCTGCCGGAGTGTCCCGCCACCCCATAGCCGGGGCAGCCCGCGCCCGCGCATGTGCCATGGACGCCTTGACCGGAAATATCTTTCCAGGCAAGCGCCCCGCTTTGGTCGGGCATATCATCCAGCGCCAGGTGCAGAACTTCGCCGGGCAGCGGCGTTTCGTTATACAGCGGCGAACCGGGCAGCGTGGGCCGCCAGGCCACGTGCGCGCTGCGCACCCCGGCGACTTTGGACTGCGCCAGGATGCGCACTTCTTCGGGCAACAGCGCCCGCGCGACGATGACCAACTCATCGAGATCGCCTGCGTATGGCTCACCGAGCGCCGCGTTGCCCGCGCCAATCAATAGCATGTCGTCGAGGTCGGCTTGCAGGGCTGTGGTTGCGATGAACACGCCTTGCAATACGCCGTTCTGGTACAGGCTAATGGTGTTGTCGTCCGCGACGACCGCCGCCACATGCGCCCATTCGTCGCGGTGTAGTAAGCCGGCGGTGTAGTTACGCGGTGTGGCGCCCTGGGCCGTGAACAACAATTTGTCGTTCTGCAACCCAAGACTAAACCCATTGGCGCTCTGCGTTTGGGCCGTCCCCACAAGGCGTTGGATGCCGGATAGCGATTGAGGCTTAATCCAGGCTGCCACCGAGAAGCCAGCCGCGCGCTCGTTGATGGCGCTGTGCGCGACCTGAAGCGCCTGCGTTCCCCTGAAGCGCGCGGCGCCGCCATACACGCCGGTCGCCCCGGCTTCAGGACACGCGCCAAAGCACGTGGCGTGGAGCAGTGCGCCGCCGTTATCGTAGAAGAGGGTGGCCCCCGCGCTCTCCTCGAAGTGCAGCAGGAGCGCCGTATCGCGGGGGGCCGGCGCTTCACTCAGCGTGCCTTGCGCCGTTTGTGTGGACGTAATCGCCGTCGTCGGGAGTTGGGCGTCGCCGCGCGGGGCGGAGGCATCTACCAGGATTGTCCCCAGCACAAGGCTCGCCTGGTTGCCCACGCGGTCGGCAGCCTCCAGACGGACAGTGTAGCGACCCGTCGGGCGCGCCTCCGCGATGCGATAGGCGACCGTCCAGGCGTTCCCAGACAACGTGACGGGCTGCGCCTGTTCGCCGACAATCGCGCCGTTCGCATCCAGTAGCGCCACCCGGACGCTATCCGGTTGGAGGCCGCTGCCGGGCGTTGATGTACCGGCAATGTTAGGATCGGAGACGCTGCCGCTCAGATCCACCGACCAGACATTGGAAAGCGTGGGATGCAGCCGCGCAGAGAGCAAAGTATCGGGAGAGACTCCCAGGTTTGCCGCAGGCGGCGTCGCATCCACGTACAAGATGGTGTTGGCCGAAGTTGCCTGGTTGCCGGCCCAGTCGGTGGCGCGAGTGGCGAAGGTGTACTGGCCCTCGCCGCTGGTCTTGAAGAACGGGCACCAGGCCGCGTCCCCAACCGAATCCATACACGCCGGCGCCGCCAGTGTCGTCTGACTGCTGCCGGCTTTTGTGACCAGCAGTTCCACCTGGCTCACGCCGGCGTGTTCGTCCTGCGCGGCGACGTACATCAGCACATCGCGGTTCGCCAGATAAGGCAGGTCGGCGTTGTAGGAGCGCAGCGCAGACGTGGGCGCGGTCGTGTCAACCGTCAGCGCGTCGCTGCGGCGCTCGTGGACCAGCTTGCCCTGGTAACGGAAGATGTCCCGCACCGCAAAGGCGTTGAGGGCGTGATCGTACAGCGACACTTCGTCCAGCCGGCCATAGAACGGATTGCCCGTCGCCAGCCCGCCAAGCGAGACCTCGTCCACGGTGGCGCACGCCGCGCCGCTCACGGCGACGCGGCCCTGTTCGTAGCCGTTCACGTAGATGCGGGCCACGCTGCCGTCGTAGGTACCCATCACGTAGTTCCACTGATTGGGCAACAGTTGCGCCTGGCTGGCAACCGCAACCGCCGCGCCGCAACCGCCGCCCGACGCGGGCGCGAGGGTGAGCGTGGCCGTAAGGCCGCCGGCCGGGATGGAAAGTCTGTAATTGTTGCCCTTGCTCACCAGCACTTGTTCGCTGTTTTTGATGGCCGCCGGTTGCACCCAGACACCCACGCTGAAACGCGGCAAATTGAGCGCGGCGTCGGCGGCAAGCGTAATCCGATCCGCCGTGTGGCCGGGCGTCATGTTGAACTCAACGGCCTGGCTGGCTTGCCCGTCCACGCCGGCCGCCGGGCAGGTCGCGCATACGCCGGAGAACGCACCGGTGACATTGGCGAACTGCGTCGCGCCGAAGGATTCGTCCAGGTGCAAATGGACGAGGGGCGCTTCCTGGTAAATCGTCTGAACGCCGGCGTCAGAGGGCGGGAGTGTAAAGACGCGGACGTCATCAATGGCGCCGGCCCAGTACGAGCCGCCGGTCGGATGCCGGCCCACGGCGACAGGCTGAAGGGTCAACGGGCTGGCGGTCGTGGTCGTAATCAACTGGCCGTTCAAGTAGAACCTGACATTGTTCCCCATCAAGGTAGCAGCGACGTGCTGCCATTCATTAACCGTGACCGCCGCGCCGGTATCCACAAGCGTACCGCCATTTTGCACCTTCCAGCGCAGGCCCGCGCGCACGATGGCCCACCCGCCGGCGCTCAGCACCGCGCGGGTTGTGTCGCCCAGGGTTGTGGGGCGCACCCAGGCCATCAGCGCGCCGCCTTGCGACGTATCGAGCGTCAACGTCGTACTCAGCCAGTCGCTCGAACCGTCGAACAGCGCGGCCTGGTTCATGCGTCCGGCTACGCCCGTGGTGGGACACGCGCCGCCCGCGCTGGTGCAAAAGGCGTTGCTCTGGCGGCTCAGGTCTACAGCGTTCTCGAAGGACGCGACGCCCGGCGCTTCGTCCAGCTTGAGGTGCAGCGCCAGGCCGGCCGCCCGGTATAACTCATCAATTTCCTCGGTCGAGAGTGGTCGCCGATAAATGGAGACATCGTCCAGCGTGCCCCGGAAGGGCATCGCGTTGTTGTAGAAGGCCCAATGGGTATCGTCGCCCAGGTACAGGCCCGCGTAATGATCTCTATCTTTCAAAGCCAGAAAACGCAGGCCGGGATTGGTGGTATCGAAGTCGTAGGTGCTGTCGCAGGTCTCCGCTCCATCCGTGCTTTTCAGGCACAGGTTATGGTCGGTCGAAAGATAGCGATGCACGACGCCCAATGTGCTGGCGCCATTCACGCTCTTGGAGAGGTCCACGTCAATGTTGTCGCCGTCGCCGAGGTTGTCCCATGAGCAACCGCTGCACACGCTGCCGTCCCATTTGAGCTTGAAGTCGGCCTTCAACACGTCGCCGGTGGTGCCGGGGCGCGCGTCATAGACGTGCAATTGGTCAATCCAGACGCTGCCGCGCTGACCGGAGCTTCCCACCCGCAGGGCCGTGGAATTATACGGTTTCGCGCCATTCAGATACCAACTCGCCACGCGCGTGTTGTTGACGTAGAGGTTCAACTCGCTGGCGTTGTACGTGGCAATGACGTGGTTCCAGGCATTGGCGGTCAAGACTGTGTCGGTCGTCGTGCGCGAAACCCACTGGTTGCCGTCGCCAAAGCCTACCCGGACGTGGCGTCCCACCATTTGCAGCGAAGGATACGCGGTTTTCGCGCCGCCATTCTCGCCTAAGATGCCCTGCGCGTAGGGCGGGCTAAACGTGAACTGGACTTGATTGCCGTACACCGAATCGGATTGGACTTCGATGGTATGCACACCCGCGCTGAGATAGTAGTGCAAGTTGGATGCGGTTCTGTCCCAATACTCGACATAAGACGCGCCGTCTTCCCAGGGGTCGGCAGAGGCGATTTGGACGCCATCTACGTATACCCTGGCCTTGCCCTGGAGGCTGCTCCGCACCGAAAAGTCATAGTAGCCGGCCGGGAAGTCGAAGTCCCCTTTATAGTAGCGGGTGTAGCCACCGGCAGGCGTCGTCACATCTAGCATCAGGCCGCTGGCGGGATCCAGCCAGCCGTCCCAACTCACACATCCGGTAGGGGTAGGGGTACCGGCGTAGTAAAAGCCGGACGTGAAAGGACAGGCCGGGTCCACCGGTTCGGGCTGCGGGTTGGGCTTGACCCAGGCGGCGAGCGTGAACTGGCCGTCGCTCAAATCCAGGCTCGGACGGCTAGAGATGCTGAGATAGTCGCTGCCGTCGAATTTGCCACTCCACGGGCCGGTCACGCCGGGGACGCGGGACGGGCAGGCGCTCCCAGTGCATGTGCCGCCGTTGCTCAGGCCGGAATCGTCGGCGAAGTATGTTTTCGGGTCTGCCGGCGTCGCGCCTGTCATTTGCTCGAACTGGATGCGCAGCACCGGGCGCTCGTACAGCTCGCGGATTTCGCTCGCGGTGAGGGGGCGATTGTAGGTGCGCACATCGTCCAGCCAGCCTTTCCACGCGCTGCCCAGGGTTACGGTCCCTGCCCCGTTAAATGCAGCGATGCCGGTGCGGCTGGCAACCAGCTCGGTGTTGACGTAGATGGCCTGTTCCTGTTTCTCTTTGTCGTAGCGGAAAACCAGATGATACCAGCGGTTTGCCACCAGCGCCGTGGGGCTAGAGAGGACGCTGCCGCCGAAATCCATCGCCGGTTTGCCGTCGCGCACCATCAGTCTTAGCCGGGGCGTACCGCTCGTGCTCAGGATGTTTCGGTCGCTGCTCAGGTCGGTGGTGTTGACCCAGACCGAGACGGCGAAGCTGGAATCGGTGAGGCCGAGCCGGGCCGTATCAGGCAGGGCGACGGATTGCGCGCCATTGAACTTGAGCGCGTAATCGAAATAACCGGCCTCCGCGCGCGTGGGGCACGTTGTCCCATCACACACGCCGTTGGCGGCCGGCAGCGTGCCGGAATGATCCAGGAATACGGTTTGGTCAGCGGCCTCGTCCAGCGGCAGCCAGAGTTGGGCATAGTTGGATTGCTCACGCCAGTCGGTGATGAGCGCCTCGGCGGTCTGGCTGACGCTGATGGGCTGCGTGGTCAGGGGGGCGATGGCCAGATTGCCGGCCATGCTCGTCTCCGCGAGCGGCTGAAGCACGAAGGTCTGCGGGTCCGGCGTCCTCACGGCCAGCGCAGGCGCGCTGCTGAACGACAGCAGCCCCTGGGCATAGCGGCCCAGCAATTTGTTCGCCAGCGTGGCCGTATAGGCCAGCGTTTGCTCCGGCTGTACCACCATATCGTTGCGGTTGAAGCGGCCTCCCATCACCGCCTGCACTTCCGCCGTGCTGAGCGCGCGGTCGAAGACGGTCACATCATTGAGTAAACCGTTAAAGCTATTGGTAGCCGATGTCGCGCCGATGACCAGGACATCGTCCGTATCAGGTGTGGCCGGGTTAGCGGACGTCACCTTTTGCCGGAACACCCCGTTCACGTAGAACGAGACGGCATTGGCGCTGTCCATTACTGCCGCCACGTGCGTCCATTGGTTGGCTTGCAGGCCGACGGCGGCGTTGTAGGTGGTCACGTTGTATGTTCTGAAAGACAGGCTGGTGTTGGACAGGCCAAACGCAAAGCCGTTGCTGCCGCTGCGCGTGGCAGCCGTGGCCAGGATGTTTTGATTGCCCGACACGGTGGTGGGACGTATCCAGGCCGCCACGGTGAAGTTCTTGCTCAGGCGATTCACCGGGCCGTTGGGCAAGCTCAAGGAGTCGCCGCTGCCAAACTGCGCCGCGTAGGCATAGCGGCCATTTTGCCCAGCTTCGGGACACGTCGCCGGCGCGCACGTCGCCACGTTGGTCGCGCTGGCATAGTCCCGGAAGGTCTGCGCGCCGGCGGCCTCGTCCAGGCGCACCAGCAGGATGGGCGCGCCTGCTTCTTGCACGCCGGCCGACATAGCGAGCATGTTCGGGTCAGAGGGCACATTTGGATTGTAGCCGAAGGTCTTTTCCTTGAAATCGGTCAGGCCGTCGTAGTCCGCATCAGGATTCAATGGGTCGGACGTGACCCAGGTGTAGCGTTGGCTGCCGCTGGCGTCAATGGCGTAGACCATTTCCCAGCCGGTCAGTTCTTCCTTGTCCGTCAGGCCGTCGCCGTCGCTATCCTGGCGCATGGGGTCAGTGCGGAGCGTCCCCTCTTCCGCGTCCGTCAGGCCGTCGCCGTCGCTGTCCTGGCGCAAGGGGTCGCTGCCGTGCGACAGTTCCCAATCATCCGATAACCCGTCACCGTCGGTGTCCCACCGGTTGTCGTCGGGGTCCGCGCCGCCGTCGGCAGGGCCTAACAGGCTGTCGCCGTCGAAATCGGCCTGGCGCTGGAAGGTCAGCCCGTCAGATTGTCCCCACGCGAGGCTGTAACCGCCGTCGCGCTCCACCCCTGCGTAGAATTCGTCCAGCGTCGCGGGCAAGACGTCGAGCACAAAGCGCCCGCCCAGGTCAATATGGTTTGAACTATCGCTGCCCCGGACGGCGCACACGGGAATCAAACACACGTAGGGCAACATGCATAACGGCATCAACGGGTTGGGGATGCTCCAACATTCCTGCGTCGCCACGTCCACGCCTTCGGTCAGCGTCGCCTGGATGGGCCGGTTGATGCCGGCCGTGTCCAGGGGAATCGCCTCGCTCCCCGGCTCAGGATTGGCATAGAACGTGTGCGCCGCCCCGGCTGACTGCCACTCGCCCTTCATCTGATCCAGGTCAACCCCTTCGAGGTCGGCCTCTTCATTCTGGATTTCGTACTTGAACGTCGAGCGCTTCACATTGCTATCGGAGAACTGCCACCAATACGAGATGGATTTCCAATCTACCGGAATCAGGTTCGTGCCACTTTTCCAATTTTCGACCATTTCGTCGGTGGGTGGGATGACACTGACCAGCTTGATGGTGGTGGTGAGGTCGAGGGTGAGATAGAGATTGTTGCCCACGGCCAGGCCCTCTTCTGGTTTGCCCAGGTCATAGTCAAAACGGCCAAACTGGAGCCGGTCCGGGTCTTGCAGATCGGTCAATGCGCGGGCGCTGAAGATGGCCCACTTGACCAGCTCGGCGGCCCAGCCGGAGATGCCCTTGCAGAGCCACTGCCCGACCGTCGTCTTCTTCACATCCTGGCCCGCAATGACGGACGCAAGGCCACAGATCGCCAACACCAGCGCGTCGAAGGCGCCAATGATGGCGGCAATGATCTCCCCCACAACCGGGATCAAGGAGATCGCCAACATAATGGCTGCGACGATGGCGTAGGCAATGAAGTCGGCAATGGCGGCGTGGGCGGCGATGCTGCTCATCTTGAGATGCCCCGCGACAATCGTGACGATAACGCCGGCGAAGGCTATCGCCACGCCGATGACGAGGCCAATGACGGCGCAGACCACGGTGGCCTTGGAGATGGCCGCCAGCGTTTTGGTCACGGCCTCATAGATGGTCTTGATTGCCAGAACCACCTGCACGACCGCCAGCGTGACCGATACAATCAGGTTGAGCATCAGCTCGACTTTGGCAAAGGCAAAGCCCACGACAATCGAGATGATCAGCAGCGA
>DAOLUH010000020.1:0-45168 GCA_035420085.1 Anaerolineae bacterium
GCCATTTCGACCAGCCTGCCTACCGCCTCTCACTGCAGACGCCTGAATAGTTACTCCCCAATTACCATTTACCAAACCGCCCAATGCCCCAACTGACGTAGGCAACAGCGGCGGCGACGACGAACAAGATAGAGCCAACGATCACGGCATAATCCGCCGCGCGCAGCCGCGTCTCGTGCAGGTACGTGCGCTCCGGGCTGCCGGTGAACGCCTTGGACTGCAAGACGATGTCGAGCATCTGTGACTTGACCAGCGCGCCCAGGATGAGCGGGACGGCGATTTTGGCGTAGACGCGCAGGCGCTTGAGCGGCCCCATCGTCTCAAAGGCCAATCCCCGCAACCGCTGCGCCTCGATGATCGTCTGAATCTCCTCGAACAACAATGGGAAAAAGCGCAACGTCGAAGAGAAGATATAGGCTATTTTATACGGAATATGCGCTTTGACCATGCCGATCACCATCGCGTTGACGTCGGTGGTGAAGATGCCCAGGGGCAGCACCAGGATCATCGTCAGCGTTTTGCAGATGACGTTGAGCGCGTACAACACGCCCTCCCAGGTCATCATCCCGCCGCCAATGAGTGCCCACGAGGCGGGGAACGTGAAGATGGGCGTCAACGCCTCGCGGTGCAGCCGCGCGCGGACCAAATCCGTCCCCAAAAAGCCCTGCATCAAAATCATAAACGCGGCGAAGGGCAGCAACAGCATGATCACCGTGCGGAGGTAGCTGAACTTGACGCCCGCCGCCAGACACGCCAGCGCCACCACCAACGCCAACAGCCCACCCAACACCGGACTCTCCCACACGAACGCGACCAGCGTGATGGCGGCCATCAGCGCCAGCTTGGAGCGGAAATCCAGCCGCGTGAAAAACGAATCGCGGTCAACCGTGTGCAATGTCAGTGTAGTCATCAGTCTTGTCGTCGAATAGTCTAATCCGTTTCATCCGTTCAATCCGTTGACCGTGAAACAGGCGGCGACTTCTTCGGGGGTGAGGAGCGGGAAGTCGGCGTGGTATTCTTCCGCCAGGGCGCGGGCGAGCAGGACGGCCTGCGGCGGGGTGATGTGGGTGGACGCAAGCACATCCACGGCGTGGTACGCCTCGCGGATCGGCGCATCGAGCAGCAGCGCGCCCTTGCCCAGCACGACGACGCGCTCGGCGTAGTCCGGCATCAGGTAAAGATGATGCGTGATGACAATGACGGTTTTGCCTGCCGCGTGCAACTGCTTGCTGATGTCGAGGATAGCGCGCGCACCACGATAATCCTGCCCGGTCGTCGGCTCGTCGAAGATGACGACGTCGGGCCGCATCGCCAAAATCGCGGCGATGACCACGCGCGCCCGGTCGCCTTTGGGCAGCGCCAGGGGATGTGCCGCGCGCCGTTCCCACAGCCCGAGCGCTGTCAAACTCTCCTCCACGCGCGTCTTGATCTCCGCTTCATCGTATTCGAGGTTCTTCAGCGCGAAGGACACTTCCGCCTCGACCGTGGCGTTGAAAATCTGGTTGTCGGGGTTCTGCGCCACGTAGCCGATGCGCTTCGCCAGCGCGCTCGTCGTCAGATCGCGGGTGTCGGCACCATCCACGTAAACTGCGCCGGACGTGGGCAGCAGCAACCGCAGAAAGTGCTTCACCAGCGTGCTCTTGCCCGCCCCGTTCTGCCCGACGATGAGCAGGTACTCGCCCGCACGCACGTCGAGCGACACGTCGCGCAACGCCACCGTCCCGTCGCCGTAGATGTGGGTAAGATTGCGGGTCGAAAGTAGCGCGGGCGTCCCGCCCGCGTGAGTTGGAGAAGCGCGCTTCACATCCGCGTGCGGTACGCACGCGCTACTGACTGGGACGCACGCGCTACGAATAGCCTTCAACGCCGCAATCCCTTCCGCCAGCCGGACGGGAATCGCGGGAACAATGACGCCGGCCTGTCGCATTCGTGCAAAGGTCTGAGCAACCTGCGGCGGACGGATGTGGCAGCGTTCCAGGTACTCGACCTGCGCGTACAGGTCATCAGGTGTGCCCACCGCGGCAAGCGCGCCATCCACCAGCAATGCCAGGCGGTCAGCGTACTCGGCCAATTCCTCGGCGGCGTGGCTCGCCATCACCACGGTGATGCCCAATGTCTTGTTCAGCTCGCGCACCGTGGCGAAAACCTCCTGCGCGCCCATCGGATCGAGCTGCGAAGTCGGTTCGTCGAGCACAAGGAGATCGGGCTGCACGGCTAACGCGGCGGCGATCGCCAAACGCTGCTTCTGCCCGCCGGAGAGTTCGCGGGGGTGTTTTTTGGCGGTCCCTTCGAGACGGGTGGCTTCCAGTACGCGAGGGATGCGGGCCAGCATTTCCTCGCGGGGGATGCTGAGGTTCTCCAGCGCGAAGGCGATCTCATTTTCGACCGACGTGGCGGTAATCTGCGTCTCTGGGTCCTCGAAGACTGCGCCGACGTGTCGCGCCAGACGGCTGACCGGATGTTCCAACGTGTCCAGCCCAGCAACGGCGATGCGACCGAAAAAGCGCCCGCCATAAAACTGCGGCACGATCCCGCTGAGGCTCAGGCAGAACGTCGTCTTCCCCGCGCCGGTCGGGCCGATCAGCCCCAGGAATTCGCCTGTGCCGATGGCGAGCGTGACATTATGCAGCGCCGGGTTTTCGGCGCGGGGGTAGATGTAGGAGACGTTGTCGAGGGTGACGAGGGGAAGGTTTAGAACAGCTTCCACCGCTTGAATTCCGCCAGTTCTTTCTCGATACTCTTACGGAGTTGTTTTGGATTCTCAATGGCGGAATCCTTTTTGACCAGTTCGAGCGCCTTCTCCAAATACGCCCGGGCTTCGGCCTTGCGTCCGATCTTTTTGCAAAGTACGCCCAGATTGTAGTGCACGGCCGTGTTGCCAGGGCGCAGCGCCTGGGCCTTTTCCATGGCCTTGATCGCTTCCTCGTGTCGCCCGATGATCGTCAGCGCGGCGGCCAGGTAGAAATAGGCGCTGAACACCTCAGGGTCAAGCGCAATGGCCTGATTATAGCAATCGATCGCCGCCGCATAACGCTCCTGCTGATAGGCGTTCATGGCCTTTTCGAGCAGGTTGTTGACATCAGTATCCGGTGGAGCGTAATTGGGATTATGGGAGCCGCAATACGAACAGGTCTCATCCCGGCTCGACACCATAGCACCGCAACTGGAACACTTTGCCGTCATTCAATTCCTCCTGAGAATAGTTTCAAGTTGAAGGTTGAAGGTTCAAAGTTTGGAAAATGTAAGCGAAGCGACAAAATCTGCGCGCATCTGCGAAAATCAGCGTCCCGCACAATCAGAGGGACACCAGCTTGGAGAACCACAACGTCGTGGACTGCACGCGGAAACCAACTGCCAGGGCTGTCTGCTGCATCGCCACGTTGTCGTCGCTCGTGCCGAGGCAGGCCGTGTCTATGCCTCGCTGCTGCAATGCATACAATCCCGTGAGCAGCAACGCCCGCGCCAGCCCGAGACGCCGGAAATCGGGGTGCGTCGCTACCGGATCGGTGTAGCCTTCGTTCCGCCCAGTGCGCGCGTTTTCTTCCTGGCTGATCGAAACCATGCAGTAAGCGGCGAGCCGACCATCGGGTGCGACGGCCACCAAATCCAATTCTGCGTCGTATTCCGGCGTGCGCATCATCGCCAGCCGCTCTTCGACGGTCATATTTTCAGTGCCGAAGGCCGCGCGGTGGAGCGCGACCAACGCTTCGACTTCGTGCTCGCCGGTCACGTGGCGAATGCTGAAGCCTGCCGGGAGTTGTGGTGCGGGAATCGGCGCGTGGAGCGAGCAAACCAGGTGCAGCGAGCGCAGCGCCTGCCGGATGAAGCCGTGCCGTTCCAGCAACGCAATACAGTTCGTGTTATCCTCACCGCAACTGGCGTCCAGCGTCAAAGCTTCGCCTTCCGCTTCTATGGCGCGGCGGATGCACTGCACGCCCCAGGCGACGATCTCCGACTCGATGCCGGGATCGTCGAACTCGAAACACAGGTTATTGTAATGATCCACGAAAGCGAATCCAACCAGCCGTGCATCGGCGTCGAACCACAGCCGCGTGTTGTTCTGCACGGCGGGTAAGGCGAGCAATTCACGCAGGTCAACCTCGCTGGGAGAATTTCCACAGCGCTCGGCAGGCTTGGTGATGCCCAACAAAGCGAGCATGGAGTGCAGATCTGCGGGGCCGGAATATGGGCGGCTTGTGGAAGTTGTCATTCAAAACTTCTCTTGCACTAAGCCGGAGTTAATACAAGTGTATCGCTTGGGCGCGCCAAAACTTTGACTTCACGCATAATCTGCTGGCCGATTTGACGTTCTGCGACTTCGAGGTCATAGCGTGCTTGTAGGCGCGTCCACACCACAGCGCTGGTGCCAAAATAGCGTGCCAGACGCAGCGCCGTGTCTGGCGTGATCGCGCGTTGCCCGCGTACAATTTGACTGATGCGCAAAGTCGGCACGCCGATATCTTTCGCCAGTCGATATTGACTCAGTCCCAAGGGCTGCATAAAGTCTTCCCACAAAACCTCACCCGGATGAATGGGAGGGAGCCGTTCTTCTGTCTCCATAGTCACCTCTGTACTAATGATAGTCCACAATTTCCACGGAATGTGCCTGGCCCACCGTCCAGACGAAACAAATACGCCATTGCGCGTTAATCCGAATGCTATATTGTCCTTCACGCGTCCCGTGCAATGCTTCCAGACGATTGCCCGGTGACGCTAACAAGTCGCGTAAATCTTCGGCATCGTCTAAATAAAGGAGTTTGCGGCGAGCAGTTTTTTGTATGTCGGGCGGCAGTTTACGCGAGACAATGCCTCGGAAGATTTTTTCAGTTTCAGGATCGGCGAACGAAACGATCATAATGTTATGGTATCACGGAACGATATTATTGTCAAGCGATACTACAAGTGGATGTTGTTTTGCACGGCGGTCAGGGCAAGCAATTCGCGCAGATCAACCTCGTCGGGGGAGTTTCCACGGCACTCGGCGGGTTTGACAGCGACCAACAGATCGAGCATGGAGCGCAGGTCCGCGGGGCCGGAATATGAGCGACTTGTGAGAGTTTTCATTCAAGACGCCGCTTTTCAGTGCGCACCTCAATAATCCGCTGCCCACAGCGTTCGCAAAACTCCGCTACCGGACCCACGATATGCCCGTTTGGACAACGACGCGGCTGCCCATGTGACTGAGCTGCAGAATATAGCACCGCAAAGGCCAAGAGATAGAACAGCATCCAATGCCCCGAGAAACCACGCACCACAGCGGGAGGCATTGCTCCCTCAGACGAAGCCTCCGGGGCTGCCAATGCAAACAAGAGAAAGTTCACAAGTGCGTAACCAAAGAATCCGTACACCATGTACTTCATCCAGGGAGGACAATTACGCAATGCAGCTTTCCAGCGATCCTTCGGTTGCACTCCTGCGGTCGTGATTTGAGACACCAACATCGCTGGCGTCCAGACGACAAAGATACCAATGTGAAGTAGCCATGTCGAATCGCCAAGTGGTCCGTTTAGGCCGAGCAGCGCGGCTCCATGTGAGATGAGGCTCAATATGAATCCAGTCCCCGCCAGACCTGCGAACACAAATAGAACTGGATACAATACATCAGGTACCACTGAATTCTTCCTGAGCGACCGCATATCAATATGCCGCTTCCCCCGGCTTGACCAACCCAATCGCCCGCAGCCCCGAAATAACCCCCACGCCGATCACCGTCCCGATGATGCAGCGGGCGATGTGCTCGAAGGGGGCGGCTTCGACGAAGGTCAGTGTGTGCGTGGAAGGTCAAGCCTCGCTTGCTAACCAAAAGCAGCCACAGGCACGGGACGTTCGTGGGCAAAACTCTGCCGGTGCAATTTGATGCGTTCGATCTCGTGGAGAGTTTCCGCGGTTAGATAGCTTTCGCCGCAGTGCGGGCAAGTGACCACCGGAACATTCTCAATGACCAGCAGGTTTTTACCTTTGCCGTAACTACGGGTTACATACCGCACCCGCGCTCCTTCAGTCCCACAGATGTCGCATACCATCGTTATACTTCCTTTTTTCATACCAGATACACCGTAATCATCACCAATTTGCCAGTAGTGCTCAACTTAGCAACGACGACCACTTGCGCGCCTATCAGAGTTTGTCCTTCAACCAGATATTTCCATTCTTCGGTATCGCGGTCTTTCTGCCTCTCGATGATCTTGCCGGTAAGGATGCCGCGTTCAACATCAAAAATGGATAACCCGTCATTATCCATTTCCTCTTCAGCATGCAAGGTCATCACATACTGGCGAGTACGGACACACTCCTGCATCCGCTTCAAAACGTCATCGTGCATAATGTTCTCCAGGATGCGTGAGGATGAGTCAATTCCATTATACCCATACAAGCGTCTCGGGACAATGGCTGCCTGCTAACACTTAGTACACCGCCTCCGCCGGCTTGACCAACCCAATCGCCCGCAACCCCGAAACAACGCCCACGCCGATCACCGTCCCGATGATGCAGCGCGCGATGTGCTCGAAGGGTGCCGCTCCGGCAAAGACCAACCAATAGGGATTCGGCCAGTTGACCTGCCAGTAGACGAGCCAGCCGGTGCTCAGGTGCACCAATCCGGCGATCATCCAGGTGCCGCCGAACAGACCCACGGCGACGCGCCGCAGGTTAGCGTCCGCCAGCAGACGGGCGAAGAAGGTGCGGGTGGGCAACGCGAAGAGCAGCAGCGCTGACCAGTTGATGAACGATCCAAACAGGACGTGCCACCCCACCGCCCGGTTAACGAACACCGCGCGCCCGGCATACAGCCCGTAGAAGATGACGAACACGGCGGTCAGCGGGAGCCACCAGCGGCGGCGACGGCCCTCGCCACGCATCGAGCCGGCCGCCAAACCGCCCATCGTCGCGCCGAGGAGCGACGCCAGCAGCGAACTGGTGTTTTGCGGGTTGATCAGCAAGCCGACCAGCGCGCCGATGCCGTCGGCGAGCGCGCCGGCCAGGGGGCCAAGCAGCCACCCCATCAACGGGTAGACGCCCTGGCTCATGGGGAAATTCCGCCCCGTCCCCACCACAAAGGTGATCGGGATCGGAATCACCGTCAGCACGGCGACGACCGCCGCCAGCGTCACGATGTAGGCGATAGGCGCGCCGTCAATCGCAGCGCCGCTCGTAGACACAACCTTACGCTCCTCGCCAGATGGTGTTAGCATATTATCCCCCCTCAAAAACAGGTCGCAAATTCACACGAATTTTCACGAATGGGAATCAACTTTGTGGCGCAAGTTATCAACGCGCGTTACAAGGATGCCCATCATTCTAACCGGAGAAGCGCGTTTTGCAAGAGGTTTTCGGGGATCAAATGCTCTCATTCACCCACTCGCCCTGTTCCGTGCGATAGGCGATGCGCGCCGTGTGCGCCGTCAAATCCACGTACAGGATGCAGGCGGCGTCGCCGTGTTCCCAAATCAGCTTCAGCTCTTGCTCCGCCGTATCCGGCACGGTGAACGCGCCCGCAAAGGCGGGATAGGTGTTGCGGAAGCGGATCAGCCGGAAGAGACGCTGCACGACCGGGCGCTGAATGGCGGCCTCAATTTCGTCCGCCGTGTAGTTGTGGCGGTTGATGGCGCGCCGTTCGCCCGTTTCCGCGACCGCCGCCGTGTCATTTTCGCCCGCCAGCAGGCCCACGTAGTAGATTTGCGGGATGCCCGGCGCGAAAAGCTGAATCGCCCGCGCGAGCAGGTAGGCGTCATCGTCGGCGTTGAGCGCAGAGTAGTAGGTGATGTTCACTTGGTGCGCGTCGAAGTCGGGATGCGTGATGTGCGTCGCCATCAGGCGGGTGAGGTTCGCGCCGCGCGCGAGTAACTGCTCCACAACGGGTGTGGCCTCTTGCGGCGTCAGCAGACCATCCAGGTCAGGCTGGACGGGGATGCCGTCGTGGCAATCGAGCGTGGTGTATTGCTGGCGCGGACAGACGCGCAGATAGTCGGCCAGCTTGCGGCTCGAACGAGTAAACAGGGTGTAGAGCGTCAAAAACGGCAGGACGAAATCGTAAACCGGATAGCCGTGGTCGGCCAACGCGCGTTGCACGACGAAAGGCGCGTGGACTTCGGGCAACAGCGCCAGGCCGATCTCGTCGGTGTAAGCGCGCAGCCAGTCGAGGAAGGTGTAAATCTCCGGTTCGACGAAGAAGCAACTTGTCCCCGGTTTCTTGATGACGTAGCCCACCGCGTCCAGCCGCACAATGCGGATGTTCTGCTCCCGCAGGTGACGCAGTTCCGCCTGAAGCAGCGCGCGCGTCTGCGGCGAGTTCACGTCCAGGTCAATCTGCTCCACCCAATCGCGGCTGCCGAACGTGGCCCAGATGCGCTCCGTTTGGCCGGTCTCGGCAATCGTGATGTCAGTGAATGGGTGTTCGGGGCGGCGCAAGGCGATGCGCGCCACATCGGCGGCGGGCGGGTTGCCGTCGGGCCAGACTTTGTCCAGGGTGAGAAAAAGGTCGGCGTACTCAGAGGCGCGCCCATGCCGGGCGAAGTCCTGAAAATAGGTCGAGCGCCGCGAGATGTGGTTGACCATCAAATCGGCGGCCACGTCGAACTCCGCGCCGATGCGGCGGATGTCGTCCCACGTCCCGAATTGCGGTTCGACCTCGCGGTAGGTGATGGGCGCGAAGCCGCGATCCCCCGATGACGGGTAGAACGGCAGGATATGCACGCCGCCGAACAATCCGGCGAGCGGGCCGGTGAGCGTGCGGTACAGCGCGGACAAATCGCCGCCTAGCGAATCCGGGTAAGTGATAAGCTGCGCCTGATTGCGAACGATGGATACATTCATTCTACACCTCCTTGTATAAAATATCCTTAAGCATAGTTGGCGAACCGAACTTTTAAGCGAGAATAAGCGCAACTCAGGTGGTCTGAGTTACGGCTGTACCGGGCAAGACTGCACCTCCTTGCCGGATGAGCGGGGACCAGCCGTCCATCACGTCTGTCTCAGTTTGTCTCCCGGAGCGCCGCGCGACTAACGTTTGACTCGCACAATGTCCCTAACGGTAGGGGCGCACGGTGGGTAGCAGCACTGTGCCACTTCGCCCTACCGGGTGAGGCCTAATTGGCCGCAAGGCTGCCGCGCGCGGCGCTCCCGGTACACCTGGTGCAGCCGGTCAGCACACTCTAGCTGAAAGGAGTCCCGTTATGACAGAAGCCCGTTTGCAAACCGGTATTGACTTTGGCGCCAGTTGGGTGGACGTCTGCCTGCTCAACCCCGCCGGTGAACCGTTGCTGGCCCACCAGCGCTTTCTCAATGCCCTGCCCGGCTACGAGGCGGTCAAGCAACTGCTGGTGGAGACCTTGACGGCGCGGGCCTACACCGGGCTGGACATCTCCGGGGAAGCCACCGGCATGTACTGGTTGCCCTTCTTCCTGCACTTGGCGTCCGACCCCGACCTGGCGGCGTATGATCCGCAATTGTACCTACTCAACCCCCGTTGGGTCGCGTGGTTCAAGAAATGCTTCGCCCAGGATGACAAGAGCGATCTCAAAGACCCCTACTACATCGCCGAGCGCACCCGCGTCCGCCGCCCGCCAGTGGCCTGGCAGGCCGATCCGCCCGGCTTGGCCCTACGCAGCTATACCCGCTATCGCTTTCACCTGGTCGAGGCGTTGGCGCGTGAGAAATGTTTCTTTTGCGCCTATCTCTTCCTGCAGGCCAACGCCTATCGCCGGCTCAAGCCCTTCAGCGACACGTTCGGCGTCACCAGCCGCGCTATCCTCCAAGAGGATGCCACCCTCGAACAACTGGCCGCACTCCCGGTGGGCGACTTAGCCGCCCGGCTCAGCGAGTTGAGTCACGGACACCTTCCGCAGCCCGACCAAAACGCCGTCAAACTCCAGCCGGTGGCCCGCGAGAGTTTTAGCCTTGATCCACAGTTGGCGCAGGCCATCCAGCACATCCTCACTGCGACGCTCGCACACATCACTTTCCTGGAAGGCCAAATCCAGCAGGCCGAAGCCTGGATCACCACCGCCCTCGCGGCTTATCCCCCCATCCAGCAGTTGCTCACTCTCCCCGGCTACGGCCCGGTCTACAGCGCCGGGGTGGGCGCGGAAATCGGCGCTGTGCACCGTTTCCTGGCCGGTCAAAAATGGGATCGCCAACGCACCCGCTACCGCCCCAAGAATTTACGCGATGCGGAAGATGCCATCGCCAAGATCGCCGGGTTGTGGTGGCCCCAATCCCAATCGGGCAGCTTCGCCGCCGAAGACCGCCACATGTCCACCGCGGCTAACCGCTACTTGCGCTATTACTTGATCCAGGGCGCGGATCATCTGCGCAAGCGCGTCCCTGAGTTCCAGCGTTTTTATGCGCGCAAGTATGCCGAAGTTCCCAAACACAAGCACAAGCGGGCCCTGGTCCTCACCGCCCGCAAGAGCATCGGGGTCATTGTTGGGCTGCTACACCGCAATGAACCCTACCGCTCGGAGGAGGAACGGCGCACCTGACTCACACAGCCCCGTGACGCGCCGTGCGCCGCAGACAAGGTCACGGCGCGCGGTGAGTACACGAGCCAACAAGGACTCCATAATCCCGGTCGCAAAAAATCATCAGGCCTGGGTCTGGTTCAACACGTCTCAAAACGTCTCAAATCTTGCTAGTTAATGTGCCTTGTGGCCCGCAAGCGGGACCTTGACTTTTACCGCACTTTGTGATGATACCTGCGCTGCGATGCAGCGTCGGCGGGCTGCGGAAGTCGCCCGTCCCGGAGACGCGCCCGCTCGCGCCGAAGAGCCGCAGCTTCTCGCGCACACGTTCTTTGGCCGCCGCGCGCGCCGGAGCGAAGAGTGTGCGGAAGTCCACTTCCGCCGGCGACGCGGCCATCACGGCGCGCAGCTCGGTCACAAACGCTTGTTTGATGTAGGTGGCGACGTTGACCTTACAGATGCCTTCCGCGATGGCGGCGACGACGCTTTCCGGTTGGACGCCGGACGAGCCGTGCAGCACCAGCGGGACAGCGACGCGCGCGGCAATCGCGCGCACGCGCTCTACGTCGAGCATGGCTTCTTGCGCCGTCATCGCGTGGACGGAGCCGACGGCGACGGCGAGCGAGTCGCAGCCGGTGCGCGCTACGAAGTCCGCCGCTTCGTCGGGATCCGTGAGCGCGTCGGCGACATCCTCCGGCGCAGCGCCTTTGTGCAGCACCTTGCCGAGTTCCGCCTCCACCGGTACGCCGACGACGTGCGCGAGGTGAACAACCTGTTGGGTGATGGCGATGTTGTCCGCATAGGGTAGCCGCGAGCCGTCGAACATCAGCGACGTGAAGCCGGCGCGCAGGGCGAGCACGTTCTGCTCCAGGCTGTCGCCGTGATCCAGGTGCAACACCACCGGCACATCCGCTTCGGCGGCGGCGGTCTTGACGATACCGCTGAGCAGGGCAAGCCCGGCGTAGCGGATGGCCGGTCCGCTCACCTGCAGGATGACGGGCGCGCGTTCCTCACCCGCAGCTTCGACGATGGCCTGCACGATTTCCATATTGTCGGCGTTGAACGCGCCAACCGCAAAGCGCGCCGCGCGCGCGTACTGCAATAATTCAGTGCTTCGGATAAGCGGCATAGCGTCCTCCTCAAAAGAAATTGTCAGCAGATTTAGCAGATTGAATCATCCAAAATCTGCTTAATCTGCTCAATCTATTCCGAAAATAGCTCGCATTTTCATGCTGGGTGGAGAGCGTAGCTCATGATGTCTGCTGATTGAAAACTTGTTGAGCAATCGCAAGTCCCGCATAATCGCCAACGCGCTCGCCCAATCCCGCCGGAACGATGGTGCAGGCGGCCAGGGCGTGCGGGTGCGCCTCGGCGTGCAGGACGCGCAGCATCGGCGCTTCCAACAACGCGCGCTGCCGCCCGTAGATGCTGCCGATGACGATGCGCTCCGGGTTGAGAATGTCCACCAACAGCGCCAGCCCGCGTCCCAGATAGTATGCTACAGTCTCAAAAATCGCCAATGCCAGGGGATCGCCGGCCTGCGCCGCCGCGCCGACTTTCTCGGCGGTGATGTCCGGCAGATCGGCGAACGTGGGACAGAAAGCGGGCGGGGCGTCGGCCTGGAGCGCTGCCAATGCGCGCGCCTGCGCCAACCGCGCGATGCCGCCGCCGCTGCAAAACCCCTCGAACGAGCCGCGCTTGCCGTAACCGAGCGGGCCGTCGTCTGCCAGCCGAACGTGGCCCACTTCGCCCGCCATATCGCTCGCCCCGGCGTACAATCGCCCGTCCACGATCAGCCCCGCGCCCATGCCGGTGCCGAACGTGAGGAAGATCATGCTGCGGCAGCCACGCCCCGCGCCCCATTGCCATTCGGCCAGCGCGCAGGCGTTCGCGTCGTTTTGGAGCGCCGTGGGGATGCCAAAACGCGCGCGGAACGGCGTCGCCACGTCAACGCGATCCCAGCCTGGCAGGTTGGGCGGCGAAAGGATCAGCCCGCGCGCGCTATCCAGCGGGCCGCCGCAGCTTACGCCGCTGGCTGCCAGCGGCTCCGCGCGCTCCGCCAATAACGCCGCCAGCGCATCGCCGAGCGCGTCCAGTGTCGCAGACGGCGTCGGCGGCGTGGGAAAGCGCCGTTGCGCCAACAACGTCACGCCGTCTGCATCGCTCTGCCCCAGGCAGACGGCGCATTTCGTCCCGCCGATGTCAATGCCGGCTAAGAGAGCCATCTTTCCTCGCTATAGGTGAAGATTTTTACCACGAAGGCGCAAAGGCACAAGGTTCATTGATGGTTTTTCCTTAAAAATCATCCATATTCTGGCATTTCCAATAGGTTCGTCTCCGTCACCGGCTGTGCGGGATCGTGGGGGATGCGGAAGGTTTTGATCTCGCAGGGGCCGAAGTCCGCCGCGATGACGCGCGCCCAATGCGGCAGGGAGAGTGTGGCATGAGTCGCTGCGCCGATGCTCTCGTAGGCGCGTAAGATAAGGGTCCCGCCGTCTGCGGCGGCTCCGTCCTCGGCCTGCTTGAACGCGGTAACGAGGATGTTGGCGGCGTTCACGCTGATGAACGCATCGCGTAGCGGCAATGTACCCGTTGGGCGACCTGTGGCGATGAGGGCGAAAGGCGGCTGGTTGAGTTCCACCGCCTGGCGCGTCGTGCCGGCCTCCTCCCAACTGCCGCGATGGGGGAACAGGCTATACGTGAAGCGCTGCTCGCCTTGATCTATGAACTCGTAGTCCCGTTCCGGGTGCGGTTCGGCGGGGATGTGGTGGGCGTAGATGGGGCTGCGCAGCACGGTCAGGCCGATGTTGCTGCCGGCGACATCCACGCTGTACTTGCCGTCGTTGAGGAGGCTCAGTCCATAGCGCGCGTCATTTTGCGCCGCGCCGGAAACGTCCACCCAGTCTTGTATCGGTTCTTCGTCGCCAGTGGCGGGGCGCGCGATGTGGCCGTAGGGGATCGCGTGCGTCGCTTGCGCCGCACTCACGTTGACCGGGAAGCGCAGCTTGAGCACTTTGAATTGCTCATGCCAATCTACCGTGACGTGGACATCCACGCGGGGCAGCTCGCGGTAGAGGGTGAAGTCCTGCGCCAGGCGCGACTGTCCCCACGCGCTCTCCACCCGCAGCACGGCCTTGACCGGCCCCTGTTCGATCACGCGCATGCGCGTCGCTGTGAACTCGCCGCAGATCTGGTCGAAGCGAAAAACAGCGTGCGACCACGTGTCGCTTGTGTCGGCGAGGACAACGGGGCGCGCGGCGGGGCCGGCGAGCACTTCGAGCGCCGCATCCTTGTCGTACAGGCTGACGAGGAAGCCGGTCGCCGGATCGAAGGTCAGGCGCAGGCGGTCGTTTTCCAGCGTGGTCGCAGTGGCTTGCACAGGGGCGATGTCAGGCGGCGCGCTCTCCGACGACAGGCGGTAAACGCGATAGCCCAACGGCGGCAGGTCGGCGACGAAGCTGATGCGCGCGCGTCCTCCGGCAGTCGCCCTGGATTGCACGGGTTGCATGGCGACAGGGACGCCGGTTTCGTCGGTGAGGACGCCGGCGGCGCTGGAACTGCCGACTTCGAGTTCCACGGGAGCCTGCACCGCCCAGGTGTGCGGGTTGAAGACAACGACCGGCTTGACGCCGTCCTCGTGGGGGATCGTCATGCGCCAGGCCAGGGCTTGCGCAGCGGCGGTGAAAGCGCGGTCGGCGATGGTCAGCGCCTCGCCGTAGGCCGCGCGGGCGTCGTCGTAGGCCGGGGCGATGCTCGTGCCGGCCATAATGTCGTGGAACTGGTTGAAGAGGACGCTGCGCCAGGCGCGCTCGAAATCTGGCGGATACGGCAGCCCGGCGACGCGGTTGGCGATGGCCGCCCACTTCTCCGCCCGCAGCAGGGCGTTTTCGGCCTGGCGGTTCCAGCGTTTGATGCCGGAGTGCGCCGCGTAGCACCCGCTGGCGTGCTTTTGCAGTTCATCGTGGACGACGGGCAGCGGCCAATCTTTGGCCCGCGCCGCGTCGAAGAACGCGCCGAGCGTGCTGAACACAAGCCGGGGCATATCGGGCAGCGCATCCAGCCGGTGGATGCTGGCAATGTTTTCCCGCGTGGGGCCGCCGCCGTGATTGCCCACGCCATAGAAACACGCGAATTCGTCCACGGGCGGCTGCATCTCGGCGGCGCAACGCCGGGCGTGGATTTCCACATCCTTGCCCCAACTGAGGTACTCGAAGGGGATGCGGAACGCCAGCACCCGCGAACCGTCGTCGGATTCCCACCAGAACAGGCGGCCCGGCAGACTTTTTTCGTGCGGCCCAGGACGCAGGAAGACATAGCTATCCAGCCCGGCTTTCTTGAGTAACTGCGGCAGCATCCCATTGTGGCCGAAGCTGTCGATGGCGTAGCCCACGCGGGCGAGCTTACCAAACTTCGCCAGGAAATAACGCTGCCCGTAAAGCGCCTGGCGGACGAATGACTCGCCGCACGGCAGATTGCAGTCCGGCTCGATCCACCAGCCGCCGGCCAGATCCCACCGCCCTTCGGCGACGCGCGCCTGGATTTCGGCGAACATCGCCGGGTCCACGGCCTCCACCCAGGCGTAGAACGCCGCCGAACTCGCGGTGAAGCGGAAATCGGGGTCTTCGTTCATCCGGTCCAGCGCCGAGCGAAAGGTCGCCAGGACTTCTTGAAAGCCCTCGTGCCATTGCCACAGCCACACCGGATCAATGTGGGCGTTGCCGATCATGTGTAATATTTGATTTTTTGTCATTGTGAACTCACTCGCCATACGGAGGCTCCGGGAGAATCAAGAATCAGCCGTCAAGGAACGCTGGGGAAAATGACAAATCTATGCTACAATGACTGTACAGAGATTTAACCCCATGCGTGACATTTGGGAAGGCAGCCTTGATCAGGGCTTGCCCAACACCATCTAAATCAAACGCATCAATGCGCATCACAACGGCATTTTACATCGGTAAGTGACCAGTGACAACCATAAAGGAGGTTATCATGCGACAGCCACAACATGTCGTGTGTTTCGTACTTCTCGCTGCCCTTGCTGTCTGCGGCATCCCGCGCCCCATCGTGACAGCACAGTCACTCTCATTCGACACTCCTGGCTCCGGTGGGCAGCAGGCGGCGGGCGGCACATTCCATACCGCCAGCTTCTACACCACCACTATCACCATCCCCACCTATCCCTACATGGACCACCTTTACGACGCCTACAATGCCACATACAATATGACCTATCCCGTATTGGATTGGGCGAGCTACACCGCCGCCAATCCGGCGCCCGTCCCGCAGAGCTACGAGCTTTTGGTGATGGAGAACGACTACCTTACCGTCACAGTGCTGCCGGAATTGGGCGGGCGGGTCTACCAACTGATTGACAAGGCCACCGGGCAGAATCACCTCTACCAGAACCCTGTCATCAAACCGACCGGCTGGGGGCCGCCGGAACAGGGGTGGTGGCTGGCGGCGGGGGGCATCGAGTGGTGTTTGCCGGTGGATGAGCACGGCTACGAGTCGGGCATCCCGTGGGATTGGACGGCGATCATCTCCAGCGCGGGGGTGACGGTAACTGTGAGCGACAGCGACGCGACCGACCGGCTGCGCGCGCGCATTGACCTCTTCCTGCCAGCGCAGCGCGCGTATCTGCTCGTGAGGCCGCGTCTCGAGAATCCCACCGGCGTGGCCGTTGACTACAAATTCTGGATCAACGCGGCATTAGCCCCCGGTGACACGAACAAACCCTCAGCGGGGCTGGAATTCATCTTCCACGCGGCGGAAATGGCCGTCCACTCCACCGGTGACGCGCGATTGCCCGGCGTCTGGCCTACCGTCCCCGCCGCGCCGGACTACCGCTTCACCTGGCCGGTCTACAACGGCGTGGATTACGCGCGGCTGGGCAACTGGCGCGAGTGGCTCGGCTTCTTCGAGTATCCGCAGGCCGCCGGCGATTTCGTCGGCGTCTACAACCACGACACGCAGGCCGGCGTCGTGCGCGTCTTTCCCCGCGATGTCACCAGAGGGACGAAGAGCTTCGCCTACGGGTGGGCCAATCCGCTGGACTGGCGCGGTTGGACGGACGTGGAATCCGGCGGCGTCGAAGTGCATGGCGGCGTCGCCCCGACCTTCTGGGACACAGCCCACCTCGGCGCCGGCGAGACGCTTTCCTGGACGGAAGTGTGGTACCCGGTCAACGCGACCGACGGGGTGACGGCGGCCACACGGGAGGCAGCCCTCCGCCTCAATAAGACGGACGGCAACCTCGCCATTGCCCTGCACACCACCACGTTCCGAGCAGAAGACAGCGGCCGGCTCGTCGTGTGGGAACGGAACACTTGTCAGGAATGGCTGAACCAGCCGTTGCCCGCGTTCACCCCCGCTTCACCCTACTACACCACAGCGCCGGTGGGTACGCTACTGCTCAATGCGCTGGCCGTCGCTTACGTGGATGACCTGGGGAACGTGCTGGTTGCCTCCGGCCCGGCGACGTGCCTGAACACGCAGCCGCGGTTGGCGCTGGAAACAACGCAACGCGTGCTGTTGGCAGAGGTCGGCGCGCCAGGGGTGATGACGACCTCGGTGCGCATTGACAACGCGGGCTACGGCGCGCTCACCTGGACGGCGGACCTCGCGCCTGGCGGGACGCTGACGCCCACCTTGCCGGTCACTTCTGGCGCGCAGGGTGAGCGATTGTGGATTGTAGTGGATACGACCAGCTACGTGACCGGCGCGTACACGAGCACGATCACGGTGACGGCGTCGCCGTCCGATACACTGAACTCGCCGCAGCAACTCGGCGTGATACTGCGCGTCGTTCCTCAACTGGCGCGCGTCTATCTGCCCTGCGTGCTGCGCAATTACGCGCCGCCGCAGTCCATCATTCTCCCCACGGGCGATACAGAGCGTTGGCGATCCCCAGACGCACGAGCATCCGCCCCACCGTTTGGTCAATCATCTCCTCCAACGTGGCAGGATGTGCGTAGAAGGCAGGAATCGGCGGGAAGATGATAGCGCCGATCTCGGCAGCCTGCGCCATCAAACGCAGATGCCCCAGGTGCAGCGGCGTCTCGCGGACCGCGAGGAGCAGCGGGCGTCCTTCCTTCAACGTCACATCGGCGGCGCGGGTGAGCAGATTGTCGGCGTGACTGTTGGCGATGGCCGAGAGCGTCTTCATCGAGCACGGCGCGACGAGCATCCCCTGTGTGGCAAACGAGCCGCTGGCAATGGGCGCAGCGAAGTCCTGGGGACTATAGACGCGCGTGGCGAGTGCCGGGAGGTCTGCGGGGGCAAGCTGTAGCTCCTGGCGCAGCGTCGCCATCCCCGGCGGCGTCACCACCAAATGGGTCTCCACGCCGAGCGTTTTGAGCGCGGCAAGCGCACGCACGCCATAGATGGCGCCGCTCGCGCCAGTTATACCAAGAACGATACGGGTCATAGTCATCCCTCTGCGCCAGATTTTAGCCTTGAGCGGCCTCAGAAAACCTATCAAGTCTATCAAATAGTATAATGAGGAAGGGGTAGAGTGGCAACTGGCTACAGCTTCTTTTAGGGGATTGTGATCCCGCGCAAGCGTGCTAAAATGACCCCATTACGCTTTATGCTTTACGCAATGTTTTGAGCGGAAAGGGACTACGGAGCTATGACCAAACGAGGTTTAGGCCGAGGGCTGGAAGTCTTGATCCCGGTGGGAGATGAGCAACCGCGCGGCTTGCAGGATGTACCGCTGGACGCGATTGTGCCCAATCCGCACCAACCGCGTATGCCCATCCTTGAGCAGGACTTGCAGGAGCTGGCCGACTCTATCCGCGAACACGGCATTATCCAGCCGCTCATCGTCACCCACACTGCCGACGGGCGCTATCAGCTCATCGCCGGGGAGAGACGCTGGCGGGCGGCGCGGCTTGCCGGGCTGCAACAAGTCCCCGTCATCGTGAAGGATGTCGCGCCGCAGCAGATGTTGGAACTGGCCCTGGTGGAGAACGTGCAGCGCGCCGATCTCAACCCGATCGAGGAGGCGCTGGCCTACAAGCACCTTCTCGAAGAATTCGGACTGTCACAGGGAGAGGTCGCGCAGCGAGTGGGGAAAAGCCGCCCGGCGGTTGCCAACACTTTACGGCTGCTGCTCGCCTCCACGGCGGTGCAAGAAGCTTTGATGGATGGAACGATCACGGAAGGACACGCGCGCGCTTTGCTCGGTTTGCCGCGCAAAGAAGACCAGGACGTCGTCCTGAAAATAGTTATCCAGCAAGGGTTGAACGTCCGTCAGGTCGAGAACCTTGTGCAACAATTCGGGCGCAGCAAGAAGCCCCAGGCCGCGCCCCTGCCCGAAGTTCACGCGCTCGAAGAACGCTTCGAGGCATCGCTGGGCACCCGCGTCCGGCTCAAGGCCGGTCGCAAGGGCGGGCGGGTGATGATTTATTACTATTCCGACGAAGAATTTCAGGCTCTCTATGAACGGCTGACCGGCGAGACGTTATAGAGTGACGATTGGGAGATTGGAGACGAAAGATGGGCATGACATTTGAAGCTACGGCGATTGTGCGAGAGAAGACGGCGCAGGCGGTGCAAATCCTCAAAGAGAAAAAGATAGATTTGTGGATCACGTTTGTGCGCGAGACGAGTCAGGTGCGTGACCCGGTGATGAGTTTGATCCTGGGCTTCGACCTCACCTGGACTTCAGCGTTGATGATCCACAAGAGCGGCGCGTGTATCGCCATCGTGGGGCGTTATGACGTCCCCAACGTCGAGCGTCTGGGCGCCTACACGCGGGTCATCGGTTACGATGCGTCGCTGCAACAGTCCCTCGTCGCCGAAATCGAAGCGCTCAATCCACACCGTATTGCCATCAACTACTCGGAAAGCGATCCCGCTGCGGATGGGCTGACCTACGGCATGTTCCGCTTGCTTTCACGAACGCTGGCCTCGACGCCGTATGCTGCGCGCATGGTCTCTGCGGAAGCGGTCATCGCGGCGCTGCGTGGGCGCAAGACAGCGGCAGAAATCACACTCATCAAAGGCGCTGTTGAGCGCACCGAAGCCGGGATCGAGCAGCTCAAACATCTCATCAAGCCGGGCGTGGCTGACACCGAGATCGCCGATTTCCTGCACAACTTCCTGACAGAAAACGGGTACGGTTCGTCATGGGAATGGGAATACTGTCCTGTCGTCACCGTCGGCCCCGAATCGGCGGTGGGGCACGCGATGCCGGCCGGATTGCGGGCCAAAGCAGGCAACCTAATTCACATTGATTTCGGCATCTCGTGCTATGGATTTGTCTCAGACTTACAGCGCACGTGGTATCTGCGCACGCCAGGTGAAACCACCCTTCCTGACGAGATCCAACGCGCGTGGGACGCCGCCACCGCCGCTCTCGAAGCAGGCCGTGCGGCGCTTAAACCGGGCATTCAGGGGTGGAAAGTTGATGCGATAGCGCGTAAGACCCTGGTCGAAGCCGGGTATCCTGAGTATATGCACGCTTTCGGGCATCACATCGGGCGCACGGCTCACGATGGTGCTACCATCCTCGGCCCGAAATGGGAACGCTACGGCAGCGCCATCGAAGGCATTGTCGAAGAAGGCAATGTCTTTGCGATAGAATTGGGCGTTTCCGTCCCCGGACGGGGATACATCGGTCGTGAGGAAAATGTTGTCGTCACCAGCAGCGGCGCGGAGTATGTAAGCCATCCGCAAGAAAAGCTGTGGACGGTCTAGGAGAGCACGCAGCATAACAAAAGGCCCAGGATAACCTGGGCCTTTTGGGCGATAAAAACAAGATCATTCGTCCCACACGACTTCGTAGACGCACAGACCGCCGCCGTGCGCGGTTCCTTTCGTGCGGCGCGGCGCGGCTCCCGTCAACTGCGTGATGATGGTGGCATCAATCTGGCACGTTTCTTCATGAACCTGCGCGACGTGGTGATAGGGGCAACTGCTAACGTAGATGAAGTAATGACCTTCTTTGTTCTTGTCCCAGCGCGCCACAAATCCCTGTTGGTTCATAAAGGCCAGGGCGGCGTCCATGCGGGAGTCACGATCTGCTGGCAGTTCGCCCACAGTGGCGATCATCCGTTTCGCCGTTTCCCGCAGGAAAACCTGTTGCTCTTCTGGAGACATGCAGACCTTCAGAGCGTCCAGCATGGCGCTGGCGAGACCGCTGTAGTTGTTGGGGAAGAGATCAGCGGCCGTTGAGGTCAGGCGGTACACATACCGCGGGCGTCCGGGACGGCTGGAGCGCCGGATCTCCGGCTCGGTGATGTACCCTTCAGAACGCAGGATCTCCAGGTGATGCCGTACAGTGACGCTGGTCAAACCAAGCTCGCGGCTAAGCTCCTGAACTGTGACCTCGCCGTGACGTTTCAGAATTTCCAAGATCTGTTGTCTCGTGTCCTGCATGGCTACTGACTCCATTGAGTTGCGCGACTGCTGTTGAGAACGTCAACCGCGTCATACAATAAAGCTATTAAGTAAAAGGATATGTTAATAAGTAATCTGATTGTAACATCATAAGCACGTTTTGTCAAACCCATATTTTCTTTTTTGCCGCCAGCCGCGAGCATAGGTCAGAGAAAAGTTGGGGGATGTTCGCGCGATGTTGGTATTTCATCAGGAGTGTGCTATAATCGCCCTGATTTGTCAATGGAGGTTACAGGCGTGTTTGAAATCAAAAAAGAACTGTTAGCAACACATGAGGCGCTTCTCAAAGTAGAAATTGAGCAGAATACCGTCGAGCAAGCCATGCAAAAAGCGGCTCGCAGCATTGCCGGAAAGGTCAACATCCCCGGATTCCGCAAAGGCAAGGCCCCCTACGCGAAGGTCTTGCAGTACGTGGGCGAGCGATCCATTCTGCAAGAGGCGGCAGACAAACTCATCGAAGAAATTTATCCTCAGGTCATTGAGCAGGCCGGCATCGAACCCTATGGTCCAGGCGCATTGGAGAAGATTGACCCATCTCCGTTAACCTTCACCATCCGGGTTCCGCTGGAACCGGAGGTGACGCTGGGGGATTATTACACTCTGCGTCACCCGTGGGAAGACGTCGCTATCAGCGATGAGGAAGTGGCGAACGTTTTGGAGCAGGTGCGCACCGAACACGCGGTCCTGGAGCCACTGGAACGTCCTGCTGAATTCGGCGACGAAGTTCACATCAATGTCGTCGGCACCGTGGATGGCACTGTGATCGTTGACGAGGACGATATTGAGGTCACGCTCAGTCAAGATACCCCTTTTATTACGCCGGCCTTTGTGGAAGCTCTGGTCGGTATGAGCGTTGGCGAGGAGAAGTCGTTCACTATCGTTTTCCCTGAAGACTTCAGAGAAGCCTCGTTACGCGGCGACGAGGCCCAGTTTGATGTGACGGTCGTGGGCATCTATGAGCGTGTCTTGCCTGATCTCGATGATGCCTTGGCCAGCACGGTGGGCGCATTTGAGACATTGGACGATCTAAAGAATGATATCCGAACCCGTTTGCAAGAAGCAAAAGAACGTCAGACAAAAGAGACATACCAGGATAACCTGGTTGCGGCGCTGGTTGAGCAATCCGAGGTGCGCTATCCTCCAGCCATGCTCGAACATACCCTCGACGATATGATCGAAAATGCCGAGAAGGGTACGCAGCGTGATCGCCACATGTCGCTGAAAGATGCGCTGCAACTGCAAGGTGTGACGGTGGAACAGTTCCGGGAGCAGTTGACGCCCCGCGCAGAAGCGGATATCAAGCGCTCACTGGTATTGAACAAGTTTGCCACCGAACAGAACATCCTCGTCAGCGACGACGAAGTCGTGCAGGAATATAGCAGTATGATGGCGATGTTTGGGCAGTCGAATATGACAAATGCTCCGCGCCTGGACTTGAACTCACAGCTCGGTCGCAATGTCCGCCTCACCGTTTTGGGACGCAAGACGTTGGAACGCCTTGAGAAAATCGGCCGCGGGGAAGTTGAGGCGACCAGCCCCACACCCGAAAAAAACGCCGTCGAACCAGACGCCGCCCCAGCCGTAGAAGAACCCGCCGCGCTGGCAGAAACAGAAGAAGCGACGCAAGCGTAAACGCAATACGGAGCGTACCTGTTCCGGTGGAACGTGACTACCAGATTAAGGACTATGGATTATGGAGGCGCCTATGTTCCCGTATGTGATTGAAGATACCCGGCTCGGGGAACGCATCTATGACATCTATTCTGTCTTGCTCAGGGAACGCATCGTCTTCCTGGGAACGCCCATCAATGCCCTGGTCGCCAACGAAATCGTGGCGAAGTTGCTCTTTCTCGACCGTGAGGATTCCGAACGCGAAATCTCTTTGTACATCAACTCTCCGGGCGGGGAGATTTCCGCCGGTCTGGCGATCTACGACACGATGCAGTTGATACAGGCGCCGATCTCCACGATCGCTGTGGGGATGACGGCCAGCATGGCGACCGTGTTGCTCACGGCGGGAACCAAGGGCCGGCGCTACGCCCTCCCCCACGCGACCATTCATCTCCACCAACCCCTCGGCGGCGTTCAAGGACAGGCGGCTGACATCGAGATCGCGGCCAAAGAAATCTTGCGGATGCGGGAACTGCTCAATAACCTGCTCCGCAAGCATACCGGGCTGGATGATACGCAGATCGAGCGTTTTACCGACCGCGATTATTATATGACGGCCCAACAGGGCGTGGAGTTCAGCCTCATTGACAAGGTCTTAGAGGCGACTAACAAATAACGCCAGCGTTGACCACCAATCACAAGGCCGTTTGGGAAATCTCAAACGGCCTTTTTCATCAACGGTTTGACACAGGTTAAAACCTTCCGGTGCGCTTGCTTTTTTTGTAGATACGACCATACTAATAAAAGGTCAGTTGAAACAACCTGGCATGGGTTGTATCTTAGTCTGTGGAGAGAACCAGTATGCAGCAGAAAATCCTAAGTTCTACTGAGGAAGCGCTGGTAGGGATCGAACGACACTGGTTGACCAATCTGCAAATTGCTCTGGCGCAATTTTCAGCCGCACCTGAAGATCGTGCGGCCCTGGAACGCTCCATCCGCCAACTCGACGAGCTTTTCCTGCTGGTTGTGGTGGGAGAGTTCAACGCCGGGAAAAGCGCCTTCATCAATGCCTTGTTTGGGCAGGCTCTCCTGGAGGAAGGCGTCACCCCCACCACCACCCGCATTCACCTTCTCAAACACGGCAACCGCTTTCAACGGGTCGCCATTGAAGCTGCGGTAGACATTTACACGGCTCCTGCCGACTGGTTGGAGGAGATCAACATCGTGGACACCCCCGGCACCAACGCGATCCACCGTGACCACGAAGCGCTCACCCGCGAATTCGTCCCCCGCTCTGACATGGTGCTCTTCGTTACCTCCGTTGATCGGCCATTCACCGAGAGTGAGCGGGCTTTTCTGGAACGGATTCGTGACTGGGGGAAGAAAGTCGTCATCGTGCTCAACAAGATTGATATACTGGAGAACGCTGACGATGTCGCACGCATCGAGCGCTTCATCGCCGACAATGCGCTGATCCTGTTGGGCTTCACTCCCGAGATCTTCCCGGTTTCCGCGCGGCAAGCCTTGCGGGCCAAACAAGCGCAGGATGGCGCATTGCTGGCCCAGAGTGGGATTGAAGCTCTGGAGCGCTACATCATCAGTACATTAGATGAAAAGGAGCGCATCCGTCTCAAATTGCGCAATCCTATCGGCGTCGCACTGTACCTGATTGACAAATACACGCGCGTGATTGACGTCCGATTGAGCTTGTTGGACGAAGATTTCGCGGTGATGACCGACATAGAACGCGAGACCGCTATGTACCGCGAAGATATGCAGCAGCAATTCCATTTCCGTCTGTCGGATGTGGATAACGTCCTCTACGAATTTGAAAATCGGGGCATAGCTTACTTCGACGAAACCATGCGGCTACTGCGGATCTTCGACCTGGTGAATAAGACCAAAATGCAAGAAGAATTCGCGTACAAGGTCGTCAGTGACGCGCCGCAGATTATCGAACAGCGCGTTGACGAAATCATTGATTGGTTGGTGAGCAGTAACTTAGGGCAATGGCAAGCCGTCCAGGAGCACATCATGAACCGGCGGGACAAATACGCGGAACACATTGTCGGGCAGGTGGGCGGGACTTTCATCTACGACCGCGCGAATCTGATTGATACAGTGGGGCGCGTCACCCAACAGGCGTTGCAGAGCTATGACAAGATGGAGGAAGCCACGCGCATCGCGGATACCGTCCAGCGGGCGGTCGCTGGCACCGCCGTGATTGAGGTCAGCGCCTTGGGGTTGGGCGCCATCGTCACCACCATCGCGACGACCACTGCCGCCGATCTGACTGGCGTTCTGGCGGCGGGCGCCGTGGCCGTGCTTGGACTGCTCGTCATACCGGCGCGCAAACGTGCCGTGAAAAACGAGCTTCACGAAAAAATCGTGGCCGTGCGCACGCAACTGATGGATACCCTGAATACACAATTCAACCGTGAATTAGAACGCGCTCTACACGAAATTGATAACGCGATTTCGCCCTACACGCGTTTTGTGCGCGCCGAACGGAAAAATCTGCTCGGCGTGCGCGACGAACTGACAAACATCAAAAAGTGGTTGGAGCGTCAGGTCGCCGAGATTGATGCGCTGTAAACTGAATCCGGCGTCGAAATATGAAAACGCTTAACCTGAATTGACATCGCTTCGAGGCCGTGTTAAACTAATTGTAGCTGACTTAATCAAGCAAGGCTAAAGCCGCTTGACTTTCTGGCAGCTTGGCTATATTTTTAATAGAGAACCATTTCTAATCCCGGTTTAACTCAAGGAGGGCCAAATGCGCGGCAACAAAACATTAATGATCATCGTAGTGCTTCTGATCATTGGCGTAGTGGTTGTAGGTGGATTATATTTGTGGATGAAAGGCCCCGGTGGTGCGGGCAAAACACAAGTGACGCCTGAACCAACGCCCACCCCAATACCAACCCCTGAAATGGAGATTGTTGTCGCGGCGAACGCCATCCCTCGTGGTATGTTAATCAGAGCCGAAGACAATGCCATCACCCTGCAAAAATGGCCGCAGGACTCATTGCCTGTCGAATATTACACATCCCTGGAAGAGGTTGATCGAAAATTTGCGCGGATTGATATCCCGCGTGGGATGCCAGTGGTGCCCAATATGATCGCGCAAGTGGAGGGTATGCTGTCAACCACGGGGTCGGCAGCGTCATATTTTGCTCCTGATGATCGGGTCGCTTATGCCATTCCAATGGACACACAAGGCGCGGTGGCCTGGGCGCTCCAACCCGGCGATCGCGTTGATGTGCTTGCCGCGCTGTCAATGACTTCTGTAGACCCTGAGCTGGTGGCTGAAAGCATCAAAATGTTCACTGTCCTGATAGACACCCCCGACATGCAGCCGCAGGTAGGCTACTATGGACATTTTGAGTCGTTGCCCAACGGTCAATATGCGGGAGTGACTGGTCTTATCACCAACTCCTTTACCAGCCTCGTCGTACAATTGACCGTCCAGGATGCCATTGTCTGGCATGTGGGTATTTGGAAAGAAGTTGAGTCGGTGAAACCCGAAGTGCCCACGGCTCCCGTCACCCCAACCACGACGACGGGCGGGGGCGGTCTGCTCGGCGGTGGCGGAGCAGCGGCTACCGTTGCGGCAGAGCCTACGCCGGCGCCAGCCCTTGTCGAATACAAGGATGTGGAACCGGTCACCTTGCTGGTCACGCGCGAAGATGCGCTCATCTTGAAATATCTCCTGGAAATGGGGGCAGATTTGGATTTGGTGTTACGACCGGCGGGTAAAACCGGGACTGTGATTCCAACCCAGCCAGTGTGGTTCCGGTATTTGATTGACAAATACCAACTGCCCAGCGAGATGCCCACCGACGTCGTGGCGCCTGTACCGTTACGCCAACCGCTGGTAGTGCCCACACTCGCAACCCCGACCCCACAGGAGTAGGAACGGTACCTATGGCAGATAGAATTCGGGTGATGATTGTAGACGATATTGCGGAGACGCGAGAGCAGTTGCGCAAACTGCTCTCGTTTGACCCCGATATTGATGTTGTCGGTATGGCAGGCAGCGGCGAGGAAGCACTGAAGATCATCACCCAGATTTTCCCCGACGTTGTGTTGATGGACATCAACTTGCCGGGCATGGATGGCATTGCTACCACCAGCAAAATTGTTGAAGCGATGCCCACCGTACAGGTCATTATGCTCTCGGTGCAGGGGGAGACTGACTATATGCGGCGGGCGATGATGGCTGGCGCCAGGGATTACTTGACCAAGCCGCCCAGCGCCGATGAGTTGTTAGACGCGATTCATCGCCAGTACAAACTGCGCCAGAAGATGGGTACTGGTCCCCTGGTGGCGCCCGGCGCCAGTCAACCACAAGCAGCGGCGACCGCCGCGCGCGCCACAACTGCCAAAATCGTCACCATCTACAGTCCCAAAGGTGGAACCGGATGCACAACATTGGCAGTCAACCTGGCCATCGCTCTGCAAACCATGCTCGGAGCCGATTCAAAAGTATGCCTGGTTGATACCAATCTCCAGTTTGGCGACGTCGCGATCTTTATGAAACTCCAGGCCACGCGCACCCTCGCCGACCTCGCGCCGCACACTCAGGACATGGATTCAGACCTGCTTAAAACCATCCTGGTATCCCACGCTTCTGGCGTTTCTGTCCTTGTTGCTCCGTCTGTGCCTGAAGATGCCGAAGTATTCAAGGAAAGCGAAATTGAAGAGAACGGTGCAAATGTCCGCCTGAAGACCATCCTGGAATTTGCGCGGCGCGAGTTTGATTATATTATCCTTGATACATCACACCAGGTTGACGATGTCATTCTTACCGCTCTGGACGTCAGCGACTTGATGGTTGTCGTGACACGCCCGGTCATCCCGGAAATTCGTGGAGCGCGGCAGTTCATTGATCTCCTGCAAAAGCTCAGTTACGGGATGGACAAGGTTTGTCTGGTGATCAATGGCGTGGACAATAAACGCATGGGCATCCAGGCAGAGGCGATTGAACGCGCGATGATGCCGGCTATGGTGCATATCCCGTATGATGAGCGTATCGCATTACGCGCGGCCAACTATGGCGAACCTCTCATCTTGAAGAACGCGCGCACGCCCATCGGCCAGGCCATCATGAACTTTGCGACTGAAATACAAAAACACTTCGCTCAGGCGGTAGAAGAAACCGTCCCGGTGAGTGAAACGCAAAAACGCCCTGGCATAGGCCGTCTGTTATAAAGAAAGTGGAGATGAACCGTGTCCCTTTTACGCCGAATTGAAAAAAGCCGACCGCGCCTTCCACTCCCGCCGCCCCCACCGCTCCTGCCGCTCCGACCGTCGCCCATGAGCCTGCGCCGAGTGATGCTTCCAGTGAAGTGCAGCGCCGCGCCGTGCCGCGCGCCCGCGACGCTTACATGGACTTAAAAACGCGCGTGCAGAACCGCTTGATCACCGAAATGGATCCTTCGATGGACGTATCCCGCACCAACGAAGTGCGCGCGATGATCAAGGAAATGTACGATGCCATTCTCCAGGAAGAAAGCATCATCTTGGGGCGCAAGGAGCGTGACGCGCTGTTCGAACAGGTGGTGGCGGAAATTGTGGGATTGGGGCCGCTGGAACCTCTCCTGGCCGACGAGACCATCACGGAAGTTATGGTCAACGGCCCCAAGAAGATTTTCGTCGAGCGCCGCGGCAAAGTGCAACGGGTGAACCTGGCTTTTGAATCGGATGAGCACCTGATGCGGATCATTGAGCGCATTGTCGCGCCATTAGGGCGGCGCATTGATGAAAGCAGCCCTACCGTTGACGCCCGTCTCAAAGATGGATCGCGCGTCAACGCCGTTATTCCACCGATTGCGCTCAATGGCCCAACCCTGACCATCCGTAAATTCTTCAAGAAGCCCCTCACGATTGAAGACCTCATCCGGTATGGTTCCGTCACCGAAGAGGCGATTGAGTTTTTGAAGGCGTGTGTTATTGCTGCCGTCAACATTGTCATCTCGGGCGGCACAGGAACCGGCAAGACAACTTTCCTCAACGTACTCTCCAGCTTCATTCCGGCTGATGTGCGCATCATCACCATTGAGAACGCGGCAGAGTTGCAACTGCGACAGGAACACGTCGTCACGTTGGAATCACGTCCCCCTAACGTGGAAGGCAAAGGTGAGGTCAGCATTCGCGATCTGGTGATTAACTCCCTGCGAATGCGCCCGGATCGTATCGTGGTCGGCGAGTGCCGCGGCGGCGAAGCCCTGGATATGCTCCAGGCGATGAATACCGGTCACGAAGGCAGTATGACAACACTTCACGCTAACAACACACGCGATGCACTCTCCCGTCTGGAAACGATGGTGTTGATGGCCGGTATGGAACTGCCGCACCGGGCCATCCGTGATCAAGTTGCTGCTGCCATTGATCTGATCGTGCAACTGGAACGTATGCGCGATGGGTCGCGGCGCGTGACCTCCATTACCGAAATTCAGGGTATGGAAGGAGATGTCATCACCACGGCTGAAATCTTCAAATTTGAGCAGACCGGCTTCGAGGAAGGTAAGGTCATCGGGCGATTGCGTCCGACCGGAATTCGCCCCAAATTTATGGACAAAATTGAGGAGGCCGGTATCCACCTACCGCCATCCATCTTTGGAGTGGCGCAGCGCACACGCTTTTAACTGATTAAGAAATATAAAGAAAGGCATAGAAGCCATGAACCCCATTTTACTCATTGGCGGCGTCGTTGTTCTCATAGCGGTGATTTTGCTGGTGGTGGGGCTGTCCGGCAGACCTGCCGGACAGGAGTTGGTTGAAGAACGACTCGGCGACACCGATAAGAAGCGCAAACCGAAAGAGAAAAAGGCCAAGCGCGAATCTGTCGTCGGCGCTGCGGTAGACCGCGCGGTAGAAGGGCGCGGATTTGCCCAGAACATCGCCACGCAGTTGGCGCGCGCCAATCTCAAATGGACCGTCGGCGAGTTCCTGGTGATGCGGTTTGTCGTGGCTGTTGGCCTGGCACTGCTGTTCTTTGTTATGAAGCGGATCGTCCTCGTGCCGGTCGGTTTTATTGGCGGTTTCTTCATTCCGGGCATCTATCTTTCCTCGCGCAAGAACAAACGCCTCAAGGACTTTAACGACCAACTGGGCGACGCGCTCAACTTGATGGTGAACTCACTGCGCGCCGGATATAGCACGATGCAAGCCATGGAAGTGATCTCCGATGAAATGCCTATCCCCATCTCGGAAGAATTCGGGCGGGTCGTGATGGAGTTGCAACTGGGCGTCCCCTTCGACACTGGCATGTCGAACCTGCTACGCCGTGTACCAAGCGCCGATATGGACCTGGTTATCACAGCGATGAGCGTACAGCGTGAAGTGGGTGGCAACCTGGCCGAGGTGCTTGACGCTATTAGCTTCACCATCCGCGAGCGTGTACGCATCAAGGGCGAAATTAAAGCGATGACCGCGCAAGGGCGGATCACAGGTTACGTCGTCACCGGTTTGCCCTTTGCTCTGGGTGGATTTATTTATATGGTCAACCCTGACTTCATGGGCGGTCTGGTGAAAGACCCTTGCGGTTGGATTATGATCGGCATTTCACTCTTCATGATTGGCCTCGGCTATTTTGTGATCAACAAAATCGTCAGTATCGAGGTATAAAAGGAGGTCATGATGACGTCTGTTATCATTGGTGGGATCGTTATCCTGGTGATTGCCGTCGTGGTTGTCATTAGCCGACGCCGCGCCGGCTCGTCACAAAGCATTGACGACCGCCTGAACGAATTAGCCGCCCTGGGACAATCGGTCACCCTTGAAGAGCTGGAACTTTCGCAACCCTTCACGCAGCGTGTGTTGATCCCTATGATTGAGGCGTTGAGCAAAATGGCGCAACGCTTCACCCCGCAAAACTCCATTGAAGCCTCGCGCCACAAGCTTGAACTGGCCGGTATTGCGCACAAAGTTAAGCCGGTGCAATTTTTGGGGTATCGGATGGCCGCAGCCATCGTCTTGGGTATTCCCTCTTTGATGTTTGTTTTTGCCTCGGACTTACCCTTCATGCAACGCATACTGGTCATCGGAGTTGCGATAATTCTGGGGTATTCGTTGCCTTCAGTATGGGTGGGGTCCAAAATCTCAGCGCGGCAGAAAGAAGTCATCAAGGCTCTACCGGATGCGCTGGACCTTTTGACCATCTGCGTAGAGGCTGGTCTGGGGTTTGACGCCGCGATGTCGAAAGTCGCCGAGAAATGGGATAACGAATTGAGCATCGCCTTCACGAAAACGGTGCAGGAGATGCAGCTTGGCAAATTGCGCCGCGAGGCATTGCGCAATATGGCGAATAGCATGGACGTTCCCGATATGACGTCTTTCGTCGCCGCCATTATCCAGGCCGACACCCTGGGCGTCAGTATGGCAAAAGTGATGCGCATTCAATCCGACACGATGCGTATGAAGCGTCGGCAGCGCGCCGAAGAGAAAGCCCGGCAGGCCCCGGTCAAAATGATGTTCCCCTTGGTTTTCTTCATCTTCCCTACCATTATGATCGTGTTGCTCGGGCCGGCCATCATCAAGATCAAGGATATTGGCATTTTCGGCGGCTCGTAGCAGGATTTCGGGCGTCGTCAGGCGGATCCGGCGAATCTTCGCCTGCCGTGCGGCAGACTGTAAAACTAATCCGATCCAGGGTTTTGCCGTGAGCAGACTGACATCACACGACACAGCGTTGGTGAAAAGCCTCCTACGTGGGGGGTGGGAGCTATATCGTCAGGTCTTGGATATTTTTGCGCCCCCTTGCTGTGTTGTGTGCCAGAAAGTCGGGACCTGGTTGTGTGAGGCATGTGCCCACAAGATTCCCCCTTTCTATGCCCCGCTCTGTCCGCGCTGTGGGCGTCCAGAGAACAGCCAAAGCGTGTGCCGGGTGTGCCAGAAGACCCCGCTCAACGTGGCTCCCATTCGAGCCACGTTCTTGTTCCAGGGCGCAATTCGAGACATCATTCACGCTTTGAAGTATCGTGGGGCGCGTAATATCCTCCCACCGCTGGCCGAACCTATGGCGGAGGCCTGGCGCTACCACAAGATGGAGAGCGACCTGCTCATCCCCGTGCCGCTCCACGCTAACCGTGAAGCAGAAAGAGGGTATAATCAATCCATTCTGATTGCAAGAACATTGGGCAGTCAGATCGGTATACCCGTCGCTGAGGGTGTGTTGACACGGGTGCGCAACACGCTGTCACAAACCAAGCTGAACCAGGCGGAGCGGAAAAAGAACGTCAGCGATGCTTTTGCGTATAGCGCAGCTACGCAACTGGATGGAAAGTGCGTCACATTGATTGACGATGTGGCAACGACAGGGGCAACCCTGGAGGCATGTGCTGTTGTATTGGTGTCCAATGGGGCAAAGCGCGTCAATGCGTTTACCCTGGCGCGCGCGCCCTAATCCTAACTTTTAAGGAGGATTTACTATGGAAATGTTGCAGATTTACACACGGAATATAGAGTTGACAGAACGGCTGCGTGACTATGTGGAGGGGAAGGTCTCCAAATTCGAACGCTTTCTTCCTTCTCTCGAGACCATCCGCGTTGACCTCTCTGAAAGTAACGCGCGGGATAGCACACGGCGTATGGTAGCGCAGATTACCATCAATGTTCCCAAAGCTATTTTGCGGGCCGAAGAGCGCGCCGGGGACATTTTTGCCGCCGTTGATGCTGTGATGGATAAGATGTACCGGCGGGTGGAGCGGTACAAGGGGCGCAAAGCCAAGCGCCGTCCGACGTCTGCCGCTGCCGATCAGTTAGAGGCCGTAACCGAAGAAGCGGTTGAGGAAGAACCTGTACACAATATCGTGAGGATCAAGGAGTTTGAAGTCCACTCCATTTCGCCCGAAGAGGCGATTGAGCAAATGGAGCTGCTGGACCATCTTTTTTACGTTTACCTTGACGGCAACGATGGCCGCCTGAGCGTCATCTATCGCCGTGAGGACGGCAATTACGGCGTCCTCAAGCCGCAATACTGACATCCAGCGGGACATAAAATACAGGGGCGCGGTCACACACCGCGCCCCTGTATTTTTACAACCCATTACGCGGCTGCTTCTTGCGCCGCCGGCATGGCCTCCGGGAGTGGATGGAGCGCTTCTTCAAGCACCGTCTCCATGCTCTCCACCAGAACCAGGTCAAGTTTCTTCAGAATGTTCCGTGGGATTTCGAGCAGGTCTTTCGCGTTGCGCGCCGGCAACAAGACTTTCTTCACGTCGGCGCGATGCGCAGTCAATAGCTTCTCTTTGAGGCCGCCCACCGGCAGAATCCGCCCGCGCAGGGTGATCTCCCCCGTCATCGCCACATCGCGGCGCACAGGACGCTCGGTGAACGCCGAGCACAGCGCCACCGCCATCGTGATTCCACCAGAAGGGCCATCTTTGGGAATCCCCCCTTCCGGCAGATGGATGTGAATGTCCGTCTTCTCGAAAACCTCCGGCTGGATGCCCAACGTTTCGGCCCGGGCGCGCAGATAAGTCAAGGCTGCCTGCGCCGATTCCTGCATCACATCCCCCAGTTGCCCGGTCAAGATGAGATTCCCTTTGCCGGGGATGAGCGCCACTTCGACCGGCAGCAAGTCGCCGCCGTTTGGCGTCCAGGCCAGCCCCATAGCGACCCCGACTTCATCCTGTTTCTCCAAATTGTCGCTGAGGAAGCGCGGCGGTCCCAGGTACTTGTCAACGGTTTTGCCAGTCACAACGGTCAGCGGCCGCTTGCCTTCTGCCAGCCGGCGGGTGGCCTTGCGGCACAGACTGCCGATCTCGCGCTCAAGATTGCGCACGCCCGCCTCATACGTGTACAGCCGGATCAACGTGTGCAGCGTCGAATCGAGGAAGCGCGGCGGATTGGTTTCCAACCCGTTCAGCTCAAGCTGGCGGGGGATGAGGAAGCGTTTGGCGATCTCGATTTTCTCTTCCTCGGTATAACCGGGAAATTCGATGACTTCCATTCGATCTTGCAGCGCCGGCGGAATGGTGTCCAGGATATTCGCCGTCGTGATAAACAGCACCTTGGAAAGATCGTAGGAGATTTCGAGATAGTGGTCGGAGAAGTCATAATTCTGCTCGGGATCCAACACCTCCAGAAGCGCGGAGGCGGGATCGCCGCGGAAATCCTGTCCCAGTTTATCCACTTCATCCAACATAAAAACCGGGTTCAGCGTTCCAGCGCGGCGCATCGTTTGAATAATGCGCCCCGGCAGTGCGCCGATGTAGGTGCGCCGGTGACCGCGGATTTCGGCCTCATCGCGCACACCGCCTAGCGAAAGGCGCACAAATTCACGGCCTAGCGCCTCGGCGATGGAACGGCCTAACGAGGTTTTGCCCGTGCCCGGCGGACCGACGAAGCACAGGATGGTGCTGCGGCTCTTCTCCGGCGCAAAACGGCGCACCGCGATGTATTCCAGGATGCGCTCTTTGGCCTTTGGCAACCCGTAGTGCCGGGATTCCAGTACCTGCGCGGCGTGTTCGATGTCCAGATTGTCTTCGGTGACTTTGCTCCACGGCAGGTAGAGCAACCAATCCAGGTAAGTGCGTACAATCGCCACTTCCGGCGCCATCGAGGGCAACATCGCCAGCCGCGACAATTCTTCGGCAACCCGTTTGCGCGCTTCATCGGGCAATGCGAGCTTGTCGAATTCTTCTTGCAGTTGCGCCACATCGCGGGAATAAATGTCCGTCTCGCCTAGCTCGCGTTGAATCGCGCGCAGTTGCTCACGCAGGAAATACTCGCGTTGCGATTTATCCACTTCCTGCTGGACGCTGGTGTGAATCTGGTTCTCAAGTTCGAGGACATCCAACTCGCGCGCCAGGTGCGCGCTGATTTTCTTGAGGCGTTCGGTCACGTCGAGGGTTTCCAGAAGGTCCTGGCGCGCCTCAAGCGGCAAATTGATCATTTGCGCAATGATGTCGGCCAATTGCCCCGGCAGCTCCACATTCATGGCGTACACATAGGCTTCTTCGGGGAGCGCCTGGTTCAGATTGACCGCTTTCTCAAACATCGTCAAGACGGCCCGCATCAGGGCTTCGGTGAACGCGGCGTCTTCTGTACTTGTCTCGAACAACACCTCAACGTTCGCCATCAGATAAGGCTCGCGCTGTGTGTATTCGAGAATCCGCACGCGCTGCGCGCCCTGGGCGATGGCGCTGCTGGTCCCGTCGGGCAGATGGATCGAGCGCGCAATCATGACCTCCGTGCCAACGTCGTAGAGGTCTTCCACGTTTGGGTATTCGTCGGTCTCGGTTTCCCGCTGCGCGACGACGACGAGTGGCCAATCTTCGTGAATGGCGATTTCCAATGCCTGGATCGAAGCGTCGCGCCCCACATACAACGGCGTCACCATCTGCGGGTAAACGACGAGTTCCTGCAAGGGCATAATGATGGCCTCAAACGGCCCATCATCTTCATCGTCACGCGGCAAATCCATAAAATCGCCAAACAAGTCTTCGGGTGTGAACGGTAATTTCTCCCAATCCATCAACAATTCTCCATCATTCATCTGTGTAGTGGCGACCTTGAGTCGCTGCGAAGAACGACTGAAGTCGTTGCTATGCTAAAACTGCCACAATCTTAACAGATTCCACCAGTTTAGCCACCCGGCGAACACCAGGCCCGCCAGGGCGATCAACGTGTAGTGGATGCGGCGCGCAACGCTCCAATAGCCTCCGCGCCACGCTAATATGACCATGATGAGCGCCAGCGCCAACGGGATGAGCAGCGCCAGCACAAACAGCGGCGCCAAAAATGACATATCCGGCAGGGCGTCAATCAATACAGTGACGCCGATGCTGAACATGCCTACCGGATAGGCCAGGTTCAATGCACCGATCCACCGGAACAATGGCCCTGCTTCGGCCATCAGCCAGGGCGTATGTTCAGAAGGCGCGCCAGGCGACCAGCGCGGCAGCGCCGAGAGGAATAGCAACCCACACACAACCAAAATTCCCAGGTGCAGCGGGCGCGTCTCGTACCACGGCAGGCGGATGAAAACCTTGTGCGGATCGAAATCGTAAAATCCCTCGATGGGCCGCCCGCTGGCATCCGTATGGAAGATCAGGACGCCTTGCCCATCCACGGCCTGGAAGACCAGCGGGGACGTCTCCACGTAGGCGACGCCGTCCAGGTGCAGCCGTCCATCCGGTGTGGCCTGCAGCGTGTAGTAGCGCGTGAACATATAGACGAACTTATCCGCGTGGGTGAAGGCCCAACGACTCTCCCGATAAGCGCCGACGAAGGTTTTGGCCCGCGCGGCAGCATCGGCAAGGGGGTGGGGTGCAGCAGCGGGCGCTGCCGGATAGTAGTGATCCAGGAACGCTTGCCGGAACTCGCGGCCTGGTTCGGCCGGCGTCTTGCGGTTGTAGACGACGAAAGCGCCCACGTTATGTTCCGGCAGCAGCATGATCATGCTTTCGAAAAAGCCGGTGCTTCCCCCGTGCCACAGCAGATGCTGACCGTTGCGTTCCCACTCCGCGAAACCATACGTGACGCCCGGCAGCCGCGGATCGTTGGTGAACTGCTGTTGGTGCATCGCCTGCGCCGTAGTTTCTTGCAGCAGGCGCGCTTCTCCATAGCGCCCATCCTGCAGGTGCATCAGCATAAAGTGGGCCATGTCGGTGACGGTCGCGCTGAGGCCCACCGTTGGCGCAGCGGGAAAATACTCGTGCAGGGGGACGGGACCGCGCATACCCTGGTAGTGTCCCAGCGCCAGGTCTGCCGCCCATGCCGCTGGCACAGGTTGGCGGATAGAGGAGCGGCGCATGTCCAGCGGCGCGAGGATGTTTTCTTCGATATATTGCTCGTAGGGCATCCCCGTGACTTGTTGGATGATGTAACCGGCCAAAGCCGCGCCGTAATTCGAGTAGGCGATACGCTGTCCCGGCGGCATCACTCGCGCCGGCAAGTAGTGCGTGACGTACTCGTCCAGCGGCAACCCGTCAGTGGCGCTAAAGCGGAAGAGGTTGCTGAGTTGATCCTCGAAGCCGGGCGTGTGGGTGAGGAGGTGATACAGCGTGATGGGTTCCGGGTAAGTCGCCGGAATCTGGAAATTCGTGAGGTACGTGTTGACGTCGGCGTGCAGATCGAGCCGTCCTTGTTCGACGAGCTGCATCACCGCCGTCCACGTGAACAGCTTGGTGACGGAGCCGATGTGGAACAGTGTGCGGTCGGCGCTGACCGGCGTGGAACTCCGGCTGTGAATAAAACCGTAGCCTTTGGCGAAGAACAGCTCTCCATCCACAACAACCGCGACCGCCGCGCCCGGAATCGCGTGGGTCGCCAACTGTCCAGCGATAAACTCGTCCAGAAAGGCTTCCATCTCCGCCGGATCGGTGGGGCCAGAAGGCGCATCCGCGCTGACGGGAACCGTCTGGCACAACCAGGCCATCGCGCACGCGCCTAGCAGGATGATGCGCGTCAGGTCACGACAGCGACATCCACGCCGCGCAGCTACCACGGCTCGTCGTCCCAATCTCCCTGCGGCAGATGGAGGCCAGCGTCTTTCGCCCAGGCCGCGCGCACGTCCGAAACCAGAAAGATGGAGCCGGTTGTAATGATACCCCATCCGCGCTGAAGACGCGCGCGCGCCGCTGCCAGCGCATCTGCAGGGCTGACGACGATCTCTGCTGCTTTGCCAAAACGCGCACACTTCTCGGCGAGCACGTCAGGCGCAGTGGCGCGCGGGTGATACGAATGGGTCACCAAGACGTGATCGCTGATCGGCAGTAGCGGCTGCAAGACGCCATCAACGTCCTTGTCGGCGGATGAACCGAAGATGAGAATCCAGCGCGTGCCAGGGAACCAGAGATCGAGCGAATGAACGAGGGTTTGCGCGGAGTATGGATTGTGGGCGCAGTCCAGCACGATTGGCGGATCGCGTTGCAACACCTCCATCCGTCCGGGCCATTGGACCTGCTGGAGTCCGGCGTGAACCGTGGCAGGCGTAGCCCACGGGTGTCCCGTCGCGTGTAAAATCTCCGCCGTGGCAATGGCGACGGTCGCATTTTCGCGTTGAAAATCGCCGAGCAAGGCTAAATCATACGTCCCCGCAAAATCCGACCCACCGCCGACCCGCCGCACCGCAATCGTCTGCCCGTCGAGGTCGTAGCGCAACGATTCCCAGGTCCAATCCCGCCCCACCACCGTTAACGGCGCAGACCTTTCAGCGGCAATCGCCTCCAAGACGGCCAGTGCGTGCGGCTCCTGCGGCGCGCTGACCACCGGTACGCCAGGTTTGATGATGCCGCCCTTTTCCCGCGCGATTTCGGACACGGTGCTGCCCAAGACGTGCGTGTGGTCGAGGCTCAGCGACGTAATGATACTGACCTCCGGCACGACCACATTCGTCGCATCCAACCGCCCGCCCATGCCAACCTCGACGACCGCCAGGTCCACCTTCTGCCGTGCGAAGTAGAGAAACGCCAGCCCGGTCGTCACCTCGAACAGCGTCAACCCTTCGATGCTTTCGACCGCCGGGCGTATTTCCGTGAGCAGGGTCGCCACCTCAGCGCGCGGAATCGGTTCACCGTTGATTTGCATTCGTTCGCGGTATGTGTGGAGATGCGGCGAGGTGTAAAGCGCCGTGCGCAGCCCGGCAGCCTGGGCCATCGCGGCCAGCATCGCCGAGACCGATCCCTTGCCTTTGGTACCGGCAATGTGAATGGTAGGATAATCGTGGTGCGGATTCCCAAGCTGTTCCAAAAACGCAACGACGCGCTCGATCTTGAATTCGCGCGGCGTGTAATGTTCGATGCGCCGTTTTTCGTAATCAACCAGGCCATACAAATAGCGCAGCGCTTCGTGGTATTCCATCGGCATTGAGTAGTCCATATTTTCCCATCCAGCTTACACAAATAAAGGAGCCAAAGCATGGCTCCTGGGGCAGATTATACTCGCTTTCGGGGCTTTGGCAAGCCTCACACTTGCGCTATGACGGTTTGTCAATTTCTAAAAGGGTGGTATACTCTCGCCTGTCACTTGAACAGGTGGACAGCGCAGTGGGGGCTCGTCTAACGGTAGGACAGCGGACTCTGAATCCGTATGTGGGGGTTCGAATCCTCCGCCCCCAGCCTGAGAAGTTGAATGCATTCAGACGACACAACAACCCGGTATGACGCCGGGTTGTTGTGTTTTATGGACAGGCGGTGCGCGTTCTCAGGCGACGCCGTTGACTTTGCCGCTCATCCCCTCGATGATGACCTTGCCAATCGTGACCCGTTCCGCTGCCTTGTCGGTGACCAGCCGCGCCTTGACGGCTGCGGGATCGGATTCCAGGCGGTCAATCATCAACGCCAGGGCATGGCGTTTTTCCTCAACAGCGTGGACGAAGACGACGCGCCCCTGGAATTGCACCGCGCGGAAAGCGTGATCGCATTTGCCGTCGAGGTAGCCGTTGTCTTCCACGATCTGCCCCCACACGGACGGGTTCGCCCGCAGGTAATCCATCTTCTTGCCCTCGCCCGCGCAGTGGAAGTACAGGCAGCCGGCGGCCTGATCGTAGCCATAATTGACCGTGGCGAGATAGGGAACATTATCCTTGCACAGCGCCAATGTCATATACTTCTGTCCCGCGATGATGTCCCACATTACGGTAGGGTCGCTGATCTCTTTTTCTGAACGGCGCAGGTGATAGGTTTGCATGGATGTCTCCTTCGTTGGGTATAGTTTCACCCATTATACCACCGCCTGACCAGAATTCTGATAGACTAAAGCGCTCCTTCTTGTATAATGACCCGAAAATAACATGACAGGAGATGTCCAATGCAATCCCAAGAGAAGATCAAGTCACTCATCGCGCAAATGACCCTCGCTGAAAAAGCTTCCCTGTGTTCGGGGAAGGATTTCTGGTATCTGAAAGGCATCGAACGCCTGAGGATACCCTCCATTATGGTCACAGACGGTCCGCACGGGCTGCGCAAACAGGCGGGGAAGGCCGATCACGTCGGGTTGAACGAGAGCGTCCCGGCGACGTGCTTCCCCACAGCTTCCGCCCTGGCCGCTACCTGGAACCGCGACCTGATCTATCAGGTGGGGCAAGCGTTGGGCGAAGAATGTCGCCAGGAAAAGGTCGGCGTGATCCTGGGACCGGGCGCTAACATCAAACGCTCACCCTTGTGCGGTCGCAACTTCGAGTATTTCTCCGAGGACCCCTACCTGACCGGCGAAATCGCCAAAAGCCACATCAACGGCGTGCAAAGCCAGGGTATCGGAACCTCTATAAAGCATTACGCCGTCAACAACCAGGAATTCCGCCGCATGACGATTGACGCCGTGGTGGACGAGCGCGCGCTGCACGAGATCTATCTTCCCGGCTACGAAATCGCTGTCAAAGGCGCGCAGCCCTGGACGGTGATGTGTTCCTACAACAAGATCAACGGCGTGTATGCCTGCGAAAACGCCTACCTGATGACTGACCTCCTCAAGGACGCCTGGGGGCACGAGGGCCTGGTGGTCACCGATTGGGGGGCGATGAACGAGCGTGTGGCGGCGCTGCAAGCCGGCGTCGAACTCGAAATGCCGGGTACGCGGAATGGGAATGACGCCAAAATCGTGGCGGCCGTCGAAGCCAGGCAATTGGATGAAGCTGTCCTGGATCGCGCCGTCGAACGCATTGTGACCCTGATCTTCAAAGCCGCCGACACCCTGGGGCAGGAGTTTATCTGCGATATGCAGGCGCATCATGCCCTGGCGCGCCGTGTGGCTGCCGAAGGCGCGGTTTTACTCAAGAATGACGGCGACATTTTACCCCTGCAGAAGACGACCCGCTTTGCCCTGATTGGCCGTTTCGCTAAAGTCCCGCGTTACCAGGGCGCGGGCAGTTCGCTGATGAATCCCACCCGGCTCGACAATCTGTACGCTGCGTTGCTTGAGCTAACCGGCGCAGATAGCCTCCCCTACGCTCCCGGCTATACGGAGAAAGGCGATCAGCCGGATGAAACCTTAATCCAGGAAGCGCTCGCTCTGGCCGAAAAAGCTGAATTGGTCATCATTTGCGCCGGTCTGACCGACCTGTATGAGACCGAAGGCGTGGATCGCACTCACATGAAGCTGCCACCCGGTCACGACGCTCTCATCCAACGGATAGCTGCCGCACACCCAAAGGTGGTGGTGGTGCTGAGTAACGGTTCCCCTGTCGAAATGCCCTGGGTCGGGGACGTGCCCTGCATTCTGGAAGGCTACCTGGGCGGGCAGGCCGGCGCCGGTGGGATTGCCGACATCTTGTTGGGGCAGGTCAATCCTAGCGGCAAGCTGGCCGAGACCTTCCCCCTCAAGTTGGAAGACACGCCCGCGTACTGCTACTTCCCCGGCGGGCCGGCGACGGTTGAATACCGCGAAAGCCTCTACGTGGGCTATCGCTATTACGATACCGTTGGGCAGCCCGTGCTATTCCCCTTTGGGCATGGCCTGAGCTACACCCGCTTCGCGTACCGCGACCTGGCGGTGAGCCAGCCCGAAGACGCCAACAGTGCAGGCTTTACCGTTACGCTCAAGGTTAAAAACACTGGGAAAGTAGCGGGGCAAGAGGTTGTTCAGCTCTACGTGCGGGATGTAGAATCCACGGCCTTCCGGCCCGCGAAAGAACTCAAAGGGTTTGCCAAAGTTGCGTTGCAGCCCGGCGAAGAAACCAACGTGACGTTTGACCTGGATCGCCGCGCCTTCGCCTTCTACGATCCACGGATCAAGGATTGGCGTGTGGAAGCCGGTGTTTTCGAGATTCTGGTCGGCGCATCGTCCCAGGATATCCGCCTCAGCGCCGCCGTCGAGTTGGGGGATGCGTTGCCCGCCATTCACAGCGCCGAGCGGACAGCGCCGACCGTCTACTACGATTTCCCCAAAGGCGCTTCTATCAGCCAGGAAGACTTCGAGATACTGCTTGGACACCCCGTTCCACCCAACCAGCGCGTACACAAGGGCTTTTATACCCTCAATACGCCCATTGAGGATATGCATGAATCGTTCATCGGCCGGCAATTTGCCAGTATGATGAAAAAACAGATGGGCAAGATGGTTGTGGGAAAAGAAGACACCCCGATGGCCTTGCTGTTGGATGCGATGTCCCATGAAATGCCGCTGCGGAGCATGCTGATGGGTGAAACGCCTTTCAACCGTGAGATGTTGGAGGCTCTCCTGCTGATGATGAACGGCCAGTTTTTCAAGGGCCTGTCTGCTTTCGCGCGTGCTCTGGTGAAAAAGTGAACGAGTCGCAGATTCACCCATCGAGTTGGATCACGCCCGCAAGGGGGGAACGCTGACCTCGAAGCACACCTCACGCTGCGCATTTGTTGACGAACGCACAGACCCCGGTATACTCGGTAAGGTCTTATCATTCTTTGACGTGCGCTCACCGCCCCCGTCTCGGGGGCGGGTATGGCCGGGCTGGAGCATAGTTTTCCGCCTCAGCTACCGCGCAACGATTTTATTGGCGTTGCCCGTTTCCGCATAAAACAGTTTCAAGCTAACGTGGCTGGCAGCGAGCAGGCGGAGTTGTTTGAACGAGACGCCGCGCAGCTTAAGCACGGCAGTTAGGCGGAAACGCCGCTGCGGTGGGGGGTGTACCCACAGGGCGATGAGGCAGGCTGCAATGTCCTGTCGAGGCGACGGCCTCTATCTTAGCCCGGAACAGCCGGTTAGAGTCCGACCAGCGGCTTAAAAAAAGTGTTAGGCCGACTTCGTGTCCTCCTCTTATCTACCGTCTACCGTCTACCGTCTACCGTCTACCGTCTTTTGAAAATTCCCGATTTTTCCTTTCCAAAATTCAAAATCCTTCAATGGTGATGTGCTATTATGTAGAGTAGACGATAGATAGTAGACGGTAGACTGGAGGGGTATATGTCTCGATTACGAATCACGCATTGTATGGCTCACTTTGCGCTTTACGCACTGTGCTTCCTTGTGCTCTTAGTGGCCTGCGTCGAGACGCCCGCGCCGACGCACACTGTTGATCCGGGTACGCCAACGGCCTCGCTTACGCCTCCGGTCTCGCCAATTTCGCCGCTCGCCACATTGACGCCCCCACTCCCCGCGACGGCGACCGCGTTACCGCCTACCGCAACTTTAACGGCCCTTCCACCCACGGCGACGGCGACGCCGGTTCCTCCCACAGCGCCGGTCTCGCCGTTGCCCACGGTGGTTAGCCCACTGCCAATACCATTGCTGCCGCAAAGTGGTGAGCCGGTTAATTCGTACGGGATGGAGTTAAGCGGGACTGGATTGGCGGCGATCGTGGCGTTGCTTACGTCGTTGATGCTGGCTTATGTGCCGGGCTTTCAGGGATGGTGGGAGAGCTATCCGCACAAGCGCGAGAGCCTGGCCGGGGTGGGCTTCCTGCTGGCCTGGGTCTTGGTGGGATTGCACTACGCCGGGGCCGTTGATCTGGGTCTCGGCGCGTTTGGCTGGCCGGTCATCTGGCGCGCCCTCGAAGCTTGGCTCGCCTTTGCCGGAATGGGCCAGTTATCTTTCACCGCCCAAAAGTGGAATCGTAACTCTTAACTCTTAGTTCGCAATGGACGACATCAAATCTGTACCGCTGCCCGGTCTGGAAGAGACGCTCCTCAACCCGCTCGAAGAAGCGCAGTTGAAGAGCCTCGAAGCGCGCCGCATTTTTGAGGCCTCGTCCTGCGATGCTGATCCGTGGATGGATGATTATTGGGCGCTGCTCGGCGAGGGCTATACCTGGCGGCAGGCCGTATATATGCTATGGGCGGCGCAGCCCACCGACAAGCGTGTGCCGCGTACTCAGGGCGAACTGGCGACGCAAATCCTGGGATTGGCCTCGGATCGCGCCATCCGCGAGTGGAAACGCCAGCGCACAGATATGGACGCGCGGATCGCCGACCTGGTGCACAGCGTCATCGTGAAAAACCGCGCGCGCGTCTTAGAGGCGCTCGTCGAATCGGCAGCTAGTAGCAACCCGCGCGCGCACGCCGACCGGCGAATGTTCTTGGAGATGTCGCGCGATTACACGCCCAAACAGATGATCGGGATAGGAGCGATATCCGCCGTGCCCGAGTGGGATGAGGCTACCCTGCGCGCCAAAGCCAACATCCCCGGTTACGAGGCTGATGATGAGCATTGATCAGCAGGCCATTCAACAAGAGTTGGCGCGCCGCGAGTTGGCGCGCCGTGACCTGGCGGCTTTCGCCTGGTACACCTTTCCGCAATACCAGATTGCGCCATTGCACCGCGAACTGTCGCGCGCCTTGATGCGCGTTGAGCAGTACATTGCCAGCGGCGGCAAATCTGGCGTGGGGCGGCTGATGGTCTTTATGCCCCCGCGCCACGGCAAATCGGAAATGGTTTCGGTGCGCTTCCCGGCCTGGTTCTTGGGGCGCAACCCCGACAGCAACGTGATCCTGGTCTCGTGCACGGCGGCGTTGGCGGTCTCCTTCTCCCGCCGCGTGCGTAACATCGTGCTTGATACACCGTTCCAGGCCATCTTTGGCGTGCTGGCGGCCACTGATACTCCGGTACAGATCGCTGATGACACACGCGCGGCGGACGCCTGGGGATTGGCTGGGCGCGCGGGTGGCCTCGTGGCGGCGGGTGTCGGCGGCGCAATCATTGGTCGGGGCGCGCACCTGGCGATCATCGACGACCCCTTCCGCGACCGCGCGGACGCTAACAGCGCCGCCGTGCGCGACCGCGTGGATGAATGGTATCGCAGTGTTCTCTACAGCCGCCTGGAGCGTGGCGGGGCCATCGTGCTGATGCACCAGCGCTGGCACGAAGACGACCTCGCCGGGCGCTTGCTCAAGCGGATGGCGAATGGCTCCGGCGACGCCTGGGAGATCATCAACCTGCCCGCGCTGGCTGATCCCTGGGCGGCGGAATGTGACCCTGTTGAAACGCAGCAGGCATTGGCGCAGGGTTGGAGCAAAACCGTTGACCCGTTAAAGCGCGCGCCCGGCGCGGCGCTGTGGCCGGAAAAATATCCGGTAGAAACATTAGAGACCATCCGCAACGTCGTCGGCGGTTATGAATGGGACGCGATGTACCAACAACGCCCGCGCCAGATCGAGGGCGCGTTCATCAAAGCGCATCGCATCCCCGTCATCGAACAGCCGCCGGACAATCTTCAACTGGCGCGCTATTGGGATTTGGCCGTCAGTGGCAACCAACGCGCCGACTATATCGCGGGGGCGCTGGTAGGACGTAGTCCTGACGGGCGGCTCTACATCCTGGACGTGAAACGCTTCCCTGGCCCGTGGGCTGACGCGCGTCCGGCGATGCTGCGTGTGATGGCCGAACTCGACGGGCCGGAAGTCTTGCAAGGCATCGAGATCGCCGGGCAACAGTCGGGCTATTTTCAAGAATTACAGCGCGATCCGCGCTTGAGTGGGCGCGCCCTGCGCGGCGTCAACCCGCAGGTTGTGGGTAGCAAAGAAGTCCGCGCCCAAATCTGGGCCTCGCGCATCGAAGACGACCTGGTATACCTGCGCGCGGGTGGCTGGAACCGGGATTTTATCGAAGAGGCGCTGGCCTTCCCGCGCGGCGCGCACGATGATCAGGTGGATGCCGTTAGTGGGGCCGTGCAGATGCTCGCGCAGCGCGCGCAGATCGCTTTGGGGACGGGGTGGCAGCAGACGGTGGACGGTAGACGGTAGACGGTAGACGGTGGACGGTAGACGGTAGACGGTAGACGGTAGACGGTAGACGGTGGACGGTAGACAGTAGACGGTAGACGGTAGACGGT
>DAOLUH010000020.1:45268-97106 GCA_035420085.1 Anaerolineae bacterium
GACGGTAGACGGTAGACGGTGGACGGTAGACAGTAGACGGTAGACGGTAGACGGTGGACGGTAGACAGTAGACGGTAGACGGTAGACGGTAGACAGTAGACGGGGAAGAGATTCCTCGGAGGACTTCGGAATGACGATTTATAGAGTTGATCCACGCGACTATAGGTTGAAAACGATCACACCGCAACAGTTTTACGGCGAGGGCTATAGCGCGCAGACCGCACCGCTCTCTCTGACGACGGCTTACAGTGCCAGCGTGTGGGCGTTCCGTTGCGTCCAACTGCGTGCGCAAACCATCGGCGGCTTGCCACTGGAGGTGTACAGCCGCGAGACTGGCGAACTGTGGCCTGAGCATCCGCTCAACCTGCTGTTTGGCGACGAAGATAGCGACTTGCTGGCGCGCCTGGAAACCGCGCTGTGTCTGTGGGGAACGGCGTACCTGGAAATCACCAAAGCCGTGCTTGGCAGCGCGCGGGGCCTGCGCTGGCTGAACCCTGGCGCGATGGTATTGCTCAAAACCGCTAAAGGCATCGAGAAATTCATTTATACCCCGGCCTCCGGCGCGACGGCGCGCGACTTTGGTCGCAACGACGTAGTGTACTTGCACACCTTCCATCCCACCGACGACCTGGACGGCTTAAGCCCACTCACCGTGGCCTTGACTGCCGTGGGCGTGGATCAAAAGATCGCCCGCTACGCGCAGAGCTTCTTTGGCAACGGCGCGCGCATCGAAGGCATCCTCACCGTGCCCGGCGCGGGCGATGAACAGGTTGACCTTTTGGAAGCGAAGTGGCGACAAACTTTCCGTGGCATGGGCAAGTGGTTCAAAACGCTTATCTTCGGCGCGGCGGACGTGAAATATCAGCCGTTGAGTTACCCGCCCGAAGACCTGGCGTTGGAGACCTTGAGCGCCGAAATGCGCCGTACTATCTGCGCGGCCTTTGGCGTCCCGCCGATCCTGGCGGGCGCGTGGGAAGCCTCCAACTATGCCACCGCCAAAGAACAACGGCAGTCCTTCTACACCGAGACCATCTTGCCGGAACTGGACTTCATTGAAGATGAATTGAACAAACAATTTGTGCGTCGCTTCTATCCCGAAGCCTACATCGCCTTTGACGTGAGTGGCGTCAATGCCCTGCGCGAAGACGAACAGACGCGCAACCAGGCGCTCACTACGGCAGTCGGCGGCGGTTGGATGACGATCAACGAAGCCCGCGCGCGCGTGGGCCTGCCCGCCGTTGTGGGCGGCGACGTGCTCTTGCCTGCGCCGGGGACGGCCCCCATTGTGGCTGCCGCACCTTACGCCGATACTGGCGCGCTAGAGGTCGCGCCGGATGTTGGATTTTTTCGGCAAAGCGCAACCCGCAGCGCCAGATACCCGTGATGACGAACTCGGTGAGCTGTATCATCCAGCTTGGGGTGAGACAACGATTGAGAGTTTGCAACGTTTGGAACACGGGCTGGCGCGCGCATTGCAGGCCTGGTGGCTTGAGACACTCGGCGATTTGGCTGGAAAAGCAGATTTACCCGGCGCGGTGATAGCGAACCTTAACAGCGATGAATGGTGGCATTTTGTGGAGACGCGGCTCTCCGAGGTGTTGGCGCGGCGGCTCGTGTTGGGCGCGCGGCGCGGGTTGGCGATGGCGGAGCGGCAGCTGGCGATGCGTGGGCTGTGGCAATATGTCAATCCACGGGTGCTGGCCTGGGCGCAGCAACACGCGGGCGAATTGGTGACGGCGATTACGGATGAAATTCGCCTTACGACGCAGACGACGATCAACACGGCGTTGGTGGCGGGGGAATCCTGGCCGATGATCCGCGAGCAATTGAGCGATGTTTTTCCGCGCTGGCGGGCGGAACGGATCGCGCGCACGGAGGTCATCCGCGCGGGGGTGCAAGGCGCGTTGGCCGGATACGAAGCCTCCGGGACCGTGCGCGGGGTGCGTTGGTTAGATAATCAAGCCGGGGCGTGTGAGGATTGTAAGGCGTTGCACAACCAGGTGCGCCCGTTGGGTAAGGCGTTTTATAGCGACACCTTCGGTGATGGGCTGCCGCCGCGTCATCCGCATTGCCGGTGTGCGATTGTGCCGGTAACGATCAGCGAGGCCGCGCGCTTGCCTGAAGGTCATCCATTGCGTGAGGATTGGCGCAATAGCCTGGCGGAATTGACAGATCGGAATACGTACACGGAGATTGGCGGTGTGCGCATCACCGGCGAGCGAATGCAGCACTGGCAATATCGTTATCCGGCAACGCGAGACAATGAGGCGGTGTTGCGCGTGGCATTGTTGACGCCAAGCGCACGCACGCGCGATAAACGGGGCAATGAACGCCGTTACGCGCAAGATGGACAGGGGCGATGGTGGCGGGTAGTAGTTGCAGAAAGCGTGTCGCCTTTTGTACTTTCGTTTCAGCGGGTACACGCTGTTGGCAAATGAAAAGTGCGCCCTCTGCAACTGCCCGCCAATGCAGAACCCCTTAACGGGGCGGCTCAAGGGCAAACCGGGCGCGCTTCTCTACGTTAAAGGTTGGCAGGGCGCTCGCATCCTGCTCTTCCACTGTGGGCGTGCGCGAACGACTACACTTCAACCTGATTTAAGTATAGCACAATGACTGACGAAATCAAGATTGAAATTCACGGATTAGAGGAATTGACCCGCTTATTGGATGAATTTGGCAACCTGGAAGAAGCGGTGTATTTCCCGTTACGCGAGGCGATGAGCCAGGCCGTGCAGTTGATCGAGGCGCGCGCGAAGCAGAATTTAACCGATAACGCGAGTGTGGCTTCCGGTGCGTTGCGTGCGATGGGGGTTGGCAGTAACGTTGAAGTGACGCCCACTGCGCTGACGGGGATCGTGTATGCCGACATCCGGCGCAACGGGGTCAATTACGCGGAGGCAGTAGAGTTTGGAACGCGCAAGGGCTATATACCGCCATTGGAACCGCTGATCGAGTGGGTACGCTTGAAGGGCCTGACGGGCGTTGTGACGTTAGCGCGGGGTAGACTTAAACGCGCCAGGCAGCAATCGGCCATCGAGCAATTAGCGCGTCAGGTGCAATGGGGCATCTACTATCACGGGACGGCGGCGCGGCCTTTCTTTGAACCAGCAGTAGAAGCCAGTCGCGCGGAGATTTTGCAGTTGTTTGAGGATGCGGTTACGCAGATAATAGCGCATTTGTAACTTTTGACTTGCAACTATTCCAGGAGGTGCTTATGCCTTATTTGATTGTTAAGCAAGACGATGAGTATTGTGTGTACAAAGAAGCCGCCGATGGCGAGCCGGACGGCGCAACGTTGGGCTGCCATTCAACCGTGGCAGCGGCTGAGGCGCAACGGCGCGCCCTGTATGCGGCTGAGGACAAGAGTGCATACAAAGCCACGTTGGACGCCGCCGGGCGCGTGGGCGGCTATGGCGTGGTCTTTACCGGGCCGCAGGCCAAAGATTTACAGGGGGATTACTTTGCTCCGGACACTAACCTGTGGCTGGAGCACTATCCCGTCGTCCCGCTGCTTTATCAGCACGGGCAGGATCAGTTCGTGGGCAAGCGGGTGATCGGGACGGCGCGCCCGCGCCGTGATGATATTGGCGTGTGGTACGAAGCGCAATTGCAGCAGCGCGACGAATATGAGGCGCTGATCCTGGAATTGGTCAAGGCTGGCGCGTTGGGTTATTCGACTGGTTCACTGCCGCACCTGGTCGAGCGCGCGCCGGATGGCAAACTGTTATCGTGGCCCGTGGCAGAGATTACCCTTACGCCTACTCCTGCCGCCGGGCCGTACCTGACGAGCGTCAGCGCAATCCGCAGCGTCTACAAAAGCGCCGGGATTGAAAATCACGCAATCACAGATCAATCAATCACAGATGGAGGTATAGCGATGGAAGAGCAAGAATTGGAAAGCAAAATCAAAGGTGTGGTAGACGCGGCGCTTGCGCCCTATCTCACGCCCAAGAGCGAGACGCCTCCGGCGTCCACGCCCGAAGCGCGCAAAGCGGAGGCGCTCAAGGCGTTCAATATGTATCTGGCAACCGGCTCAAAGACCAAAGCATTGGAAGAGGGCGAACCGGGTGAAGGTGGTTATCTGGTCCCCGAACAGTATTACGCGGAGGTCGTGCGCGGGCTGAAGGATGCCAGCATCATCCGCGCGGCAGGCGCGCGGGTGATTCAGATGACTTCGGACACAATGGAAGTGCCAACGATGACACAATCCACCGCAGCGGTCATCGTGGACGAGGAAGGCAACTACAGCGATGTTGATCCTTCCTTCGGGCACGTTACCTTTACGCCCTTCAAGTTTACCAAGCTGGTCAAGGTTTCTGAGGAACTGGCGGCAGACGCGGCCTTCGATATGTGGGGGCAGGTGCTCGCGCCCGATTTCCAGCAGGCATTTGCCGCAGCCGAAAATACCTACTTTACTACTGGTGACGGCACGACCGGGCCGCAAGGCGTGGTTACTGGCGCGGGGACGGGTGTGACGGCGGCGGCAGTCAACGCCATCACCGCCGATGAGGTCATTGATCTCTACTACAGCCTGAACTATCTCTATCGTGGACGGGCCGTGTGGATGATGAATGATGCCGTGCTCAAGTACGTGCGTAAGTTGGTCGATGGCTCTGGTAACTATCTCTGGACGCCGGGCTTACAGGCCGGGCAGCCAGATATGCTGCTGGGGCGTCCGGTGATCACCAATAACGCAATGGCGGCGACGTTACAAGCCAGCGCGAAAGTGATACTCTTCGCCGACTTCTCTTATTATTGGATCGGCCAGCGCGCGCAGATGACCGTGGATCGCAACCCGTTCCTGTACATGTACAACGGGCAGATCGGCTACTTCGCGCGGATGCGCGTGGACGGTAACGTGATGCTCCAGGAAGCCTTCAAGTTGCTGGTGATGAAGGCATAAGCGAGGATCAGCAATACGGAGGAAACGATGACACAACAAAAACTTAACTACATCTTTATGGCGCTTTTGCTGGTCGCTGTGCTGGTGGCGGGCTGGTTTGGCGTGACCCTCCCGGTCACGCCAGAAATCCCCGCGCCGTTGCCGGTGAATCTTACGCCATTGGAGCAACGTGTAGAGGCGCTGGAGTCTATGGCCTTGTCACAAGCAGTCAACACAGATTTCCGCGCCCCAAATGTGCCGTGTTACCAGGCGGTAGGCGGGCGTAGCTGGGTGGCTGAGGATGGCTGCGCGTGGATCGTCGATGGCGGTCAATTCCGGCTGACCGGAGAAGTGTACACCTTGACCGGCGCGCGCACCCTGACGGTGACGACTTCCTCGTATGTCGTCAGCGCCACTGCCGTTACCACACTCACGTTGGCGGGCGGCGCGCCTGGCGATATGGTTTTTCTGACCAACATTACTACCAACAACGTGGTGATCGTGGACACCGGGGCGACGGCGGGCGGCAGTAGCCGCACGTTAGGCAAGGACGACGTGATCGGATTCATCTACAACGGCGGCAAGTGGCTGGAGTCTTTCTACTCTGACAATAGCTAAAGCTTAGGGGGCGCGATGGCCGATTATTGCACGGTAGCTGAAATTAAGGCGCTGGCCGGGACTACGTTAGCCACTGACGACGTGTTGTTGACGGTACTGGCGACACGCGCGTCGCGGATCATCGACACGTATACCGGGCGTGTTTTTGGTGCGGTCACGGCAACGCGCTATTACACGCCCGGCACAGACACAGTGGGCAAGCTGTTGTATCTGGACGATGACTTGCTGAGTGTGACTGCGTTGACGACCAACGGCGTGGCGCTGGCAGCTTCAGCTTACACGTTGCTGCCATTGAACACGGTACACAAGAACCGCGTGCAACTTAAAAGCGCGTATGACTGGCAATACCCAGACGATCCGGTTGGCAGCATCGTCCTGGCCGGGTCGTGGGGCTACAGCGCGACGCCGCCTGCTGACGTAACGCAAGCGGCGGCGCGGCTGGCATTGTGGCTCTACCGGCAGCGCGAGGCCCCCTTCTCGCGTGTCGGGAACGCCATCACCGGCGAGTATGAAGTGCCGGTTGCTTTGCCGGATGATGTCCGCGCATTGCTGGACGCTTATCGGCGGGTGGTATGGGGAGCAGCGTAGTGGCAACGATCGCGGCGACGAAGACGGCCATCGGGACACTGTTGAGCGGCGTGACGGGGATCAAGCGCGTGTACACGACTGCGCCGAACAGCATCGTGCCTGCCGACTTGCCTGCTGCTGTCATTTACACCGGCCCCAGTGTTTACGTCGAGCGCTGGTATAACACACAGGGCGAGACGCGCCAGTACATCGTGCGCATTTACGTGCTCTCGCTCCAACAAGGTGTGCCGGGAGAAGCAGAGAGCCTGTGCGAGCCGTTTTTAGCGGCTGTGCGCGCGGCGTTTGTGGACGGTGGACGACTGAGCCGTTTAAGCGGCGTTCTGGAAGCGCGCTTGACCGGCGACCAGGGCATTAGTGTACTCGTGTTAGGCGGTGTGAGCTATCTGGGGGTTGAAATTGCCCTGGAAGTGACGCAATAAGGAGGTGATCCGGTGAAAGAGCGTTGTTCGCGTTGCGGTTCCTCGCTGCGGTGGGCGCGTGACGGCAAATGTCGCGTATGTAGTAATAACGTTTTGGCAGTTCCTAAGCCGTGGAGCGAATTGCTGGAATTGCCTGGCATCAGCAGCGAGATTGCCAGGGCGCTATATGCAATGGGTTTGCGTACCGTTGCGGACGTGCAGCGCGCATCGGATGAAGTTTTGTTGAGTGTGCCGGGCATTGGCCCAGTGCGCGTCGCGAAAATTCGCGGATTGATCTCAAATGGTAGATAGGAGGACAAGATGACCGCAGCAAGTCAACAAATTGCTGGAATCAGCTTCCGTGGGGTCCAGGTGCTGGCGCTGAACAGTTTGGGCGTCCCGGATGCTACTACGAAAACGGAATATGCCGGGTTGCGCATTATCGGCGCGAAGGCGCTGACTATCAATCGCCCGGAGTGGGGGAATATCTATGCCACCGGCGATGATCGTGTTTTGGCGTCTTTCACGTTGCCGCCGACTGAGGGGGCGTCCGGCGAATTGCGCGTGGGCGCGTTCGATATGACGGCGGAGGCGCTGTTAGGTGACATTAACATTAAAAGCGCCGGAGAGCGAAAGCTGTTGCCGTTCGGCACGGACGTGGTGGCTTTGCCGCAGGTATGCTTGCTTGGCTGGCGCGAGGCCAAGAGCGTTGCCAGCGGCGATGAGGGTCGCGCGCATTATGAGTTTATGCTCATCCCGCGCGCGACGCTTACGCCACGCGGCGGCCCGTTCGATGAACGCGCCGTGACCGAGCGCACGTTGGGCGTGCTGTGTCACAAGACGAGCGCCTACCCCTGGGGCGAGGATTTGGCGCTTTCGACAGACGGACACACCGAGATGGAAGGCGCAGAGGGCACGTCAGAATATGTGCCGCGTTTGTGTGCCTTCAAGGGTGATGGCACTGAATTGGTTTTTACGTTCGGCGTTGAAGCCGTGAGCACGGCTAAGATCAAAGTGTACCGGGTGACTGGTGCAGGGGTTTTCAGCGACATCACGAGCAGCGGGGACCTGACCATTGCCGTTGACAAGCTCACTTTTGGCACAGGCAAAGCGCCTGCGGATGGCGATTTTATCATCGTGATGATGGAGGTCGCCGCGTGAGCATAGTCACTTTGAGTAACGGGCGGACGGTAGAGGTCTATCCTGTTCCGCCGTTTGCCCTCACCAATGTCGAGGCGCGCTATCCAGGCGTCACCCCGGAGGCCGTTACCCTGCGCGAGCGGATGATTCGTGAGACGGCCTGGTTGTTGGCATTGCCTGACGTGAGTATCCCGGAGGGCTGGCAGTGCCCGCGCGCGTTACAGCACGCGGGCATCGAGCCGCGCCAGGGCGAGACGGGGCGCATCCTGGACTACATCGAATATGGTCTGCTCTTGACGGCGGACGATATTCGCGCGGTGCAGGTGGCAATGTATGGTGGGGCGTTGACAGAGGACGAAATCGGCGCAGCCGAGGCCACCTTTCGCCTTGACCGCGGACACACAACCACTACTGCCGATCCCTTCTAATGCCGAAACGCCGGAGATTCGCGTGGGGGCGTTTTTCGAGGAGACGGGGGCCGCCGATAAACGGCACATCGGCTATGCCGACTGGCTGCGGCGGCCCCGTTGGGAACGCGCGGCAATGGTGGCGCGTGATCGGTTACAGGCGCGCCTGGACTACTGGACAGGGCAATGGGCGCAGGGGAAAAACCTACCCGCGCCGATGATAGCGCAAGGATAACGCATGGAAAATGTGCAGCAGATGATTCTTGAGCAGGTGCGTGGAATTTCCATAGAAGTACAGCGTATCCCACAAATTCTGGCGCGCCTGGATTCTATCTCGGAGGCACAGCATCGGCTTGAAGCGCGCGACGACGAACAAGCCGCCGCCATTACGGATTTAAAAAATCGCGATCATGAATTTACCGCGTCGTTTACTGTGCTGTCGAATGAAATCCGCCAATTGACGCGGGATATCGACGCGCTGAAACAGGAAATCAATCCGTTGAATATGCTGATTCCTACAGTGAACTCGTCCAGCTTACGTATCGAAAAGCTGGAAGCTACGGCGTTGGATAGAGAGCGGCGTGAGCAGGTTGATAAAACGTTGTCGGAAATCAATGAATGGCGACCGCTGCTCAAAGGATTGCGCTGGGGGCTGCTGATTATCGGCGGTATGCTGGTGATGGCAATTTTTAGCGCGATCTTGTGGGCAATGGGGCAAAGCGGAGTATTGACACCGTGATTGTAAAAAGCACGTTGGCTAAACGGATCGTTGAAATCGCTAAACGTTTGCGTAAACTTGTGGATGAGCTTTTCGCCAGTGTGGGCGAATTGGCGCAAGTTGCCGAGGATTACGAACGGGAACGCGCGTTATGTTTGCGCTGTGGCGCGCCGCTGGACGCTAAGGGTCGTTGTCCGGTGTGCTTTGAACGAGATCGCGCGAAGCTGGAGAATGACGAAATATAGATTACTTGTCTAAGGGAAAAGTGTTAGGATCGGCACGATGATGACGACGATAACTGGCCGTATTGGACGGTGTAAGGGGGCGTGATAGGCGACGAATAAGAATAATGAGCAAGCCTATCGGCCAGCCTATTAAATTGAGTAGCAAGAAACCTATCCATAATAATTCGGCGTTCATAGATTAAGTATAACATATTTTTGGGATAAGGCTATGGCAGATCGCACAGTAGAGGTTTTATTAAAACTAACTACCAGTCAATTTAAGGCTGGGACACAAGCCGCACAAAACGCAGTCACCGGATTAGGTACAGCTATGACTGCGGCTATACAACGGGGGATTAGTCCACTTAACGCGCGAATTATAGCAGGAACGGCAGCTTTGAGTGCCTACCGCGCCGCCCTGCAGACTGGGGCAACGGCTACAAATGCTGAAGCACGCGCGGCGCAAGCAGCGACACAAGCATTGAATCAAATGGGCGTTGCACAGCAGCGTGCTACGAATACTGGTAAGGCTAATACTGCGCAGCTTGCTGATATTTATAATGCGACAATGGCGCTGAAGACCGGTTACGAGACTGTTACGCGCACAGTTAACGAATTTATCATTATTGGCGAGCGGGCCGCACAACGCGAGCGTACCGCGCGGATGTTTGAGAATCTTTCTGGTAGTACGAAAGCGGCAGAGGCAAATTTAACGGCAATGCGCAAAGCTACGCATTACACGTTGAGCGAGACAGCGGCGATGGCGCAAGCGATCACGCTGTTAGGATTAGGCTTAGCGAAAACACCTCAGCAATTAGCGCAGATTACTCAGCAAGTCACCGCGATGGGGCAACAATTTGGTGGGCTTTCAGCTGAGGGCGCGATCCAGGCGTTTTCTCTCACAATTTCCAATCAAAGTTTTCAGCGTTTAGATGCCTTCGGTTTAAGCGTTGATGATGTGCGCAAACGAATGGAGCGTTTTACGCGCGAAGGCAAAAATGCTGAGGAGGCATTTAAGTTAGCTTTTTTAGAAGCTTTGAATGATCAGTTTGAAACGATTGGCGGCAATGTTGAGGACAGCTTGACGCCATTTGAACAATATCGAGCAGCGGTCGCCGATTTGACGGCGGCATTGGAGGAGGGATTTTTACCGGCAGCTACGCGCACAGTTGAGGCGCTGCGTGATATAGCAAAATGGGCCAGTGGCGCATTTCGCAAAGAGGCAAATGCTGCTGTTGGCGAACAATTGGCTGGCGCTGAAGGTCCGGCGGCGTTTGCTGATGTGGTGCAACGTGCCGGTGCTATGGCGACGTCTATTAAAGGTCGTCTGGGATTAGGACCGGATTTTGCAGCATTGCGTCAAAATATCATCGATAATGCTTCTTCTCAGGAAGAACTTAATGCGGGTATGGTGGTCTACAATCAATTGCTACAGCAATGGATTGATAAAATGCCCGCTTTGGCGCAACAAATCGTCTTAGAAAACGATTTGGCGAGCGTAACAAAATTAAATACTGATGCAACCAATGAATTTATGATGGCGCAGGCTACACGCGCAGCGGAAGCAGTTAACGTTGAGCGTCAGGCAGCGCGTGAGCGGGCACAATCTATACTAGATGCAGCTAATAAGGTGGTTGCTATTGAGCAGGAGATGGCCGCGAAACGGCGCGCTATTCAGGACGATTTCCGCCAGGAATCGGCTGATATTGAACGTCAGCGCGGACGCGATGCGCAACTGGAAGCCCTCCGCGCGGGCTGGGCGTTGATCGACGCCGAACGCCAACAGGCGCAGCAACGGGCGGCGATCCAGGCACAATACCAGAAGGCGACGGCGCAAGCCGCCGAACAATTCGCGCGCGCGCAGGCACAGGCTGCGCAACAGTACGCCCGTCGGCAGGTGGAGATTGAGCGCGACTACCAACGCCAGGTCGCCGATATTCAACGGCAATATGCGGAAGATGAATTTGAGGCCACACTTAACCGTGACGCGGCAGCCCTCTTCCGCGCGCAGCGCAAGCGCGACCAGGAGTTAGCCGACGCGCAAGAGAATCGCAACGAGCAACAGCAGCAAGCGGCGCAACAATACCAGGACGCGCTGGCCGCCGCGCAACAGGCGCGCCAGGATAGTCTGGCGCAGGCTGAGCAAGCGCGCGCCGAAAGTCTTGCCAATCTCGAAGCCTCCATCCAAGAGGAACTGGCCGCCAAACGGCGCGCCGAAGAACGCGCGCGCCAGGAGCAGGCATTACAGTTGGCCTGGCAAGAACAAGACCGGCAACTCTATTTGCAGCGGCGGTATACGCAGATTGTGGGCGAATACGCAGCCGAGCTACAGGCTGCCCAAAACTATTACACAAGCCTGATCCGCCTGGAGCAAGCCTACCGCGCCTCTAACGCCGTCAGCGCTCCAACGGGGACGGCGCGCCCCGCTCGCCCAACTGCTTACGCCGAAGGTGGCTACAGTCTGAACGGCGGGCTGGCGCTGCTCCATCCGGGCGAATTTGTGTTGAATCCGCAGACCACCCGGCGTTTGGAAGGCGCGGTCGGCGGCGCGCTTTCGCAACAGAACGTCGTTAACCGTGGGGTAACGGTCAACGCGCAATTTACCGGAATGGGCAACAATGATCGGGCCTGGTTCGAGGCGCGCCTGAGTGACTTTTCCCGTCAATTGAGCGAGGTGCTGCAATGACCAGGTATCGTTTAAGTGATGCTTTTCCCCTGACAGATAGCGATTTGTGCAGTGCACTGTTTGGCTACGATCCTCGCAACAGTTACAATCCGGGCGCTGAGCGCCTGACTACATTGGCCGGAACAACGATAGATGTGGGTTATCCGCGCGTAACCTGGCGTTTCGCGGCGCTTACCATCGAACAGTGGGAGGACTTGCTTGACCTGGTGGGCGACTACAGCGGCCTGGTGTACATCGAAACGCGCAACGATATTGATGAATGGCAGCAATGGCAAGCTATCGCGCGCTTGCCCGAACCGCGCGCGCTCAACCGGTGGGGCGGGTATTACCGTGATGTTGAAATTGAATTTATCCTACTGGCTGATCTGACGCCAAGCTAACTGAGAGTCAAAAATGAATCTGGATCAAGCGCGTCTTCAACTTCTATGCGCCCCGATAACGCCGCTCTGGACGGGGACGGTGAACGCTTATAGTGTGGGTGACTTCAAGCTGACGGTGACGACCGTTACGGGCACGTTCCCCACCGATATTGCCAACCTCGTGATTGTCCACAATGGCAACGAATTTGCACGTATCAAATCTCGCGCCGGGCAAGTGCTTACGCTGGCCGAAAACCCAGTACAATTTTTGACGACTTCCACCGTCGCCATCTACGATGCGCGCTTGCCCTGGACGCGCTACCAACGCATTGATGACGGCGTGGTGTACAAAGATTACGACATCCCCTTTCCGGCCACGTGGCAAGCCGAACTACCCCCAACTGCCATTCTCAAGGCGCGTATCAGTAGTAACCCCTGGGGCGAGGCAATCTATGCGCCTACTAATACGACGATTTACCTGGACGCCAGCGGCTCTTACGCAAATCTGGCGACTGGCGCACCACTGAGCTATGCCTGGACGCCGGGCAGCGACGGAACAATTACTGGCAGCGGGGCGACGGTGACGTGTGTGTACACGACTACGGGCTTTCGTTACCTGAAATTGGTCGTCACCGATGCGCACGGGACAGCTAGTGTGCGCTATCTGCCGGTTTGGATCGGTGACGCGCAAGTATTTGACGCGGTGACGCGCTGTAATGCGCGCTGGGATACGCGCCAGGGTTGGACGGTTGATCTGGAGCTATCTGGTACATACCCCGTTTTACAATATGGCCCGGCGCTATTGGTAGATATGGCGACCCGCGAGGCGCTGTTTTTCGGATTCATCGTTCCCAACACCATGACACAGACTTTCGAGACAACGACGCGCACCGTCACATTACAGAGCGCGTTGGCGTTCTCGCGCTATCTGTATGCCTACCCGTTTTTAGTGACAGGCTTAACCGGCGCAGAGACGCCGGATAATTGGGCGGAGGTCTATGGTTTGACATTGGCGCGGGCATTGTGGTTTTTGTTATACTGGCACTCGGTTGTGCCGGAAATAGTCAATTGTGATTTGAGCGGCGCGCCAACGCGGGTTATCAGCGGGCAGGAGTTCACGCTCGGTAATCTGGTGCAACAAATGGAGGCGGCGCTCAAGAGCGCGTTTTGGCAAGCGCGCGGGCAACGCGCCGGTGGGTTTATCGTTGATACTGATCCGTTGTATCTCGACAGCGCGGACTGGGCGGCTCTGAGCGGCGTGGATTTGAGCGCGGCGACGACCTTGCGCGCGGCTATCGAAATGGAGTACGCGCAGCCCAACGTTAGCCAGGTGCGCGTGGGCGGCATCTATCGGGGCAGTGGCGGAAGCTTTGAACCGGCATTGGCGCAAGCGCCTGCCTATCCCGCCGCGTGGGGCAATCCAGCCGAGGTCAACGGATTAGCGCCCGCCGATGAAACCGAGTTGCATCTCTGGGCGCGCCGGTACATCGCCGCCGAAAACTATGCTGCGCAGTACAGCGTGCAGCCGGGATTGGATGTTGATCCAGCAACAACGTTGGTCGCCGATCTGCCTGGCGTGCGCGTGGCAATTGAGCGCGCGCAACTGAATTTCGATCCGCGCGCGTTGTGCTGGCAAGCCAGGCTGGAGGGCCGCACCTACGGGCCAAGCGTGTCGGCGGTCTCTGTGCCGCTGCCGCCGCCCATTGTTTATCCACCGCCGTCGCTGCCGCCGTTAGAGCCGCCCATTTGGGACCCGCTCCCCGAAGAGGTATGGGGTGACGGTAATGTGGTAGTATTTGCCGTCAATGAGTATGAATCCGCGGAAGGCTATATTTTTAGAACGTTTAATTTTCGTTCTGCGTCGCCAACGTGGGAGAATATCACGCCGACGAATTGGACATTTGCCACAGCCTTCGGTTTGACAATGCCGATCAAAGTCCTTGATATAAAAATCAATCAAATCACGCAATCTGTATGGGTTGAAATTCGCGGCGATAACGGCTGGTTTGGCGTGATTTATTCGCGGGATGCGCTTGACCGGGATGTGACTGTACCTGCTTGGAACTTGCTATTGCCGCAAGGCAATCTTTCGCCTACGCCATTAACTTTTGTGCGCGCCGAATCTGGGGCAATTTGGCGGCATCCACGTTTGATGTTTGATACAACTTTGACCATTGGCTCATATATGTTTGTGCGAATGTGTGAAGGCAATGCCGACGGCTCGGTACGGGTCTCCGAGAGCTTGTTTATGGCGCGCTTCGATGATGATGGCGTTGTTTCACAGGTTACGGCGATAGGGAAAGACGCCGGCGATACTCTCGCGGCGACGGTCGATTGGAATGATGACATAACCGGTTTCCGTTCCATCGGGCGCTCTAGTGGTAAAAATTATCGTTGCAATGTGCCGTTTGGAACTCCACTTTCGGATGTTACTAACTTTTTTGCGCCTAATGTTCGTCCCAATACGCTCTATCGTCCATTGTTGCGTGCTAAACCCGGATATTCTATTACTGGAAACAATGCCACGACTGAGGGGTGGTATATCTCGGAGAACAGTCTGTGGAATGGAATTGATGATCACAGTGTTGTACTGAATTTCAACCGTGTGATACTGGGGATAGATAGCGTATCGCAGAGCGAACAGCCTTATGCGCGCAATATCGGCCAGCGCGAGGGTTGGCTGGCAATCTATTCTGGTTCAGCGGTGAATAATGCCACGCTCTGGCGGTCATTGGATGGAGGCGCGACGTGGAATACGCTAAGTAATGCGACTATTCCGTATTACGTTAGCATTCTTGTACATGTAAAACCTGGTTTCTATCCGGGGGAATCTCCCTATTATGCACTGTTTCAGACCTATAAAACAACGTCTGACCCTGGCCCGTGGCAGGGAAAAATTTTTATGTATGATATTGATGGTTTGCAGTTGCTTGAGAAAACCGGGAATCTGGAGAGTCTGGTGAGCAATGCCAGATGGGGCGTATATCCGGTTTCGATGGGCGTGTTTGATGTATGGTGGGGGCGGGAATGAACCGCGATCTGCAACACGCTGCGCGTAATCTACGCCGCAAAGGCCCTTTCTTGCGGGGACTGCTCGGCGACTTTGACAGTCACATCACCGTCAGCGGACGGCCTGGCTATTATTATGTGCGCGTTGAAAAGCCAGGCGGCTATGAGGTGGGCATCTTCCCCGGTCGCGTGCGCCCGCTTTACAATTTGCCGGTGCAGATCGAAACGCATCCATTAACTGGTATTCAATATATCGCGGGTTTGGATGATGTGACGGTTGCGTATGGCGGCACAGACCCGGCCACGATTCCCGGCGATGTAGGTTTGCACGGTGAGACGCATAGTTGGGGCGGCGACGATATGCCAGTCTGGTTGCACTCGTTGCAAATCTTCCCGCTGCGCTGCCAGCCGCACGCCACTAATAATAAGGCCGTACTGGTGCAATCCGGGACATATTTCGCCGAAGGTGTATTTGCTTTCCTCGCCGCGCCGGTGACAGTTGATCTGACAGCTTATGTGCCCAGCTTTGGGGTAAAATACATTTTGCTATATCTCGATGCCGCCGGTGAGGTAGGGGTCATCGACAATGGCGCAACAAATTTGAGTGGACTGGGCGTTGCGCCAACGGGGATGTACACCCTGGCGGCGGTGCGCCTGATTCCCACCGGTATCACGTGGCAAGACATTGTGGATTTGCGTTTTATGCCGCAGAATCCAGGTTTGTTGATGGCGTTTTTGGATTTGCTTGATACGCCGAGTGCGTATACTGACGCAGCGGGCGATAAACTGGTCGTCAAGGCCGATACCAGCGGGATAGAATTCCAGGATGATACCTTCCTCACCCTGGACGACACGCCAGCCGACTATACGGATGATGGCGGCAAGCGAGTTTTTGTCAAAGTCGATCAAACAGGTCTGGAGTTTTTGCCGGAGACCTTCCTCACGTTGGACGACACGCCAGCTGACTACACGGACGACGCAGGGAAAAAGGTAGTTGTCAATCCAACTGCGGACGGGCTAGACTTTAAGGCTGACACCTTTCTCACGTTGGACGACACGCCAGCTGACTATACGGATGATGGCGGCAAGCGAGTTTTTGTCAAAGTCGATCAAACAGGTCTGGAGTTTTTGCCGGAGACCTTTCTCACGTTGGATGACACGCCAGGCGATTATACCGGCGACGCGGGGAAAAAAGTTATTGTCAGTTTTGCCGAGGATGGGCTAGACTTCGAGGCCGACACCTTCATCACATTAAATGATACTCCCTCGGCATACACCGGACAGGGTGCGAAGATCGTCGCCGTGAAAGCCGACGAAACGGGATTAGAGTTTGTAACTGGCGGCGGTGGGGGCGGCGGTGGGGATACGGCGATCACTTTTCAGGCGCGCTATTGGACGGTTGACGGGCCGCTCGCCGTGGCCTCTGAGGTCGGCGGTGTGTGGCGGATCGTGGAGAATTTTATCATTAACTACTGTTCGATGTATCTCTATGATACGGGAGATTCGAGCAGTACGATCATTGACTTTGACGTATCAAATGATGGCGGCGCGACCTGGACGACACTCTTTACAACGGTGGGCAATCGTCCAACGTTAGTTGGGGGCGCGACCGACAAGCGCGCGACCAGTGTGCCGGATATAACGCTACTTTACGCAGGCGACCTGGTACGGCTCAATATCGAGCAGGTCGCGGTAGGTGCGCGCGATCTCTCGGCGCAGATCGATGGGGAGGTACATCAAATGAGTCCTACACTTTACGCAGTGACGTTGACCAGTGCGGATACAGAGTATTCGCAGGCGCTGCCCGCTGGTTTACGCGCGTTGAGCTTCAAGGCGCGGGGCAGTGTGGCGATTCGTTGGGCGTTTGTGACGGGTAAGGTGGCGACGCCGACCGATCCCTACGAGACGTTGGAGGCTGGGCAGACCTATTTCAAGGAAAATCTGGTTGGGGCGGCGGTGACGTTGTATCTAGCGTCCAGTACAGCAGGGACGGTAGTGGAGGTGGAGGTATGGGCTTGAAAAAGTCTGTCGCGTTACTCTTGTTTTTTCCGCTGATCTTAGGAGGTGGGAATATGCCAGTTTTACCGTTTGCCAATGCGGTAGTGGAACCCGTTCTGGTTTATGAGGAGCAGGGCTTTGTTGATGGTGTTTGGAAACGCAGATCGATATTTGGTATCGAACTAACACAGGGGGTGGACGCTGCGACCTATGCCACTTTTTATGCCCCACGCGCAGGAAATGCCACGGTTAAGCTCCTGGTAAATTTCAACGCCCCAATGGGGTCGATTGCCGGGAACATATACTATAATTTTAGCTACACCGGCTATGGCGTGGACTGTTCTGGCATTTCAGGCAGCGAATTAGGTCAAACTGTAGCAGTGTCCGACTCATATAAGGGTCAGACCATAGCACTCCTAGAGTGGCCGATCACTGTTGAAGAGGGGCAAATCGTGTCCCTCGTTTGGGTACGGGTCGGGTCGAGCGGCAGTGACACATGCCCGGATTCGCCGTATATGGTTGGTTACGAGGTAACAATTCAATGATCCTCAACGGTCGTGTGATCGGTCTGCCGCTGGTCCAGTATACCGACACGCAAGCCAACATCGAGGCGCTTGCGCTTACGGCCTCTGATGCTGGTGCGCTGGCCTGGGCGACGGATACCGCGCAGATCGGCGTCTATGATGGATCTGCTTGGGTGTGGGGCTTGCCGGGGAGCGTCGTGATAGGCGATGCTGCGGCTGGCGACTTGCTGCAACTGCAAAGCGATGGGACGTGGGCGAATGTCACGCCCGACGTGGCCGTGTGGCCGTACACGGGCGCAATCAACCAAGAGCCGGGCGGTTTCGTCGATCCCGCTAACGTGGGGGTAGCTTATGACTACACGGCGCGCACAATTACTCTAACCCATTCTTCGGGGACGCTGGTCTATTACGTCGCCGGGGTGCGCTATACGCTTTCCTCTCCATGGACCAGCGATCCCCACGATGCCACGAACGGCGCGTGGTATCTCTACGACGCCGGGGCCGGGCCGGTGTGGGCGCAAACGATCGGGATGTTTGCGTATGCCCAATTAGCCTATGCCAATTACAACACACCGGCTGGCGCGTACTTCGGCGTGCGCGAGTGTCATGGGCTGATGGCGTGGGAAACTCACCGGGAGTTGCACGAGCAAATTGGCACCTATCGGCGGAGCGGGGGCGCGCCGACGGCGGGGACATACCAGGTGCAGCCGGCGCCTCCGGCGAATGCCGACAACACTCCGGGCTTCGACGCGGCGGTAGTGGCGGATGAAGACCTGCCCACCACAGTGGGAGCCTGGACGCAAGGGACGTATACCTTGCTGTATTTCTCCGGGTCTGGAACGGTCGTTTTCAACACGGCGGCCTCGCTGCCCTTCCGGGTGGGGACGACCTACCCGGTCATCAATGGGTACGCGGGCGGGACGTTCACGGACGCCGAGACCGCTACCAACAAGTATTTCAACGTGTACCAAGTATTGCTTCCGGCGACGAGTGACGCCGAATCGCAAAAATACCGAATGCTTATGCTACAACCGCAGGCCGTTTACACCTCGCTCGCGGCGGCCCAGGCGGAGGATTATCGCTCGCTGTATCTCGGCGGCTTGACGGCGCTCGCGCCGGAGTTCGTCGCGTATACCCGCATCACCTTTGGTACGTCGGCGGCCTACGGCACGACGGGCAAGTGCCGCATTGAGGCGCTGGCGTACCTGGTGGGGCCACGGGCCATCCAAGCAATTAGCGGGGGCGTGGTGTATGGGCAAGCCACCGAGACGACGTTGGGCGTCATCGAATTGGCGACGGCGGCGGAGGTCAAGGCTGGCACGGATACCGAGCGGGCGGTGACACCAGCGGGGTTGGCGGGGTTGATCGCGCTCAACACTCCTGCCACAGACGGCAAAATCATCAAATCCGGCGCAGGTGCGCTAACACTAAACGCGGCAAGCCCGTACACCCTGACTGTGGCCGCCGCAGCCACCGTATCAGGCACGAACACAGGCGACGTGACATTGGCAGCCAGTGCTGATGAGGTACTTGATGTTTCCGGGCAGACGCTCTCGTTGGACCCCAAGGCGTCCGGGCTGGTGCTTGCAGGGCCATTGTCAGGAGCGGCGGCAGCGCCGACATTTAAGCACGCCACCCACGTTCTAGTGGCAGCAGAAATCGCCAAGAGGCTATTCTCGGCGGCGGATGGTCTGTTGTTGTTGGGCCCAGGTTGCGCGATCACGCCGACTTCGTGGACATCCACGCGGGGTCAGATGGCGACGATCAGCGGTGCCTTTCACCAGACCGCTGGTCCCTGGATAGGGACTCGTGGGTTAGTAGTTGAGATCAGCACAACAAATCTTTGTACCAACCCATCATTCGAGACCGGGACGAGTGGCTGGACAGCATCGGGGACGACCCTATCTCAGTCCAGCTATTTCAGTGTGGTAGGGTCGAATTCGGGTAAGTTGGTCGCTACCGCCGCAGATTCATTCGCCTATGGCGATTTTGTGTCTAACCCGCCAGCCGGAACTACCTACACGCTAACCGGCTGGGTTCGGGGGGATAGCACAACGATTGGAAAGACGATGCGTTTCACCTTGCGGGAGCAAGGCGGCGCAAGTGGAGCGCAGGATAGCTATACGGATGTGGTACTAACTGGGTCGTGGCAGAAATTTAAGGTGACACGCACCATTGACAAGGCCGACCGTACAGCACTTCAGGCAATACTAGCGCGCAATTCTGGATCAACGGTGGGAGACACCCGTTATGTCGATAGCATTCAGTTAGAGGCGACTGCTTATGCCACATCCTACTGTGATGGCAGCCTAGGCAGCGGATATACCTGGACTGGCACGCCACACGCGAGCACGAGTGTGCGCACCACTACAGAAGTGAATCTGGACACAACGGCGGGAGTTGTGTCGGGGCTGAATGCGCTCTCCATTTCGGCCTGGGTACAAGCGCCTTACGCCTCAACGCCGGGTGGATGGGCTACGGGCTATCCGACCATTTTGAATGTGTACAAAGACGCCAGCAATGAAATCAGATTGCTCTACAACGCTACCACAACCGGATATTTCTACTTGGCGGTAAACGGTTCCTCGTTGACCGCTGGAGCCTCGGCGCTAACATTTAGCGCCGGGGATTGGCTGCATATTGTGGCAACATTGGATTTCACGTCTGATGTGTACCGCGTTTATGTGAATGGCATACGCGCAGTTAACCACACAGCTACGGCACTGACCGCCCCGACCGGGTTGAACCAAATGAATATCGGATCATCTTATGTGTCTGCGTCGCAGTGGGGCGGGGCTATCGCTGAGGTGACGCTGTTCAACAGAGTGCTGACAGCTGAAGAAGTAGCCGCGATCTACGTGAGCGATAAACCATTGGCAGATACCGGAGCTCTGGTTGCACCAGTTGTCTCTGGGTTAGGATTGCGATTACCACTATCGTACAACAATGTCAGCAATCCTCCTACGGATACTGAATTAACCATAGCGTTTGGATGGCAACCAGATGGCTTTACAGCGATTGTGGACGATGCGGGTGCGGCAACGAATTGTTGGAAAGTGTGGCGTGCTTCTGGTGCATGGTGGTATGAAGAATTGACAAAAGCGACTTAGTCATAATTAAAGTCGCCAGTTATCCACCGGCGAGGCGCGTTTGCCGGGGCGCGTGTATTCTGGCGTCTTCTCGCAGGCGGCCAATAATGCCGCCACGTCGTCTTTGCTAAAGGGGACGATAGCAGTGATCTCTGGCGTGAGCGGTTGAATGGCGTGGACGACGTGCTCAGTGACAATCCCATCCATAAGCGCTCAAGTCCATAGCGCGGATAGCGCCGTATGGATGTTGAGCATCGTTTTTTTGCTCAAACGGCGTGATGGGCGTGCTGCGCAGCCGTTGGGCTTGATTTCCGCTTCGCCTAATTCCTGAAAAAAAGCGCGTAAATGTACCTTAGAAATGCTGGCGAAAACCGGATCAACGTCGCCGAAGTACTCGTGCAAATGCCGAAAGGCGTTTTGATAATCGCGCAACGTACAAACCGAGAGCCGTCGCGCGTGGGCATCGAGCAAATAGCCGTCAATCACTTGTGAAAGTGTTAAGTTGAGCATCCGTAAAAACCTCCTATAATGGATTTTACGGAGCGGGGGTGCTCACCAGTCGGGGCGAGAGGATTTGAACCTCCGACCTCACGGACCCAAACCGTGCGCGCTGAACCAAACTGCGCTACGCCCCGAACACTTGAGTTATACTCGATTTGACGTATTCGTCAAGGGACCCAGGAGAGCCGCTGGTTCTCCCATCCCGGCAGCGAAGGACCGAGATCGAGGATACGTTGGATGTTTTGTCCATCGAGTTGCATCACGTAGATGGCCCAATTCCCGTCCGCGTTGCTCACAAAGGCCAGCCGCCCACTATCCGGCGACCAGACCGGTAGCCCCTCATCGGCTGCATCGAACGTCACTTGCTGCACCCCGCCTTGCGGACTGAGCAGGATAATATCCCAGTTGCCGGTGACGTTCGTCATGTACGCCATCATATTGCCCCCTGGCGCCCAACTGACCGCGCTATCGTTTTCGCTGCCGGTCAGCAGGGTACCGGGTTGATCGTCGTCAGGATTGTCGAGGGTGATGCCACACTTCCCCGTCGCGTCGCAACCGGTGTAAGCCAGCAGTCCCGATGCGCCCCACGCCGGCGCCCATCCCGCTCCCAGGCGACGCGGTTCGCCGCTGCCGTCGCTGTTAGCCACGTAGATGGCCCACGCGCCGTCGGCAGCAGAGGCGTAGGCCACACGCCGGCTGTCGGGCGAAAGTGTAGGCCAGGCTTGCCCCAATGGCGTGAGCAGTTGCAGGGGGATCCCCTCTTCCGGCAGCACCATCTTCACCCCGCCCGCTACTTTGTCGCGGTAGGCCAGCCGCCCCGTCCCCAATTCCCACCAGGGTTGATCCGCCCCAATCGCGGCGCGCAGGATGCGCCCATCGGCGTAGAGCGCGTAGATGTCGTAGCCGCCGCTGGCGCTGTTGTAGACCGGATAGGCCAGCCGCCCGTAGGTGAAGCCGGGGACGGGCTGCGGGGTCAGGTGCGGCGTTACGCCATCCAGAGGCGTCGGTGTGGCGACGAGACACACTTGCGCCGCATCCGCGCGCTTTTGGTCAACGGTGGGATCAGCGTACATACGCAACGCCTGGGTGTACTGCATCTCCGCCGGGCACATTTCGCCTTGCGCAGCAAAGTAATCCGCGTAAGCGAGATACGCTTGATAAACGCGCCGCGCTACGTCTTTGTAGCCGGGGTTCGTGGCGTAGAGTGCCGTGAAACGCTCAATACACAGTTCCCAATCCACCCCCCAGTAGTTGAGCGCGTCCAAATAGCGCGCCGCCAGGTTGCGCTGGTTCACGGCGTTCGCATCCAGGGGACGCAGGGCAATAGCCTGATCAAGATTGGAGATGCCTACTTCAAGGGAGTCTTCTTCCAGGAACGCGATCCCTGCATTGTACAGGCTGGTGAAGAGCATATCCTCGACGACGTCGCGGCTATAATCGAGGTCGAGCGCGCGGAGCTGCGTTAGCGTCCGGGCCGTGGCTACCCAATCTTCTGCGGCAAACGATGTGCGGGCCTGTTCCAGCAGTTGCTCCGACAGTGAGACCACCGCTTCGAGCGTCGGCGTCGGTTTCACGGCCAGACGGGCGCGGGCTTCGGTCAGCCCTTGTTCTGCCAGGGCGTGTTGGGGATCAAGTTGCAGCACGTACTGGAACTCGGCGGCGGCGCGTTCAAACCGTCCGTCGTTCAACGCCTGCAATCCGGCTGTGTAGTGCGTCTGCACGACATCCAGGCGCGCCGTCTGCCGATCCCGTTCACCATAATAAAGACCGGCATACGCCGACACGGCCAACACAGCCACGAAAAAGACCAGCGCGAGTAATACGATGAGAAGCCGTCGAACAAGGTGTGCGGAGGATGGCGTCGCCCACACGGTTTTCTCTGGACGCGCTTTGGTGGGCTGGGGTTTTTTGGCCTGGGATGATGGCTGTGCAAGCAGTTTCGGCGTCTGTTCCACCGATCGGGGTTTGGGCGGCCTCGGAGATGGCGGCGAAGGCGCTTTTGCTGCTCGCGCCGGTGGGCGAAGGTTATGCAGCCACGCCGGAAACTGCAGAGCCGGTTTCGGCTTGCGCGCTTTTTTCTCTGGGAGGAGCGTCGCACCGCAGTTGGGGCATAACAGCCCAACCGTCGCAGGGAGCTCGTAACCGCAGTGAGGACATAGTTTCATAGGCGCAAAAATTTAGTCCCAGTGAAATTCTTCCAGGGATGATCCCCCGATAAACTCACGCAGGATCGAATTTTCGGGGACCTGGCCAGGTTCCGCCGGCAGGAACCACTGAAGAAAGGTGAGCAGGCGTTTCGCTTCAACCCACTGCCGCGAATCCGCATCCACCTGAAGTAGGAGCGGTTCGGCCAGCGGTTTGAGGACTGACAACTCGTAGACCAGCGCCGAGTTAAACATCACGTCGGCGTTTTCCTGGTAGGGAAAGATGTGGCGCTTTTCGCCGCGGCGGACGCTTTCCCAACGCGCAATCGTCTCCGTCGCACTGTAGCCCCGCGCGCGCGCGTCGCGTGTGATGCGCCGGATCAGGCGGGTGTCGGTCGTCGGCACGCGGTTGTGACGATCCAGGTTGAGCTGGGTGAGCGCGGAGACGTAGACACGGTAAAGGGCCTCATTTGGGAGTGCGTAAATCAAGCTGGGATTGAGGCCGTGGATGCCTTCCACGATGACGATTTGCTCCGGTCGCAAACGCACCGTTTGACCTGCCTCGCGCGCGCCGGTGAAGAAATTGAACTTTGGCAGCTGGACTTCGTCGCCCTTCAGCAAAGCCTGAAGTTGTTCGTTAAAGAATGTAATGTCCAACGCTTCGAGCGCCTCGAAATCATACTCGCCATTCTCGTCGCGCGGGGTATCTTCACGGTTATAGAAGTAATTGTCCAGTTCAAGCGCAAAAGGACGCAAACCATGCGCCAGAAGCTGCACCCCCAACCGTTTGGAGAAGGTCGTTTTCCCGGAGGAGGATGGCCCGGCAATGAGCACAACCCGCACGTTCTTGCGGCGTTCCCAAATTTCATCCGCAATGTCAGAGATGCGATGTTCATGCAGCGCTTCGGAAACCAGAATCGTCTTGTTGAGTTCGCCGCGTTCGACGATTTTGTTCAACTCACCGACGCTCTCGGCCCCTAGCAACCGCAGCCATTGTCCGTATTCGCGGAAAACGGAAAGAAGCTGCGGGTTCTGTTGGATAGGTTGCAACTGTGTCGGTTCGTGACGGCGGGGAAATTGCAAAATAAACCCGTCTTCCCAACACAACAGGCGAAAATACTTCAGATAGCCCGTCGAAGGCACCATGTAGCCGTGGAAATAGTCCTGATACTCATCCAGGCCATACATTTGGAGATAGGTTTTTTTGCTGCGTTCCCGCCCCTGGAACAGCAGTACTTTGTCAGTCTCGCCGCGATTTTCAAAAATCTCAAGGGCTTCTTCCAGCGGAAGGCTGGTCCGCGTAATCGGCAAATCGGCTTCCACCATCCGCCGCATCTCGCCGGAGATCGCTTGAAGCTCGGCATCCGTGAACGGGGCGCGGTTGCGCACCTCGCAAAAGTAACCGCCGAAAGGCAACGAATGATCCACGAAAATCTCCGCGCCAGGAGAAATTTTGCGGGCTACAGCCATCATGAGGAAAGAGAGCGAGCGCCGGTAAACCCGCACGCCATCGGATTGTGACAGGTTGAGCGGCTCGACTTTGCAGTCCCGTTTGACCGTGTAGGTCAATTCTCGCAGCTTCCCATCCACCAGCGCGACGATGTACGGCACGGGCGGATCGGGAAACGCGACCCGCAAAAATGTCTCGACGGTCGTTCCTACGGGACCTTCGAGGGTCAGATTACCTGGCAACGTCACTTGCACCGTATCACGAGGTTGCGTGAATCTCACACCCGATTCGGTCATCACAATCCTTCCTTACACTAGCCTCGACATTTCTGGCAAAGTATACCGTTTTCGAAGGTTTTGTAAAGGTAGATTTTCCTCGACATTTTTCTAAAGATCCTCAGAAAAACCCTTGAAAAAGTGCTCTTCTTGTGTTATGATATGCCTTATGTTACAGGCTCTCCCAAACGAAGAGAGCTTCTTGGATTTGCGAAATTCTAGAAACGCATCTTTGTTTTGAGAGAGGCAACAGAAGGTAAAATGTATCCAGATAGCGAGATTCTTTTCCCCCCTCGTTGCATTCAACAATTGCGGGATCTGCGTGGTCCAAAATGGCAGCATTTAATCGAACGTGTAGCTTTTTTGCCGCACAACCATGAGGAAGTGCTCGCTTTTGGCCTGATGATGATCAAGCTAGGGAGCTGTCTCACCTGCGACCTTGACAGCTATCGCGCCTCATTGGGCTGCTGCACGTGCGCCCGGCGCACCATCGGCGGCTTCAAAGGCGACGATGATTCACTGCTGGAGCTTTACGATAGGTCTCTCGTGGACGTTCAAGCCTACCTCAGCAAAGAGCAACCGTTGGCCGTTGCGGTCCTGCTCGGAGATAAAGCCGTTCCGCTCGCCGAGCGATGATGGCCCGACGACTCTGGCCTGTTCTTATACCTCTTATCCTCGCGACGCTTTTGAGCGTCGCGTGGTTGTTTCCTGATCCCCGCGCGCGCCTGTTTGCCATCACCGGCGAAGAACGGCTGATTCCGCAACTGCGCGGCCTGGCGCAGTGGGCCTTCCGCTGGACGCGCCCCTTGCCGCAGACGGCGGATGATGTCGCCGTAACCTACACCGACCTGCCGCCGTTTGGCGTGAATACCTTCCTGGAACAGGAAGTCGAGCCGGAAAAGCGCACTCAATCCTTGCAGATGATCGCCGATGCGGGCTTTCACTGGATCCGCCAATCGTTCCCCTGGTACGACATCGAAATCCACGGCAAGGGCGATTTTGAGGACCGCCGCCACGAACCCTATCGCTCGGCGTGGGACAAATACGACAACATCGTTGACCTCGCGGAGCAACACGGGTTGGCAATCATCGCCCGGTTGGAGGCGCCGCCAGAGTGGAGCCGCCACGACGGCGCCGCGCGTGGGGCGTTCGGCCCGCCGGATGACATCGCGGATTACGGCGACTACGTCAGCGCCGTCGTCGCGCGTTACGCCGGGCGTATCCGCTTCTACCAGATCTGGAACGAGCCGAACATTTACCCCGAATGGGGCAACCAACCGGTTGATCCCGTCGCGTACACCGAATTGCTGTGCCTGGCTTACGCGCGCATCAAGGCTGCCGATCCGCAAGCCGTCGTCATCAGCGGCGCGATGGCGCCGACGGCGGAACTGGGCACGTGGAACCCCGCCTACGCGGGCAACAACCTGATGGACGTGGTCTTCTTGCAGCGGATGTACGACGCGGGCGCGGGCGCGTGTTTCGATGTGATGGCGGTCAACGACTACATGCTCTGGTCTGGCCCCACCGATCGCCGGATGCGGCCCACGCAGGGACAGGTGAACTTCTCGCGCCCACTGTGGGTGCGCGATGTGATGGTCGTCAACGGCGACGCGCACAAGCCGATCTGGATCAGCGAGATGAACAGCAACGCCGCGCCGGAGGGGATCGAGGCGCGCTACGGGCGGGTGACGTTGGAGCAGCAAGCGCGTTACGCGCCGCTGGCCTACGAGCGCATCCAGCGCGAGTGGCCCTGGGCCGGCGTGACGACGGTCTGGTTCTTCAAGCGCGCCTCAGACGCTGAGCGCGATCAGCCGTTCTATTACTTCCGCATGGTTGAGCCGGATTTCACCCCGCTGCCCGTCTACGAAAGCTTGTCAGCGTACCTTAACACGTTGGAACCGACGCTCTACGCGGGCGTCCACCAGGAAACAAGCTGGCAACTGCGCTACGCCGGCGCGTATAAGGATGTTGCTGCGCCCGATGCCGTGTTGGGGCAGTACCGCGTGTTGACGTCAGGTGCGAGCGTCACCTTCACCTGGGAAGGCCGCGTGCTCACACTGACGCCCGGCCCTGGAGCAGGCACATTGCGTCTCACCGACGCTGCTGGCAACAACCGCGACCTGCGCTTGCGCGCCGCGCCGGTCGTTTTATCACAACATTTCCGGCCACACCGTGAGACCATCACGCTCACCGCTACTGACGGAACCACCGGCATTGACGCAATCACCGTCCGCTAACCTGCTCCCGTACTCCACGTGTCAAACCCCGCTTCTGTGGTATCATCAAGGCTACAAGAAGCAAGATGCAAGAAACTCGTTTCGCCTTTCGCCGATTCTTTAATTCGCTGATTCTTTAATCGCTGATTCTCTAATTCGTTGATTGGAGGGAACCATGTCCAAATTTCTCACCGTTTTGCACGAAAAACCAGTTTTGGTCGCTGATGGCGCCACCGGCACAATGCTGCAAAAAGCCGGTCTCACGCCCGGCGCAGCGCCGGAACGCTGGAACCTCGAAAATCCCGATGCCGTCCGCGCCCTCTACAAAGCCTACATTGACGCTGGTGCGGATATGGTTTTGACCAATACGTTTGGCGGGACGCCCGCGCGCCTGGAACGCGACGGCTTGCGCGAGCACGTTCACGCCGTCAACCTCGCGGCGGCGCAACTGGCCCGTGAGGTCGCCGGAGAGGGAACGCTCGTCATCGGCGACATCGGCCCCACCGGGCAGATGCTCGAACCGCTCGGCCCGCTCACCTATACCGATGCCGTCGCCGGATTCGCCGCGCAGGCCGCAGCTTTGGCGGAAGGCGGCGCCGACGCCATCCTTATCGAAACGATGAGCGACCTGAACGAGATGACCGCCGCCATCGAGGGCGTGCGGCAGGTCACCGCGCTGCCCATCCTGGCGACGATGAGCTTCGACACCAAAGGCCGCACGATGATGGGCGTCAAGCCGGAGAAGGCCGCGCAGACGTTGTGGGGGCTGGGCGTCACCGTGATGGGCGCAAACTGCGGGCGCACGTTGAGCGAGACATTGGATGCGGTTCTCAAGATGCGCGCCGCCGTCCCGGAAGCCGTCTTGATGGCGAAGCCAAACGCCGGGCTGCCGCACGTTGAGGGCGGCGATCTGGTCTTCGATGTGACGCCGGAGATTATGGCCGAATACGCGCAGCGCTTTGTGGCTGAAGCGGGTGTGAAGATTTTCGGAGGGTGTTGCGGGAGCACGCCAGAGCACATTCGGGCGGTGACGGCAGTTCTCAAGAGTAGATAACACCCGGTAAGATAAAGGCTGTGGTCGGTCTTCGACCGCGCCGCCGCAGGTCAACATCAGCGGACACAGTCAGAGACCGGCCCGAGCAGTGTGGATCTTTAGGCTGGTTAAAATGCCAACCTGCTCTTGCAGTGATTATGTATCATGCTATAATGAAGATACTTATTTCTTTAATCACCACTTTAAGGAGGTAACACCATGCGTTACGAGATTCGAGGGACTGTGCTCCCCACACTGGAAGTTTACTTGAGCAGTGGCGAATCTATGTACACCGAATCCGGCGGGATGGCCTGGATGAAGGGTAACATCGAGATGACCACCAACACCAAGGGCGGGCTGATGAAGGGCCTGGGCTGCGCGTTAGCCGGAGAATCCCTCTTTATGACCACCTACACCAGCCATGACCCCGAAGCGATGATCGTCTTCACTCCGGAAGCGCCTGGCAATATCATTGACGTCAAACTGGGCGCAGGAGCGAGCCTCATCTGCCAGAAAGACGCCTTTATGTGCGCAGAGAGTACGGTCGAGATGAAGATGCACTTCCGCAAGAAACTGGGCGCCGGTTTCTTCGGCGGGGAAGGTTTCATCCTCCAGCAAATCACCGGCCCCGGCATCGCTTTCCTCGAAATCCCTGGCGAAGTGCGCGAGTACACGCTGCTGCCCAACGAAACGATGAAAGTTGATCCCGGCCACATCGCGCTGTTCGAGCCAAGCGTCAAATACGACATTACCACAGTTAAGGGCCTGACCAACGTGCTGTTCGGCGGCGAGGGTCTCTTCCTGGCGACGTTGACCGGCCCTGGCAAAATCTGGCTGCAAAGTCTGCCGCTGTCGAACCTGGCGGCCAAGCTGGCGAAGTATATGCCGGCCAAGAGCGCTTGATGGCAGTTACGGGTCGGTTTTCTAGACAGGATTTACAAGATTAACAGGATGAAAGAGATTTTCCCATCCTGAAAATTCTGTTAACCCTGTCGGAAAAGATGAAGCGCGTAACGATTGTTCCTGAGAGTTATGAAGATTCGCCAAGTGGATACTGAGAACCGCCGAGACATTCGGCGGTTCGTTGAATTTCCGTTCGACCTCTACGCGGATTGTCCGCAATGGATGCCGCCGCTGGTATCGAGCGTCAAAGCGACGCTGGACCGGCGGCGGTATCCGTTTTACAAGCACTCGGATGCGGATTTCTTTCTCGCCGAAGAGGGACAGGATGTCGTTGGGCGCATCACTGTGCTCGAAAATCGCCGCTACAACGCGTACAACCAGCGCCGGGCCGCGTTCTTCTACCACTTTGATGTCATTGATGACGTAGATGTGGCGCGGGCGCTCTTCGATGCGGCGGCAGACTGGGCCAGAGGGCGCGGCCTCGATATGCTTTATGGCCCCAAGGGCTTCTTGCGCGCGGATGCGCCGGGCATTCTGATCGAAGGCTTTGAGCACCGCGCGGCGCTGAGTATGCCGTACAATTACGCCTACTATCCGCGCCTGATGGAGGCTGTGGGTTTTGAGAAGGAGATTGACTATCTCTCCGGCTACGTCGCGCGCGGCCAGGACCTTGAGCCGCGCTTCTACGACCTCGCCGAGAAAATCAAGGAGCGGCGCGGCTTCTGGGTGAAAACCTTCACCAGCAAGCGCGAGCTGCGCGCGTGGATTCCCAAGATTCAGAAGGTGAACAACGAAGCTTTCACCCAGGTGTGGGGATACTATCCGCTAGACGACGACGAAGTGCAGATGATCGGCAAACAAATGCTATCGGTGGCCGATCCCAGGCTGATGAAGATCGTGATGAAAGGCGACGACATCGCGGGCTTCGCCTTTGTCTTCCCGGATATTGCCGACGCGCTCAAGAAAACGCGCGGGCGGCTGTGGCCTTTCGGCTGGATCCGCGTCCTGGCGGAGTTCAAGCGCACGCGGCGGTTAAGCGGGAACGGCGTCGGGCTGTTGCCGGAATATCAGGGCATGGGCGGCAGCACGTTGCTCTACGTCGAATTTGCCAAAACGCTGAAAGCCTCCAAAGCTAACCACTGCGATCTCGCGCAGGCGATGGAGACGAACATCAAAAGCCTGGGCGATATGAACGCCATCGGTGCGCAGTGGTACAAGCGACATCGGGTGTACCGGCGCGCGTTATGAATAAAACGTTGAAACGCAAAACGTGAAACGTAAGAGAGCGTTTACGTTTTACGTTTTACGTTTTACGCTTTACGCTCTAGCAATCTTTGAGGACGGAATAATGGACACACCTTTGAAACAGCAGACGCTTCCGCGGCTCACCAAGATTATTTACGGAACCGGCGATTGGGGCATGGCGACCTTCAACACGCTGCGGCAGATCTTCTATGCCATCTTTCTCACGGATGTGGTGGGCCTCGACCCGCGTCTGGCTTCGTTTGCCGCGTTCATCGGCGTGCTCTGGGATGCCATCAACGATCCGCTGGTCGGCACGATCAGCGACAAAGTACGCAGCAAATGGGGACGGCGGCGGCCTTTCCTGCTTTACTTCGCCATCCCCTACGGTCTGGCCTTCCTGATGCTGTGGTGGGCGCCGCCGTGGAAGAGCCAAATCGCGCTGATGATTCACGTGATGCTGGCTTATGCGCTCAGCGATACGTTCCAGACGCTCGTGATCGTGCCTTTCCACGCGCTCACGCCTGAAATCACGTCTGACTACGACGAGCGCACCTCGCTGGCCGGGTATCGCATGTTCTTCAACTTCATCGCCTCCATCGTCACCGCTGTCGCTGCGCCGATGATCGTGGATGCGACGATGGCCGGCGGTGGTACACAACAACAAGGCTACGTGATTGTCGCGGCGCTCTTCGGTGCGTCGGCGGTCATCCCCTATCTGCTGATCTTCTTCACCGTGCGTGAAAAATCCAGCGCGGAGCGCCCGCCGGAGATGGTCTCGTTCCAGGCGACGCTGCGCACCGCCTGGCAGAACATCCCATTCCGTTACGCCACCGCGCTCTATATGCTCAATTGGGTGACGTTCGACTTGATCGGTGTGACGTTGCCGTACTTTCTGATCTACTGGATCGCGCAGGGCAACTTGCTGGCAACTGTGCCGGGGATCGGGATGCCCATCGAATCGGTGGTGTTGGGCGCGATGTTGATCACCTCTGTCATTGTCCTGCCGTTCTGGACGTGGCTGGCGTATCGTATCGGCAAGCGCAAAGCCTATATCATCGCCATTGGGTTCTGGGTCATTTTGCTGCTGCTGATCAACCTGGTTCCCCCGCAAAACTATATGCTGATTATCGTGATGTCGGTATTGATTGGCGTTAGCGTCTCGGCGGCGCACGTGCTGCCCGATGCGATCTTCCCCGACGTGATTGACTGGGATGAGTTACGCACCGGCGAGCGGCACGAAGGCATCTACTACGGGGCCAAGAACTTCATCCGTAAACTGACCACGGCATTTGCCATCTTCGTGGCCTTGCAAGTGCTTGGCTGGCTTGGATACAATGTCCCGCCGGAAGGCGCAACGCAGTTCGCGCAGCCGGAATCCGCCATCTTGGGCATTCGCATTCTCACCGGCCCGGTGGGCGCGCTGCTCTTGATCGGTGTGATGGTCGTCGCGTGGTTCTACCCGCTGGATCGCAAGCAGCACGACCGGGTGCGACGCCTGCTGGCCCGTCGCCAACAACGCGAAGCACGCCGCCAGGCCAGAGCAGCGGCGTTGCAATCAACGATGCAGTAATGGTGTAAAACGTAAAACGTAAAGAAACTGTAAGTATTCAGCCTGGTTCTAGTGTGGTCGTCACCCTGAGCGGAGTGAAGCGGAGTCGAAGGGTCTTAGCGTTGCAAGGGTAGAGATTCCTCCCTTCGACAAGCTCAGGGCAAGCTACTTCGCTCCACTCGTTTCACTCGTTCCGCTACGTTCGGAGACCTGTCCTGAGCTTGCCGAAGGATGACGGCTGAATAGTTACAAGAGACTGACGTTTTACGTCTTTACGTTTTACGTCTTTACGTTTTATTCTTTATCGAGGAACAGTCAGATGAAATTATTCAATCGTCGTCAATTTTTGAAACTTGGCAGCGCATCGCTGGCGTGGTTATTGTTACAGAAGACGCCAGCGCTGGCCTATTCGACCGAATGGGACTTGCCGGAATTTCTGCCGCCCCCGGCGTCGTTGGGACGCATCATCAGTTCCCGCGAGGCCATCCGCAAAGCGCCGTCGCCCACCGCGCAGGTTATTGAGTGGAAAACGCGCGACGAGGTGATCCCGTTGAAAGCTTCATTGGTGGGGGAAGCGCCCTGGCCGAGCAATCCGATCTGGTATTACACCGAGGGCGGCTTTATCCACAGCGGCTACGTCCACCCCTCCGAGAACATCCTCCAACCGGTGATCACCGATGTGGCTGCGCCTGGTTTCTGGGCCGAAGTCACTGTGCCGGTCGCCATCAGCCGCCCAGCGCCCAATTCGCAGTACGCCTCGCGCCGGCTGTACTACGAAACCGCGTATCGCGTCGTCGGCGCGGTGCAGGATGAACAGGGGGAATGGTGGTACCAGCTTCAGGAGGGGATTGCGTGGTCGCCCGGCCCTTACGTGCCGGCCAATATGCTGCGCCCGGTCACCCGCGAAGACCTGGCGGTCATTTCGCCCGGCCATCCCGACAAGTGGCTGCAGATTGACATCAGCGACCAGATGCTCACCTGTTTCGAGGGGCAGACGCCGGTTTTCTCCACGCCGGTCGCTTCCGGGCTGTGGAATACGGCGACGCCGCTTGGCGAGTTCCGCATTCTCTACAAGCGCCACGCGCAGCGGATGGTGGGGGATGGGTACGACCTGGTCGGCGTGGCTTTCCCTTCGTATTTTACCAATTCGGGGGTCGCCATCCACGGCACGTACTGGCACAATGATTACGGACGCCGTCACAGTCACGGCTGCCTCAACGTGCCGAGCAAGGCTGCGCGGTGGGTCTTCCGTTGGGTCGAACCCGCCGTCCCCTACGAGCTGTACACTTACCGCTCGACGCCTGAAGAGGGCACGCGCGTCGTCGTCATTGCCTGATTTTTGGTTTGCCAATGCGCCTTGTTGAACCCACTGATGGGATGGTCATCACCGAGGATACGGTCTTCAAACCCGGCGTCTACGTGCTGCCGCGCGGTTTGACGGTGGACGCCGATGGCGTGACGGTGGATGGCAACGGGGCGCTCCTTGTGGGCCAGGGACGCACCGGCAGCGGCGTTATCGTCGAGGGCCGCGCCAACGTCACGCTGAAAAATCTACGCATCCAGGAATACTATCACGGCGTCGCCGCGCAGCATTGCCGCCAGTTGGCTGTCGCAGGGTGTCACATCACCGCAACAGCGGAAATGCCGCCCAACACGGCGTTTCTCGACATCTGGCAGGATGCCGATCACGCTTACGGCGGCGGGATCTGGCTGCGCGTGGTCACAGAGAGCCACATCCTGGAAAACGACCTGCAACATCAGATGTGCGGCCTGCTCACCTATCACTGCCGCGATCTGCAAGTACGCGGGAACGTCGCCAACTATTGCAGCGGCTTCGGCTTTCACCTCTACGGGACCGGCTACAGCGTCTTCGAGAACAATGCGGCGGATTTTTGCTGCCGCTACGAGCCGCGTGGCCCGCGTGTGGGGCACATGGGCGCGGACGCAGCGGGCTTTTTGATCGTCCACGGCGCGTGCTGGAACGTTTTTCGTCGCAACAACGCTCGTATGAGCGGCGACGGCTTCTTCCTGGCGGGGCTAACGCCGCAGGGCAAGCACGTCGGCTGCGATGACAACGCCTTCGAGGAGAACGACGGCTCGTACAGCCCCAACATCGCCTTCGAGGCGACGTTCAGCAGCGGCAACACCTACCGCGACAACATCGCTCATGCGTGCAACTACGGCTTCTGGCTAGGGTTTTCCCGCCACGGGACGTTGGAGCACAACCAGATGGTCGGCAACCGGCAGGCAGGGATCGCCGTTGAAAACGGTTTCGGCTTCGACGTGCGGAATAACACGTTCCAGGATAACGCCCACGGCGTGCTGTTGTGGTCGAAGCACATCCCGGCGTTTGCCAGGGCCGTGCCGGATAACGATACCAGCCACGACTGGACCATCGAGAATAACATCTTCACTGGCAACCGCACCGCCATCCGCATTGCCGCCGACCAGGATCACGGCATCCGCCCTCTCGATCCATCCGGGCGTTGGGGCCAGCCCGCGCTGGTTCCGCACGATCATATCATCCGCCGGAACGCGATCACAGATAATGTTGTTGGTGTAGAACTTGTGGGCGCGGAGGAGACTACACTCGCCGAAAACCAGTTTCACGGCAATATCCGTGATATGGCCTGACCATTTATCGGTGTGTAGTGGCGACTTTAGTCGCTTTGCCGCTCAAAGAACGACTAAAGTCGTTACTACACGCGCTGCTGATATGGGGAGACAGCGATGCTGTGCACACCATGCCAGCACGAAAATTTCTGCCACAGAGGGCACAGAGCACACAGAGTTATGTGTTTTCATCTCTGTGAACTCTGTGTTCTCGGTGGCTATTTTCGAAGGAGGAAAGTATATTTATGTCAGAAGAGAATGTGACCGTCGAAGAGACTGCTAACACCGTCGAACCGGAGTCGTCGGATGCACGCGCTGCGCAGATCGAGGCGCTGAACAAGCAGGCGCGCGAACATCTGGCGGCGAACGCTTGGGAAGGGGCGCTCGATGTCTACCGGCAAGTTCTCGCGCTGCAAGAGGAAGCAGGAGACGTCGGTGGCAAAGCCGAGGCGCTGAATAACATCGCCAGCGTCTATCTGGCGCGCAAAGAGTGGGCGCTGGCGCTGGAGACGTTGGAACCGGCGCGGCAAATGCTCCAGGAGAGCGGCGACCAGGAAGCGGAGGCAACCACGCTCAACAACATCGCGTCGGCTTACAACGGGCTAGGCAACTGGGCCGAAGCCGCCCAAATCTACGAAGCCGCGCTCGCTATCCGCGAGGCGCAGAACGATTTGGAGGGCCAGGCCAAGACGTTGCGCAACCTGGCGATCATCCACGTACAGCACGGCAACCGGGCGCGGGCGAAACCCTATCTCGAAAAGGCGCTGCTGCTCGCCAAGAAAGCCAATTCCCGTGAACTCGTCGGCATCATCCGCGCGACGATCTCGCAACTGCCGAAGTTCAGGCGGTAGCCGCCCCAGCTCTCCGTCCCGGCTCGCTCCCTGCCCCCGAGACGGGGGGCAGGGAGCGAGAGTCTCTAGCGCGCGATATAAGCTCTCCGACCCCGTCTTTTCTTATGCTCACCGCCCCCGTCTCGGGGGCGGGAAGTGGACTCACCCCAACGCCGGATGGCGCGGCGAGGGCATACAGACGATTTCCGCGAACGCGAGGTCGAAGAAGGTCTGCGCGTGCGTGGGATAGAGCACGACGGCGGTATCCGCGCCCCGGCCTGATCCGGCCATCGCCAGCACCGGCTTGCCCGCCGGGACAAGTCCCGCATCCGCCGCCATCAACGCAATTTCCGCCGTAACCTTCATCCCCTGGCCGAACGTGCGCAGCGTGAAAGCGATAATCTCATCAATCTCGTAGGTCCCCAGTTTCTTGCGCACGGCGCGCCCGATGCCACCGAAGGCGTGGGTGGTGGTCAAAATGCGCGCGCCGGCCCGCGCCAGCGCTTCCGCATTTTCTGGAGTCAATTCCTGGGTGAAAGGCGCGTTGAATCCGGTAGAGTGCGTCACGGCAACCACCATAAATCCGGCAAAAACCTCGGCGGCGCGGACGGCGGTTGCGCCGCTGGTCGTGGCGACCAGCACAGTGTCGAGGCCCAATGCGGCTGCGCGCTCATGGGCGACGACCAGCGTGCGCTCGGTGTTCCCCGGCCCGGGCCTGGCGAAGTAAACGGTCTGTGCGATGAGTTCTGTCATCCTGTCCTCCTTGCCTATGACAAATATCAGCGTGTTATTTGACAAGTATCCTGGATTCACTATAATTTTTCTATTATACACATGCTGTTCTCGCATCCAAACCAACTCCGAGGTACGTTGGGTGGAAGGAGGGTAGATTCGGAGAGATGACTTATCGAAACAGCGGTGTATCTCAAATGTCCCATTCACATGAGCCTTTCTAAGGAGGAGAACGATGAAACGCAAGTCTCTGTTTTATGTGGTGATGTCCCTCTTCACTTTGCTCACCTTGAGTCTGTCGGCCTGCAAGGCTACCCCTACCGCAGCGCCCACGCCGGTCGCGCAGCCAACGGCGACCACGCCGCCCAAGCCGCCCTTTGAGCCGATGAAAATTTCCGTCCCCGATTGCAGCTACGGCGGCAAGATGAAGGAAATCGCGGCGGTGGATGAACTGACCGTCAAATTCAGCCTGTGCAAGCCCGACCCGGCCTTTATGGCGAAAGTGGCCTTCATCCCCTTCAACATCCAGCCCAAAGAGTGGATCGAGAAGAACGGCGGCGCTGGCGAATTGCTGTCCAAGCCCATCGGCACCGGGCCGTACAAGCTGGAAAGCTGGACGCGCGGCGATAGCATCGTCTTCAAGCGCAATGACAATTACTGGGGCGAGAAGGCGAAAGTCGAAACCCTCGTCTTCCGCTGGGCGACCGAAGGGGCGGCCCGCCTGTTGGAGCTGCAATCCGGCACGGTGGACTACATCACCAACGTCAGCCCTGACGATTATGGGAAGGTGGAAAGCGATACCAATCTGCAACTTTTATACGCCAATATCCCTAACATTTTCTACATCGGGATGACCAACACGTTTGAGCCGTTCAACAACGTGAAAGTGCGCCAGGCGATTGCGATGGGCATTGATCGCCAACGCATCGTGGACAACTTCTATGCCGAAGGTTCTGAAGTCGCGTCGCACTTCACGCCGTGCAGTATCCCCAACGGTTGCGCCGGCGACGCCTAGTACGCCTTCGATGCCGCCAAAGCTAAGGCGCTGCTCGCCGAGGCCGGTTTCCCCAACGGGTTCAAGACGAAAATTTACTACCGCGACGTTTTCCGCGCTTATCTCCCGGAGCCAGGCCTGGTCGCTGTGGAAATCCAGACTCAACTCAAGCAAAACCTGGGCATTGAGGCCGAGGTCGTGGTGATGGAAACCGGCGAGTTCATTGACGAATCCACGAATGGCCGCCTGGATGGTCTGTACTTGCTCGGTTGGGGGGCGGACTATCCGCACATCACCAACTTCCTGGACTTCCATTTCAGCAAGGAGAACCCGCAGTTCGGCGCGCCGCATCCGACCATCTATGAAGCGCTGGAAAAGGGTGCGCAGATTGCCGATCCCAAGGACGCTGAGGCGCTCTATGTGACCGCCAACAACGCTATCCGCGAACTCGTGCCGATGATCCCCGTCGCGCACGGCGCGTCGGCGAACGCTGCGCTCAAGACGCTGAAAAACGCGCATGTGCCGCCATTCCGCGCGCCCGACTTTGCGGTGATGGATTCCGGCAAAAACACAATTGTGTTTATGCAGAACGCCGAGCCGATCAGCCTCTTCTGCGCCGATGAGAGCGACGGCGAATCCCTGTCGGCCTGCGAGCAAGTTCTTGAGCCGCTGTTCAACTACGCGATTGACTCCGGCGAGGTCGTGCCGGCCCTGGCGACCTCCTGCGAGCCGAACGCCGATCTGACCGAATATGTGTGCAAGCTGCGCGCGGGCGTCAAGTTCCACGATGGTTCTGATTTCGACGCGAACGATGTGGTGGCGTCGTGGTCGGCCGGTATCAACGCCGCCGATCCCAACCACAAGGGCAACACTGGCGCGTTCGAATACTACAGTTATCTGTGGGATGGGTTGATGAACGCGGGCCAGTAAGCGCGCGAATAAAATGTAAAGCGTAAAGACGTAAAGTTTAAGATGTGAAACGTGAAACGTGAGCCTGTGGAAGTCAGCGCATCACGTTTCACGTTTCACGTATCATAGAGGGCGCGTGTCCTGACTGCGCCGCTTGCTGAAAGGGTCAGGTATGTTTCAATACATCGTCCGCAGACTTTTGTTAGCCATTCCGGTCTTATTTGGCATTCTTTTGGTGACGTTCGTGCTGGCGCGGCTGATTCCCGGCGATCCGTGCAAGGCCATCCTGGGCGAGAAAGCGACGCAAGCGGTGTGCGAGCGTTTTATCCGCGAGCATGGTCTGGATAAACCGATCTACGTTCAGTTGGGCATCTACATGCGCGACGTGCTCCAGGGAAACTTCGGCGATTCAATCCGCTACAGTCGTCCGGTGAGCATCATCCTCATCGAGCGCCTGCCGATGACGATTGAATTGGGCTTCATCGCTACCATCCTGGCGACGTTAATCGGCATACCGCTCGGCATCATCTCCGCCGTCTATAGCAACTCTTTCGCCGACATTATCACGATGGTCATCGCCAACGTCGGCGTTTCGATGCCGGTTTACTGGCTTGGGCTAATGTTGGCATATGTGTTCGCCCTGCTGCTCAAGGATACCCCGCTCTGGCTGCCGCCGTCGGGCCGCCTCACGGCGGGCGTCGCGGCCATTCCTTTTTATGAAGTTTACAACATCGCCCTGCAACCGGAGTCGGTTAAATTTCACATTTATGAATTCATCGCCAATCTGTACATTGTGAATTCGCTCATCACGTGGGATTGGCGGGTGCTGTGGGATACCATCAAACACTTGATCCTCCCCTCGGTGGCGCTCAGCACCATCCCGATGTCCATCATCGCGCGGATGACGCGCTCCAGTATGCTTGAAGTGCTAGGGTTGGATTACATCCGCACAGCGCGGGCAAAAGGGTTGCCCAAGTCCACCGTCGTGCTCAGGCACGCTTTCCGCAACGCGCTGCTGCCGGTCTTCACCATCATCGGCCTGCAATTGGGGACGATCTTTGCCGGCGCAGTGCTCACTGAAACGATTTTCGGGTTAGCCGGCGTAGGACGGATGTTGTTTGAAGCTATCACCGCACGCGATTATCCTATCGTGCAGGCATTTACGCTGGTGATCGCTATCGGTTACGTGGGGATGAACTTGTTGGTGGATATCTCCTACGTGTTCATTGATCCGCGGATCAAACTCGACTGACAAGGCGCAATAACCATGAAAACCACGCTCGAAGAACCTCCTTCCGTGCAATCCACGCGCGAACAATACACCGAACTGGAAATTGCGGCCTTGAACAACAGTTTTCAAGACTACCGCGCGAACAGTCTATGGCGCTTGATGTTGCGCCGCATCTTCAAGCAGCGCTCGGCCATCATTGGGATGGTTATCCTGGGACTGCTCATCCTGGTTGCCATCTTCGCGCCCGTCATCGCGCCCTACGATCCAGAAGAAGTGCTGATCGGCGTCGAACCGGTGAAGAAACGCGATACGCCGTGCATCCACCTGCTCGGCTGTCCCGCCGACCAACCGCAGCACTGGATGGGCATTGACGGCAATGTGCGCGACCAGTTCAGCCGCGTCATTTTCGGGACGCGCGTTTCGCTCTTCATCGGATTCACCACCATCGGCTTCGCGATTATCGTGGGGACGGTGTTAGGCGCGGTGGCCGGTTACGCCGGTGGCTGGATTGATAACGTGATTATGCGCCTGATGGATGTGTTGATGGCCTTTCCTTCGCTGCTGCTGGCGATTGCGATTGTCAACGTGCTGGGGCGCGGCCTGCAAAACGCGCTGTTGGCGATTGCTATCGTCAATATCCCGATTTACGCGCGCGTGGTGCGCGCCAGCGTCCTCTCGCTCAAGGAACAGGACTTTGTGGAAGCCTCCCGCGCGCTCGGCGCAACGCCTGTCTGGTTATTGTTTGCGCGCATTTTGCCCAATGCACTCTCGCCGCTGATCGTTCAGGGGACGCTGGGCATCGCGGGCGCGATTCTCGAAGCGGCGGCCTTGTCGTTTCTGGGGTTGGGCGCGCAGCCGCCGACGCCGGAGTGGGGTTCGATGCTCGGTTCGGAGCGCAATCAGGTCTTCACCGCGCCGCACCTGGTTTTCTATCCCGGTCTGGCGATTATGATCACGGTGCTGGCCTTCAACTTGCTCGGCGACGGGCTGCGCGATGCGTTGGATCCGCGTCTGAGTTTCAGCAAGCAGGAAAGCGTGGTGTAATGTGTCAATCGCTCAGCGCCCCCGTCTCGGGGGCGCGCAAAGCCGCTTACGCGGGGAGACTGTAGCCCATTCCCGAGACGGGAACGGAGAGCGTCGCTTTCGCTCAGCGCCCCCGTCTCGGGGGCGCGCAAAGCCGCCTACCCGGGGAGACTGTAGCCCGTTCCCGAGACGGGAACGGGGAGCGTCGCTTTCGCTCAGCGCCCCCGTCTCGGGGGCGCGTAAAGCCGCCTACGCGGGGAGATTGTAGCCCATTCCCGAGACGGGAACGGGGAGCGTCACTGTGCTGCTTTTGCCGCTCAATGCAAAAACGGGGCCTGTGACGGCCCCGTTTTGTCGTGAGTCAATTTCCTACTTCCAATTCACCTGCTGAAACTCACTGTTGACCACCTGGTAGATCCAAATCTGCGGATCGGTGAGGTCGCCGTTGGCTTTGTAGCGCAGACTATTGAGCAGCGTGGAGACGCTTTCCTTACGCAGCGCATCGGCGACTTTGGATGCCCCAAACTCGTTGGCCCTACGCACGCCCTCAGCCAACACCTGCATCGCCACATACCCGTTGACTGAGTAGGTATCGGGGTTGCGGTATTCGACGACCTGATACGCCTCGAACCACTTCGCATCTGCTACATAGCGCGGGCTAGGCGCGAAGGCGCTGACGTACATGCCCTCCGCTGTACCGTCCGAGTCGTCAATGGTTGCTGCCAGGAAGGCGCCGTCGCTCCCTAACATCGGGGCGGCGATCCCCGCCTTGACCAATTCGTAGCGCAAGAACGGCGCTTCGATCTCGTATCCGGCGTAGAAGATGGCGTCGGGATTGGCGGCCTGAATTTGCTGCACCTCGGCACCGTACTGGCTTTGGCCTTCTTCAACTTCAATACGGGCGACGGCCTGCGCGCCGCGCGCTTCCAATTCTTTGATCAGCGAAGCCGCCAGCCCTTTCCCGTACTCGGTGTTGTTGAAAACGACAGCTATGCGCGTGGCCTTGAGATATTCCGTCAGGAAGCGCGCGTCCACCGCCGCCTGCACATCGTCGCTGGCGTTGACGCGGAAGAAGTTGGTGTAGCCTTTTTGACTGAGGCTTTGCTCGGAAGCTGTCGGTGTAATGACGATCAAGGGGAGATTTTTGTATAGCTCCATCGCTGCCAGCGTTTGTCCGCTGTTGAGGTGGCCGATGACGGCAATGACCCGTTCGCCTTTGTTGAGCGCATCCTGAATCTCCGCCACTTTCTCGACGGCCACGTCGCTGTCCGATTCATCATCCAGCGGGCGCACGACGACGCGGTAGCCCAACAGGCCGCCGCTGCGGTTGATTTCTTCCGCCGCAAGACGCACGCCGCCCAAGACGGTCTGTCCGCCGTTAGCCTGGAATCCGCTGAGCGGCACGGCTACGTAGACCACCACATCGCCTTTGGTCGGCTGTTTAGGCTTCCCGCCGCATCCTGCTACCATCATCATCACGAGCACTATGAGCACGAAACGTTTCATCATAGCCAGGATTTCCTCCTCCTAGACTTGCAGTCTGCTAAAACCCAGTTCCCTGGTAATCGTACACTTCGTTGATGCTGCTGACCAGGTCGTTAAGCCGCGCGATTTGATCCTGAATATCCTGCCGCAAGCGATCCGAGCGTCCACTTTCGATGTCCTGCGCGCTAATCAACTGCACCTGGCTGTACACCGTCGCCAACGCTGTGTTGCTCTGCTCAAGTTGCAGTTCGGCCTGCTCCATGCGGCTGTTCAACGCGCTCAAAGACTCCCATTGTTTGCGCTTGCTTTCGATAACCGCATCCAACTGTTTTTTGACTTCCTGGTTGGCTTCGAGGTTGCGTCGCGCGGCGAGCGCCTCCAGTTCTTTAGGCACAGACGCGCGTTCCTGGGCCAGGAGTGGATCATGGCGGTAAGCATCCAGGCGCAAGGCCAGTTGGTAGATGTTGCCGACCCAGTCGGCGATCTGCCTGGCGGTGTCTTGCAGGCGGTCGCGCAGCACGCCAGCGCGCTGTTTGCTGATGTATGCCTCGATGCGACGCTGGTATTCCAACCCCGTTTCGACCTCTTGCCGCAGTTGGGCGTCCAGCACCTTGCGCGGATTGAAGCGCTCCTGGAACATATCAAGCTGCACTTTGGTGTTGGTATCCACATCGGTGAGGCTGGAAATGACAATCGCCAAAACGCCCACAATCCCCAAGGCCGCCCAACCCCACAGTGGCCACCACCCAAAAGGTTTCGGCAGAAAGAATGTCAGCAGCATCACCGCGCCGATGATGGCCGCGTTTTCCCAACGGAAAAAAGCGTATTGAACGATAGCACGTCGCGCTTTCTTTTCAACGGTAGAGCGATTGTTGGACATAGGCAATCAAATAGCGAATCAGTGAATGCGCGAATCGGCGAATGAGCGAATGGAGGTATGAGTGAATAGGCGAAGAGGGAATGATGGCTGGTAGCTATGCACTCATTTGCAATTCATAACTCAGCATTCGCCACTCTTGACTCGCAACTCTAAAAATATGTTGAGATAATCTTGTACAATTCTTCGATATCCGTCTCTTTGGCACGGCGGAACTGCCCACCGCCGGTTTCAGCCATTGAACGCAGCAGTCTCTCGTCGGCGTCGCTGCCAAAAGCGATGGTGAAAATCACCACCGACGTTCCGCGCTCTTGCTGGATGCGGCGTTGCAGCTCTGCCAGCGAGTGGCGGCTGTTGTTTTCCTGTCCGTCGGTCATCACGACGATGGCGTTGATGGCCTCCGGGTCGCCACGCAGCGTCAGTTCGCTGTACGCTTCCCATACGCCGTCAATGAGTGCGGTGTTGCCCGCCGCCTGCAATTCATCAATGGCGCGGTTCAGGCTGGAGCGCCCGGCGTCGTCGAGCGGCTGAATCGGGCGCAGCACGTTGACCGTGCTGGCAAAAGCAATCAAGCCCACCTGGTCACGGTCTCCGCGCATCTGCTCCACGAAAGAGCGCAGCGCTACGCGCGTCAGGTCAATCTTGCCGCTCTCTTCCATACTCCCGCTGGTATCCACGACCAGATAGACGTTGGTGGGGCGTTTGGTGTACCACCAGACGTTCTGCACCACCTCCACCACGTTCGCAGCGGGGATTTGGAGCGTCGTTTGCGGCTGACGCCAGTCAACGGCGCCCACCGTAGCGAAGGGGCTGCTGCTCTCGTCCAGGCGAATGTCCAGGTTTGCCGGACGATAGCCCGCCGCCAGTAACTGCCGCTGCACATCCACGGAGGTGAGGAACGTCACCAATGCTTGATAGGTGCGGCGCTGGTTATCGGTGATGGGTGCTTCGCCAGACGCGCCCAATTCTAACAATGCCAGGGGATGGTCGGCCCAGAGCGTCCCTTCCGCCGGATACAGCGCGACGAGACGCTCGCCGGATTGCGACTGGTTCCACGCGATAACCACCTGCTCCTGCGCGACGAAGGCGTCGAGGAAACCGCGTCCTTCCGCCGCGAGCCGCTGCACAATCACATCCTCGCCTTCGCCGTAGAAGCGCACTGTCGCTTCCACCGCGCGGACGTAGTCCAGCGTGGTCTGCGTGGTCGCCGCTTCCTCAGTCAAGCCGCGCGTCAGCCCGGCGCCGGCGTAGAATTCGGCCAACGTCGCCAACAGCCCGCTGGCATGGCCGGTGCTCGGATGATTCCACTTGAAGTTGGCATCGGCGGTGGCTTTTTGTTGGATGTCCTTCCAGCCGATGTCGCGGTCGGGCCAGCCCAACTCGCGCGCCACACTCTCCCACGTCGCAATGACAACGGGGCTAGTGGCGTAGCGCACGGGGTCGCCAAAACGCCGGTTGCCGATGGGGATGAGGGTCTCGCCCTGAACTTCGTTTTGTTGTTCCACCCAGCGCCGATCCAACTGGTTGAGCCACAAGCTGCTATCGGGTGCAATCGCCTGGAAGGGCGGATTCGCCAGGCTTTGCTCGATCATTTTCTCCGGCACCACCGTCAATGTCCGCACAAGCATCAACGATCCATCGGGGGTCTTGCTGGCCTGGGCATTGAACTGTTCGACCAGTTTGGCGAACGTCGGCGCCATGCCTGGCGAAACGGCGACCGTCAGTTCCGCGGTGGTGGAATTCCATCCGGCTGGACCGGCCTCGCCTTCTCCACCACGCACATTGTCCCACACGGATTTCCCGGCCCAAAGGGCGATGATGGCGCACAGACATACAACGATGATCCCCACGATACCAACGATCAGTCCGGTTCGTTGTTTGGCGCTCAATTCGTTGCTCATGATGTCCGCCTTATTTCGCCACGTTCAACTGGAACCAGCGCAGCAAGGCCAAAAGCGTTTCGCGGTCGGGACTGCGCATCGCGTCGCTGCGCGGGACGACCATTTCCACGCCGCGATCCTTCCACTTTACAAAGAGGCTTTCGGGGGTCGCATCCAGCGGCACATTGGGATTGGTCGGGCGCAGCCCGTAGGTCAGAGCAGCTTTCTGTTGATCTTCGCTGAGCAAGAAACGCTGGAAACCTAGCGCCGCATTCTTCTCCAGCGCGCTGGTTTCCGGTCCCACCCAGATGGTGTAGGGGAACTCGAACCAGGTGACGTACTTGGGATAGTAAATCTTGAGTGGATCATCCCAACGGGTGAGAATGCCCTGCATATTCTGCAACAGGTCGCTTTCGAGCAGTTGCCCGCCGTCGCCTACGCTGTAGCCGAAGAGTGCGAAGTCCTCAGCCGTGTAGGCACTGGCGCTGCTGAAGTCGGTGACGGAGCCCATCAACTCGCGCAGCCATGCCTGGAACTGCGGGTCGGTGAAGTCGGCCACGCTGATGTCTGTGCGCCCGTAGTATTCGCCGGCCGCGGCGACCATCGCCGCCAGGCCGCCGGCGTTCTTGTTGGGATTCGGCACCACCAGCTTGAAGAAACCCCAGGCGGGATCGCCGCCCAACTCCGGCCAGCCACTTTTCGCCACTGCCGCATCGTGGATGACGTTCCATGTGATGTCGCCAAATTTGCTGCTTAACACATTGGCCCGGCTCTCGTAGATGCCCCAGGTAAAGAGGCTAATGGCGATGGGGCGGGCGCGGTACTCGCCATCGGTGAGGAAGACGTCGCGGCCCAATCGTTCTTTGTACGAGGCGTTCGCCAGTTCGACAAGGTAGCGGCTATCAGGAATCCAGACGGTGGGGAAGCTTTGCAGGGCGGTTTTCTGAGCTTCTGTCAGGTTTTCGAGATTTGCCCCGGCGTCCAGTGCGCCGAAATCGTTGCGATCCCAACGACCAAGCGCAGTCAGCCCGTCCATGGGGATAATTTCCACTTTGACGGCTACGCCATCCAGGGTGGGATTGGAGGCGTTGTACGCTTCTGCCGCGCTGCGCACCCACGGTTCCACCGGCAAGGCTGTCAGCACCCGCACCGTAATCGTCTTGGGTTTTTCCAAGACCAGCTCAGTATCGGACGTATTCCCGCCAGTTACGGCGCGCACCACGAGTGAAACGCCGATAATCAACACAACGACAACTAAAATGCCTATAAAGACCCAACGTGTGCGTTCCATGCCGTTTTTTATGCCTCCCACATTCTCGGCGGACTGAATGTTATCTTATCCGTTGAGATCGTTTGCTGAGACGAATTTCCTTCTCCATCACTCTCGCCGGTTTATGGCGCAGGGGTGAGGCTCGCTCGGCCCCTGCGCCGCGAGAACGTTCCCTTTCCCTTACTCACCCAAGCCGAGTTTCTTGCGCCGGTCGGCAAGCTGCGAATTGATGGCCTTACGATCGAGAACGTCGTCAATTTGCTGGTCGAGGTTGGTGGCGCGCATTTCGACGGCGGTAGTGGCTTTATCCAATCGCGCATAGACGCTTTCAGCAATCCGGCTGATGTCGGAATCGCCCGACCCCATCAGGTCATCCAGACCCTTCATCGCCTTGACGGAGATTTCCTTGCTCTTCGCCAGTTCAAGCAAAGCCTGGAGTTCTTCGCGCTGCTGTTTCATCGTCGCCAGGCGCGCTTCCAGCTTGACCTTGGCATCGAGCAACTTCTGGTACTCACCTTCCTGGCGCGTAGCCTGTTCCTGGTAGGTCTCAATGAGCCGTTGCGTGCTATTGAGTTTGCTCTGGACGCCCACGGCGGCGGTCTCATTGCCTTCCACCAAGAATGCATCAATCGCGCGGTCCAATTCACCAGCTTTCTGTTCGTAGTCAGCCAGCTTGCGTTTGAGTGACTTCACCTCGCCGCCGATAGTCGCCGCAGCATCCTGCAGGTCTTCCAGACTGTCCTCAATCTGACGGATGTACTGGTCAATCACTGCGATACTGTTGCTCTTGAGGGCCTTATCCACCAGGGAATGAAGATTCGCTGAAATCAGCGTGGATACTTTTTCTAACAACGTTGCCATTTTGTTTACCTCCCGCGTTATCGCTTTTGATTTATCTTGACCTTAAGTGTAGCGTCGAAAGGGCGCTTTGTCAAAGTGCGACATTCTTACATATCAAAGGCCATTTTCGACATGTACTAATACGCTGATTGGTGACAGAGGTTGCAACGGTTGGCTTGTTATAAGGGTATTGCATTTGGAAACAAATTCGAGATGGGAGAACCGTGACCATTGAGCGGCGCAGTTATCGCGTGCCTGTTTGCGTGCAGCCTGCTTTCGGTTACAATCAGCCCGTCAGCAATCAGTTTTCAGCCGTCAGCGGTTAGCTGACGGCTGAAAGCTAGAGAAGAGAGGTGTTATGGATCCCATCGCCATTATCGCCGCCGTTGCCAATGACCTAGCGCTGGCCTTGCCGCGCGTCGAGTCTGCCGTTCGTCTGCTGGATGACGGCAATACCGTCCCCTTCATCGCCCGTTACCGCAAGGAGATGACCGGTTCGCTGGATGAGGAGCAACTGCGTCAGGTTTCCGAACGGCTGGGATATCGCCGCACGATGGAAGCGCGCCGCGAGACGATCCTGCACAGTCTGGAAGAGCAGGGGGTGCTCACCCCGGAGTTGCAGGCCGACGTGGAATCTGCCGACACCCTGCAACGCCTGGAAGACCTCTATCGCCCGTACAAGCCCAAGCGCCGCACGCGCGCGACGGTGGCCCGCGAGAAGGGCCTGCAACCGCTGGCCGATCTCGTGCTGGCGCAGACGCTCGAGGGCGACCGCGACGCGCTGGCGCGACCTTTCCTCACGGACGATGTCCCCACCGTGGATGATGCCTACGCGGGCGCGCGCGATATCGTCGCCGAGACTATCGCCGATGCGCCAGAAGTCCGCGCCGACATGCGCCGTCTGGTGCAGCGGCACGGCACGTTGAGCGTCACCGTCGCCGACGCCAGCAAGGACCCCAAAGGCGTTTACCAGATGTACTACAGCTTCTTCGTGGATTTCCGCGCGCTGCGCCCGCACCAGATTCTCGCCATCAACCGGGGCGAGCGCGAAGGCGTGCTCAAGGTCACGCTGGAAGTGCCGGAGCCGGAAGCGATGGGCATCCTCGCGCAACGCTATCCGAGCGACGCGGGCAGCCCACTGATGGACGACCTCGTCGAGGCGCGCAAGGACAGCTACAGCCGTTTGCTCTTCCCCGCCGTGGAGCGCGAGATGCGCCGCGAGCTGAGCGACATGGCCGACGAACACGCGATCGGTGTGTTTGCCGCCAACCTCAAAGCACTGTTGTTGCAGCCGCCGCTGCGCGGGCAGACGGTGCTGGGCATCGATCCCGGCTATCGCACCGGCTGCAAAGTGGCAGTGGTCAGTCCCACTGGCAAGGTGCTGGCTACGCACACGATCTATCCCGACCGTGACAAGGCACAGGCCAAGGCGACCCTTCGCCGTCTGATTCAGCAGCATAGCGTGACGGTGATCGACATCGGCAACGGCACTGCCAGCCGCGAGACGGAGACGTTGGTGGCCGAACTGCTCACCGAAGAGAAGCTGAAGGTGAAATACACGATCGTCAACGAGGCCGGGGCGTCGGTCTACTCGGCGTCGAAGCTGGCGCGCCAGGAGCTGCCCACCCTGGATGTGTCGCTGCGCGGAGCAGTCTCCATCGCACGGCGGCTTCAGGATCCGTTGGCCGAACTGGTGAAGATTGAACCCAAGGCCATCGGCGTGGGGTTGTATCAGCATGACGTTGACCAGAAAGCACTCGCCGAGGCGTTGGATACGGTTGTCGAATCGGTCGTCAACACGGTGGGGGCGGATCTGAACACGGCGTCGCCGGCGCTGTTGCGCTACATCTCCGGCATCGGTCCCAAGCTGGCGGAGACGATCGTGGCTTACCGAGACGCACAGGGCGCATTCCCCACCCGCGAGGCGCTGCGTCAGGTTCCCGGTGTCGGGCCGAAGACGTTCGAGCAGGCCGCCGGCTTCCTGCGCGTTCCCGATAGCGTCGAGCCGCTGGACAACACTCCCATCCACCCGGAGAGCTACGCCGTCGCCCGTGTGGTGCTGAACCTGCTGGACTGTCCACTCGGCGATCCCCGGCTGGCGGGCGAAATCGCCAACCTGCGCCGACAGATGAATCTCGACGAATTGGCCGCCGAGCTGGGGACGGGGCGCCCCACCCTGGAGGACATCCTTGAGGCGTTGGCCCGCCCCGGCCGCGACCCCCGCGATGACCTGGAAGGCCCCGTCCTGCGCAGTGATGTGCTCAGCATCGAGGATTTGCGCGAGGGCATGCAGCTCAAGGGCACGGTGCGCAACGTCGTGGACTTCGGCGCGTTCGTGGACATCGGCGTGAAGCGCGATGGGCTGGTGCACATCAGCCGCATGGGAACGGGCTACGTCCGCAACCCGCACGACAAGGTTTCCGTGGGGGATGTAATTGATGTGGAGGTTGTGGAAGTGGATGTCCAGCGTGGGCGCATCAGCCTGGCGCTGGTAGAATGAGTTTGTCAACGGATTCAACGGATTTTAACGGATTTTTTCTCTTTTTAATCCGTTTCATCCGTTGACATTTTTGAGGGGGAAACAAGTATGCCGATTGGAAGTCTCGTTAACGCGCTGACGGTGATTGTGGGCAGCACGGTTGGGTTAGTGCTGCGGAAGAAGTTCCCGGAGAACATCAAGGGCATCATCTTCGAGGGGGTGGGCCTGGGCACGCTGGTTCTGGGGATGAAGATGGCGTTTGAGGTGCAGAACTTCCTCATCTTCATCTTCAGCCTGATTTTCGGCGGCATTATCGGCGAATTGATCCACCTGGAAACCTGGATGGAGGGGATGGGCGACCGGCTCAAGGCACGGTTGAAGAGCCAGGATGGGCGCTTCACCGAGGGGCTGATCACGGCGTTCCTCATCTTCTGTGTCGGCTCGATGACGTTCGTCGGGGCGATCAACGAGGGTCTCAACGGCGACCGCACGCTCATCCTCACCAAAGCGATCCTGGATGGCTTCACCTCGATTGCCCTGGCGTCGGTCTACGGGATAGGCGTGCTGCTCTCGGCGCTGCCGCTGTTCATCATCCAGGCGGGCATCACCTTGCTGGCGGGGCAGTTCCAGAGCTTCTTCTCCGATCTTATCATCAACCAGATGACGGCGGTCGGCGGCGCGCTCATCCTGGGGATCGGGCTGAACCTGCTCGGCATCAAGCGAATCAAGACGAGCAATCTGCTGCCAGGGCTGGTGGTGGTGATTGTGCTGACGCTGATTTTTGGGTAAGGGATTTCGTTGACACAGGTTCTAAACGAACTTACAATGTGGATATAGACTCTTGGGAGGTGATGTATGACTGTTATAACTGTGGACGCCAAGCCCATTTCCAAAACGCCCCCAATCAACCTGAGTTTTCACGTCGTTACGACGCTCAACGTTAGCGCAGAGGATGCGCGTCGTTCGGTTAATCGGCAGATTGTCCCTACATTGGGCACCGGCTTGATCGCGCGTGAACCGGTATTAGTGGTCGCGGAAGACTACATTGTCTGGCGTGTGCCGATTGTGCTGTCTCTGCCGGGATTAGGCGACGTGGGACAGGTTGGCGTCATTGATGTGGATGCACATACCGGAACCATACTAGATAACGTCGTTGACCAACAAAGGATTATCGAACATGCCCGCCGTCTCTACACTGGTGCCACACTACCAACAGTGTAATCCCGGCTCGTGTTTGCCGGCTTGCGCGCGGATGGTTTTGGCAGCTCTGGGCGATGAACGTTCCGAGGCGCAATTGGCCGCCACAATGGGCAGCTACGAATTCGGCACCCCGGCCAGTTGGGTTAAACGTTTGAATAGATTGGGGTATCAGGTCGAGTACGACACCTTTTCCCTGGCTCAATTACAGACAGCATTGGATCGTGGCCTATATCCTATTGTCTTTGTGCGAGCCGATGTGTTGCCGTGGGCCGATTTCGGGGGATTCCATGCTGTGGTTTTGGTGGGGATTTTGCCGGGCGCAGTCATGTTACATGATCCGGCGCTTGATTGTGGCCCAACCCGCCCTATCAATGGAATACTTTTTATTGGCCTGGGAAGAATTTGATTGCCTGGCAGCAGTCCTTACAAGGTGAAGTGATGCTTATGGTATAATGACCGCATGAACTGTAAAAAAGTAGATGATGATATGCGCTCCGAATACGATTTTACAGGCGGCGTCCGGGGAAAACATTATAAAGACCTGCGCCAGGGTTACTCGGGCAAAGTGCATCAGTCTGATGGAACAAAGTTGATACAAAACTTCAGACTTGAGGAAAGTACAGTGGTACTGGCGGCAGTAAATTTTATAAACAGGAGTCGGAAATCATGCACTTAGGCGACATCTTAAACGCGATCAACACTTGGGCGCTGGGCCTGATTAGTACACTAGGCTATCCGGGGTTAGGATTGGTGATGTTCCTCGAAAACGTCTTCCCCCCCATTCCTTCCGAAATCGTTCTGCCGTTGGCCGGCTGGCTCACGGGGGGCGAGAATGCGAAATTTTCGCTACTCGGTGTGACACTCGTGGGAGCAATCGGCTCGGTGGCAGGCGCGTTCTTCTTTTACGGGCTAGGCCGCTGGTTCGATGAAAGCCGGGTGCGCTATCTGTTGCAACGATTCGGCAAGTGGTTTATGTTGTCGGAGAGCGATCTGGACACCGCGCTGGCCTGGTTTGCGCGGTTTGGCGAGTACGTGATCTTCTTCGGGCGGATGGTGCCCATTGTGCGCAGTCTGATTTCTGTGCCAGCGGGTCTGGCAAAGATGAACATCCCGCGCTTCGCCTTCTACACCGCGCTCGGTACTGCGCTGTGGAGCTTCCTGCTGGCATTCGCCGGGCGGCTTTTGGGCGAAAGCTGGCCGATTGTCTCAGATTTTATCAGCCAATACGAACACGTCGTGTATGTGCTGTGCGCGCTCGCAGTCGTCGGCTTCTTCGGCTACCGGTTCTGGCAGCGGCGGAAGCAATCAGCTGTCAGCGATCAGCCGTCAGCGGTCAGCGATTAGCCATCAGCTATTAGCGATCAGCCGTCGGCTATTTCAGGAAAAGGAGAAAGTCTTATGCCCCCGGTTATCCGTGTAGAACAAATCGGTCAGTTTGAAGGTCAGGAAGTCACAATCCGCGGGTGGGTGTACAACCGCACGCACAAGGGCAAGCTGGTGTTCTTGCTGGTGCGAGATG
>DAOLUH010000021.1:0-28759 GCA_035420085.1 Anaerolineae bacterium
CAGATTTCACATTCACACTTATGGATTTCTTTGGTCATATCTTGGCAACCTCGCTCGTTCTAGGTTGCATTATACCCATATTCGGGAAGTTATTTTTTTACGGGCCCTAAGATAAGGGTCGTAGTAGCGGGCGTTGTAGTCCATCAAGTTAAGGCTGGACTCGTTGCGCTGACCTGTAAAGGTATAGTCGGTGGGTAACGTGCTGCCTCCCGTAGGCCACCGCACCTCGCCGTAGGGATAGTAGAGTTGGCGGGCGACTTCTGCACTCATCCCCACGGTGCCGCTCACCACCGGGCAACTGCTGCTGCCGCAGGTGGTGAGACTGGTGCTGCCCAGGTGATCGGTGTGGAGGTAGTATACCATACCTGCCTTGCGCATCGCAATCCGCTGTCCGCCAGCGTAGTAGTACTTGGTGATCGTGCTACCTTGCTTTTCATAGTAGCCGCCCACGTAGTAGGTGGTCGTGATCCTCTCCGTCTTCTTCACCCGGTTGCCGTCGCCTGTTCTTGTGTTCGTCCTTTGTTTCGTTCGCGCATCATAATCCTCACTTGGGCATCGGTTGTTGTCATCTCTGGGCCTCCTGGGACCCAGTTTACTCCGACTTCCCCGAACTCCGAGTGGGCATTTCTAATTGTCGTCGATGGGTAATTCTAATTGTCGTGAACACCTGGAAGCGCTGCAGGCGAAAACTCAACGCCTCGCCGGGATCGTCGTAGTAGTCGTAGTTGATGATCAGGCCGTTGCCGTAGGTCATTGCGGCCATTGCGCCGGGGGCGGTATAGCTGGCGCTGCTCACGTAGTTGTAGCTATAGGTATCGCTGCGTAGCGTGGCGGGCTGTCCGGCAGCATTGTACGTGTTGCGCACCACTTCACCATCGGGATAAGTGGTCGTCACGACGCGGTCTATGGAATCGTAGGTGTACTGCGTAGTGAAACTACCCCCGCCGTTGATGTTCTTGATCTCCTGCGTCACCCGCCCGCACGCGTCGTAGGTCCAGGCAGCGCTGCCACTGGGATCCACCAACCGCGTGCGCTGCCCGATACTGTAGCCATAGTTGCTCTCATCGTAGTAGTATTTGACGGTGTAGCCGTTGTAGCTGGGATCGGCGGGCCGGACGTAGGCAGCGGGAGTTGCCGTCGTCGCGTACGTCTTGCCGCGTAACCGGTTGAGACTGTCGTAGTAGAAGTTGATCGCCTGTTGGCGCGCGTCCACCTGGGCGATCAGATTGCCGGCGTTGTCGTAACGATACTGCCACGTGCCCATATCCGTGTCAGTCATCACTGTCTTGCGGCTGAGCCGGTCGTACTGCATCCGGCTGACGTTGCCCAACGTGTTGGAGGCATAGCGTGTGCGAGTGTAGTAGGTATTCGCTAACGTTAACCAATCAAAGTAAGGGGGCGGCAACCACGCCGGTCAGGCCGGGCGGCAAGACCAACGCACACAAGACAACGATAGATACAGCTTGATGCAAACGCCAGGGCCAACGCACACGCGCCATACAGTGACCTCCTGAGTGAGAATGGGAATAACAGTTGTGTTGCGAAACAAGAGCCAATCAGGTTAGCATTTGGTTTGTCACAATATTACGCAGAGCACCAAATGAAACAATATAAGATGCCATGGTGAAATTATACAAGATAACCGAAAAAGCACAATCGCCTAAGGCCATCGCTAAGGCGTGGTACGCGCCGCCCAGTCATACACCGTCGCCAAAACGCGCCCGTCTGGCGACTTCACGTCGGTGACAACGCCGCCGGGATAGGCGATCTGCACCTCGTCAAGCTCCCGGAAGCGCCCCCCGGCAAAAATAAAGCGCGCCGGGGAGAAGACCTGGGCCGGCATCTCACCGGGCAGCACGTCCATACCATACTGATCGCGCAGCAAAAAGGCCATGCCGCCGATCTGCCAGTAGATAACCGGCGCGCCGAAGAAGTAAATGGTGCTATGGCACGGTTCCACCCCGGCAGACACACACATGGGATGAGGATGTTCCAGCAAATAGTGCGCCAGCGTCGTGGCGACCTCTGCTGTGGGATTGCCATAAGTATTGCGGGGGGTGTAGACGCCAAAATAGAAACCGAGGTTATACAGCGCCATCACGCTCAAGATGATGGAAAAGGCTATGCGCGCCAGCCGCGCAGAGTGAAGCGCTTTCCATAGCGCCTCAACGCCCCACGCGGCGAAAAACGCCACTGCCGGAATGAGCAGCAGCCCGCGCTGGCTGCTCGGCGGATTTTCGGTCACACCCCAGGCCATGAGCAACGTCGAACCAAACCAGATCAACGTCGCAGCACGCGAAGGCCAGCGCGCGCGCAACAGCGCAGCGATCAGCCCCACCAACATCAGCCCGCCGGTGATGAAATCCAACAGCGGCGCCTGCGGGAAGTACCAAAAGGTAGGATCGAATGTGAAATGGAACGCCGTCGCCGCCCGCCACAACTGACGCAGGAGCAACACGAAGACTGGCTTGCCGGTGATCGCCGCTTCGCGCTCCAGCCAGCCGGAGGCGAAAACACTCACGGCGTTGTAGCGTTCCGTCAGCGGCGATGGATGCACCGAGTACCACCCAAGCAGCGGCAAGACCACCAGCAACCAACCACCAATGAACATCAGCAGTCCGCGCCAGCGCCGGACGAGGAAACGCGGCTCGACCAATATCCGCCAGGCGACGATCAACCCAATGAGGAACGTCACCCAGCGCGCACCGAAGTAGGCATACCATCCCGCCCCGGCAACCAGACCACACAGTCCCCACCATGAAACCGCTTTCTCCTGCGCGGCGCCTTGCTCCGGCCAACCGGGTTTCAACGCCAACCACAGGAGCCAGATCGCCAATGTGCCGATGAACGGATCGAAGATTTGATTGGACGCCAACCGGCTATAATGAATGTGATAGTGCGAAAAGGCAACCACCAGCGCGGCCACCCACCCCACACGCCGACCGCCCAATGTCCGGCCCAGGAGGAACGTCGTCAGCACCGTCAGCGCGCCCACGATGGCCGAAAGCATACGCCCACCGGCCATCGTCGCGCCGAAGATACGCATCGCCAGGCCGTAAGCCAGAAAGGACATCGTGGGAACCGAATACCAGCCGGTCGCAAAAGGATTCCCCAGAGGGTGCGCTGTCAATTGCAGTCCGGCCAGCAATTGGGTGCCTTCGTCGCCGCCGAGATTGGCCGGCGCACGCCCCAACGCCAGCGCGCGCACCAGGAAGGCGACCAGCAGCAATCCCGCCAGCGCATACCGCTCCATTTTGGGGAAGGCGTCTGCGCGTTTGCGGCGGATCAACGGCAACAAAAGCGTCGCGCCAAAACTCAACACGGCGACAAGCCACCAGAGGAACAGCGCGGTATAATCGCGCGCCGCCACATCCCTGCGCGCCGAGAACGACACCGCAATAACGATCAGGAATGTATCCAGACGGCCCCATCCGGCAAGCGTGCGCGGCAAAATGTGCGCCGGGCGCACAGAAAAAGCTCTTTCAGCGGGATTAGTACGCGCAAAACTCAGCAGCAATCCACAAGCGGAGAGGATGAGCAGCAGAAAAGCATCCCATACATACTTGTGGAATGTCAATAATCCCGTCGCCGCCAGGAGCAAAAGAAAAGAGAACGCGGTCAACACAGCCATGCGCTATAGGTCCCGTTCGGGCTGTTGGCGCGGCGCGACGCCACAGTTACGCCTTGCAAATCTGCGCAATCCGCTCAGCCGTCGCGCGCGCGTGATGGCGCAACAGTCCCAGAGGCGCAGCGCCGCGTACAGCAACGCCCATAATGGCGTTGACTTCGACGCTCAGCGCGTAGAGCATGTAGTCGTCGCCCGAGATGCTCTGCTCAAAGCGCACCTGCTCGCGGCCCAAGATGCGCGCGACCTCGGCGGATGTGCGCCAGCCATGAATGATGGCTCGCGAGATGGACTCGGCTTCAGCCTGCGCAAGCCCCCCCACGTAGGTCAACAGCCCACCGCCGAACGTCAGCAGGACCGCATCAACGCCCACATCTTGCACCAACGCATTCATCAATCGCTCCACCTCCAGGCGATGAGCGATAAAAGCATCATAGGAAAGGCCAAACGCCTCTTCCTCATCTTCCGCAAACGCGACAGGTGCAATCTCTGCCGGAGGTATAGGCGCGGCGACGGTTGGTTCCGTAGCAGTCTCCGGACTGATAACGCCAATTTCAGGCCCGAAGATGCCCTCGTCTGCCGGCGGGGGCGCGGGCGCCGCCTGCGCCGGCTGCGCGGGCGCAGGCGGCGCACTCGGCGCAGCAGCCATACCTGCCAACGGCGCATCGAGCGCTGCCTGGATCAATCCAGGCAATTCTGGCAGGAAGAAAGGCTTGGGGAGCACGCCCTGCACCGCAAGCGACGCCGCCTGAGGCGGCAAAGTTTGCCCCATAAGCGGGATGAGCATGAGCCGCAGGTTCTTGTCCTGATTCCGCAGTTGCTGGGCGAGCGCCAGCGCATCCGGGCCGGTCAGGGCCATGTCCAACACCGCAAGATTGAGCGGATGACGCCGCGCAGCGACGAGCGCCTCCGCGCCATTCAGACACATATCAACGTCGTAGCCCTTGCGTTTCAACTCCTCAGACAGCAATGTGGCAAAAGCTTCGTTGGGATCCGCAACCAAAATACGCATAGCCTAACCTCTCTTCCATGTGAAGCCCAAAACCATTATATACGTCCTAACGTCATTGTAACGAGAGCACAGGAAAAGGCAAATTGCGTGGTAAAATAGCACCGATGAAACGATGCCCGCGCCGCCTGCTCGTCAGCCTGACGACAATAGCGTTGATGCTGTTGCGCTGCACACCAACGCCGCCGCCGACCGCTTCGCCCACACCCCCCGCAGTAACGCCCACGGTTGCCCTGGCCGACATCGCCGCAAGCTATGTGGCTGCCGGAGAGTTCTCCGCCGCCGAAACCCTCTACCGCCAGGCCCGGCAAAATGACCCCGCGGATCCCCGGTTGGCGCTCGAACTGGCCCGGCTCTACCGGTTGTGGAATCGCCCCACCGATGGATTGGCCGCCCTGGATGAAGCCATCCGCAACTATGCACCCCTGGAAGAAACCACCGCTTTGCGTGTGGAACTGCTCGCACTGCAAGGGGATTGGCCTCACCTCATCACTGAGGCCAAAGCCTATCTCGCGGTTGCCCCCAACGACGCTCACACCCTGGAATGGCTCACCCGCGCCTACCTGCAAACCCAGCAATGCGCTGTGGCCGCCGAAACCGCGCAACGCTGGCGGGACGCTCTGCCGGGCAACCTTGCGGCGCGAGTGACGCTGGCGGCGCTCAGTGGAGACGCAGTCTCACTATGCGAAGCAGATGCGCGGTTCTGCGCCGCCACCACTGTCCAGGTGGGGACAACGCTCGTCCGCGATGAAAATTGGGCGCTGGCCACCTGCGTGCTGGCGCGCGCCGCTGCCGCAGATGACACCTCCGCCGAGGCCCATGCCTGGCTCGGCGAGGCGCTGGCGCAGATTGGCCGTCCAGAAGAAGCACAACCCCATTTCCTCAAAGCGACCACCCTCGCGCCGCAATCGCCGCAGCTCTGGTTGCTCCTGGGACTGTTCAACCTGGGCCAGCACAAGACCGCCGTGGCCAGCGAGGCGTTGTTAAAAGCGCGCGCCCTCGATCCGACGAACCCGCTCATCTACCTGAGCCTGGCCGAGGTCAGCGCGCAGACCGGCGACTATGGCAAGGTGGATGCCTGGATCGCCGCCGCCCTGGATGCCGCCCCGACTGATGTGGATGTCGCCAAAGCGGCGGCGCGCTTTTACCTGGAACGCAATCTTATCCAGAATGAGTACCCGATGCGTCCCATCCAGAGCGCGCTCCAACTCGCGCCGGAAGACGGCGAAGCGTTGATGTTCTTGGGGTGGTTCCGGCTGATGGCGGGCAATGCAACCGGCGCGCGCGCGGCGCTCGATAAAGCCGTCAAGTTCGCCCCGCGCCTGGGACAAGCGCACTTTTTGCGCGGGATGGCGTTGCAGGCCACAGGCGACATGGAAGCAGCGCAAGCGTCATTCACCCGCGCCGCCGATCTGGGGTATTGGCCGTAGAGCGATGTGCCAGACCGCCCAACAAGAGCGCGCTAATGGATCGTGAACATCCCTATCACAATCGCGTCGTCACCTGCAGGCGTCGTCAAGCGCGGGCCGTCCGGCGCATATAGTCCCACCCGGATAGTGTAGTCGCCCGGCGCAGCGTTGCCAGGGATGGCAATGACCCGCTCATCTAGCACCACCTCGCCGACCGCCCACCCCGTCGTCGGGCGCGTCCAACCGGCGGGTTCGCCGTCGCTCTGGGCGAGCGTCTGCCCGGCTGCGCCGACGATGTGGACGAACACGCGATACGAGGTTTCCATCTCGGCAAGCGCCTGCCACGCGAGGCGCACGGTGACAGCGTCCCCGGTCTCCACCGTAACACCGGCCAGGCGGATGACCTCACCCAGCACAACATCGTGCGGCACAAAACCATCCGGCACAGTCCAACGGCGCTCCGGCGCGACCACGCGCAAGGGAACAGATGCCAGTTCGTCGCAGCCCGGCAGACCGACGCGCAGCGTATACTCGCCGCTATCGAGCGAGCCTGGCAAACGCACGATGGGCCGCCCGATCCAGCGCTGGTTGGCCTGCCACTGGTCGGTGGGCCACCACGTCGCGGCCGGCGGCAGATACCAGGTTCGCGCCACGTCGCCAGCAGCGTCGCGCAGCGTCACCGTCGCCAGCAACGACACGGACGGCGCGCTCAACGTCTCCCACACCCACCGCAGCGCCACGACATCGCCCGGCGCAGCCTGCGCGCGATCCGCCGTCATCGTCCACAGCCCCAGCGCGCCGCAGCGTTGTAACGCCGCGCCCTCCGCCACCTCCAAGGCTGCCAGGGCCGGCGTCTGCCTGGGCGGCAGTACGCGCACCTGGCCGAGCACAGCTTCCGGCGCAACTGGATTGCCGTCCGCACCCAACACGGACGCGGGTTCGAGCGTGCCCCGGTCGAACAGCGAAAGCGCCAGCGTATAGTCGCCCGGCGGCATACCGGGTCGCACATCCACGTGATTGTCCATCCGCGCGTACTGCTCCGGCGGCCACTCCGCGAGCGGCGGCGGATTGCGCGCCCAACGCGCGTCGCGCAATTCTACGGGCGACCAGCGCGTACCATCCGCGCCGATGAAGACCAGCCCCACGCGCCAGTCGTAGCCCTCTGGGTTCAACGCGCGCCAGTACAGCGTGACCACCGGCGCGGCATCGGCAGCGAATTGCTCCGGCAGATCGTAGCCGAGCAACAGCGCCCGCCCGCCGAAGTTGATGTTCGCCGGCGTCTCGATCCCCGCCAGCGTCCCATCCGCCTGTAAGCGCGTGCCGCGCCACAAGCTGATGTTCTGATCCACCACCCATAACTTGACTGCAACAACCGCCAATCCCGCCGCCACAAACCCAACAGCCAGAGGATACGTAACTGAGGCCTGGTAACTGGTAACTGGTAACTCGCAACGCTTAACTCGCAACTCATCATTCGCCGGTTTTAGCAATAGGGCGACAAGAAGGACGAGGCTGAGGACGGAGATGCCATCCGCAACCAGCCGCAGCGGGGTTTCGCCAAACCACACGGCGATGCGATGGCGACCAGCGGGGACGGGGAACGTCACCAGGCCGGTCTGCGGCTCCGGCGTCACATCAACCGGCGCGCCGTCTACGGTAGCCTTCCAGCCTGGATAGTAGAACGCGAGATAGCGCGCCTGGAACGCCGCCGGGGTTTCCAATTCAAGCGTTGCCCGCAGCGCGCCGTAGTCGGCGGAGAGGATCGTCGCGCCCGGCGGAAGCGCGTGCTCCGGCAGGCGCGCGACAGGCTCACCAGCGGCATAGGCGGCATCTAGCGCGCCGTCGTCGGGCATCTGCTCCACCCAGATCGGCAGGTATTCGCCCTTGGCCGTCGTGCCGAGTGTGTCGGTCGCCCGTTCCCAGGCGATCAACGCCGCCGGCGAGGTATCTGCCGGCGCTGCGCAGAATGTCGGGAAGAACCAGCCGAGATTGGCCGCGATCAACCCCGCCGTCACCACCAGCGACGCGAGGAATCCGGCGATGGGCGCGAAACGGCGCGGTTCATCGTCCGCCGCAAGGCTCACCCCCGCTCCGGCGAGCAGCGCCAGACAGAACGCGGCGGGGCCGAGGTAACGCCAGGGGAACTGGATGTACGACAGCAGCGACAGGCGTTCCCACAATCCCACCGACGGCGATAGCACGAGGAAGGTGAACACCGGCGTCACCAGCCACAACAGGAGCACATACCAGCGCCCAGCGTGCGACAGACGCTTCCAGTGCAACCCTGGCAGCAACGCAACCAACACGGGAACCAGGCCGAGCGCCTTTGGCGGCCAGTCGTTCATCAAATAAGGATCGGCGGCGCGGGGCAACGCCAAGACATGATCAAGGGAGAGGAAGTTGTAGTGGTAATCGAAGACCCACGTGCCGAGCAAGCGATCTGTCTGCACCCACCCGCGTTCGAGCAGCGGCGGCAGCCAGAAGAAGGCCGCCAGCCCCAGTCCCAATCCGCCGAGCAGCACGCCGCGCCAAACCACACGCCAGTCGCGCGCCAGATAGCCTTCCAGCAACACCCACAAGCCGAACAGCGGCGCAAAGAGAAAGCCAAACGGGTGGTGGCTGAGCATCAACGCCGCCAGGCCGAACGTGCCCGCAACGAGAAAGCCACGCTCGCGCCGCAGCGTCCAGCGGTGCAGCGCCCACAAAATCAGCGGCGGGAAGGCCCAGGTCACAGATTCCGACAGGCTGCCCCGGTTGAAAACATCGTAAGCCAGAAACGGCGCGTAGACGTAGCCGACCGCCGCCACCATCCCGGCATACGAGCCGAACAAATCGCGCGCCAGGGCGAACATGAACAAGCCGCCCGCGATCATCCCCAACGCGAGGAGGGCGTTTAACGCCACAGGCCACGCCAGACCGAGCCAGTGCAGCAGCGCCGCCCCCACCGCCGTCCCCGGCGGCATAAAGAGGAACAGTGGAAAACCAAAACCGTGCGCCATATCCGGCGCCCAGCGCGAAAACAGCACGCCTTGCGACCACAGATGGTCAATCTGCACGGCGCGCCAGAGGTGGAAGACGTTGTCGTAGCCGCACGTGAAATCGGCGCGCAGCAAGGGTTGCAGCGCGGGCGCGAAGAACAGCAGCAGCGCCAGGATCAACAGCCCCACGGCCCAGGACTTCGTCGCAGATTTCATACGCCGACGTTCAACTACGATTGAAGAGCCGGTCGAGGATGTAATCCACGGCCAAAAAGAGGAGCACGGCCATGAGCAGGAATCCCCACCAGGGCATGTGAACGTACACCACAATGCGCAGCTTTTCCCAGATCAACCACAGCGTAATCACCAGCGCGATAGCAGTCAGCGCGCTCCCCACACGTCTACGCATAGATACCTCCATTAGTCGAAAGTCGAAAGTCAGAAGTCGAAAGTCGCAAGGACAAAGGCGTCTTCGTTGGCAGCGGTGATGAGGCGCGGGCCGTTGGGCAGGTAAAGGCCCACGCGCAGGACAGCTTGACCGGCGGGAAGCGTCGCCGGGACGGCGAGTGTGCGCGTCTCGACGACGACTTCGCCGACAGCCCACCCGGTTGTCGGGCGCGTCCAGTTGAGCGGCTCGCCGTCGCTCTGCGCCAACACGCGCCCATCAGCGCCGATCAAATGCACGAACACGCGGTACGATGCTTCCATTTCGGCCAACGCCTGCCACGCCAGTTGGACGGTCAACGTCTCGCCGGCAACGGGCATCGCCGGATCGAGCGCATAGCCGAGCAGGCGCACCTCGCCGCCGAAATCCGCACCGGCAGAGAGCAAGCCATCCGGCGCTTGCCAGACACGCTCCGGCGCGGCCACGTCTAGCGGGACTTCTGCCAGCGCCGCGTCGCAGCCGGACAGGCGCACCGCCAGGCGATAGCGCGCACTCTCCAATCCGCCGGGCAGCCGGATCACAGGCCGGCCCACCCACCGCTCGCCAGCCGACCAACGATCCGTGGGCCACCACGCCGCCGAGAGCGGCAACGCCCAGGCGCGCTCGGCGTTTCCGGCAGCATCCAGCAGCGTCAACTGCGCCAGCCATGCGCTCTGCGGCGTCTCGGTCGCCTCCCAAACCCAGCGCAAGCCGACGATTTCGCCCGGCGCGGCGCGCACGCGATCCGCCGTCATCGCCCACAACCCCAGCGCGCCGCAGCGCCGCAAAACGGCGTCGGCGGGAACGTCCAACGCCCGCAAGTCAGGCTGCGTCTGCGGCGACGTGATGACTAGCGCGCCCAACGTCAGATCTGGCCCGGCGGGATTGCCATCCGCGCCGAGGACAGAAGCCGGAGCCAAAGTAGCTTTGTCGAACAGGCCAACGACGATATTGTACTCGCCCGGCGGCGTTCCGGGCAACGGTTGTACGATGTGTGGATCGTAGGCGTACTGTCCCGGCAGCCACATTGTCGTAGGCGGCGTTGGCTCGTAACCGCGCGGGCGCAGCGTCCCGGCGGGACTCCAATACCGCCCATCCGCGCCGGTGAGCAGGACGACGGCATAGTATTCCACCGCCGGGGTCTCGCGGGCCTGCCACAGCAGGTCAATCTGCGCTTCGCCGTCGGCGGAAAGTTCGCGGGATGCGCTGTCGTAACCCAGCAGCGCCAATCCGCCGGCAAAGGGCTGCGGCAAAGGCGTGGTCACTTCGGGAAGCGCGCCCGTCGCCAGCCGGGAACGCCGCAGGGGATTGGCGACCTGATCCACGAGCAGCAATTTGAGCGCGAGCGTTATGATGGCGAACAAAGCCAGCGCCCAGAGGGAGGCGAGTGGCGAATGGCGAGTGGCGAGTGAGTCTTCTGCTTGACTGCTGTTAGGCGCGCCAGCAGTAGCATTGATGCGCCACGCCGCCAGGCCAAACACGAGTAAGGCGGCTACGGAAACAAGGCTCACCCACCGCCGCGCGGGCGTCGTTCGAAAATGCACGTTGAGAGTGTGCTTACCAGCGGGCACGGCAAAGGTCAACAGCCCGGTGTCCTCCTCCGGCGCAACCGTAACCGGCGCGCCGTCAATGTCAACGCGCCAGCCGGGGAAGTAAAAGCTTAGCCAGCGCGCCTGAAACGCCGCCGGGGTTTCGAGGGTCACAGACGCCCGCAGCGGTCGGTAATCCGCCGCCAGCACGCGCGCGCCATCCGGGAGCGCGTCCCTATCCAGCCGCTCCGGCTCTTCCCCGCGCGCGAAAGCATCCGCCAGCGCCGTGGCCGTGGGTTGGACTTCCACCCAGACGGGAAAATAGCTACCCTCAGGATCAACGCCCATCCAACCTTCCTGCTCGTAGGCGTAGAGGTCGGCCATGTCGGGATGTGTGTCCATCGCGCAGTAACCTTTGGGGGGATAGGTGTCAGGCCAGGAGAAGAAAGCGAACAGCAGCAGGGCAATGTAGAACGGTAGACGGTAGACGGGAGACGGGAGACGGGAAGAGGGAAAGGCGGTGAAAGCGGCGGAGGCGAGGAGGGAGACAGGAAGCAGGGCGCGTCCGACCAGTCGCCAGGGGAACTGGATGAACGACAGCATCGGGAAGGCTTCCCAGAGCCACACAGAGCCGGGGCTGCTCATCCACAGGTAGGCGAGCGCCGCCAATGCAAAGAAAACCACGGACAGGCGCACTTCGTTGGCGCGCACATCCGCCGCATCTTGCGAATCTCCACGGATGCGCGCACGCCGCCAGCCGATGACAACGCCGGCGACCGCCAACGCCGTCTGCACAACGCCGAGCGGTACGCGCATCGGCGGGTTGAGAAAGTCTGGATCGTAAGGGGTGGGCAGTGTGAAGAGCATCTCTTGCCACGTGGCAAAGTTGTAATGGAAGTCGTTGTTGCGCGTGGTGCGCGAGAGGTGCAACTGCACGGTGGATTGTTCCGTCAACGCAGGGAACCAGAACCACGCAGTCAGCATCACGCCCAGAAAGGCCGCCGCGAACGCCCAGGGCCACGCTTTGCGCGCATGATAGACCCACGCCAGCAGGATCACGTAGCCGCCCAACAGCGGCGCAAAGAGCAATGAGCTGATGTTGTGGCTCAGAAACAGAGCCGCCAGCAGCAGCACCGAGGCGAGGAAAGGGCCGCGTCCGCCGCCGAGGATGATGCGCCGGAACGTCACCATCAGCCAGGGAAGCAGCGCCAGCGCCACCGATTCGGGCATATTACCCCGCCGCAGCGCGTCCAGCAGCAGATACGGTCCCAGGCCATAGGCCAGCGCCGCGATCCAGCCCGCATACGCGCCGAAGAGGTCGCGCGCCAGAACGTAAGCGCCCCAAGCCGCGGCGATGAAACTGGCGGCGTAAAGCAGCCCCAGCACCAGCGGCAGCGAGAGGCCCGTCTGGTAGAGCAACGCGCCGGCGAGATACGGCAGCGGCTCACGGAAGTTGAAGAAGGGATAGCCGTATCCTAGCGCCAGGTTGGGCACCCAACGCGAGAAGACCCATCCCTGACGCCACGCCGCGTCAATGGCGGTGATGCGGTAATAGTGCAGGACGTTGTCGTGCGTGCAAGGCAGGCCGGTTCCACGGAGGAGGGGCAGCAGCGCCGGGAGCAAGAGGAACAGCATTATCACGAAACGCCAGGGAAGAGCCAAAGTTTGTGTCTTCATCGGGGAAATTGTACCATAAATCAGGGGACTGTATATTCCAAGAACACGGATAACAAAAGCGGCGAGGCCCGGAGGTCTCGCCGCAAACCATGATGTCCGCGTCAGGGATTTTTACGGGATTCCCGGTAGACGTAAAAGACGCGCTGGAACACCGTGACCCAGGTGAACACGGCCATGACAATCAGCGTCGGACGCACCCAACCGATAATCAGCCCCGCCCCCAGCACAACCACACGCTCAAGGCGCGTCAGAATGCCGACTTTACAATCATATCCAACGCCCTCGGCGCGCGCGCGGGTGTAACTGACCATCACACTGCCCAGAATGATCAGATAAACGAGGTAAATCTCCAGGGTCAAGCCTCGATTGACCAGCCAGATCAGCAGGCCAAAGAACAATGCCCCCTCGGAGATCCGATCCAGCGTCGAATCGAGAAATGCGCCGAAGCGGCTTTTCGCGCCAGAAACCCGCGCCAGCGCACCGTCCAACGAATCCACCGACGAGGCGATAAGCAAGAATATGCCGCCCCACACCAGATGTCCGGCGGCAAGGATCGCGCCCGCGCCGATATTGAGGAGAAGTCCTATGATTGTCACGGTGTTGGGATGCATCCCCAATTTCTCCAGCAGCCGCGCAATCGGATGCGTGATAACCGTCGCCTGCGCGCGCAAATAATCGGTCAAAGAATCGTACTGTTTCGTTTTTGCCCTTTCCACCCGCTTCACCCCCTAATCTACCGATGATGTTCCTAACAGTGTTTCGATATTACCCACCAGCCCCCGGAACGCATCAGGGTTAAGGCGATAATGAACCTCACGCCCCACCCGCTCTGCTGTCACAAATCCGGCTTGCCGGAGCTGCGTCAAATGCCAGGACAGCAACGGCTGGCTGACCCGTAATGTGACTTCCAAATCCCTGACGTTTGAGTCACATTCTGCCAATGTCGTCAAAATACGCAGGCGCAAGACCGAATGAAGTGCGCCAAACTGCTTCGCTAAACGTCTTAGCTCTTTTTCTGATTTGCTACCATCAAACATTGTCTGCAATCCATAAATGGAGTTTTATGTATGACTTCTATCCTAATCGGAACGGGCGATTTGTCAATTCCTGTACCTTTTCTAACCAAACGAAGGTTAGTAAAAATTTCCAAAAATGGTATAGTATAGTATAATGGTATTGTTGGTTAGTTTTTTACGATATACTTACACGATCAACACGCACCAAATGGATTTCTGCGCAACCTATATTAGTTGGATTGACTGAGGCAAACATTTCCACACAACAATAACCGCGCCGCCACCCGCCGGTATGCGCATAAAGGGGAGAGCTTTATGAAAGTTCATACGCTGATGAAAGAGAGATTATCATCGCCGGCCCGTCGTTTGGCGCAGGTTTTTCTCATCGCTGCTCTAGGATTGGCGCTACTGTGGTTGACGATGCAAGCCCAACCGGCAAAAGCCGATCCTAGCCTCATCTACGTGCGCACCGACGGCAGCAACACGTTATGCAACGGCGAATACGACGCCCCTTCGACCGCAGCGCCCAACTGCGCCGTCAGGACGGTCAGACAAGGCATTATCTCGGTCACTGTGGGTGGCACGGTGATCGTCAGGCCGGGAATATATCAACAAACCAATACCATCAACAAAGCCCTCACTCTCCTGGCTGGCGGCGCAGTGACAATTACGGCGCCGGCTGCCAGCACCAATAGCATCCTTCTGAATGTGACCGCCAATGATGTCACAATTGATGGTTTTTTCCTCATTGTCAACCGCCCGCAGGCCGTGGCAGCAGTCCGGGCGATTGATCGTAACCGGTTGACGGTGCAGAATTGTACGATCCTGGATAGCGGTTCAGGTGGAACTTTCGCCAACACATATCTGACGACCAATGCAGTCGGTATTGCGGTGCTTTCCACTAATACCGCTGTTGCGGAAACCATCGTCATTACGAACAACCGGATCAGCATCAGTAGCAGCACGCTGGGCGCCGCCACACGCGGCATCTGGCTGCGCCAGGTCAACGGCACAGTGGCGAACAATGAGGTTTTCGGTCTGGCCCATGATACACTCATCCAACTCGCTTACGGTGGGACCACAACGGTCACCGGCAACCGTTTCCGTGGCGCAGGGGTCGAAGTCAGTGAGGCTTACACCAATACCAATCCTATCGTAATCAGCGACAACCTGTTCGTGCCAACAACAGCATCCTTCGCACAGTCCTTACTGATTAGCCACAATTATGCGCCGGTTGCCATCCATGTTATCAATAACACTTTCGCCGGGCATAAGGTGGGTATCTTCAGCGCGGCTTCGCGCGGTGCAACTATTGGGAACAACGAGTTTTTCCCAGCCTACGGCGCAACTGTCTTTACGCACACTCTCGTCAACACGGCTTATCCCATCAGCGGGGCGCAAAGCGCGCTAGGCGGCGCAAACTCAATCACCGTCACCAACAACCGTTTCCAAAGTTCGACAGCCGCCGGTCTTAACGGGACGGCCATCGAGATAAAAAATGACAATTCCAAAGGCGCGGTGGATTTCAATCCAATTGTGATCGGCGGAACCTCCTCCGCGATGAATACGTTCGACAGCAAATTAGCCAGAATCGTCTGGCTCGGCGCAAATGTCACCTCCACAAATCCCGCCATCAACGCTTATTGGAACGATTGGGGAAACACAACGATTGACGTCATCGAGGCGAAGCTCTATCATCAACCAGATGACAGCAATCTGGCGAAAATCAATTTCTACAGCATGACCGTCGCCGCCGCGCCGACCACGCAATGGGCAGACAACGTCGCTTCCATCAATGTGACGGCGACCATCAGCGGCTTTTTCACGCCGGGCAGCGGCAGTGGCATTTCATTCACAGCCAGCTCAGGGACGTTTTCACCCGTCTTGGCTGCGACCAATGGCGCGGGACAGGCGGCATCGCTACTGACTTCTCCGATTGCCGGGCAGACGACCATCACGGCGACCGGCGGCGTCGCCGTCAACCACCCGGTGACGGCCACAACGGTCGTCACATTTACGCCAACCACAAACCTGACGATCCGCAAGAGCAACGCCACAGACAGCGTCGTCCCTGGAGCGGTTCTGACATACACCATCACTGTAACCAACACAGGTTTGCATCCGGCGGATAACGTCGTCATCACCGATACGCTGCCGGGTTACACCACCTTCGACGATGCGTCCGACGGCGGCAGTGAGGCGGAGCCGGGCATCGTCGTCTGGCCGCCTTTCGACCTGGATGGCTACGACACAAGCGCCACTCGTGTAGTGACGGTGACGCTCGACAGCGTTTTTCCTGCCGGTGTAGCGACCATCGCCAACACCGCCATCGTCAGCGACGACCTGGATTTCTACCCTGACGACAACACCGCGCAAGATGTTGATACCGTTGAGGCCACGCCCGATCTCGAAATTGGGAAATCCGACGGAACAGCCGCCGTCACACCCGGCGCGACGCTGACCTATCAAATTGTCGTCACCAACAGCGGCGCTCAGGCGGCGACCGGGGTGCGCCTCACCGACTATCTGCCCGCGCACACCACCTTCGTCAGTGCGTCCGACGGCGGCAGCCAGAGCGCGCCCGGCGTCGTCACCTGGCCCACCTTTGCGTTGAACGGCGGCGGCGCAAGCGTCCTGCGCACGGTCACCGTGGCTGTCGTCACCCCCTTCCCGGCAGATACGAACCTCATCACCAACACCGCCAGCGTCGCCGACGATGGCAGCAACGGCCCTGACCCCACCCCAGACAACAGCACCGCCGAGGATGTGGATGCCGTCTCTGCCGCGCCCGATCTTGTCGTCAGCAAGGACGACCGGCGCACCGTCGTCCGGCCCGGCGAGACGCTGGCGTACCTTGTCACCATCACCAACACCGGAAACCAAAACGCGGCGGCGGTCTTCGTCACCGATACGTTGCCCATCAGCGTCACGTTCCTCGCAGCGTCGGATGGCGGCGTGGAAAGCGCGCCCGGCGTCGTCACCTGGCCCGCCTTTGCCCTGGCGGGAAACGGCGGACGCGCGACCCGCCTGGTTATTGTGAGCGTGAATACGCCGCTGCTCGCTGGCGTGGACGCCATCACCAACACGGTCAGCGCGGCGACACGCAATGAGGTAAACCTCAGCGATAACACGGCCTGGGATGTGGATAGCGTGGACGCCGCGCCCGATCTGGCGCTGACCAAGACTGACGGCGGCGTGACCACGCAGCCTGGCGCGACGCTCGTCTACACCCTCACCTACGCTAACCTCGGCAATCAGGAGGCCACCGGCAGCCTCATCACCGAGACGGTTCCGGCGAATGCGACCTTCAATGCCGCCGCCAGCAGTCCCGGCTGGACGTGCACTGACGCCACCTGCACCTACGCGCTCGGTATCCTGTCGGCGGGCGCGGCTGGCGAGGCGCTCTTTGCGGTGGACATCGTCACCCCGCTGCCCGCCGGCGTGACGCAGCTGGTCAACACGGCCAGTCTCGCCGACGACGGCCGCAACGGCGCGGACCCCAACCCCGCCAACAACAGCGCCACGGTGGTCACGCCCATCGCCGCTACCCCTGACCTGGTCGTCAGCAAGTCCGATGGGGTGGACACTGTCACGCCCGGCGCGACGCTGACTTATCAAATCGTCGTCACCAACAGCGGCGCTCAGGCGGCGACCGGGGTGCGCCTCACCGACTATCTGCCCGCGCACACCACCTTCGTCAGTGCGTCCGACGGCGGCAGCCAGAGCGCGCCCGGCGTCGTCACCTGGCCCACCTTTGCGTTGAACGGCGGCGGCGCAAGCGTCCTGCGCACGGTCACCGTGGCTGTCGTCACCCCCTTCCCGGCGGATACCAACCTCATCACCAACACTGTCAGTGTGACCGACGATGGCAGCAATGGCCCCGATCCTACCCCGGACAACAACACCGCCGAGGATGTGGATGCCGTCTCTGCCGCGCCCGATCTGCTGCTGACCAAGGACGATGGTCTCACCGTCGTCCAGCCCGGCAGCACACTCATCTACCGCCTCGTCGTCACCAATACCGGCAACCAGCTTTCCACCGGCATCGTGCTGACCGATACGCTGCCCGCTTACACCACCTTCGCCCTGGCCTCCGACGGCGGCAGCGTCAGCGCCCCCGGCCTCGTCACCTGGCCCGCCTTCGCCCTGCCCGGCGGCGCGAGCACGACCCGCCTCCTCGTCGTCACCGTGGCGACGCCCCTCCCCGCCGGCGTCACCGCTCTCACCAACACCGCCACTCTGCGCGACCAGCGCGGCTTCGCCGCCACGGCGCTGGACAGCGACGCGGTAGATGCCAACCCCGTCCTTGTCCTCGACAAGGCCAACGCCATCACCGCCACTGTCCCCGGCGCGACGGTCGTCTACACCCTCACGCTGACCAACAACGGCAATCAGGCCGCTACCGGCGTCGTCCTCTCCGATACTTTGCCCGCCGAGGTCGCCTTCGTCGCCGCTTCCGCTGGCGGCGTGGAGAGCACGCCCGGCGTTGTCGCCTGGCCGACCTTCGCCCTGCCCGGCGGCGGCGCCAGCGCCGTCCGCACGCTCACCGTCGCCGTCCACCCCACCCTCCCCGCCGGTCGAGAGCTGCTCATCAACACTGCCGCCGCGACGGATGACCGCGGCTTCGCCGCCGCCGCGCACCACGCCGATACCCTCATCGCCGCCCCTGATCTGGCCCTGGCCAAACAAGACGGCGGCGTCGCCTACCCCGGCGCGACCATCACGTACACGTTGAGCTACACCAACAGCGGCGTGCAAGGCGCGACCGGCGTGGTCATCGCCGAGACGGTGCCCGCGAACGCCGTTTTCAACGCGAACGCTAGCAGCCCCGGCTGGACGTGTCTCGACGGCGCGCCCGCCGGGACGCTGTGTACATACCCGGTCGGCGACCTGGCGGCGGGCAGTTCCGGTAGTGTGCTCTTCGCCGTGCGCATCGCCGCGCCGCTGCCTTCAGGGGTGAGACAAATCGTGAATACCGCCAGCATCGCCGACGATGGCAGCAACGGCGCGGATACCGATCCCACCAACAATACCGCCGACAGCGTCACCCTTGTCAGCACAACCATTGATCTGGTGATCACCAAAGATGACGGCGGCGCCGCGGCGAAACCCGGCGCGACGCTCGTCTACACGCTGACCTACGACAACACCGGCGACCAGGTCGCCAGCGGTGTGCTCATCACCGAGACTGTACCCGATTACACGACATTCAACGCGCTAACCAGCAGTCCAGGGTGGACATGCGCCCACGGCGCGCCCGCCGGTACGGTGTGCACTTATACACTTGGGGATGTCATTGACGGCGGTACACTGCGTTTTGCGGTGAATGTGGTGCTGCCGTTCCCGATCAACGTCACCGAGATCACCAATCACGTGAGCATCGGCGATGACGGCGCAAACGGCGCAGATGCCAACCCGAGCGATAACTTCGCAACCACGGTCACGCCCATCATCACGCGGCCTGATCTCATTGCCAGCAAGAGTGACGGCGTCAGCGCCGTGCTGCCGGAACAGGAACTCATCTACACCATCACCGTCGTGAACAAGGGCACGCAAAACGCGACCACTGTGCGGATCACCGACACGTTGCCCGTGGATGTCATTTTCGTTTCCGCCTCAGATGGCGGCGCAGAGACGATCCCCGGCATTGTGACGTGGCCCTCCGTCGCGCAAGTGGCGCTCGATGAGACCATTACTCGCACCCTAACGGTTGTCGTCAACGGCGCGCTGCCGGCCGGTGTGACACACATCACCAACACCGTTGACGTAGGCGACGACGGCACGCACGGCCCAGACCTGCATCCCGAAGATAATCGCGCCGTTGATGTCAACGCCGTCGGCGCAATGCCGGACCTGGTTCTCGATAAAACAGTGAATGTAGCCACCATCTATCCCAACGGCTTGCTAGTGTATACTATCCACGTTGAGAACACCGGTTCACAGGGCGCAACGGGGGTTGGCATCGTGGATACACTTCCAGCCAACACACAATTCGTCAGCGCATCGGACGATGGCGCGCAGAGCACACCGGGCGTCGTGACCTGGCCGCCCTTCGCGCTCAGCGTTGGAGAACAGGCCGTGCGCACACTCACGGTGCAGGTCAATGCTGGCGTCCCTGAAAATATGGTGCTGACAAACAGCGCCTCAGTGTCCGACGATGGGGCGAATGGCATAGACCCCACCCCGGACAACAACGCGGACTCGGTAAGCAGCAGCGTCAGATGGCCCACCATCTACCTGCCGCTCGTGATACGGAAATACGCCACCGGCCCGGACCTCATCGTGGATAACGTCGCGCTGTCGGCAGACAAAGGGATCGTCATCACCATCAAGAACCAGGGACAAACTCCTGTGACGACAGCGCTGGGGTTCTGGGTGGATTTGTATATCAATCCCTCACCAGCGCCCACCCACGTGAACCAGACCTGGGATCCGATTGCGCCTTACGGCGCGGCCTGGGGAGTAGATCGTGAAGCTTTGCCCATCAATCCCGGCCAGTCACGCGAGCTGTTCCTGTACGACATCTACTATAAAACCAATTACAGCCGTCTGCCGGTGGCGCTCCGGGCTGGCGATATTCTTTACGTGCAGGTGGATTCGTTCAACGCGGCGACGACTTACGGCGCGATTCTGGAAAACCATGAGATGTCTGGACAACCCTACAACAACATCGTGCGTCTGACTGTGGACAATTACTATCCACTCAATCCGATCACGATGCTGTCCAATCATCCACTGGAGACCCCGGAATCTTACCGCCTGCCGGAGAGACGATAAGGCGTATGGCGATCCGGCTCTTGTCTGAAGATGTCGCCGCCCGCATCGCCGCGGGTGAGGTCGTCGAGCGCCCGGCCTCCGTCGTCAAGGAATTGGTCGAAAATAGCCTGGATGCGGGCGCGGCGCGTGTGGAGGTGGAGACGCGCAGCGGTGGGCGTGATGCAATCCGTGTCTATGACGACGGAACGGGTATCCCCGCCGCTGAGATCGAACTGGCGTTCCGCCGCCACGCGACGAGTAAGTTGGAGACCGCAGACGATCTGGAACACATCGCCACGCTAGGGTTTCGCGGTGAGGCGCTCGCCAGCATCGCCTCCGTGAGCCGCGTGACCTGCACCACCCGGCATACCGACGAAACGGTCGGCGCGCGCGTGCGTATCGAAGGCGGCAGTATCGTTGCGCGGGCTGCTGTGGGACGCCCGCGCGGCACCGATCTGCTCATCGAGGATTTGTTCTACAACGTACCCGCGCGGCGCAAATTCCTCCAATCCGAACGCACCGAGCGCAGCCACATTGACGCTTTCATCACCCGCTATGCGATTGCCTATCCGCACATCGCTTTCTCTGTGCGCCACGACGGACGAGAGGTTCTGTCCACTTCCGGCAACGGCCATGTGCTGGAAGCTCTGCTCAGTGTGTACGGGATGGACCTGGGCACCAGCTTGCTGGCGATCCCGGCCACACTCACCGACGCGCAGACCATCCGCGTGAGCGGGTTTGTCGGCCCTACGAGCGTCCACCGGGCCAATCGCGGCTACCTGACACTCTTCGTCAACGGGCGTTGGGTGCAGGATTTGCGGCTGACCTACGCCATCATCCAGGCGTACCACACGCTGCTGCCGGTCAAACGCTTTCCCGTCGCCTTTGTCAGCGTGACCTTGCCCGCCGAGGATGTGGATGTGAACGTCCATCCCGCCAAGACAGAGGTGCGCTTCCGCGACGGCGACGCCGTGTTCCGCGCCGTGCAACGCGCCGTCCGCGCCACGGTGATGGACGAGTCGCCAGCAGCGACCGCCTGGCAGGTTCCGGCGCTGGAACCGGTTGAGGAGGAAGCTTCCACGCCGGCGGAAGCAACCACACGCGCGCGTCTGGCCGCCTTAAGCCCGACAACGCGACAAATCGCGCTGCCCCAACCCACCGCCCGCCGCGAAATTCTATCGCCGCCGACATTCATCTCCGGGGCGCCACTTTCGCCGCCGGACGTATCGCCGAGACCGGTGGGGGCGGCATCCACATTGCCACCATTGCGCGTCATCGGGCAGGTTTCCACGATGTTTATCATCACCGAGGGGCCTGATGGCATCTATCTGATTGATCAGCACGCTGCCCACGAACGCATCCTCTACGAGCGCATGGTATCCGAGTGGATGCAGGGCAAAATCGCAGCGCAACCGCTGCTGGAGCCGGAGACCGTGTCGCTGCCCATCGCCGAAGCCGCCGATCTCGAAGCGTTGCTGCCCGCCTTGCACGCGCTAGGGTTAGCGGTTGAATCGTTCGGGCCGGGCACATTCCTGGTGCGCGCGTTGCCCACGTTGCTCCTTCATCTGCCACCCGGCGACCTGCTGGCTGACATCGCAGCCAGCGCCGACGAGCCATCCCCCATTCACACCGCGCTGGAAGAGATGCTGATACGGCGCATCTGCAAGCGCGCCGCGGTCAAGGCCGGGCAGGTCCTCTCGCGCGAGGAGATGGAGCGCCTGGTGCGTGATCTGGAACAAACCGCCAATCCCCGCACCTGTCCTCATGGCCGGCCAACCATTGTGCAAATTTCGGTGGAACAGTTGATCAGGCAGTTCGGACGGAGCGGTTAATCTTGTAAGTTTTCAGGGAGAAGCTATAATAAGCTTTGCACAAGACCTAGCACGCGGTGGAGGGAATTACGGTGGCGCTATCAACCAACGACCAACAACGTATCGAAGAGCTGACAATCAAATTGGTGGAGCATTACAACTTCAAACGCCCTCCCATCCCAGTGGAGAAGATTCTTTCTGATCCGCCGGAAGGGTTGAGCAGCGTGGATATCAGCGACCTATCGCTCGTTTTTGGGATCGGCGAACACCGTTACGAATACCGGATGGCGATGGCGCGTTTGTTGTACCGCGAGATCTGCCGCGCCAGCGCCGATTGGGAACAAGATTATCCTTACAGCAACGATGCCGCCAGATACTTCGCCGCGAGTTTGCTCATCCCAGCACAGTGGGTCGCTAAGGCCGCGTGGCGTCCCCTGGTCACCCTCCAACAACTGAGCGAGGACTTTCAAGTGCCGGATTACGCTATGTCCAGCCGGCTGGTGCAACTGGGGAAGCACGTCAAGGGAATGTCGTAGCGAGCAACTAACGCAAGATAAAATGGAGACAGAGGAACGCCGTCACTGCCGGTATGGCGATAGCGGCGATCAGAATGAGCAACGTAAATAGACTGTAGTTGAAAAAATCGGCCCATGTGAAGCCGGTTTTTTCGTCCATCACACGCGGTTGAACCCGCGCCCCGCAGGCCGGACAGCGTACCGTTCCGTCGGCAACCATATTGCCACATTTTGGACAAGACTCCGGCATTTCAAGGCCCCCACACTTCGATGATCTGCCGCCCCATCCACGTCCACTGGCGACGGAATTCTTCAAGCGTCTGCCAGGTCATCCCTGTAGCATTGGATGTCGCCGGATCAACAAATCCTAGCTCACGTTCGGGTTCCCAGGTGGTAAGGATTTTGTAGTGCGACCACCCTTCCCATTTTCGATTCACAAAACGAAGCGGCTCCCCCAGAATGACGATGGTGATCAGGTTGCGGCGCACGTTATCGAAAAGCCGGGGCAGACGCGCGCCAACACGCCAGCGCGCGCGCAATCCCAAACGGCGGAATGTCCCCACGACGCCCCAGGGGAACAGCACCCAACCGGGGATACGATCCGGCAGGCCGCGCCGACTCAATTCGCTTGCCAGCGCAGCCGCGTTCACCAGCGGGATGTTGTACAGACTATTGCTGGCGATGGCGATGCAATACGCGCCACAGTCGTTCGTGTCGCCCTGGTAAGCGTGGAATCGCTCCAGTGGATACGATACCTTAATCGCATATTCCGGCGCTATCTCTTTCATACTTCCCTCCTGCTCTCCCGATCCCTTGCTCCACAACCCATGCGCTCAGGGCTAACAGCACCCCCAGGTGCAGATGCACATTGTTCACGAGAATGTTGTCCACAAGATCGTGGACGGCAAAGTGCATCCATGCGCCGATCAGCCCCACCGCTATGCCGCGCGCCATCCCCCGCACGCGACGCAACGCGCGCCACAGACGCACAAACACGCTGCCAAGCCATACCAGATAAGCGCCCAATCCCAAAATCCCCGTCTCAGCCAGAAGATTGAGGTAGTAGTTGTGCGCATGTCCCAGGGCGAAGGGCCAATTGATAAGCCGGTAGGCAGGATAGGCCGGTTCATAGCAGCCGAAGCCCACGCCGAGCCAGAAACGCTCGCGCCACATCGCCAGCGCCGCCTGCCAGTGCGCCATACGTTCGAGGACGGCGTAGTTCGCGTCGTTGATGCCCACGCCGCGCGCATCCGCAAAGCGCGTGTATTCCAGGAAGCCGGTCAAGCGCACGGCAATCGAAGACGGCAGCAAATCGGCTGCGTAAAGGCCAAGTCCACCGACGATCACCACAGCTACCAACGTCACGCCCCACACGCTGCGGCGCGGCAATAAAGCAACGATAGCCAGCAACGCCGCCCCGAACCCCATCCACCCCCCCCGCGACCACGAGGCCAGCAGGCCAGAGACGACAGCGACCAGGGCAAATAAAAGCAGGCCAAATTTGTAAGGCGTAAAACGTAAAGCATAAAACGTAGAGCGTAAAACGTGATTCATGATTCGTGATTCATGATTCATGATTCGGGTTAGCCAGTCCCACACGAGCGAGAGGACAATGCCCGCCAGGAGCGCGCCGACGAGACCGAGGAAGCCGGCGTAGGGATTGGGTTGTTCGAAGGTGCCGTAGGCGCGAAAGAAACGCGCGTTGATGGCGAAATGTTCTGGCAGGTTTTCGCTGAGACCGAACTGCCATAGGCCGACGAGCGCCTGGAACACTGCGACGCCGGCCAGCAACGCCAGCACCAGGATCACGCGCCGGCGTCCATCCGTCCCCACCAACCGGTCGTAGACCAGCAGGAACATCACCACAATCTGCCCCCACTTGCCCCATTCCAACAGGCCCGTCCATGCGTCGGCAGGCTGCCAGAGCGAGAGCAACGCCACACCCATAAAGCCGAGCAGCGGCAGGAGCAACGGCGGCAACGGGATGTGGAGGTCGCGGCGCAGCAAGCCGCGGGTGATCCAAACGCCTACCGTCAACAGAAAGACGATTTGGCCGATGAGCGGCGGAATCTGCGGCAGCTCCATGCGCAGCCACGCCTGCAGCGGCCCCAGGAAGAGCGCCGCGCCAACGCCAACGAGCGGTTCCCACACGCTTCCCACGAGGACGAAAACCAGCGTCGTCAGTAACAAGCCGTCCCACAGCGAGAGTTGCGTGAGAAGCATACCCCACACCGCGCCAACCAACGCCAGCGCCACCGGGAACATCCACGCGGGCGCAGTAGCACGCCGCAGCCGTCCTAACCCGGATATTCCGTCCACGTCACCAACTTCAACGCCTCATTGTAGACAAACTTTGCCTGGAAGACGCCTTCATCCATCTGCAGCACGCGCGGCGCGAAGATCATATCGGCCTGCGGGATCGGCAGATCGTTCAGATACGTTGATACCGGCATCCAGACAAAATCACCTTCGCGCAGGTCGGGTTGCACGACGCCGGAAAAGGTGCGGGTGGTGTAGATGAACAGCATCCAGTTCCAATCCGGCAGCGGAGAGACTTCCGTGCAGAATCCGCGCAGACGCAAATCACCCACGACCAGGCTGGTCTCTTCCAACATCTCGCGGCGCGCGGTCTCGTGCGGAGACTCGCCGACTTCAACCTTGCCGCCTGGCGCGATCCACAGCCCCAGGTTCGGCTCCTTGTTGCGGCGCATCACGAGCACTTCGTCGCCGCGCTGCACGTAGACCAACACACTGAGCACGTAGCGCATCACGCCAGGCCCAACTTCACGCGGAAGTAATCCGCCGTCTTACGCAACCCCTCCTGCACCGGGACGCGCGGCTCCCATCCCAATGCGGCTTTCGCTTTGCTGATGTCGGGGCAACGCTGTTTGGGGTCATCCGCCGTTCGTTCATCGGTGGGATGGACAAAGATAATCTCAGACGCGCTGCCGGTCACGTCGAGCGTCAGCCGGGCAAATTCGAGGATCGTCAACTCAACGGGATTGCCGAGATTCACCGGCCCCTCAACGTCGGTCGCCATCAGGCGCACGATGCCTTCCACCAGATCATCCACATAGCCGAACGAGCGCGTGCGCGAGCCGTCGCCGTAGACCGTCAGCGGTTCGCCGCGCAACGCCTGGCAGATGAAGTTCGGCACTACGCGCCCGTCGTCGGCGCGCATCCGCGGCCCGTAGGTATTGAAGATGCGCACAATGCGTGTGTCCACGTGATGGTAGCGGTGATAGGCCATCGTCAACGCCTCAGCGAAGCGCTTGCTCTCATCGTAGACGCCGCGCGGCCCCACCGGATTAACGTTGCCCCAATAGGTCTCGTCCTGTGGATGCACCAGCGGATCGCCATAAACTTCGGAAGTGGAGGCCAGCAGGAATTTTGCCTGCTTGGCTAACGCCAATCCCAACGTGTTGTGCGTGCCGAGCGCCCCCACTTTGAGCGTTTGAATGGGGAAATTCAAGTAGTCCACCGGACTGGGCAGCGAAGCGAGGTGCAGCACCATATCCAGCGGCCCGGCGACGTAAATGTACTGCGTTACGTTATGCTTGATGAACGAGAAACGCGGATGCCCCGCCAGATGCGCGATGTTATCCGTACTTCCCGTGCTCAAGTTATCCATCGCAATGACCTCGTGACCCTCCGCCAGATACCGGTCGCACAAATGCGATCCAATGAACCCCGCCCCGCCAGTAATCAGAATACGCATGTAGCCCCCTTCAAGAATGAGCGAATCAAGAGTCAAGAATCAAGAATCAAGAATCAGCGTCGAGTACTCCCCTACTCCCCCCTTGCATCTTAACCTGTCTCGCATTATACTCCAAGCCGTAAACAGGCCAATTGGAGAGAATATGGGAAAAACGTTGTTGCTGACCGGGCATCCCGGCATTGGAAAGACGACGATCATCCGCAACGTCGTCGCGCAGTTGGGAAATAAGGCGGGCGGGTTCTACACCGAGGAGATTGTCGGCCCTGGTGGGCGGAAGGGCTTTCGGCTGATCACACTGGATGGCAAGGAGACAACCATCGCCCATGTGGATCTGCGCGATCCCAAAGCGCCGCGCGTGGGACGTTACGGCGTGGATGTCACGGCGTTGGAACGGGTAGGCGTCGCTGCGCTGCAACGCGCCATCCAGGAGAAAAAGTTGGTGGTTGTGGACGAGATCGGGACCATGGAACTGTACTCGCGCGCTTTTTGCGATGCGGTGATGCTCGCAATTTTAGGACCCACACCCGTTCTGGGAACCATTATGAGCCACCCCCATCCCGAAAGCAACGTCTTCAAGGCGTTGGCGCAGGTGACGCTGTGGGAGGTCAACCGCACTACCCGCAACGATTTGCCCGGCAAGGTACTGACCTGGCTCAACAAACATGCCCTGCTGATTGGATAAGGAGAATCAAATATGGAGCCTGATACAGACACACAAGCGTGTCAGCCTGCTCCACGGTGGAGCGCGACAACCAAAATGGTGGTGGTCATTGTCCTGATCGTGCTCTTCGGCGTCTTCTTCTACCTGTTCCGCGTCATCGTGATTCCTCTATTAGTGGCGACGATTATGGCCCTCATCTTCTATCCTATCGCCCACCGCTTAAGCCAAACCATCCATTCATCGCATAGCACCGCGACTTTGCTTGTGTATCTCATCCTCGTCGCCTTGATTATCCCCGTCGTCTTGCTGCTAGGGCCGCAGGTGGTCAATCAAATCCTGTTGGTGCAAAACGATTTGATTGATCTCATCCAGTATCTCAACAAAGTGACCATTGATGACATCGAGTTTATGGGCTATACCATCGTCATCAGCGATGTGATCGGGCAATTAACGGCGGATTTGACCACCTGGATCACCCGCACAGCCACGCGCGCGATTGGCGTTGTGATGGGCGCAGCGCGCACCGGATTCCTCGCTGCGTTCTCGCTAGTCATCGGCTTTTACCTGACCCGCGACGCCGAGAAATTCGTCGGGTGGTTCCTCAATCTCGCGCCGCCGACCTACCGGGACGATTTCCGGCGTATCGTGGCGGAAATCGGCAAGGTGTGGACCTCGTTCTTTCGCGGACAACTCACTCTCTGCTTGATCGTGGGCGTGCTCCTCGGCGTAGCCAGCGCGATTTTGGGCTTGCCGCAGCCGATTCTGCTCGGCGTGTGGGGCGGCTTATTGGAATTGCTGCCCAGCATCGGCAACACGATCTGGGGAACAACAGCCGTGCTTTTGGCGATCTTCTACGGCTCCACCTACTTACCGCTGCCGCCGTTAGCTTTCGCCTTACTCGTGTTTGGCGTTTACTTCGCCTACATCCAGCTCGACACGAATTTTCTCATCCCCAACATCATCGGCGGTTATATCCGGCTGCACCCTGTCGTCGTTATTTTGGGCATCATCATCGGGCTGGAAATCGGCGGCGTGCTAGGGATGGCGATTGCTGCGCCAACTATCGCCTCGCTGCGGGTTGTTGGACGGTACGTCTACGCGATGTTGTTTGATCTCGATCCCTTCCCGGCGACCGTCGCGCCGGCGCCGCAACCACAGAAAACTCGCCGCCAGAAAGCCAAAATAAAAGCCGCCGCGCAACCACTCAGCCATGTGGGCAGTGATGACAAGAATGTCGAGGCATAAACAGCGCCCCATGCGCCTTGCGCGCCCCCGAGACGGGGGGCGCTGAGCATAGGGGGAAGGGCGCGCTCCCGTTCCCGTCTCGGGAACGGGCTGTGGCAGCTGTGGAGTTGCGCGCCCCCGAGACGGAGGCGCTGAGCGTGGCATGAGGGGAAGGGCGCGTTCCCGTCTCGGGAACGGGCTGTGGCCCTGATGTGAAGTTGCGCGCCCCCGAGACGGGGGGCGCTGAGCGTGGCATGAGGGGAAGGGCGCGCTCCCGTTCCCGTCTCGGTAACGGGCTGTGGCAGCCTGATGTGGAGTTGCGCGCCCCCGAGACAGGGGGCGCTGAGCATAGGGGGAAGGGCGCGCTCCCGTTCCCGTCTCGGTAACGGGCTGTGGCAGCCTGATGT
>DAOLUH010000021.1:28859-87242 GCA_035420085.1 Anaerolineae bacterium
GGAGTTGCGCGCCCCCGAGACGGAGGCGCTGCGTGAAGAGAGCGATACAAAAATACAGACGGCTCCTAATGGAGCCGTCTGTAGCGATACGCACACCCGAACGTTAGCTCGCGCTGCCGACCAACGAGTGGAGCTGCTGCTTCAAGGTCTCAATCTGCGAGCGGGTTTTCTCGATCTTGTCGAAGATCTCCTTGCGGTTCTCCACAGATTCCTTGAGCAGGCTGGCTGCGGCTTTGGTGCGGGTTGGAGCGACGCCAGCCTCGACGAGCAAATCCAACTGCGCGCGCGTGACCTTGTCCACCGGCACGACCATCAGGTTAGAAACGTCCTGCGCGGCCTTGATGAGCGCCTTGCCCAACGACTCCATCACTTTCGCCGTCTCATCAACGACTTTGTTGAAGGATGGCAACGTGACCGTGGCCGCCGCCGGGGCTGCGGGCGTCTCAACAACCTCAACATCTACAACTTTTTCCTCATCCATTGTTTTTCCCTCCTTAATCGTCTTGATTGATTGGCTCAAAGCTAGGCTTCTGGCTCCAGCTTGACCTCTTTGCGCAGTTGCTCACGCAACTCGGAAATCTGCTGCGTGATGCTGCCAATCTTGTCGAACAAGCTCTGATTGGCCTTGATGCCCTCAGCAATGAGGAACGCCGCGCTCTCCGAGCGACTCTTGGTGACTTCGGCATCCACCAGCATATCCAGATGCGCCAGCGCCTCGTCATTGACGCGCACCATCACAACGTTCCCGCGCGCCTGCAAGGCGTCGCTCAACGCCTGGCCGAACGTCTCAACCTGCTTTAACGCATCCTTGAATGTCGCCGACGCGGGCTTCTTGGCCTCGTGCTTTTCAGCGCTTTCCCCTTCTTCTACGACTGGGGTTTCCTCCACCACTTCTTCAACACGCTTCTCTTCAGTCATTGTTTTCCTCCTTACAAAGATTGACTCTTTTTTAATTACCCGTAATTGTATTACGTATTATATTGTAATATAGTTGCACGATTTGTCAAGAGGCAAAATGAAAAAGCCGGGACTGTGTCCCGGCTTTTCAAGCCTACAACCGCTAACGATTGCGCATCACCAGCGGCAAATAGATAAACCACATCGCCTGCTGGCGGCGTGCGTACACGCCGACGCGCTCTGCGCCAGGGTCGGCGCGGCCATCCTCCCAGGCCAGCAGCCACTCCGTATGCCCATCGCGCGCAGCGATGCCGGGCCACAGGCGCGCCGAGTCAGCGGCGACGGCGACAGGCAACACCGCAGTGGTCAGTCCGCCCTGGGCATCCAGTTGCCGCGCGTAGATATCCGGCGCGTATCCAGCCTCGCTCTGCGGCGCGCCGTGCCAGGCGACGAGGAAACTCCTGGCCCTGGCATTATACGCGACGACCGGCGCATTCTCGGCGTAGGCGGATTCCGTGGCAATCGGCAGCAGCGCCGAAACCGCAGCGCCATTTACATTGAGCAGACGCCCCATCACATCCGGCGCGCCATCCACTCCCGCCACAGTGTCCTGCCAGACGGCGAGATAGCGCCCGGCCGGCCCCGCCGCCAAGCGCGGAAGCGTCTCGAAGTGATTAGCAGCGGCAGCGATAGCAAACTCCGGCGCCATCAACGTGCCGGTCGCGCCATCCACCCGCCGCCCGTAAACATCCCATCCCGCCGGATCAGCCCGGTTATCCTGCCAAACGGCGAAGAAGGTACGGCTGTCAGCGTCGTAAGCCACATCGGGATAGCGCGCCATCCGCGACGCGCCGGGCATGGTGATCAAAAAGTTTGTGTTTACATCCGTCAGCAGCGGCGCGCCATCCGTCGCCACAAGCTGTCCATACAGGTTCGTCATCTGGTAGAACGAGTCCACACCCTCAAAGACAACCAGATAGCGCTCCAACTCTGGACTGAAAGCGACCACGGGCGCGTGCTGCTGGCCGGGCGCAGACGAGATGGCAAACTTGTCGCCCACCAGGTCGCCATCGAGTGTGACGATCTGCCCGTAGATATTAAAATCATCAACCGTTGCCGGCGCAATGTCGCTCCACACAATGAGGAAGCGGTCGTTGAGTGCGTCCCAGGCAACATCCAGCGCCAGGTCGGGGGTCTGGAGGCCCACCGTGACCGTGAACGGACGCCAGGCCAGCGCGCCGTCGCCGCGGACGCTGTACGCCATGATCCGTGAGCCACCTGAATCCACCTGATGCCAGGCCGCCAGATAACGATCTGCCGTGGCGCTGTAGGCGATCACCGGGCGCGCTTGCAAGCCGTCCAGCGGCGTCAGGCCGATGGGCAGCCCCACCTTGAGGGCGTTGGCGTCCAGGCGTTGCGCGTAGATGCCGGGGATTTCGGTGCGATAATCCTCCCAGGCCGCCAACACCACCGGCTGCGGCGCAGTGCGCGCCACCGCCAGGGTCGGGCGCGCTTGCGTGTATGGGTCGTCGCTCATCACAAACGGCGCGCCGATCTTGCTGCCGGTCGCGGCGACGCGCTGCCCACGCAGATCGCCGCGCCCTACCCGCGCTTCCCAGGCGACGAAGAACACGCTGCCGCCGGCCGTCTCCCAGACGCCGATGACGGGCGCCTCTTCATACTCCGGTTGCGCGCTGATGGGGATGTCAATGCCGAGGAAGGTATCGCCCGGCTTGAAACGCTGCCCGTAAATATCCTTCTGGGACGTATAGTCGGTGCGATTGCGCGAATCTTCCCAGGCGACAAGCGCCGCGTCATCCACGCCGCCGGCGGCGACGACCGGCCATTCCTGGACGTTGGGCGCGTTCGTTACGGGGATATTGTCGCCCGCCAACGTCCCATCGGGCAACACCTGCTGCGCGTAGATGTCCTGATCCACGCCGCGTGTGTCGGCCCAGACGACAAGGTAGCGGTTGACCGCCGGGCGATACGCGACATCCGGCTGTCCAGCCCAGGCTGTTCCATCGGAGATATCAAAGCGCGCGCCGAGCAACGCGCCGGTTCCGCTCACCCGCTGCCCCTGCACGCGCGAAGTCCAGCCTTCGGCGTTGCCCCACACCACCAGAAAGGCGTCCGCACCCGCTACAACGCGCGGGCTGACTTGCCCACCGGCATAAACGGCAATCGGGAAATTGCCGCCGTCGAGCGTTCCATCGCGCCGCACAAGTTGGCCGTACACATCGGGCGTGTCCGTGATGTGGCGATTGTCCGTCCAAACCACCAGGTAGCGATCCGCCGCCGGGAGATAGGCGACGCGCGCGTAGTCCTGGATGGCGGCGTCGTTGGTCACAGCGACGGCGTCGCCGAGCAAGTGCCCGTCGCTGCGCACCCGCTGCACGTAGATGTCGGGCAGGCTGTTGATGCGCGAATCCCGGTAGGCCAGCAGGAATTCGTTATCTTCGGGGTTGAAGGCCAACGCCGGGACGCTCTGATGACTGGCGGCGTCGGTGAGGAGAAAATCCTCGCCGATTGCGCCAGGATTGGCGGGCGGCGGCGTTGGCGCGGGGACTGGCTCGGCGGCGGTCAGCGCAACATCATCCACGTACATGCCGGTTATCCCGCCCACGCCGTCGTTAAGCACGCCAAAGTGCAGCCAGATGCTCTTGCCGATGTAGGCGCGCAAGTCGAAGGTGTACGACTTCCACGTCCGGCTGTTGTCCAACGTCCACAGCAAGCGTTGGAGGATGTTTTCCTGATCGTCCATAATCAAGATGAACTGCGCATCGCCAGCAGCAGGCGCGGCGGGCGCGACGCCAGTTAGTGCGGCGGACATTTCTGGCGCAAACGCGGCTTGCTGCGCTTCGGTGGAAGTGGGATAGAGCCACAACGTCACCTGCGCCGCAGTCGCCGTCGCGGGCAACGTCACCCGCTGGCGCACGGACGAGTACGAGAACACGTTCGCCGTCCCGATGATCCCCAGAAGCATAGAACGCGCGCCGCTGTGCTTCTGCGCCGTCGAATACCCCGCCGTCGCTGGAGTGATGGGGAAAGACCAGCCCTCATCAAGTTCCGCGTTGCCGTTGACGAGCCACTCCCAGGCGTTGTTGCGCAGCCGGTACAGGCCGTCAACCGTGGGCAGGAAGAACAGATTGCGCGAGGCGACGATCAGTCCTTTGGGCGTCGCCTCTGGCGCAAGGCCCTGCATCCACCACCGCTCCCCGCCGTTGGGCGAGCGGTAGAACATCCACGGCGTCGCATCATATTGCAGCGTGCGCTGGACGGCATACAGCGAGGGATCAGCGGGATAGTCCGGCGAGACGTCAAATCCTATAATCCAACCGTCCAGGTAATCTACATGCAGGCCGTCATTCACCTTCTGCCACGTCGCGCCAAAGTCCGTGGAACGCACGATGCCGTTGGGCGGGATGTCGTCCTCGCCACTGCCTTCGACGAAGAAGTAGCTCATCCATATTGTTCCGTCCGTAGCGTAGTCCGGCGAGAAGACCACCTCGCGCACGATGTCCACCCAGGGGATGACAACCTGCTCCCACGTCAGACCGCCGTCGGTCGAGCGCCGGGCCGGCCCATAACCGGTCAAATAGACAGTGCTGTCGGCGGCGAAATTCGGCGACGGGAAGATGCGGTACAAATCCGTCCAGTTAGATAAGCCAGTGTCCGCCAGCGCCCACGTGTCGCCGCCATCGGTGGAGCGCCACACGGCTGGCACATCGGGCGAGAAACCGACAGCAAACACCACCAGGTTGCCGCCGGCATCGCGCACGGCAGCGATGTCGTAGAGCAGCGTATTGGGCGGCGTGGAGAGAACGGTCTGCCAGGTAAGGCCGTCATCGGTTGAGCGAAAGACCTCGCCATAGGCATAGCCGATATTCCGCACAACGAACAGCGTGGGCGACGCTGTCGCACCCGGATCCCACGCCATCGAACTGATGTGCAGGTATTCGGAGTACGGCGTCGTTGCAAAGAGCGTCGTCCAGGTGTTGCCTTCGTCGGTGGAACGACGCATGTCCTGGTCGGTGGTGATGTAGAGAGTGTGATCGGCGGCGTAGTTGAGTGAGCGCCACATGCGCGTATAATCTGGCACAATCAGTTCCCAGCCGAGCGTGGCGGCGGGAGCCAGCGGGCTGGCAGCCCGCTCTACAGCGGCGGCGACGCGCGGGGTATGGGGAATGGAAATCGCCAGCAGCGTCAACGCCAACATCAAATGAAATAGTCGCAACACGTTTTTCATGGATTGTCCTCCTTTCAACACTCAAAGAATCAAACAAAGTAAACCAAGAGACGCACTGTGTACATACGATACACTTATTTTAGTATACACGCGAATATCACTTTCAAACCATTCTTGTAAGTTACAAAATTGTTACTCTCGTTTCATTGACACGCGCGCATTTTCGTTATATAATGTAAGCGTTTACACTCCCTGACTTTTACCGCAAAAGGGGTGAACACATGTCGCAGAGTAGGCCTCCCGCACGCGCCACCATCGCCGATGTCGCCGAATATGCCAGTGTCTCGACGGCGACGGTGAGCCGCGTCATCAACCGCACCGGGCCGGTCGCGCCTGAAACAGAAGAAGCGGTCCGCGATGCCATCGCGGCGCTAAACTATCGCCCGCACACCGCCGCTAAAATCCTCGCCAGCAACCGCACCAACACCCTTGGCCTGATCTTCCCGCAAATCAGCGGTTATTACTTCGCGCCGTTGCTGCGCGGCATCGCGGCCTGCGCCGGGGAATATGGCTTTGATTTGCTCATCTACTCGGTGCAGGAAGGCAGCGCGCCGCGCGAGCCGTTCACGTACCCGATCGGCGATCAAAACACCGACGGGTTGGTGGTGTTCACCGATGGATTGCCGGAGCAGGAATTGCGCCGGTTGTGTGAGATCGCCTTTCCTGTGGTGCTGATCCACTGCACGCCGCCAGCCGGACTCCGCATCCCCAGCGTGACCATCGAGAACAAAGCGAGCGCGCGGCAGTTGGTGGATCACCTGATCGAAGTTCACGGGCGGCGGCGGATCGGCTTCCTGGCGGGGCCGAAGGGACACGAAGACTCGTATTGGCGTGAGAAAGGATACCGGGAGTCACTGGCGGCGCACAATATCCCATACAACCCGGCGCTGGTGAGCGTGGGAGGATTCAACGAATCCATCGCGCGCGCCGCCGTCGAAAAATGGCTCCAGGAAGGCATTGAGATGGATGCCATCTTCACCGGAGATGACGATTCGGCGACCGGCGCGTTAGCTGCCTTAATCCAAGCCGGTAAGCGCGTGCCGGACGACGTGGCGCTGGTTGGCTTCGACGACATTGACCTGGCGCGCTACTTAAATCCCCCGTTGACGACGGTGCGCGCTCCCGTTGAGCAGGTGGGATACGAAGCTGTCCGGCAACTGGTGCGACTCATTCGCACCGGCGAGGTCGAACCACTCATTCTCCTGCCGACCCAACTGGTCATCCGCCAATCCTGCGGATGCACGTAAAGGAGGTGATCCCGAACTTTTTATGCTTTGCCACTCAGCCAGCGTAAAACGTGAAACGTGAAACATAAGGTGACGCCTTTTACGTTTTGCGCATTACGTTTTACGCATTATGTTTTAGTCTTTTCAAAAGGAGGAAACTATGTCTGGAAAGTTGGTACGATTGATGCTGACAATGGTTATGCTGTCAAGCCTTCTGATGGCGTGCGGCAAGAAGCAGCCGGCGGAAGTCAAGGTAGACATGCCTGCCGTCCTGCGGGTGTGGATTACCTGGGGCGACGATCCGACGCAAATCCAGGAGCTTTTCAACCGTTTTGGCGAGGCCAACAATGTGAAGGTGGAAGTCAACTCGCCGGTTGAAGCCGACAAGGTCATCGCAGCGCTCTCCGGCACCGAGCCGCCGGACATTCTGGTGCTCGGCGGCCCGGATGACGTTTCGACGTGGGTCAACGAAGGTCTGGTCGCGCCGCTAGATGAACTCGCCGCCACCCACGGCATTGATCTGGGCGATATTTATCCCGCGATGCTGGCGCAAGGCAAGTATAAGGGGAAATTATACGCCCTACCCTGGGGATCGGATACCTACGGCCTCTACTGGAACAAGGACCTGTTCGAGGAAGCCGGTCTCGATCCCGAAAAACCGCCGAAGACAATGGAAGAGATGCTCGAATACGCCGACAAGCTCACCAAGGTTGAAGCCGATGGAACGATCACACAACTCGGCTTTGTGCCCGACTTCTCGTGGAGCCACATCGAACAATACGTCAAACTTTATGGCAGTTATTGGTTCAACGACGACGGCACCAAAGTCCAGTTGGACACGCCGGAGATGATCGCCGCGTTGAAGTGGGAGCAACAATTCTACACCAAGTACGGCATCGAAGAGGTGCTGCGCTTCGTCTCATCCACCGGCGAATACTCGTCGCCTGAGCACGGTTTTATGGCCGGCAAGATTGCGATGATGGTGGATGGCGAGTGGATGACGGGCGACAACTTCATCGGCGGCCTGGCGCCGGATTTGTGGTATGGCGTCGGCCCTATCCCCTACCCCGCCTCCAAGCCGGAGCGGAAAGGCACAAACGTCGTCGGCGGCACGGTGGCCCTCATCCCCAGTGGAGTGAAGAACAAGGACGCCGCCGCCAAATTGTTGGCCTGGATGATGAGTCCCGAAATTCTTGCCGAGGAGATGGTCGCCAACTTCAATCTGCCGTCCAGCAAAGAGGCCGCCAAAGATCCTCGTTTCCGCGCCAACGAGAAGTTTGCAGTGTTTATGGATCTGGCGAGTTCTCCCAACGCGACCTTCCACATCTTCACCCCCATCAGCGCCGACCTGTTGACCGAATTGGATTTGATCGAGCAGCAGGTACTACACGAAGGGGCAGACCCCGCCCCGCTGCTCAAAGCCGCGCAGGATAAATTGCAGCCGATGCTCGACAAAGCCCTGGGCCAGTAATTCACCTCACCCTTGCGAAGGTGAAGAACCTTCGCAAGGGTGAATTATGTAAAAAACAGGAGGTCAGTCAATGACATTGACAGAAACCCTTGTGAAACCTAAACGCCGGCGTTGGAGTCCCGCAACCCGCCGTAATTTCATCAAAGGCATGCTCTTTATCTCGCCGTGGATTTTGGGTTTTCTCTTCTTTACGTTATATCCGATGGCCTCATCTTTGTATATCAGTTTCACCGAACACCACATCCGTACCGCTTCCGAATGGATCGGACTGGAAAACTATCTCAACCTGCTCCACGACCGCCGCTTCTGGACATCGCTCTACAACACAGTGTATATGGTGGTGATCGCTGTCCCGCTGGAACTGCTCTGCGCCTTTGTGTTCGCTGTACTGCTCAACCTGAAACTACGCGGCCAATCGGTGTATCGCTTGATCTACTATCTGCCCTCCATTGTGCCGCTGGTCGCCAGCAGTATGCTGTGGATGTGGATTCTCAACACCAATAACGGTATCCTCAACGTGCTCCTGGGATACTTCGGCATCAAAGGGCCAAGCTGGCTCACCGATCCCACCTGGGCAAAACCGGCCTTGATCATCATGGGATTGTGGGGCATCGGCAACACCATCGTCATCTACCTTTCTGGGATCCAGGATGTGCCTACCTCGCTGCTGGAAGCCGCCGAACTGGATGGCGCTTCCTGGATACAACGCCTCTGGTATGTCACCATTCCCATGGTTTCTTCCATCACCCTCTTCAACCTGATTATGGGCGTGATCGGGATGTTCCAGTATTTCACACAGGCATACATCTTCGCCGCAGCGCAGAGCGGGCGCGCCAATAATGTGCTCGGCAGCCCGCTCGACTCCACCCTTTTCTACAGCGTGTACCTGTACGACCGATTCAGCAACCTCAAAATGGGATACGCCGCCGCGATGGCATGGATCCTGTTCGCCATTATTTTGGTCTGCACCCTGCTGCTCCTGCGTTTCTCAGAGCGATGGACTTATTATGAAGGTGGGGAGAGATAATATGACCAACATCGCGCGCACTATGGAACGTGCATTGGGGAGAAAGCGCTACGTATGGCAGCGGGCGCTATTCAAGGTATTAGGCCACATCGTCGTTTTTGGCGTCGGCCTCTTCTTTCTGGTCCCTGCCTTGTGGATGTTCTTCACCGCTTTCAAGTCGAGCAAAGACGTATTTCGCTTTCCGCCTACCCTGTTGCCCTACGACAACCAATACGTCACCATCAACGGTAAAGCATACCCCCTCTACAATGTTCCGGTGAACGGAGAAATGCGGCAGTTGGCGGCCCTTAAAATCGCGGAGGGGCAAGGCACATTCGTCAATCCCAATGATCCTACCGAAGTCATTGAAACGCGAGCGCGTTATGCCGAACCGATATTCACGATCAAATTCCAATGGCGCAACTTCAGCGATGCAATAAACCGTGGCGTGCGCCCTGGCCTGAAAGTCAATTTCTGGACTTACCTTAAAAACAGCTTGATCGTCGCCTTCTTTACCATCATCGGCACATTGCTCTCGTGTGTTCCGGCGGCCTATGGATTTTCACGAATCCAATGGCCTGGCCGCGAATTAGTTTTTATGTTGGTTTTAAGCACGATGATGCTCCCCTATCAGGTGACGATGATTCCGCTCTACCTGCTTTTCACCGAAACGCTGAAGTGGGGGAACTCGCTGCTCCCAATCATCGTGCCCTCGTTCTTCGCCAACGCCTTCGACATCTTCTTGCTGCGGCAGTTCTTCCGCACCATCCCCGAAGATTTGGTGGACGCGGCGCGGGTGGATGGAGCGTCCGAGCTGCACATCCTGCTCAAGCTGATCATCCCCTTGTCCACGCCCATCCTGGCGGCGATCACCGTCTTCACGTTCCTGTGGGCCTGGAACGACTTCCTCGGCCCCCTGCTCTACCTGAACAACCCGGAAAAATTCACCCTGGCGATTGGCCTGCAAGATTTCCAGGGGCAGCGCAACACCGAATGGAACCAACTGATGGCAGCCGCGGTCGTCTTTACCGTGCCGATCATCATCGCCTATTTCTTCGCGCAGCGGACGTTCATCGAAGGAATTAAGTTAACGGGAACGAAAGGATAGAGACCGGCTATGAAAATCTGGCCTGTACCGACGATTGAAGTGCTGCCCTTTTCCGAAATTGATGAGCCGCGTTCCGTCGTTCTGATCACCAGCGCGCCGGCCTGGCAGGCAGTCCATCATCGGCTACACCTTCCCATCGCCTGGCGAATGGACCCCCAGGAAGCCACGCGCGAGCACTGGGATGCATTGTCGGACAACTCAAGCGGCAATGTGGTCTATGCTGTTGGCGGCGGATTGGTCGCCGACGCCGCCAAATACGTCGCCGTACATCATAGTTTGCCGCTCGTATGTCTGCCCACCGCACTCTCGGTAGATGCCTTTTTCACCTGGACTTCAGGCATTCGCCGCGACGGATGCGTGACTTACTTCAAGACGAAGCCTCCCGACCATGTGATGATGGACTTCGACGTACTAACCGCCGCGCCGCCCCCTATCCGCGCTGCTGGCATCTGCGACGTCCTCTCCATTGCCACCGGCTTGTGGGACTGGCGCTTCGCCGAGGACCGCGGGCAGAATCCACCGGAGATGGCCTACAACCCATCCGTGGCTCGCGTCGCCGCGGCAATTTTGCAGAGCGCGCTGGACTGCGCCGAAGCCGCCGGGCGTGGCGACCGAGATGGTCTCAAGCAACTTCTCGATTGTCTGGTGATGGAAGTTCAACTCTGCAACCAGATGGGACATTCTCGCCCGGAGGAAGGCAGCGAGCACTACTTCGCCTACGCCATGGAAAACGCAATGGGCGCGGGCCTCCCGCACGGTGATTTGGTGGGTCCCGGTATCGTCCTGATGGCCGAACGACAAGGGCAAGAGGTCGCGCCGCTGCGCCGAGCATTGCAGGCCTGCCACATCCCACTGGACAATATCCCGCAACCCGTGGTAGAATCAACGTTGCGCGCACTGCCGGAGTACGTGCGACGGCATCAGCTCCCCTACGGCATCGCGCATGAACTAGCCGGCGATGCTCCCCGCCCCCGTCTCGGGGGTGGGTAATGCCACAACGCACTATGCGGAGGAGGAACGGGTGAAAGCGATACGCGCAGCACGCCCCCGGGACGGGGGGGCGCAGAGCAAGGTCTCACGCTCCCCGCCCCCGTCTCGGGGGCGGGTAACGCCAGAACACGCTATGAAAAGGATCAAGCAATAGACAAAATACAGAAAGGACACATCTATGACGTTCAAGCCACGCCATGACCCTACTCATCTCTACTTCGTCACGGCTACACTCTTGAAGTGGTATCCGCTTTTCACCCAGCCCGCCTACGCCGACATCGTCCTCAATTCCCTGGATTGGCACCGGCGGAATAACCGTTGGTTGTTATTCGCCTACGTAGTCATGCCCACACATCTCCACATCCTGATCAAACCGCTGGGGGTCTACACCATTTCCAATGTGCTGGAATCCTTTGGATCTTTCACAGCGCACGCCACTTTGAAACAACTGCAAGCGGAACAACGCAACGATGTACTGGCGGCGTTCAGCCAACGGCGAGATGGCGACCGCAGCAAAGCGCATCAAGTCTGGCAGCCGCTTCAAGCGAAAAATGTGTTCAGTGAGCCGTTTTTGCGTGAAAAGATGGAATATATTCACAACAATCCGGTAGCCAAGCATTGGGCGCTGGCGGAAACGCGAGCGGATTATCGTTATTCGAGCGCGTGTTTTTATGATGATGGGGCAAAGCCGGGAATAGAAATAGATAACGTATGGGCGGAACCGGCATAGCCCGCCCCCGGGACGGGGGCGGTGAGCAAAGATGAACAAGGAGGCATCGTATGAAAATAGCTGTCATTGGCGGTGGTTCGAGTTATACCCCTGAACTGATCAACGGTTTTTTGGAGCGCGTCGGCAGCCTGCCGGTGACCGAACTCTGGCTGATGGACATCTTACCCGAACGCCTCGACGTGGTCGGGGGGTTCGCACAACGGATGGTGGCGGCGAAGGGCGCGCCGTTCGCCGTTCATCTGACCACGGACTTGCGCGAGGCGGTGCATGGCGCGAGCTACGTCATCACCCAACTGCGCGTCGGCTGGATGCAGGCGCGCCGCGAGGACGAGTACCTGGGGCGGCGGCACGGCCTTATCGGGCAGGAGACCACCGGGGTCGGCGGGATGGCGAAGGCGCTGCGCACCATCCCCGTCGCGCTCAACATCGCCCGGACAATGCAGACGGTCGCGCCTGGCGCGCTGTTAGTGAACTTCACCAACCCGTCGGGCCTCATCACCGAGGCGCTGGCGCGCTACGCGCCCGACGTGCCCTCGGTGGGCGTCTGCAACGTCGCCATCCACGTCAAAATGGAACTGCTCGAAGGACTAAAAGAGCGCCTGGGGCTGGACATCCCGCCAGAGCGCGCGCATTTGAACACGCTAGGGCTGAACCACCTCTCGTGGCATCGCGGCCTCACGATTGACGGCGAGGAAATGTGGCCGCGCATCATGGAGGGCTACATCGCGCATCTCAAAGCCGAGCCAGAGCCGGAATGGGACGTGCGCACTATCGAGACGCTGGGGATGATTCCCAACGGCTACCTGCACTACTATTACTACACCGCCGACAGAATCGCGGCGCAGGCCAAGTGGCCGCCGTCGCGCGCGGAAGGCGTGATGGAGATCGAGAAAAAGCTGCTCGCGCAGTACGCCGAACCGGACCGCACCGAGCCGCCGGAGGGCCTGATGCAGCGCGGTGGCGCGTACTACTCCACCGTGGCGACGCAACTGCTTAACGCCCATTACAACAACCTGGGCGAAGTTCACGTGGTCAACGTCCCGCATCGCGGCGCGGTCCCTGGTTGGCCGGAGGATTGGGTGCTGGAAATGCCCTGCACGGTCAACCGCGCCGGCATCACCCCGCTCCCGGCGGAGCCGCTGCCCCTGGCGTGCTTCGGTCTGCTGGCGAACGTCAAAGCCTACGAGCTGCTCACTGTCGAAGCCGCCGTTCACGGCGACCGCGACGCCGCGTACCAGGCGCTGCTCACCCACCCACTCGGCCCTGCGGCGGACAAGGTCCAGGCGGTGCTGGACGATCTACTGGAAACGAACCGGGCGTATCTGCCGCAATTTTGGGGCGAATGAAAGAATGGAGAATCAGCGAATCGGCGAATCACCAATCACGCATCAGGAGCACACACGATGAAACCATACTTCCTCGGCATTGATGTTGGCGCAACGAAAAGCCACGCGCTGATTGCGGACGAACACGGTCGCGCCGTCGGCTTTGGCGTGGGCGGCCCCGGCAGCCACGAAGTGATCGGCTATGACGGGCTACGCGCCGTTCTGCACACCATCATTGACGCGGCGCTTGCCTCGGCCGGCATCGGCAAAGCGGACATTGCCGGCGCGGGCTTCGGCATCGCCGGCTACGACTGGCCCGGCGACACTGAACCGCACCGCCAGGTCATCGCCGCGCTGGAGCTACCCGCGCCCTACGCGCTGGTCAATGACACCATCGTCGGCCTGGTCGCCGGAGCGACAGAGGGCTGGGGCGTGGGCGTGGTCTCCGGGACAGGGAGCAACTGCTGGGGGCGCGACCGTCAGGGGCGTGAGGGGCGGATGACCGGCGGCGGCGGGATGTTCGCTGAATACGCCGGCGGCGGCGATCTGGTCGGCAAAGCCGTCCAGGTTGTGGCGCTGGCATGGGGTCGGCGCGGCCCGGCGACGCGCCTCACCGAAGCCTTCCTGGCCTTAACCGGCGCGCCGGATGCGCTAGATTTGCTCGAGGGGCTGTACCGCGGGCACTACCGGCTCACACCAAAGCACGCGCCCGTCATCTTTCAGGTTGCGGCGGAAGGCGACGCCGTCGCGCAAGAGGTCATCCGCTGGGCCGGACGCGAACTGGGCAGCCTCGCCATCGGCGTCATCCGCCAGTTGGGGTTCGAGCACCTGAATTTTGAGGTTGTGCAGATCGGTAGCCTGTACAACGGCAGCCCGGCGATGGGCGAGACGATGCTGGCGACCATCCGCGAGGTTGCGCCCGGCGCGCGCGCCGTCCGCCTCGCTGCGCCGCCCGTCGTCGGCGGGGTGTTGCTGGGGATGGAACAAGCAGGGGTGGACTATCCCCCGCTGCGCCAGACCCTCATCGAGTCAACCACCGTACTATTAGCGTCAGCAGATTGAGCAGATTCAGCAGATTTCAAAGTTGTGTTCGTAGTAACCGCTTTAGCGGTGTCGCAGACGGCTCAAGCCGTTACTACGAGCCTATATCTGCGGATAGAAAAATTGCGAGGTCTCTATGGAACACTTGACCATCGGTTATGCGCAAAGCACCATCACACCCTCGCTAGCGCGTCCGGTCTATCTGGCCGGGTTTGGGCGCAACCGCGTCGCGCAGTCGGTTCACGACGACCTGTACGTGCGGGCGCTCGCGCTGCGTTACGGCGATACGCGGCTGGCGCTGGCGGCGCTCGACGTGATCGGGCTATTCCGCCATCACTGCCTGGAAGTGGCGGAACGGGTCACGGCTCAGGTTCCGGGCGCGCGGGTGATCCTCGCCAGCACCCACACGCACCACGGGCCGGATACAATGGGCTTGTGGGGGCCAAGCTACTTCAAATCCGGCGTTGACCCGGTTTATATGCGCGAACTCAAAGACACGCTGACGGCCACCCTCGTCGCAGCGTTGGCAGCGCCGCAGCCCGCAAACTTGCGCAGCGCCGCCGTCCACGTCCCTGGCGTAGCGAAGAACGCCCGCGATCCCAACATCGTAGATGACGAACTGACGTGCTTGCAATTCTGCGCGCCGGATGACGGCAAACCGCTGGTCACAGTGCTCATCTTCCCCTGCCACCCCGAAACGCTGTGGTACGACAACCCGCACATCACCGCCGATTATCCCGGCTTCCTGCGCGCCCAGGTCGAAGCAGCGACCGGCGCGCCGTGCCTCTTCTTCTCCGGCGCGCTCGGCGGGATGATGACGCCCGATGTGCAGGAACACACGTTTGCCGCAGCGGAACGCATCGGCCACACGCTGGCGCAAGCCGCACTGACCGCCCTCTCCGGCGTTGCTCCCGCGCCGGTAGACCGCTTGACCCACACCCGCGAGGTTTACCGCATCCCGCTGCGTAATCCCCTCTTCAAGCTCTCACGCTTGTTAGGCGTGCTGCCCCGCGAAGCCGTTCCTGGGCGAACCGTCATGACAGAAGCCAACCTGATCAAACTTGGTCCGGTAACGTTGGCGACCGCGCCGGGCGAAGTCCTCCCCAAACTCGGCCTGGCGCTGAAAGCCGACCTCAAGCAGACCGGCGTGGCCGTGGCGGGCGTGATCGGCCTGGCGAACGACGAACTCGGCTACATCCTACCCGCCGAAGACTTCCGCTATCCCCGCAATCCGTTTAAGCCGGGCGAGCATTACGAAGAAACGATGTCTATCGCCAAAGAAGCCGGTTCCACCCTGATGCAAGCCTGGCAGGAGTTGCGAGTAGCGAGTTAAGAGTAGCGAATTACGAATTACTGATTACTGATTACTGATTACCGATTACCAATTCAAGGAGACAACAATGGAAAAACCAGTTCTGTTAGGTGGAACGCCGGTGCGCAACACGGCCTATCCACAGTGGCCTGTTTTCGATGAACGGGATATCGAAGCTGTCACCAGCGTCGTCAAGTCCGGCAATTGGGGCGGCTTCCCCTACCCCGGCCCGCAGACTGCGGAGTTCGTCCGCCGCTTTCTGGCGCTCCAGGGCGGCAATTATGCCGTGGCGATGATGAACGGCACGGTGACGATGGAGGTGGCGTGCCGCGCCGCCGGCATCGGTTGGGGTGATGAGGTCATCGTGCCGGCCTACACCTTCCAGGCCACCGCCGCCGCGCCGATGGCTGCCGGCGCACTCCCCGTCGTCGTGGATATTGATCCCGACACCTACTGCATAGATCCAAAAGCCGTCGAAGCCGCCATCACCGACAAAACGCGGGCGATCATCCCCGTCCACCTCGGCGCGCAGATGGCGGATATGGACGCGCTGATGGACATCGCCGAACGCCACAACCTCGTCGTCATCGAGGATTGCGCGCACGCTCACGGCGCGAAGTGGCGTGGACAGGGCGCGGGGACGATCGGGCACTTTGGCTCGTTCAGCCTGCAATCGTCTAAAATCCTCACCGCCGGCGAAGGCGGCATCCTCATCTGCAAGACGCAGGAACTCGCCGACCGCGCCGCCAGCATCATTGACTGTGGCCGCCCGCACGACACGGCGGAACAGGTCTACACGATGGGCGCGAACTACCGCATGGGCGAACTCCAGGCGGCGCTGGCGAACGTCGCCATCGAGCGCTTCCCACAGCAAGCGCAGGAGCGCGAGGAGATGGCGGCCTATATGGACGAGGCGCTCAGCGAGATTCCCGGCGTGCGCGTGCTCAAGCGCGACCTGCGCCACACGAAACGCTCGTTCTACCGCTACATCTTCGCCATTGACCCGGACGTGTTCGGGCTGACGCACGACGCAGTCTGCCACATCCTGCACACCGAGGGCATCCCCGCCGACGACGGCTACCCGCCGATGCACCAGTACGAGCTTTTCCAGCCGCACCTCTCGCGCCTGCCCGTGCCGAGCGCGTTCCCGGAGCGGCTGCGCTTCACGCCGGGCCAGTTCCCCGAAAGCGAGCGCGCCGCCACCCGCGAGGCCGTCTGGCTGAACGAGAACGTCTTCCGCGCCGGACCGCAAGGGGTGGATGACGTCGTTGCCGCGCTGCGCAAAATCTACGAGCACCGGGAGGCGCTGGCGGCGTTAGTACGTTCGCAAGTTTGAACGTTCAAACGTTTCAACTTTCCAACGTGAAAACATCAATGCAACCGATAGACTTTACGCACATCAAGACGTATCCAATCGCAGAACGACGGAATCTGGTCCACCTCGACGACCTCATCGCGCCGGAGACGCCGCCGCCGCCCTTCGAGAACGCGGATTTGGAGGAAGTCGCCGCACGCATCGTCGCTGCGCGGCAAGCCGGGCGGCCCGTCATCTGGATGATGGGCGCGCACGTGATCAAGTGCGGCCTGTCGCGCGTGCTCATCGAGCTGCTGCGGCGCGGGATCATCACCCACGTTGCCGGGAATGGCGCGGTCTCCATCCACGATTTCGAGCTGGCGCTGATCGGCGCGACGAGCGAGGACGTCGCCACGGGACTGGAAGACGGCACGTTCGGCATGGCCGACGAGACCGGGCGGCTGATGCACGCCGCCATCCGCGCGGGCACGCGCGACGGCCTGGGCTACGGCGCGGCGCTAGGGCGCTTTATGGCAGAGAACCCGGCGCTGTTCCCGCACCGCGAGGTCAGCGTGCTGTACAACGCCTACGCGCTCGGCATCCCGGCTACCATCCACGTCACCCTGGGCGCAGACATCATCCATCAGCACCCCGCCGCAGACTTTGCCGCTCTGGGCGCGGCGAGCGGCGCGGACTTCCGCCGCTTCGCCATCTCCGTGAGTGAACTGGAAGGCGGCGTGTTCCTCAACTTCGGGTCGGCTGTGACCGGCCCGGAAGTCTTCCTCAAGGCGCTGACGATTGTGCGCAACCTCGGCTATTCCGCCGCGCGCATCACCACCGCCAACTTCGACCTGCTGCCGCTGGGCGACCCGCAGCACCCGCGCGGCTACGACGACCCGCTCTACTACTATCGTCCGCGCAAAAACATCGTCCTGCGCCCCGCCTCCCGCGGCGGACAAGGCTACCACATCACCGGCGACCACAAAGTCACCATCCCCAACCTCTACCACCACATCATCCCCGCCCTCGACAGCCTCCCAATCTCCCCCACTCCCCCACTCTCCCACTCCCCCACTCCCTCCCCCCTCCCGTCTACTGTCTACCGTCTACTGTCTACCGTCTACCAAGAACTCTCCCGCTGCTTTGCCGCCGGCGGTACACTCTTCCTCTGCGGGAATGGCGGCAGCATGGCCGACGTGCTGCACATCTCTGGCGAGTTGCTCAAGTCCTATGCCCGTCGTCGCCCGCTGCCGGAACGCCTGCGCGACAAACTCACCGCCCAACCCGACGGAGAGTTGCTGACGCGCAACCTCGAACCGGGGCTGCGCGCCGTCGTCCTCGGCGCGAACACCATCCTGAGCAGCGCCGTCGCCAACGATATGCCCGACCGCGACGTGGGCTACGCGCAAGAACTGCTCGCGCTCGCCCGCCCCGGCGACGTGCTGTTGGGGATCAGCACCAGCGGCAACGCCCGCAATGTCGTCTACGCCGCACAAGTCGCCCGCGCCCTGAGCTTGACGGTCATCGCCTTCACCGGTGAATCCGGTGGACGACTGGCAGAATTGGCGGACATTGCCCTCCGCGTGCCCGCCACCCGCACCGACCGCGTCCAGGAATTGCACATTCAGTGTTACCACGCGCTGTGCGAGATGCTGGAGAATGATTTTTTTGAGTAGACAGTAGCCGGTAGACAGTAGACAGGGTTAGCTCTAGCCGCTCCCGTCTACCGTCTACTGTCTACCGTCTACCTGAAGGAGAACTTATGCATAATCTGACCCGCACTCGATTAGAAGAACTGCTCGCCGGATGCGCGCGGCGCAGCATCGGCGTGATCGGCGATCTGGCGCTGGATACGTACTGGTACGCGGATATGACGCGGGCGGTGCTCTCGCGGGAGACGCCGCACTTCCCGCGCCCCATCGTGCGCGAGGCGTACTCGCCGGGCGCGGGCGCGAACGTCGCCGATAACCTCGCGGCGCTCGGCGTCGGGCGCGTCGTCGTCTTCTCCGTGCTCGGCGACGATTGGCGCGGCGCGCTGCTGCGCCAGGTGATGGCGGAACGCGGCATTGATGTGAGGCAGCTTGTCGTCGCGCCAGAGCGGTTCACCTCGGCCTACATTAAGCCAATACTGACGGGCTACGATTCGCAGCAGGAAGACGCGCGGCTGGATTTCGAGAATGTCGCGCCACTCGCCCCCGCGTTGGAAGACGCACTGCTCGATAAAGTTCAGCAACAGCTTCCTGACCTGGAAGCGCTCCTTGTCGCTGACCAATTCGAGGCCAACGGCTCGATCAGCGACCGCGTGCGCGAGAGCTTGAACGCGCTGGCAAGCGCGCACCCCGACAAGTTCTTCCTGGTGGATTCACGGCTGCGCATCGGCCAGTACACGACGATGTTCCTCAAGCCCAACTGGACGGAGGCTGTTGCCGCCGTGATGCCAGACCGCGATCCACGCAGCGTCCCCAATGAGGCGCTACCCGACGTCGCCGCAGCATTGAGCACGCGCACGGGACGGCCCGTCTTCCTCACGCTGGCCGAAGAAGGCGCGCTCGTCTACGCCGATGGGCAGGCGCGGCGCATCCCCGCCGGACCGACACGCCCGCCGCTCGATCCCGTGGGGGCGGGTGACACGTTCATCGCTGCGTTGGCCGGCGCCTTGAGCGCGGGCGCCAATCCCTGGGAAGCTGGAACGCTGGCGAACCTGGCGGCGTCCGTCACCGTCGAGAAACTCAACCAGACCGGCACGGCAACGCCGGAAGAGATCCTGGCGCGCTTCGACCTCGCGGAGTCCAAAACAGATTGAACGGATGAAACAGAAGGATATTTTCACCGCCGCCGATCTACCCCCGCTGGACTGGCTCGAGGTCGTGAATTTGGCTACGCCATTGGGACAGGTACGCCACGCACTCTTCGACTTCGATGGCACGATTTCCGTCATCCGCCGTGGATGGGACGCAATTATGATCCCGATGATGGTGGAGATGATTTGCGACGGGCAGCCCCCCACTCCAACCATCGAAGCAGAAGTCGCCGCCTTTGTGGATCGCTCTACCGGCATCCTCACCATCAAGCAGATGGAGTGGCTGGAAGAGGCTGTGCGCCGTTACAGATTCGCCCGCCATCCGCAAACCGCCCGCGAGTACAAGCGTCTCTACAACGAACGGCTGCTCGGCCCGGTGCGGCAGCGCATCGCCCAAATGGACGGTAGCCAGGCCGCGCGCGACACGCAGATGATCGCCGGGACGCGCGACTTTCTCTTTGGACTACGCGAGGCGGGCGTTACGCTGTACCTGGCGAGCGGCACCGATCACGAGTACGTCGTTGCGGAGGCAAGCGCACTCGGCGTCGCGGAAGTGTTCGGCGATCAGATTTACGGCGCGCACGACGATACCGAGGCATACACCAAAGAGCGTATTATCGAACACATCCTCGATCACCACACCCTGCACGGCCCGGAACTCCTCGTCGTCGGCGATGGCCCGGTGGAGATTCGCCACGCCCGCGAACGGGGCGCGCTCGCGCTCGGCGTCGCGGCGGACGAGGAACAGCGGCAGGGCCTCGATCCACGCAAACGCCGGCGCCTGCTGGGTGCCGGCGCCGACTTGATCGTGACGGATTTTTTGCATTACGCCGAGTTATGCCAATTTCTCAAGCGTAGTGGCGACTTCAGTCGCTCTGCTAACGACTGAAGTCGCCACCACACACTACCGCCCCATCACCCAGCGCAAGAGTGCGATGAGATCGCGCACCCAGGCGAAGGCATCGCTGCGGCGAGAGCCGGTCTGCGAAACCGGCTGATTCATGTTCTGTATCTCCGGCGACGCCTCGACGGGCGCTTCCGGATCGTAGACCGAGACCACCTCGCCGTTGTGGTTGAAGAGCACGCTCGTGCCGCTTTGCAGGAAGGCGCGCGCGGTGGGATCGGCGGCCAGCGCGAAATACGCGGCGGAGCCGAATTCGATCTCGCGGTCCACCTTGATGTTCGCCACGATCCACGCCGCGGTGATCGGCTCATCCACATTTCCCTGCGCCTGCACCAGCGACAAATCCACATATTGCCGCGCTACCTGCGCCATGCTGCGCTGCTCGCGGTTGATGACGTTCGCGCCGACAGCCAGATTCGCCTGCTCGCTCTGTTGATAGCTCTGATTTTGCACCCGCGCCTGGATCGTCGTCCGCCCGGAGACCTGGTTCAACTCAGTTTGGTTGCCGTACAGCGCCATGTTCTCCATTGAGGCCGCGCCTTCTGCCTGCGCCGAGATCACGAACGTCGTGTACGGCGTGACGATGCCATAGCCCAAGCCCAGTTCGCGGATTTGCTCGATCAGCGCCGCGCGCTCGCCTTTGACGCGCACCTCGTCCAGCAGCGCCCCCACCCGGCGCGTCGCCCACAGGCGCGGCACGAAGTCGTGATTGCCGGTCGCCGCCAGATCGAAGCGGTAGACGTACTCCCGCGCTTCCTCGCCAGCGCGCCCGCGCACGCGCACTGTGACCGGCCCGCCCGTCGCCTCGTAGCGCCCGGCGAACAGTACGCTCGATCCACGGAACAGATCGGGCATCGCCGGCGGGTATAGGTCAGTCACACGCATCCCCTCGAATTCCACCTCCACATCTGTCAGCACGGGATTGGCGATGCGCCCGTAGAATTCGGAGAGCGCCGATTCCAGATTTTCGCCGGGCTGGACGTAGGTGACGCTGCCACCGTTATCGAGCGCGAGCCGGTCGAGCAGGCGCGTGTTCACGTCGTAGCCCACGCCGAACACATGGAGCCGCGCCTCCACCCGCGCGTTGGTGCGCGCTACCAGGTCGGCGATCAACGTATCGTCGGTGATCCCGGCTGTAGGCAAGCCATCGGTGAGAAAGACGAGCAGTCGTGAAGCGCCTGCACGGTCTTCACTACGCGAAAAGATTGCCAGACCGGTTTGCAATGCGCCTTCGATGTTCGTGTTATTGCGGGCGTTGAGCTGGCGGACGAAGCGCCGGGCGTCGGAAAGCGTGCGTTGGTCTACGGAGGTCAGGGTATCGGCGAAAACGTCCAACTGGTCGTCGAAGCTGACGATGGAAAAGCGGTCGTAGGGGTTCAACTGTCCCAGGATGAATTGCAGCGCATCTTTCGCCTGTTCCATTTTCTCGCCGCCCATGCTGCCGGAGCGGTCAATGACGAAGACGATGTCTTTGGGTAGTGTGTCCTCTTGCAGTGCGGCATCATCAGGGGCGAAAAGGAAGAGAAAATGGTCACGTTCGGCGTGCTCGCCGGTCAACAAGCCGCTGCCGAAGCCGCCTTCCGCCGGGCTGAAGAAGATGTCGAAGTCCTCGGTGGGATTGACGTTCGCGGCCTCCCACGTCACCCGCGCGCGATTCGCGCCCAGGCGCTCCGTCGTTACGGCGTGCGACGAGCTGTATAGCGCGCCCAGGCCGCCGGACGCCGTCACGTCCACGGTGAGCATCACCTTGCCCACGGGCGCGGAGGCATATCGCTCAGTGCTGAGGATGTAGCGATAGTGGAGCATCCCGCCCGTGGGCGCAAGCACCTGCTCGTATTCCAGCGTCATCTTCCGGGAAGTGCGAGCGGGCAGGCTGATGTCGAAGGCGATGCTCTCCCAATCCGCGTACTGCAACAGCGAGGGATCGCGGCGCTGCGCGACCATATCGTACAGCGCGGCATTCGTCGTCGCCACGTCCTGGCGCGTCACCGTCTGCGCCTGTCCACCCACGCGCGCCTCGAAGCGGGCGAGGATCGCGTCCGGCGGCACCGGGAAGAAGTAGCGCCCGTCCACGGGGAAATCGTGCGGATTGACGAACTCCTGCTCCACCCGCGTGACCGCGTGGTTATCCTCGATGGTCACGGTAACGCGGTGATAACGCACTTCCAGGTAATCGGGGCTGACGGCGTCGGGGAAGATCATCCCATCCGCCAAAACCGCAACGCTCGCGGCGTTCAACAACAGCACAGTCAATAGCAAAGCCAACAGAATCTTACGCATGTCACACCTCCAAAGTGAACGAGCTGGCGTCTATCCAAAAGTTGTTTTCTCGAACGCTTCCGGCGGATCACAATCCGCCGTGGCCTCGGCAGCACGGGATTGTGATCCCGCGCAAGCGCATCAAAAGAAAGGATTTGGATGAACTTTTGCTACAGTGTAGCGGGGAAGTATGACAAATCGGTGATAACGGAGCGATAAGGCGGGGACAGTTTTGGTATACGAAGAATAACCAGCACTCTGAAGCGAAATATCGTCCCCTTGTGTACCAAATTCGTTGGTACACAAGGGGACGCATCACCCGAAAACGAGATTTCTCGCTCCGCTCGAAATGACAATACACACGGCTTGCGAAAACTCAATACAAAACGCCACGCCAAATAGAGCAAACACCTGCTATTGACGGACAGTTTTTTGTATGATACTATTTATTTATAGTAGAATGTACGTTGCGAGCTACATATAGGCTCGATTTATTCCAGCATCACTCTTCTAACTCCATCACCTTAATCACTGGTTGTAACGCTACCTTCCACCGCAGCATCAACGGACACCCAAACACCAAGCCATATACTATGCGAGTGCTTATCTGCACAGTAAACAAGCATATGTAGACACAGAACACCCTGGTTGGTACTCATCTGTATGTGGTTTTGTATACATTCGTCACTACTTGCAACAAAAAATCTGCGATCTACTAAAATCGGAAAGGAGAAAACAATGAACAGTCCGAAGCGGTTCGCCTTGGTAGTGTTCGCACTAATCCTGGTCGTGTTAGGCGTTGCTTACGAGCACCAGGTGGCAAAAGGAGGTACAAAAACGGCGGCAGCATACGTGGGCATCCCAGTCCCAAGCGATCAGCATAATGCAACTCAACTACTAGACCGAATCCACCCATCCGCGGAGATCTGCAAGGGGCTCCTAACCGGTAATTGTGTTTCGCCCTGCTATTGGTCCCAGCCAAGTAACTGTTGGTGGCACTATGACCCCTGCCCCACTCTGGCCTGTGGTTACCCTTTGCCTAAACAAGAACGACACTGGCGTTGCTGGGTATACTGCACTGGGGAAGCATGGTGTTCTGGCAGTTACTGGATCCAAATCTATAAGGAATGTGTAAACTGTGGTTAAAATGTCCGTTGGAGATACTCTTCGATAAAAAGGAGGAAAACGATGAAAGAAATGCGTAAAATCAGTGTGCAGGTGCTCCTCGTGGCTGTGATCGTGACGGCACTGGCTGGAGGCTGTGCAGCCCAGAAAGCTGTTCGCAAGCTGACCGCGCCGGTCGAGGTATTGGCCCAGGCCCAGGCTTCTCCCGAGCCGGTTGACGGTGAAATCGTCCACGTCCAATGGGTGTATGAAGAACTGGAAGGCCTGCCCCCCGGCGGCGCCGGCCCCCAGGCCATCCGCACGACCAACGAGCTATGGGTGGAGATGGACGAACCCTGGCGCTATCGCTCCGCAACTACGGTCGATCCCGTGCCCGGCAGCCTGACCTACGCCCGGGTGCGGAATGGAAAGGTGGTCTGGGAATATAACGTCGAAACCGCTCCGCAGCACGCGCTGGTGCGCCCGTCAGCCGAGGACGAGCCTGCATTCGGCCCGCTGTATATGGACAGCTTTGCCAACGGCTGCTCGAACCTGCTGACACGCGCGCAACAAGACCCCGACAAGCTCCGCGACCTAGGCACGGAGGAACTCGATCTCTGGGGAACGGTGCATGTGGTCGGCTACGATTGGGATGGCGTCACTGCCCAGACAGTGCGCTATGCTGGCCGTCCACACACGATTCTTTTCAAAATCACCGAGGAGGAACAGTGGGTGGTGGAGTGGCTGGACATCATCCACGCCGAGGAGGGGGATGTGACCCATCGCCATTACCGACTAACGGTCTGGGAGAGTTTGGAACCCGCGGCCGTACCGGATAATCTGTGGACGTTCGTCCCGCCGGAGGGCGTCACGTTGGTGGCCTCCTTGCCGGAAGAGGCAGCACCAGGCGGCGAGCTGGCGGAGCACAAAACCCGTACCATCGGCGAGTGGACGGTTCCGGACTACGGTTTCACGCCCTGGCTGCCAACCTACCTGCCGGAAGGTATGAGTCTGGCGAAGGTCGAGGCGCTGAGCAACTTGAGCTATCACCTATCATACAAACAGCGCGGTTACTCACCGCTCGCGATAAACCAGAAACCGGGGTTGAGCTATGCGTGGGGTAGCCCCCCAGAAGAGATCAAACTCGCGTGGGCCACGGTCGAACTGGGCAAACTGGATGATCCAAACGCACCTCCCGGCTGGATAGCCCTTGTCATGCCCCATCCCCAGGGAGATGAGGACATCCCAAACATATCGCTGCTGATGGAGATAGCCGACCGCGACGAAGCGCTCAAAATCGTCGAATCGTTACAACCCGCACCTTGACCTGGTGATATCTACTCAAACGCCCCCGACACTTCAGACATGCCGGGGACGTTTGTTTAACCAATTACCGCGCCTTGCTGTCCAAAACCTCATCCAACGGACCGTTCACTAACGACTAACGATGTATACAACCAGCGAATGAGCAAATTATGAATCGCGAACTGACGACCACCCAAACGCCTACACCGGCAGCGAAAACCGCGCCGTCGTCCCTTCGCCCTCGTGGCTTTCCAGCCACAGTCTGCCGCCGTGCGCTTCGATGAGTGCCTGCGCAATTGCCAGTCCCAGACCGCTGCCGCCGTGCGCCCGCGAGCGAGCCTTGTCGGCGCGATAGAAACGTTCACCGATGCGGGGCAGCGCGTCGGCGGGGATGCCAACGCCTTGATCGCGCACCTGAATCAACACGGTATGCTCAGGGCCAGGAGAAACGCTCACCGTCACCTCGCCGCCGGGACGGGAGTATTTGATGGCGTTGTCCAGCAGGTTGACCAGCACCTGTGCAATGCGGTCGCTGTCAGCCCAGACGGACAGCCCCGCCGGCGCAGCCGCGACCTGCAACGTCACGCCGGCGACGTCGGCTTGCGGCGTCATACGCTCGACAGCGGCACGCACCAGCGCGACGGCGTCCACCGGCTCGCGGCGCAGGTTCAGCGCTTCCGAGTCGGCTCGCGAAAGCAATAGCAAGTCGTTAACCAGTCGGATCAGACGGTCAGTCTCGCTTTCCACCGTCCCCAGGAACCGGTCGCGCACATCGAGGTCCTCCACCGCGCCTGCACGCAGCGTCTCCACCATCCCCTTGATCGAGGTGAGCGGCGTGCGCAGTTCGTGGGAGACGTTGGCGACGAAATCCGTCTGCATCTGACGGGCGGCGCGCAAACGCAAGGTCATGTCGTTGAAGGCACGGCTCAACTGTCCCAGTTCGTCCCGTGAACGCGCCGGGACCTGCGTGCCGAAGTGTCCTTGCGCCACTGCGCCCGCCGCATCCGTGAGATGCCGCACCGGGCGGGTAATCGCCCGCGAGAATACCAGGCCAACGATACCGGAGAGCAGCAATGCAATCATCGTCGAAAGCAACAAACGGCTACGGACATCGCGCACGACCGTCGTCACGTCGGTCAACGGCTGGCTGAGGTAGACCACGCCGGCCAGCGCGCCATCGACCAGCGCGGGCAGGGCCACAGTCAACGTGTCCACGTCGCCGCGATCGGTACGGCTGGCATATTTGCCGGTCAACGCCTGCGCCACGAGCGCGTCGTTGCTCAGGTCTACGCCGAGATCAGTGTTCCAGGAATCCAGAACTACCGCACCCTTGACATCCACCACGCGGATGCGGGTCTCCAACTGTGTGCCCAGTTCCAGCGAGGTATCCGCCAGATAGGACAGGTCCACGTCCCCGACCGTCACACCGGGTTCAGGCACGGTGAGATTTTGCGTCTGCACAGAGATATTGCTCGCCCGCCGCTGTTGCAGCACATTTACAGTGGCGACATCCTCCGCCGCCAGCGGCTCATCCTCAGCACCAGCTACCGTCGCGCCGGGAATCAACGTCTGCGCCGTGATGCGCGCCTGAGCAACCAGATTATCCTCGATGGCTGCCAGGAAATACCGTTCGAGGAACGATAGCAGCAGCGCCCCCGAAAGTCCCATCGCCAGGATAATCACGGCGAGGTGCGAAAGCAACAATTTTATGCGTAGACTTGAAAACATAGAGAATCAGCGAATGAAAGAATCAGCGAATGAAAGAATCAGCGAGTCGGCGAATCACCCAGAACCCACAACCCATAACCCACAACCCTCAACCCACATCCAGCTTATACCCCACCCCGCGCACAGTGACGATGAGGTCTTCGGCGGGGGCGGCGTCGCGGAGTTTGGCGCGCAGGCGTTTGACGACGGCATCGACGACGCGCAGGTCGTCGTGGTAGTCGTAGCCCCAGACCAGGTCGAGCAGTTGTTCGCGGCTCAGCACCAGTCCGGCGTGCCGCGCCAAGACGTGCAGCAGCTCGAATTCCAGCGCGGTCAGGTCGAGTAAGACCGTTCCCAGGTGGGCCTCGTGACGGGCCACGTCCACCATCAATGCGCCAACGCGCACCAGGTTCGCCGGGCCGGCGGGCGTTTGCGGCGCAGTCCGGCGCAGGACGTTCTTCACCCGCGCCAGCAGCTCGCGCACGCTGAAAGGTTTGACCACGTAATCATCGGCGCCCATTTCCAGGCCGAGCACGCGGTCAATTTCCTCATCGCGCGCGGTGAGCATGATGATAGGGACATCGCACTCGCGGCGCAGTGCGCGGCACACCTCGATCCCATCGAGCTTCGGCAGCATCAGATCAAGGATGATCAAGTCCGGCTGCTCGCGCCGGGCCAACGCTAACGCCTGCTCGCCATCCCAGGCCGCCACAACTTGATAGTGTGCTTGCTTGAGATTGTACGAGAGCACATCGATGATCGGTGTTTCGTCGTCTACGATAAGAATTTTTGGCATGAGCGAATGAGAGAATCAGCGAATGAAAGAATCAGCGAATGAACAACATACGCATCCAGCTTCCAGCGTCCAGCACCCTGATTGTAGCAGAAACGGCGCGGTTAGTAAAGAGGTTGTGTGGCAAAACGATGACAATCGCGCGATAAACGCAGCACAAACGCCTGGCGAAGGTTACGCCCAACCTTCGCCAGGCGTCACGAAAAGGGTCACGCACGTTTACGCTTTAGCAGATAACGAATTATCACAAAGACAGCCACAGGGGGGAGCACAAGTGGTAGCACCACAATGCCAAACCAGATCGCCAATTCGGCCAAAGCGCGCCAGATGGTTGTCAGCGTCGCGCTCGCGTCTTTGGCGACGTGGCTCGCGCTCCAGGGTTCGGGAGACGGCGTGGGCGTCGGGGTCGGCGCAGGGGGCAGATCGGGCAATTGGGGTGAAAGCTGCACGGTGATCGTCGAGAAGGACGACCGGTCGAACAGGTAGTTCATCCGCCCCTGCACGGCTTCGATCTCCGCCTCGACGGATTTGAGTTCGGTGTTGACTTTTAGCGCCTCTTCGACGTTCTGCGCCTGATCCAGGAACGTGCGGATGCGGTCGCGCGTCGCTTCCAGGTTGCGCAGACGGGACTGCAAATCCACGTACTCGTCGGTCACATCTTGCCCACCGGCGCGCTCGTCGTCCACCGTGAGCGCGAGGTCGCGCAGCCGCCGCATCGCCGTCTCGAATTGATCCACCGGGACGCCGAGCGTGAGACTGGCGTACTTGTACTCCTTGTCCAACCACGGCTGATACCACACCCGCGAGCTGATGATGTACCCACCGACGTCGCCGACCACCTGCGTCAGGCGGTCAATGGCGACATCGGTGTTCTGCACTGTCAACAGCAAATCGGCGTTTTTGACGATCATCCGGTTGGCGCGGGGCGCTGCCACAACGGGTAACACATTTCCTCCCGCCAGGGTCGGCAGCGGCGTCGGCATCGGCACTGCGGTCGCGGCAATTTCGACTGTTTTTTCCACGACCTTCTCGACCGCAACCGTTTTTTGCACGACAGTCGTAGGCGTGGGGACAGCACAAGCCGAAAACAACACCACAAAGAGCACAATCAACGAGAGCCAGAAATTGCGTTTCATGATTTTCCTCCTATCTGAACTGAGACTGTTTCGAGGATTTCCCTCACTTATTCAGTTCCATGCAGCTCAGGAGGAAAAGGTTCACGAAAAGTAACTATGCAACCGTCATTCCGAACGTAGCGGAACGAGTGAAACGAGTGGAGCGAAGTGAGGAATCTCAACTTTTGCAGCGCCAAGACCCTTCGACTCCGTTTCACTCCGCTCAGGGTGACGGGCGCATCGCAAGCAGGCTGAATAGTTACCACGAAAAAATAGCGCGGGCGAGACCGCCCGCGCTACAGAAAAGACGAGGAAGGTTATGGCACCATCACTTCAATCGCCACCGCGTCGCCCATCTGCGGGCCTGTGGCGTCCAGGCGGAAGGTGAACGCGCCGCTTCTGTCAGGGCGGATGACGATGGGCACGCTCGCCACGCCATCCGGCGCTACGACCAGGGCCTCCGGCGCGGACAGCAGCGTGTACCAGTCATCCGGCGCGGGCTGCACGGCCACGCGCTGCGACTCCGGCAGATAGTTGTAGAGCGTTGCGGTGATCGTCAGCGGCTCGCCCACACGGATGGCGGCGGGCAGCACCAACTCGACGAAGAAGTCACGGAAAACGACGAGATCGTAGGTCGCCGCGCCGAGGTCGCCGTCGCGGGTGGAGGCCAGCGCCGTGAGCCGCCACGTCGTGATCGTGTCCGCCAGCGGCAGATCGAAGGCCAGCGCGCCATCCGCACCGGTCAGGGCTTCGGGCGCCCAGTAGAGCGTCTCCGGGAAGATGTGGCGCAGTGGATAAGGTTCGGCGGGAATCGGCAGCGGTGTGATCGCGGGCGCGGCTGTCGGCGCTGGCGAAGGTGTGACGACCACTTCAACCGTTTTCTCAACCGCCTTTTCAACTTCGACTATTTTTTCAACGACAGTTGGCTTCGCCGCGGGTGCAGATGTCGCCGGTGGAGCGGAGACAGAGCATCCCGACATCCATGCCAGCGGCCCGGCGTAAAGCGCGGGATCGCCTAGCGCGCGCGTCAGATCGGAGGTAAGTGCGGGCACGGCGGGCAGCGTTAGCGCCAGGAAGATAAGGAGGATCGCCAGAGCTGTTGTCGCCCACCCCACGGCGCGGCGACCTTCCAACACCAGCCCTTGCCCTAGGAACGCCAGCGAACCGATCAACAGCAGGAAAGTCGCCACGAGGAGCGCAAGCAGCCAGCCGGCCGGACCGTGTCCCTGCGCCGCCAACGTCACGAGGATACCGCCAAGCAGCAGGTAGACCGCCAGCAATCCTGTAACGAGCTGCACGCGGACGTCGCGCCGCCGCCAGCCGTGGAGCAGCGCGACGCACAGCAGCACAAAGACCAGACTCAGCAACCCAACGAGCATCACCGCGACCAGCGCCGGCGGCAGCACGAGCGCGAGCATCACGCCGCCCACCGCCAGCGGCGCGAGCACGACCGCGCCCAACAGCCCCCACCCCAGGCGGCGCAGCGCGCGTCCCAACACGCCCACCGGCGCAAGGCCGCGCACCACGACCGCGCTCACCGCCAGCGGCAGCGCGATCAACACCAGCGCCAACTGGCTGGCGAGCACTTGGCGAGCGCGCGCGGCTTCGTCTACCGGCGTCGTCGTGGATGTGGCGCGCAGCGTGAAATCGGCGGCGGGCGCACCGGCCCAGGCCGCCCGCGCCGCCACGTCCTGCGCCGCGCGGACTGCGGCATCGGCATCCAGCACATCCGCCGCGCCGCGCTGTTGCAGCATCGCCTGATCCAACAGGAAGTAGGCGCGGGCGAAGCCCGGCGGCAGCGTGTCCAGCGCGTACACCGAGGTATCCACCACAGCGATGCCCAGCGCAGTCTCGACCGGCGCGGCGCGGCCCTCTGTCGCGCGGTTAGTCTGGATCGTCACACGCGCCGTCTCCCCTGGAGGGTAGGTTTCGCGGTCGGCGGCCACATCCACGGCGACCCGGCTCGGCGCATCCACCACGACGAGGCGGGTGTCTGTCGTCAGGCTGCCGTCCGGCGAGACGGTGTACGCCCGCAGTTCCAGCGCGCCGATGAGCGCGCCATCCAAATCCAGCGCGAACGTCGCCCGCCCATCCACGACGGGCGCGGAGAGCGCCGCCGCCATCTGCCGGGCGTGGAGCACGTCGAGGTAAACGGTTTGCGCGTCGCCCGTGAGGAGCGCCTCGAGCCGCAGCGTGTCGCCCACGGCGTAGGCGGCGCGCTCGGCGCGCAAGAGCAGCACGCTCGCGGCGCGGTCGGCGCGCACAGCGATGACATCCCGTCCCTCCGCGCCGGCCGCGTCGCGCGCGACGATGTCCAATGTGACGGTCTCCGCCGTGGGCGTAAAGCGCAGTTCGGCGAAACCGTAGGACGTGGCGGCGCTGTAGTCGCGCCTGTTGATGGCGACGGTCAACGTGGTCTCCGCGGGCGTCCCGTCGGGATAGGCGGTCATCACATAGACGGTGTTTTCGACGCCGGGTTTGAGCGCGCCGCTTTCCGGTACGGCCTTGATGAGGATCGGCTGCGGCGCGACCGGGATCTGGTGGCGCAGGCCGACGAATTGCCCGGCGGCGTCCGCGACTTCGACGTTCAGTTCAAACGACGCGCTCGCGGCGGCAGGAACATCAGCGGACAGCGTGAAGCTAAAGTCGAAGCGGCCACGCGCGTCAGTTTCGCCGGTCACGACGATATCGGGCTGGCCGCGCAGTGTCACACGCGCGCCCGCGACGGGTTTGCCGAAGAAATACGCCGCGTCCACCGTCCCCTGCACCTGCGCGTCGGGCGTGTAAAACGCGCGCGCCGTCTCGACGGTCACACGGAACGCCGGGAGCGTGTAGGTATCCACGGTGATCGCGCGCTCGGAGGTTGTGTCGTCGAGGGACGCGCGCAAGGTGTACGTGCCCAACACGAGGTCGGCAGGCAGATCCACGTCCCACGCGGCGACGCCGAATTCGGAGAGCGGGACGGCGGCGCGCGCGAAGCGTTTCCCCTGCGCGTCCAGCAGCTCGAACGCGATCTCGCGGCCTGTCGCGGGTTTGTAATCCGTCGCATCCAGCGCCAGCGCGCGCGCGTGGAGCGTCTGGCCGGGGCGGTAGGCGGATTTGTCGCCGGCGAGGTAGATTTTGTAGGCGCGCGCGATGGTGATCGGGCGGACGATGCGGCCTTCCCCGGCGGCGGAGCGCGTCTCCACGACGAGATCCGCCACGCCCGACAGGTCGTCCGGCACGGTGAAGGTCACGTCGGCGCTGCCGCTCGCGTCGGTCACGCCCTCGTAGACAACGCGGGACGCCAGGCGCACGGCGATCTCCGCCCCAGCGACGGGCGCAGCGCCCAGCGAACGCACGATGACGCGCAGCGCGGCCTCAGTGCCGGGGGCAAAGCGATCCTGGCCGAGCACGAGCGTCTCCTGGGGCGCGGGCGACGCTGGGAGGGTGAAGACGTGATAAGCGTTGAGCGAGAAGACGATGAGCAGCAGCGCCATCACCGCCTGCGCGAGGACGCCGCGTCGCTGCCAGAACGCCCACTGCCAGCGCGGACGCTCCAGCCGGTCGCGCAGCACGTCGCGGATGTGGCTGGCGGCGGCGTAGGAAAGGCGGACGGGCGACATGGCAGTATCGAACGTCGCGTCCAGGTCGCGCGACAGGACGCGCAATTCCGCCAACGCCGCTGCGCATGCCGGGCACTGCGCCAGATGCGCCTCCACCCGCGCGCGGTCCGTCGCGTCCAATTCGCCGTCGAGATAGGCGATTAACTCGTCTTCGACATGATTCCCATTCACCGAAAAGCCTCTTTTCGTAAAACGTAAAGCGTAAACGGCCAATTACGTTTTACGTCTTACGTTTTTCGTTTTACGTTTCACTCCTCAACAACTGCTGTAGCTTGCGATGCGCGTTGAACAGCCGCGATTTCACCGTGCCTTCCCGCACGCCGAGCACGTCGGCGATTTCGTTGTAGGCCAGGTCTTGCTGGTAACGCAGCATCACGACGACGCGATGCTCCTCCGGCAACTGATCCACGGCGCGCCACAACGTGCTCGCCCGTTCTCCATCCAGGAAAACCGCCTCCGGGCGCTCGGATGAGGGCGAGGGCAGGCGCTCAAGTTGCTCTTCCACGTCGTCCCATTCCTCGGAAGGCAGCGACTTGCGCCGCATCTTCATCCGCGCGCGGTTGAGTGTCACGCGATAGAGCCACGTCTCGAAGCGCGCCGGACCGTTGACGTCGTAATTGGGCAACGCCTTGAGCACGTCGAGGAAGGTCTCCTGCACCGCGTCTTCCGCTTCCTCGCGGTTGCGGCTGACGAAGAAGGCCACACGATAGACATAATCCTTGTAGCGGTCGTAGAGCGCCTCGAACGCGCGCGGCTGTCCGCGCTGAAAGCGCGCAATCAGCTCCGCCGTGGAAATGCCGCCGGCCTCCGCCGCGCGGCTATCGCCGGTCAGGGCAAAGAGCAGCCGCGCCACAAAGCGAACGATGGCTGGCCAGATCGCTATGCCCTCAAACGGGCGCGACATTACCACAGCGCAGACGGACACGCAATGCTCCTCTTGCCCTAATGATTACATGCAGGTTGGATCAAAAAAGTTCGTAACTATTCAGGCGTCATCCTTCGGCAAGCTCAGGACAGGTCTCCGAACGTAGCGGAACGAGTGCAACGAGTGGAGCGAAGTAGCTTGCCCTGAGCTTGTCCAAGGTGCTTGCCCTGAACGCAGTGAAGGGAGGAATCTCTGCTTTAGCAGCGCCAAGACCCTTCGACTCCGTTTCACTCCGCTCAGGGTGACGGTCGTATTGTAGGCAGGTTGAATAGTTACAAAAGTTCAAGGTCAAATCAACCAGTTCAACCACAGCGTCACGGTGAGCAGGCTGGCGAACGTCGTCACGAGGATGCAACGCGCGGCAAACGACGGGCTGGCGCCGAATTCGTGCGCCAGGATCAGCGACATGATCGCCGCCGGGGTCGCCATTTCGAGCGTCGCCACGCTGCGCGCCAGTTCGTTCAGCCCGACGAGGCGTCCCGCCAGGTTGGCGAACAGCGGCGCGAGCGCCAAACGGCCCAACGTCGCCAGCGCCAACGCCAGGGTGTGCGCGCTATTGTGCTGTTCGCCAACAGTCTGCCGCATCTGGATGCCGAGAATTAGCAAACTCGCGGGCACCAATCCTTGTCCAAGCAGGTGTACGGCCTTGACCACTGTTTCCGGCAGCGTCCACCCGGCGAGGTTGACGAGCAGGCCCAACACCGCCGCGTAGATCGCCGGTACCGAGAGCACGCGGCGCAACGCCGTGCGATGCAAAGCCGCGCGCTCAACGGAGAGTTGCCCCCGCGCCACCAGATACACAGCCAGCGTCGAGGTGATGACGGCGTTCACGGTGACGCACAGCGACGCGCGCACCAGACCCGGCTCGCCAAACGCGAAGAGGTTGATAGGCATCCCATAATTGCCGGAGTTCATCAGGATGATGGCGACCAGAAACGCGCCGCGCGTCGGCCCGTCCAGGCGCAGGGCGCGCGCGGCGACTTCGCCCACCAGCCAGAGCGCCAACACCGTCAGCGCCAGCGTCAACGCGAGCTGTCCGAATTCCGCGCCGCTCACGTCAGAGTTGACCAGCGCATCCAATACCATCGCCGGGCTGAAAAGATAAAACGCCGCCCGCGACAGCGTCTGCATCTCCAATTTCAAGCGCGGCTGTGCCACAGCCGCCACCCCTGCCACGAGAAAGACGGGTAAGACGACGTTGATGAGCAACAGCATCTTTACTCGATGACCACCTCGTCGAGGTTTTCCTTCGGCTGCGGGTACTGCATGTCGAAGGCTTCCAGCGTCTTCACGAGCACGTCGCTGATGACGAGGTTGCGGTACCACTTGCGGTTGGCGGGGACGATGTACCACGGCGCCCATTCGGTGCTGGTCTCGCTGAGGACGGTTTCGTAGGCGCGCATGTAGTCATCCCACAACGCGCGTTCGGCCAGATCGCCCACGTTGAACTTCCAACGCTTCTCCGGCTCGTCCAGGCGAGCTTGCAGGCGCGCTTTCTGCTCGTCCTTGCTGATGTGGAGGAAGAACTTGAGGATCGTCGTGCCCTCTTCAGCCAACATGCGCTCGAAGTCGTTGATGTGCGCGTAGCGGCGACTCCAGACCACGGGCGGGACAAGGTTATGCACGCGCACCACCAGCACATCTTCGTAATGGCTGCGGTTGAAGATGACCATCTCGCCTTTGCCCGGCGTGTGTTTGTGGATGCGCCACAGGTAATCGTGCGCCAGCTCCTCCGGCGTGGGCGCTTTGAAGCTCGCCACCTTGACACCCTGCGGGTTCACGCGGTCGAAGACGTAACGGATCACGCCATCTTTGCCGCCGGTGTCCATCGCTTGCAGGACGATGAGCACCTTGCGCTTACCCTCGGCGAAGAGCAGCTCTTGCAGCGCCTCAAGCCGCCGGTTGAGCTTCTCCATCGCCTTCGCCCCATCCGACTTGTCCCCGTCGAAAGCAGACTTATCATCAGGGTCCCACTGCCCTAAATCTACCTGCGTTCCTGGTTTTACGCGATATTTGTCCATTGCATACTCCTTGTTATTTTTTTGAAGGTTTTTTTTGCGATTACGGGCTGCGCCCGCAATCGCAAAACACCCTTAAATCCACCCTAAGGAATTGTCATTCGGGCATGCCGGAATAGGCGACGACGTGTTCCGGCTTGCCAGCGTAGACGAAGCTGCGGTTGCGGTGGTCGCGCTCGTCCAGGGCGATGCGGCGGAAGACGTCGGCCCAGGTCGCGGCGTCGGTGTGTTCCGCGATAAGTGGATGGTTGACGGGCTGCGTCTCCCACTCCGGATGTTCCTCCACAAACTGCGCGTAGCTGTGCTCGGCGTGATCCTCGAATTCGCCGTTGAACAGGAACGCCCGGCGCTGGCTGAAGAGCGCGAGCAAACGCGCCAGCACGACGTAGGTCCACACCATCAGCCAGGGGATGGGCGGGGTGAGATACCAGGCATCCTTGAGACCCTCGGCCTTCATCTTCTCCTGGATGACCAGCAAGTGCCAATACTCATTGTCCTGCGCCTCACGCCCCCAGGCAACGATCTGGCTAGCCTGCTGCACCCAGGGCGTGTCGTGGTAACGGCGCGTTAGCCGGGCGTAATGCAGGATTTCCCATTGCCGGTAGGGGATGCTCGCCAGCATTTCGAGCAATTTGGTTTTGGAGAGCGTGATTTTGCGTCCGGCGAAGACATCCATTGACCAGAAAAAGAAGCGCGCCGCCGCAGAATAAGGGAACCTGGGCCGCGCCAGGGTCGCTTGTTGTTCACGTTTGAGATCAAGCAGGGTGTCATTCATAACAGTATCTCCTTGTTTTATCTGCCGAGCAGCCGGGCAATTTTCGTGGCTAACATATCCACAGTGGGGGGTTTGGTCATCCAATCCAGCGGGAAGGTGTGCTGCTGAGTCTCTAACTCGTCGCGCAGCGGATGCCCGGTCACCAATAAAACCGGCTTATCCCATTGACGCTCACGGAGAGTCTGAACGAGAGCCATGCCACCCATCAAGGGCATCACAACGTCACTCAGGATCAAAGCGACTTCTGCGCCGCGCTGCGCCAAAACGGCCAGGGCTTCCTTACCATTGACCGCTTCGAGCGTGCGATAATTCAGAAATTTCAAGCTCTCGACCAACGCCCGACGCGCCGAAGCATCATCTTCAACAACCAGGACCAGCGCGCCATCTCCCAGGAGCAGAGAAGGCTCAGTTGCCAGTGCAGATGCCTCCACAGATGAGACAAGCGCCGGCAGGTAGAAGGTAAACGTCGCGCCGCGCCCCACCTCGGAATTGACCGCGACCTCTCCGTGGTGGGCCGCGATGATGCTCCGCACCTGCATCAATCCCAAGCCGGTTCCTTTGCCCAGTGGCTTGGTGGTGAAGAACGGCTCGAACAGATGCACACGCACCTCCGGCGGTATGCCCACGCCCGTGTCGGCGACGTCAAACTGAATCCAATCGCCCGTAGCCAGGTTCGGAAGGGGCGGATCATCAGCGTCATCGCCGCCGACATAACAATGCGCCAGTCGCAATTGCAATTCGCCGCCTTCGGGCATCGCATCGCGCGCATTGACGACGAGATTCATGAGCATTTGTTGGATGCTCGTGGGATCGGCGTTGACCCGATACGCACCCGGCTTAGCGATGAGTGTGATGGCGATATTCTCAGGCAACGTGCGCCTGAACAATTGGACTTGTTGGGTCAAGAAGGGCAATAAATCCAATGGCCGGGTTTCAATTTCAGCTTTGCGGCTGAAATCCAGGATTTGGCGGATCAGGTTAGTCGCGTGCTGCGCTTGCTGGTTGATGGTCTCCATCCGCTCGCGGATGCGGTCGGATATATCCGAAGCGCGCGCGGTCATCTGGGCGTAGAGCACAATCGTTGCCATGATGTTGTTGAAATCGTGAACAATCCCCGCTGCCAGTTGTCCGATAGCGGCCAGCCGATCCTGTTGCTGGATTTGCGCCAGCAAGCGCGCGCGTTCGATCTCGGCCTGTTTGCGGGCGGTAATGTCGCGGACGATGATCTGTTCGGCAGGCCGGCCCTCGTAGGTCGTCAGGCTGACATTCAGTTCAACTTCGACGTTGTGTCCATCGCGATGCCGAATAACAGATTCATAAACCTGCGGCAGCGTCTCCCCAGCCATCCGGCGCTGATAGTAATCCCTGAGCTTGGGCAGTTCGTCAGGAGCAACGAATTCACTAAACGGCTGGCCAAGCGCCTCCTCCGGCGTGAAACCACACAGTTGGGTCAAATAACGATTGCCATACGCGATCCGTCCATCCTGCACGATCAAGATACCGTCGTTGGCGTACTCCACCAGATGCCGATACTTTGCTTCGCTTTCCCGCAGCGCAGCCTGGGCGCGTTCGCGCTCGACGATCTCCTGTTGCAAGCGCTGGTTGGTTTGCTGCAATTCTGCCGTGCGCGCTTGAACGGTGTGCTCCAGGTGCTCAGTCATTGCGTGCAAGCGCAAATGGGTAAACACGCGCGCCAACACTTCCTCCCGTTGCAGCGGTTTGGTGATGTAATCCACCGCGCCGAGCTGAAACCCCTTGACCTTGTGTTCCGTCTCGGTCAGCGCCGTCAAGAAAATGACGGGAATCGCCTGCGTACTGGGATCGGCCTTGAGACGGCGGCACGTCTCGAAGCCGTCCATTCCTGGCATCACAATATCCAGCAGAATCAACGCCGGCTGCGCGAGCTGCGCCCGCGAAATGCCTTGTTCTCCGGTGCGCGCAACCAAGACCTCAAAATCGTATTCCATCAGAAAATCGCTCAGGGTCGCCAGATTGTTGGCATTGTCATCGATGATCAGCACGGTCTGCGGTGGGATATCCAAAGCGAGGGTACGGACCTGGGAGTCACTCATAGATTCCCTCCAGCAGGTTGCGCGAGCAGCACAGCAATTTTATCTTCTTCGAAATCCCTGGCCAACTGTTCCAAGTGCGCCGCAAAAGGCTGATACCGTGCATCTTCCTGGCCGATGGCGACCGCCCGCTGGCGAATGGCGTGCAAGTTGCCACGTTGCAACAACGCGCGCAGCTCATCCAACACTGGCTCTGGTGGCCTAACCAGCGCCTCCGGCACAAACTCCGGCGCAGCAGGCTCGGCGGCGGTCGATGCTCGATACACCCACGTCACATGGCAATGCTCGGCGATTAAATCAAAGAGCTGGGGCATGTGGATCGGCTTGGGGATAAAGGCGTCGCATCCGGCGACCACGCTGGACTGGCGATCTTTTTCGAAAACGCTGGCGGAGGTGGCAAAGATGACGGTCTTTTGCAGTGCGGGGATACCGCGAATCGCCCGTATGGCGTCGATGCCGGTCATCACCGGCATTACGAGGTCCATCAGAATCAGATCGGGCTGCATGGCCTGCGCCTGTTCGATAGCCTGCTGCCCATCGGCCGCCTCCGCGACGACGAACCCCAGGGGGCCGAGCACATCCAGCAGGAGCAATCGATTATACGCCTTGTCATCAGCAACCAGGACTTTCAGTGGATAGTTGCCGGTGGTGGTGTATCCCAGAATAGACGCCACCGGCGCAACGGGCTTGCTGGCGACGATTTCCACCACGGGCAGATCCACTTCGAACCAGAAGGTGCTGCCGCGCCCCGGTTCGCTTTCGACGTACAATTCGCTGCCCATCGCGCGCACCAGGTTGCGGCTGATTGCCAATCCCAGGCCAGTCCCCTCAGCGCGCTGCGCCCCTGCCCCGACCTGCTCGAATGGCTGAAACAACCGTTCGATCTGGTCCGCCGCCATACCAGGGCCGGTATCCGCCACCTCGAAACGCAGTCGGGCTTGACCCGGCGCAGGCGGTGGTTGAAGTTGCCGCACGCGGAATGCTATCTGCCCCGCGTCGGTGAACTTGATCGCGTTACCAAGCAGATTGAGCAAGACCTGGCGCAAGCGTGTCTCGTCGGCATGCACGCCGACAGGCAAGTCACCCTGCGGCGTGTAGTCAAAGAGGAGGTCTTTCTGTTCGGCGCGGGCGGCGATGATGCCGGCGATGCTGGCCAAAAAGTCGGCGAAGTGAAAGTCGCTGGGGTGCAGTTCCATTTTGCCCGCCTCGATCTTCGCCAGGTCGAGGATGTCGTTGATCAACGTTAACAGATGCTCGCTGCTCTGCTGGATCACGTTGAGGCCGTCGATTTGCCGTTGAGTAAGATTTTGGTCGCGGTGGAAAAGCTGAACGTAGCCCAGGATGCCGTTGAGCGGCGTGCGCAGCTCGTGGCTCATGTTGGAGAGGAACTCGCTCTTGGCCTGATTGGCGACTTCAGCCGCACTTCGCGCTTCATCCGCCTGCTCTTTGGCCTGCTGCAACTCGCGGGTGCGCTCTGCCACCTGGAGTTCGAGGCGTTCGCGCTGTTGCTCCAGCAGTTTCACGCGCGCCAGAAATCCGCCCAAGACCACACCGGCAATCGCCAATCCTGCCAGGGTTTGGAACCACCAGGTTTTCCAGATCGGCGGCGTGATGACGACCTTGAGCGCCGTACCTTCTTCGTTCCAGACGCCATCGCTGTTGGAGGCTTTGACGCGGAAGGTGTACTCGCCGCCGTCGAGGTTGGTGTAGGTGGCAAAACGCCGTTTGGCAGTGGTATAGTTCCAGTCTTCGTCAAAGCCTTCGAGCATGTAGGCATACTGGTTTCGCTCCGGCGTCGAATAACTCAGCGCGGCGAACTCAAAGGAAAAGACAGAATCTTTGTAAGTCAGGTTCAGTTTATCCAGCAGGGAAATGGCTTTGGGCAGCGGCGACTCCGGTCCAATGGGCACAGGCTTGTTGAACAACTGAAAGTCTGTCAGAACGACCGGCGGCACGTAAGGATTCGCCGTGATCTGCTCTGGATAGAACACGTTGAAGCCGCCCTTACCGCCAAAGAACAGCGCGCCGTCTCGACTCTTGGTAAACGCCGAAATGCTGAATTGCGCATCCTGCAATCCGTCGCCCACATCGTATTCCGTGAATGTCGAGGTTTGCAGGTTGAATTTGTACAGCCCATCCAATGTGCTCACCCAGAGATTCGGCCCACCTTGCGCGGCGGGGATGTCGTCCTCCAGGATACCCAACACAGCCGCATTGCGCAGGCCGTCTTTCTCGCGGTATTGCGTGAACCTGCCCGTGGCGCGATCCAGCTTGTTCAGTCCGCCCAACGTACCCACCCAAAGCGCGCCCGTGCTGTCTTCGTAGATCGCGGCGACGGTGGGGTTGCTCAAACTGGTGGGGTCATCAGGGTTGGAAGTGTAATGCCGGAATTGCTGTGTCTCGCGATCGAAAACCTCAAGCCCACTGGTGACGCCGACCCACAGCACATTGTCGGAATCTTCATAGATGACCGTTACATTGTTATCGAGCAAGCTGGTGGGGTCCTGGGGATTGTTCTGGTAGCGGATAAACCGTTCGCTGTCACGGTCGAAGCGATGCAGGCCGCCGCCAAACGTCCCTACCCACAATTCGCCCAGGTGATCCTCGTAGATCGCCCAGACGCTGTTGTTTCCCAGGCTATATGGATTGTCAGGATCAGCCGGATAGTGCGTGAATCGCCCGGTAGTCGGGTCGAAGCGATCCAGGCCGCTGTTTTCGGTACCAACCCAAAGGATGCCAGTCCGATCCAGACACAAAATCCTGACAGAATCCTCGCTCAAACTTGACGGATCAGCCGGATCGTGCTGATAGCGGGTGAACTGGCCGGTTTCACGGTCGAAACGGTTGACACCGCCGAGCGTCCCCAACCAAATTGCTCCGGCGGGGTCTTCGATGATAGACCACACGAAATTGCTGCCCAGGCTCGTCGGATCATCAGGGTTATGTCGGTAATGCGCAAATTTGTGCTTTTGGCGGTCGTAGAGATTCAAACCGTCGGCAGTGCCAAACCAGAGGATGCCAGAGCGATCTTCATACCCACTCCAGACATAATCGTTGCTCAGAGTATGCGGGGTGTTGGCAACGTGCCGATAGTGCACAAATTGCCCTTTCTCCGTAGCCTGCGTGCGCTCGCGGTCAAGCTGGTTCAGCCCGCCGCCATACGTGACGATCCACAATACACCTTGCTGATCCTCGAGGATCACTCTGACATGATCGTGACTCAAACTGTGCGGTTCAGCGGGATCGTGCCGGTAACGCGTGAAGCGCCCTGTCTGTCGATCCATCCGGTTGAGACCACCGTTCTCGGTGCCGACCCAAAATGCGCCCGTGGCATCCTCATAAATGGCGGTCACAGTGTTATCGCTGAGACTGTATGGATCATCCTGAGCATAACGATAATGCGTGAACTGGCCTGTTTCGCGGTCGAACTTGTCCAACCCGCCGCCATAGGTTCCCACCCAGAGCGTGCCTGAACGGTCTTCATAGAGGGCGCTGACGTAGTTATAACTCAGGCTGTGGGGATCGTCGGGGTTGGTCTGATAGCGTGTGAAACGTCCCGTCTCCCGATCGAGTCGATTGAGGCCGCCGTTCTCTGTGCCCACCCACAGCGCACCGGCGGAATCTTCGAGGATCACCTGGACTTTGTCATCGCCCAGGCTGGTCGCATCATTGTCATTATGCCGGTAAACACTGAAACGCTCCGTCGCCGCGTCGAAACGGTTCAGGCCGCCCCACGTCGCCACCCAGAGCACGCCCGCTTTATCCACGTAAAGCGCCAGGATGTAATTATTGCTCAAGCTGTAGGGATCGTCGGGGTTGGTTTTGTAGACCTTGAACGTATAACCATCATATCGGTTCAACCCATCTTGGGTGCCAAACCACATAAATCCCTGAGGGTCCTGAGCAATCCCCATCACCAGCGCGCTGGACAGTCCTTGTTCCATCGAGATGAAGTCGAATTTGATGTCGGGACCTTGCTGCGCCAGAGTCGGTGAGACACAGGTCAACGCCAGCCACACGCCTAGCGCCAGCCCAATCATACGCCGTTCCCAATGCCACCGTATGCCTGCCTGAGATCTGTCCATCGTTCCACCCCACCAGTATCGTTGGAACGTCCAAATGTTGGCCCGTTTGGATGAGCGTTACCCGATACCTTGAGTATATACCAATGAAGAAAAGCGTCAAAGGTCTTGGTTAGAGGATAAAAAGATGAACAGACAAAACGCGAAAAGAGCCAATAAAAATGGCCGACTTGTCTACCAAGTCAGCCATTTTTCTGCTCACAGTCGGGGCGGACGGATTTGAACCGTCGACCTCTACAACCCCATTGTAGCGCCCTAGCCAAGCTGGGCTACGCCCCGTTCACGGGGCAGATAATACCATAAGCGGCAGGAATGTCAAACCGTCACTTTGTTAGACAGGATTGACAGGATTGTCTGGATTAAAAAATATCCATCTTGTTAATCCTGTCTGAAGGCTATCCCCGGAACAAGCGCCAGCCGCCCACGTCGGGCGGATCGCCGGGATCGTCGGCGAGCAAGTCGCGGTAGTGCTCGGCGACTTTGCGGTAGGCGGCGGCGTGCTCCGCGATGATCGCCGGGCGGTCGTGCTTGAACCACGGCACGCGATAGGAGCGGAAGCCGATGCCCTCGCTCACCGGCAGGCTGCCCGGCGGCTGACGCAGGTCGCGGTCGCTGTGCGCCAGGCGCGTGGGCGCGCCGTGACCGTACACGTCGCAGGTGTTGAACAGCGGGTGCAGATGCAGCGGTTTGTTGATGCCGGGGCTGCACGGTGCGCCTTCCGCGCGGACGGCCGCGGCGAAGCGGGTGACAGAGAGGCCGCCGAGCGCCTCCGGCTCGTAGAGGCCGGCAGCGGCGTACCAGCCGGCCATCGTGCTGCCCGTGGCTTCGTCCACACGATGTGCTTTGATCCCCGGCACACCTTCCAGCAAATCCCAGAAGCGGTTCATCGCCACGCGGATTTCCGCCGCGCGCGCGTCGTAGTATTTCAGTTGCACGCGGCCCACGGCGGAACTGAGTTGGTGCATCCGGTACTTGTAGCCGCCCAACGGCAATCCCTGATACGGCTTGAGCGACTCGGTCTGGATACGGTCGTCGTAGCGTTCGTAGTGGCCGAAGGCGAGTGCCCGCTCGTAAATTTCGCGGTCGTTCGTCGCCAGGATACCCGCTTCGCCAGTGGCGAACGACTTGCCGCTCATCAGCGACATGGCCGCCACGTCGCCGAATGTGCCGAGCATCCGCCCCTTGTACAAGCCGCCCTGCGCGTGCGAAACGTCCTCAATCACTTTGAGGTGGTGACGGCGCGCAATCGCCATAATCGCGTCCATGTCCGCCGGATAGCCGCAGTAGTGGACGACAACTATCGCTTTCGTGCGCGGGCTGATGTGGCGCTCGATGTCGGCGGGATCGAGGCACAGGCTGTGCGGTTCGATGTCGGCGAACACGACCGTCCCGCCGAGCGAGAAGACCGGCAGGCACGAGGCCCAGTAGGTCATACTGGGGCAGATGATCTCATCCCCTACCCCTACGCCGCAGCCGAACAGTGCCCCGTGGATCGCGGCGGTGCCGGAGCTGAAGCCGAGCGCGTACTCAACGCCTTGCCACGCGGCGAATTCCTGCTCGAACGCGGTGGTCACGTCCAGCCCCGACATCGCGCCGCGCCGCAACACATCCAGGACGGCGTCTTCATCTTCCTGGGTGATCAGCGGCCAACTGAGCGCGTCGCCTGGATCGGTCTGCACGGCCTGCAGGCCGCCTAATAGAGCTAATGAACTGGTCATATTGTCTCCTCTGTAAATAGCCACAGAGAACACCGAGTTCACAGAGAAAAATAAAAAATACTCTGCGCTCTCCGCGTGCTCTGCGGTAAAATTTTCATTATCGGAGCTGTACCCAGGTTCGGTTACACTCCTTAACCTATCGCATAGCAAACGCCTGAGCCAGGGCCTCAGCCAGCGCTTGCAGGCCAGGCGGCTTCTGCACCCAGCCAACAACGCCCACAGCACGCAAGGAATCCACTTCGATCCCCAAAGGGTGCCCGCTCATCACGACGACGCGCACGCGCGGGGCGCGTTGGCGCAAAGCGGTAGCCAATGCTTTGCCCCCCATCTCCGGCATCACCAGATCGCTCAACACAATGGCGATTTCCGCGCCACGCTGCGCGACGATGTCCAGCGCCTCTTTCCCGTTGGCAGCTTCGAGGACGTGATACTGGAGCATCTCCAAAGCAGAAACGACGGCCCCGCGCGTTACCGCGTTGTCTTCCACCACCAGGATCGTCTCGCCGTGTCCCATGGGCAAGGCGTCGGTTTCGGGCGTGGCGTTCGTGAACGTCGGGACAGCAAGCGCCGGCAAATAAATCGAGAAGGTCGTCCCCTTGCCAAGTTGAGTTTTGACATCAATCCACCCATCGTGCGACACGACAATGCCGTACACCTGCGCCAGACCCAATCCGCTGCCTTTGCCCGGCGCTTTGGTGGTGAAGAACGGATCGTAAATGCGCGGCAGAACGTCGTCGGGGATGCCGGTTCCGGTATCCGTCACGTCCGCCCGCACCCAGTCGCCAGACCGCTCTGCATCGGCCAGGTGCACTCGCTCCAGCGTGATGCGCAATGCACCGCCCTCCGGCATCGCGTCGCGCGCGTTCAAGACCAGGTTCATGAAAAGTTGCTGCATTCGCGTCTGGTCAGCGTTGACAATGCAGGCATCCGCGCCATACGTCAAGGAGATATGGATCGTCTCCGGCAACGTCCGCTCCCACAACCGGACCTGTTCTTCGAGTAAGAGCGCCAAATCTACCGCCCGGCGATCCAGCACCGCCCGGCCGCCAAAATCGAGGATTTGGTTGATGAGATCGGCAGCCCGATGCGCTTGCTCAACAATGACGGTCAAACGTTCGCGCAATTGGGGAGAAAGATTAGGAATGCGCAACGACATCTGGCTGTAGAGCACAATACCCGCCAGGATGTTGTTGAAGTCGTGCGCGATGCCGGCGGCGAGTTGCCCCACGCTCGCCAGGCGTTCCTGGCGCTCGAGCTGCTGGCGCACGCTGCGCTCTTGTGTGGCGTCGTGGATGACCAGCACCCACTGCTCCGGCCCATTGGCGACCGGCCGGGCAATAATTTCAAAGCAGCGGTCGCCGGCCAGCACCTCGTGGTGCAATCCCTGGGGCGGCGAGGTCAACAACTCAGCCATAGTCCGGTTGCCGAGTTGCGTCAATTGGGCGTTGACATCAATGCCAATAGACGCGAGAATGTCCTCGGCGACTGGATTCGTCAATAGAATCCAGCCGCGCGCGCTCAGGAGCAAAACGCCCTCTGGCACAGTGTCAATAATATCCTGCACCTGGCGGGCCTGCGCCTCGATCTGGGCCAGGAGTTGCTCGGTAGATGTCAGCGCCGCGCGCAGCCGTTCTTCGCTTTCCCGCAACGCGGCCTCGGCCCGCGCGCGCTCATCGGCTTCCAGGCAGAAGGAGATGTATGCCGCCAGGGTCTGCGCCAGTTGTTCCTCTTCCGGCAACCAGCGCCGTTTTGCGCCAACGTGCTCGAAGCTCAACAGCGCGGTCAATCGTCCGCGCATCCAAACTGGCGCGTCCAACAGCGAGTGAATATCGTAGGCATCGTAATACGCCGCCGGAATGTCGCAGGTGCGCGGATCAGTGCGCACGTCATAAGCAGCAATGACATCACCGACTTTGTGACTGGCAGTATAAGCAGGGAACTCAGCAGCGCGCAATTTTTCGCCGGCTTGAAAGGAAGCCGTACTCAAGGTGTACAGGCAACGACATTCGATTTCGGTATAATCCGCACTGTATGTCCAAATACTGACTCGCTCTGTTTTGAGCGTGTCGGCAGACAAGGCAGTAATGATTTGCAGGTTCTCGTCCAACGTGCCTTTGAAGAATTCTCCTCCACTGACGAGCTTCGCCAGCAACGCCGCGTATCGGCGGTGCCGCTGCTCATTCGCCTTGAGCAACAACTCGGCCTGCTTGCGTTCGGTGATATCGTGGACAATCGAATACAACAAGGCGCGCCCGGCGATGGTGATCGGCCCGCTGAATACTTCCACATCGCGGATCGAACCGTCGGCCAGGCGGTGGCGAAAGAAAAACTGATTGCGTTGTTCGGCGCGCGCGAGGTTCATCTCGGCCTGAACTTCTTCGGGCGATAACGTGTTAATTTCGGTGATCGTTTTGCGACGGAGTTCCTCCAACGTCCAACCATAGTATTGCACGGCAGCAGGATTGGCGTCCACAATAGCGCCGCCGTCGGGATCAATGAGCAACATCACAGCATGGTTATTGCTGAACAGGCTGCGATAGCGCATCTCGCTCTCGCGCAGCGTGTCCTCAGCCTGTTTGCGCTCGGTGATATCGCGGGTGACGGATAGAATGTGCGGCGCGCCCTGAAGCATGATAATTCTGGCAGACATCAGGCCAATGCGGACATCCCCATTTTTGCAGCGGAAGCGCGCCTCCAGGTTCTCGTAATAGCCATGCGCCTGCAAACCCTGGACCAATGTCTGCCGGTCGGCAGGATCATTCCAGATTTCTATCTCCATAGACCGCCTGCCGATAACTTCCTCGCGGGTATAGCCAGTCAGAGCCGTGAACCCCGCGTTAACGTCCACAAAAACGCCATCCGCCAGCCGGTTAATGTTGATGGCGTCTGGGCTGGTGTGGAAAGCCACCCGGAAACGTTCTTCGCTCTCGCGCGCCGCCAACTCGACCCGCTTGCGCTCGGTGATGTCGCGGCCAATGACCAACACCGCCGGGCGTCCACCACGTTGAATGACCCGCGCACTGACCTCCGTTTCGATCAATGTCCCGTCTTTGCACCGATGGATGGTGTCAAAAACGATGCGGCCTTTCTCAGCAAGCTCGCGCAGCCGCTCTGGAACTGCGCTGGCATGGTCAGAAGTGTCCAAATCTGCCGGGGTCATACCCCGCATTTCCTCCAGGCTGTATCCCCACCGCCGCAAGCCTTCCTCATTGACTTCCAGAAACCGTCCGGTTTCCAGATCATGGACGGCTATCGCATCGGCGGCATAGGTGAATAGCGCGCGGAATTGTTCCTCACTTTCCCGGGTTCGCGCATCAGCCTGCTCAAGGCGCTCCATTCTGACCCGCACATGGCGCATCAACAGCCACAGCGTGACGATCACGCACAACAGGCCACCCACGATGCCGATAATCCATTCCACGGTGTTCATAGTTCTTTTGACAACTCACCAACAGTGAACGCGCCCGCGCAAGTCACGCCCGCCGGTCAAAGCTGCGGCGGCGGCAGGGCGCGGCAAGCCGATGATAGCGATGCCTTTATCTACCGTATGGTCGAAGATCACGTCCATCTTGTTATACTCCGGCTGTGACATGTTGATCGCGTGCAGTCCCGCCATTTCCGCCGCTTTTTTGATATAGTGATCGCCCCGCCCACAGAAGTGCAGCGCGCCGCCGCCTAACGCGCGCAGCAAACGCCCGTCGTAGGGCTGGATGAATGCCTCGAACATCTGCGGCGAGAGGTTCATCGCCGAATCGTCACGCAGCATGATGTTGCCTTTATGCAGCATCGCCCAGTGGACGTTGTAGCCGTCCGCAAAGGGGATGATGCCCGTCCACGCGCGCATAAAGCGGATGTAGGTTTCCGTCACCAACTCCAACAGCGCCTTGACGAGATCAGGCATTTCGAGCAAGGCGATGAAGATGCCGCTGCCCCACAGCAATTCGCACACATCCAGCGGACCTTGCAGATCAGGATGGTAAATGTGGACGTAGCGCCGGATTTTGGGATAAGGCTCCAGCAGCTCCCGGTAATGTTCCGCCATCGCCAAGACCTTGCCGCCCAGTCCGGTGTGCAGATTGGGGATGCCCCGCTCAAGCAGTGCCTTGACTGCATCAGCGGCTTTGCTCGTCGCGGGCGATTGCGTCGCGCCGTCCGTTGTGGCGTGCTCCAGCCCGGCCAGCGGAATGGACGTCGGCAGCGTGTCCATCGCCTCGTCCATCACGAACAACTGCGCGCCGAAGAGCGTGGGCATAATGCCCGTACCGTAGTTGCAGCGGACGGCCAACAGCGCCCCACTCCCTTCGGCCAGCGCCGCCGAACACGCGCCCAATTGTTGCAACGCCATCAAATCGTAGTCTTCGAGCGCCGCATTGACGGAAACGTGCGGCCAATCCACGCCCGGCGGGCTGCGGCGCGCGCGGTGCGGCGAGAAAATCGCGCCGCGAAAGTCGCCATCCGTAAACGCCCGCCATTCCGCGTACAAGCGATCTTCGGTGTCAGCGTCAATCCGCGCCTCAAGATCAGCCAGATACTTCTCAATCACGCCCACCTCCAACGTGAAAACGCTTCAACGTTCAAACGTTTCCACGTTCAAACTGCGCTCCAATAATGGATGTTTCAACTGCATCGCTACTTCGCGCCAGACTTCGCGCGCGCCCGGCGGGTCGAGATCAGGCGCGAAGCCAAAATCCAGATATAGCTTGATTGCCGGGATCCGCTTGGTCTGCGTTCCCAAAAACGCGCGCGCGTGCCACTGCGAGAGTTGGTTGAGCGCAAACGCAAGCGCCGCCTTCCCCAGCCCTAAACCCTGGTAAGCCTGGCGGATAGCAATCCAGTGAATCATCCCGTAATCCTCGCCCTTGAAATCCCACGAAAACCACGCGCTCACCACGCCCACACCGGCCCCTTTCGCGTTGGTGACGATGAAACTGCGCCATTGCGTGGTTTGCAGGTAGTTGCCGAACTCACTGTGGAACGCTTCATCCTCTATGGGGAAGTACGGTTCCGCGTCACGCTCAATGTCGGTCCACAGCGCGCCCTCGTCCGTGCGCATTGCGCGGATACCGAACCCCTCCGGGAAGGGGACTTGCGGGATGTCGCGCAGATGCGGGCGGATCATAAAGACTTCGTAACCGGCCGGGCCGAGATGCGGCATCGTCGGCTTGGGCGGTTCCGGTATGCCGTGCTTCTCGCGGAAGAGCTGGCGGATTGTCCAAAAAGGCTTGCGGCGGCGCCGGTCGCGGGTGAGCACGCCGTAGGGGCTGACGCCCAGGTAACGGCAGAACGCGAAGGTCGCCGGCGGCCAGGGATGATCGGCCCAGCACCACACCGTCGCGCCGCAGACGTAGGGCGCGTCCATCCCGGCGAATTCGTGCGCCAGCGCGTCGGCGTGCGCCTCTTCACTGAAGGCGTTGTCGGTGACATGCTGGAACGAGGTATAGCCGAACTCCGTCACCAGGATTGGCTTATCGGGATAGTGCGCGTGCAGCGCCGCCAGCCCAGCGCGCCAGAACGCCGCGGACTGCGCGAAATCGTAGGCAGGATTGGCCTGCTCGTAGCGCCCGTACACGCTCGGATAGCCGTTGACGCAGATGACGTCGTCCGCGTCGAAGTTGGGCGCGCTCTGCCAGTGATCGCTCACGTGAACAGCCAGGCGGGTCGGATCGAGGTCCTTCGCCAGGCGCACCAACTCGCGGTTGCCCGCCGCGACTTCGGACCGCTGATCGTGTGTCTCGTTACTCACCGACCAGAAGATGAGCGCCGGATGGTTGAAGTCGCGGCGGATCAGCGCCGTTAACTGCCGCTTAGCCGCGTCAAGTTTGGCGGCGCAGGCGACCTCGCCCTCGTTCAGCCCGTCCCACCAGTACAGGGGAATTTCGTCCATCGCCAGCAGGCCCAGTTCGTCGCACAGGTCAAGTTCCGCCGGGTGATGGGGATAGTGGCACAGGCGGACGAAATTCGCCCCGGCCTCTTTCATCGCTTCAAGGTCGCGGCGTGTGGTTTCGAGGTCGGGGCAGCTATTGCTGCGCGGCGAATCCTCGTGGCAATTGAAGCCGGTGAGGTACAGCGGCGCGTTGTTGAGCCACACCTGCCCGTCGTGCGCCTCGATTCTGCGGAAACCGACGCGGAACTCGCGCGCGTCGGTGGCGCGGCCTTCGACGTCCAGCATCACCCGCACGGTGTACAAATGCGGCGCCGCGGGCGACCAGGGCAACGCCTCGAAGACGCGACCCGCCAGCGCAAAGAGCGTCTCCTCGCCGGCGGAGACGGGCTGCGGCACAGCCGGCAGCCGCGCCAACTGCCGTCCCGCCTGGTCTGTCACCACGGCGCGCAGTTCAACAAGCGCAGCAGCAAGTGAAGCGTTCTTCACCGTCACATCCAGGCTCAACATGCCGCCCTGCGCCATCGGCTCGGCGACGGCGGCGATGTGGTCAATGTAGCACTTCTCCGTGGCGACCAACGACACTTCGCGCAGGATGCCGCCGAACGTCCGCCAGCCGCGCTGCAAGCCGGGGACTTCGCCCGGACGGCGAATGTTATCCACACGCACGACGATCACATTCGCGCCGCCGAAATCGAGCGCGTCCTGAATCGCAAAGGCGAACGGCAAAAAAGGATCAAGATGTTCGCCGACGCATTGCCCGTTCACCCAGACCGTTGCGTGGTCATTGACGCCCTCAAAATTCAACGTCACGCGCTTATCGCGCCAGTTTTCGGGGATGGCGACGATGCGCCGGAACCAGCCCACGCCTTCGTAGGTGTCCAGCGCCGGATGGCACGTCTCGAAGTCGGCCGGCAAGCGCACCTCGCGCCACCGTCTGGCATCGTGGTCGGCGCGGAAGTAGCCCGCCGTCTCGCCCTCGCCGGAGGGATCAGGCTGGAAACGCCACAACCCACACAGATCAAGCGCGTCGTCCATCTACCACCCAGCCTCGTTGAGCAACTTTTGCAGCGTCGCAAACGCCACCGGCGCTTCCGCCGCCATATCCGTCCAACCGGACTCAATCGAGATGCGACCGTCGTACCCGCTCTCCTTGAGCGCGCGGAAAAAATCCGTGAAGTCGCACGCTTCCACGCCGGGCGCGCGGCGATTCGCCACAGTCGCAATGTGGACGTGGCGCAGCAGCGGGCCGTAATTCACAATCGCCGCGTAGTCGTTATCGTCCTTGAGCCAATGATAGGCATCCACCAGCAGGCGCACGTTGGGATGCGCCACGTCCTCCACGTAACGCCCGGATTCGCCCACACTGGTGAGGACGTTGCACTCGCGCTGATTCAGCGGCTCGACCACGACGACGACATTGTGCTGCTGCGCCAGCGGGCCGATCAGTTTGCCGAACTCAACGAGCTGCTGCCAGGCAATATCGCGGTCGAAGTCATCGGGGATGCGGCGCGCGCCGCCGGAACCGAAGACAATCGTATCCATCCCGGCCTGCTCCGCCCGCTCGAAGACAACCTCCGCGTAGGCCGCCAGCGCGTTCCGGTTGACGTCGGGGCCGGTCACTTTCAGAGTGCCGGGCAGAAAACAATTCGCCGCCACACACGGTAGCGGCGACGCCAGAATCCGCGCCAGTTCCGGCGGGAAAGCGGCCTCGTCCATCACTGTGGTTTTCAGGTGGTTCTGGACATGCAATTCCAGAAATTCAAAACCCGCCGCAGCCAGCACGGGTGCAACATTGGGGTCTGCACAAACTCCGAGTTTCATAGTTCAAGCTCCTTTTTGGGAAATGAGTGATGAGTTAAGAGTAAAACGTAATGCGTAAAACGTAAAATTTCGCATTACGTTTTACGCTTTACGCTTTACGTTTTCCGCTTTACGTTTCACGTTTTAGCAGTACGATACGGCGTTTGCCGATTTGGAAGCGGGCGGCGCGGCGGTAGGCGGTATGGGCGGGCGATTGCACCTTATCGGAGGCGATGGCGACGATTGCGCCGGGAGCCAAGACAGATCGCAACGCTTCCAACATCTGCCACAGCGGGTCAACGCTATCACCTTGCCACGCCGACAGACGATTGTACGGCACATCCGTCAGAACAACGTCCACCGCCCCCGCGCCCACAACGTCGGTGATCGCTATTTCGTCCATGGCGTCGGCCTGAAACAGGGTAACCGGGATACAATGGTGTTCAGTCAGTGCCAACAGCCGCGCGCGCAACCGTTCGGCGCTTGCCAACGCTTCTTCGTGCGAACGTTTGCCGTAATCCGCCCACAACAGCCCAAGCGCCGCGATGCGTCGCTCCAGGCCAGGCAGCGTCAGGAGTTCGAGATTGCGTTGCGCCAACGCCAGCGCCTCCGCGTCAATGTCCGAAGCGGCAATGGAGGCGATCTGCTCTCCGTGCAGATACGCCAGCGTCGCCAGGTGGTACGCGCCGCCGCAACACGGGTCGTAGAGGGCACAGGGCGCAGTCAGGCCATCCGCCGCGCGCAGGGCCAGGCAACGCTGGAACATCTCGCTCGCCAGCCGCACCGGGAACGCAGGGTAGCCGGGCAGGCTGTAGAATACCCGCCCGCTGGCGTAATCGGCGTCGTTGTGGCGTTCGGCGGCGAACAGGTAGGGCATCGTTTACCTCACAGGCTCGAAGCTAAAGCATCGAGCTGAAAGAGCAAAGCCCCTACGGGGCTAGAGAGTCCAGCCCCGCAGGGGCTTCGCTCTCTCGGCCTGGCCGCTTTAGGGCCGGGCTAACGAAAGGTCACGCCAATCTCATCCGCCACGCCGCGAATGTAGGCAGCGGAGAGGCGATAGTCCTCAGCGGTCTGCAAATGCTCGATCATCAACGGCGTATCCGGGTCGAGGTTGTTCAATTCGCGCAGCAGCGTGCGATAATCCAAGTAGCCCAGGCCCGGACGGACTTCGTCGAGGTGGGTGGTCAATTTAGTGGAGAGCAACGTATCCTTCGCATGGCAGCTCTTGATGTACGGGCCGAGTTTGGCGAACCACTCGCGGATGAGAGCAGCGTTGTCGAAATAACGCTGCGGGCTGTTGATGACGTTCACCATATCAATGTGGACGCCGAAGTGCGGGCGGTCAATCGCAGCGATCAGGCGCAGGTAGCTGTCGGCGCTGTCGGGATACATCCAGGGCATCGGCTCCAGGGTGTAGGATGTGCGTTTGGGCTGCACGGCGTCAATGATCGTCCGCACGGTCTCCACGATCAAAGCAAAGGTCTCTTCCGTGAGATTGGCGGGGTGCGGGCCATCCCACGGTTCGCCGCGCGAACCGGCGATGTTCACACAGCAGCGTGCGCCAATCTCGTCGGCCAGCGCCAATTGCATCTGACATTTTTCCACCGCCGCCGCGCGCGTGGCTTCGTCGGCGCTCAGCGGATTGCTCCACGCGCCGACCTCAGCGATGACGATGTCCGCTTTTTCCGCGGCTTTGGCGTAGGCGCGAATCGTCGCTGCATCCGCCTCCGCCCCCACCGGGCAGTACGCCGCACCGTACCGCTCGTGTTTCACCGCCGCGATCCAGTGATCGGGCGTCATCACCTCCACAAAAACAGGCGCTCCAAGTCGCATAGTGACCTCCGTGAGGAATGTATTCTGGCTAAAACGTAAAACGTGAAACGTGAAACGTGAAACGTAAGGCATCCTTTACATTTTACATTTTACGTTTTAAGTTTTACGTTTTACGCTTTACGCTTGACGAGTGTGTTATACACCGAATCCACAACAGATTCAAGTAAAACACAAAAAACGCCGGGAACCTGATGGTCTCGGCGTCTCAACGGCACACAGGATTTTCGGCGTCAGCGGATTTTTTGCGCCCAGGCAACCGCGCGTTCCAACTCGCCCTCGCGCAGCGGGCCTTTCTCGCCCGTCACGATAAAGCCCTCCGGCGACACGGCTTGCGTCCCACCCTTTTTCACGAGTTGCTTGCCAATCGGTTCGGCGGCGTAGCCAAAGGCTTTGGCGAACACGGTCAGCACGGCATTGTTCACCGCTTTGACGTCCATGCGCGTGTCGAAGGCGGCGACCTTGACGCCCTTGAGGCTCCCCGCCGGGATGCTCTTCAGAAAAGCCTTGACCGGCTTCAACGCCTGAAACGCCTGGGTCGGCGAGCCGACGATGAGCGCGTCCAGGCCAGTCAACTGCTCCGGCGTCACCTCGGTGATGCGACGAACTTCGCACCCCAACGCCGCCCCCATCGCCTGGGCGATCTTTTCCGTGTTACCAAAGACGGAATCGTAGACAACCAATGTTTTCATCGCATCAATGCTCCTTTTTTGACAGGATTAACAGGATTTTCAGGATAAGGAAACTGCTATGCACCTGTGACAGCCATTTCGGTGGTCATGCTACACTTTTTGCCCAAGCAGGTAAAACGCCAACGCTATGGCAACGACTAACACAACCGGCGCAACCCGGTGGACGGTGAGCATCAGCACGTAATCCAGCTTGTCCATGCGCATCAGCGCGCCGCTGGCGAACAGGGCGATCACGCACAGGGCCGCTACGACGAGCGATACGATGATGAGCGCCAGCGCATCGGCGCCTTTGAGCAGTTTGGTAAGCTGAATGACCGTGGCGATGACCGCGCCCAGGGCAATCAACTTGTGAACGTTGAACAGCAGGCCGTTATACGGCTTGCCTACATGGCTTACCCAAAAGCCGAAAGCCAGCGTCAGGACAAAAGCAATGCCGGGAAGCAGAAATTTTGAGAACATCCTCACTCCCTCATAATATAATCATTAAGCCGTAGCCCAGGGCCTTGCGCCATTTTGCGCCTACCCCACCCGCTCACAAGGAGCTAAACAACTTACTTACCCCAGTTTGCCAGACACCGCCTCTGCCCAGGCGCGGATTGCCTCCCAGTCGCGGTGGTCTGGCGTGCTGCTCGCCATCCCGCCAACCGGGATTTTGAGCAGTGGGAAGAGGCGCTTGTATTCCGGGGTGTCGGTTAGCACCGCGCCGGCAAAGACGCCGACGTCCACCGGCTCGACCTCCGGCGCGACCTGGCGCAACTTGCTGACATACTCCTGCATGAACTTGCGGCTCTCCTCCGTATCCGCTGACGCAGCCAGGCAAACGATAAAGTAAGCCACCGGCAACTTCGACAACGTCTGGCGATGCTGTTGGATGAAACGTTTGGCCTCGCCCGCCAGTTGCCCGGCGTGTACCGACACGCCGACCAACACCGCGCCATACCCGCTGAGGTCGCGCGCTTGTCTGGCGCGCATCACGGTCACATCGGCGTCTTGCGCGCGCAGCGTCTCTGCCATCGCCTCGGCCACCCCGCGTGTGGCCCCCGTCCAGGTTGCGTAGACGATCAAAACTTTGTTGGTCATTTTGCCCTCCTGTAGCACAATTCATAGTATGATACGTCTTTGCTACACACAAAGTCGCATTTTTGGCATCTGTAAATAAACAAGATTTCGAGAAACTTTTACAGCCTGTAAATCGTATAAATCTTGTCAAACAAAAACGCTAACGCTGAATAGGAGAATAGTCATATGGCTGAAGAAGAACGCAAGTTGAATGAGCAGGCCGAGGACAAAGCGCAAAATCCCTGGGCTGAAGTTGGTCAGCAGTTCGCACGCCTGGGCGAGGGCATCGCGGCAGCCTTCACGACGGCGTGGAAAGACGAGGCGACGCAAGGCTTTATGCATCAGATGCGCGAGGGGTTGGAGAAGATGGCCGGGGCTGTCGCCGGGGCGGTAGACAACGCTGCCCATTCCCCGGAAGGCCAGAAGTTCCGCCAGGAAGCAGAAAAGGCCGTGGCCTCAGCAGCGACAGCCGGCAAGCAAACTGTCGAGAACGTGCGCCCACAACTGCTTTCCGCGCTGGAACAGCTTAATCTCAAGGTGCGCGAGCTGCTCGACCGGCTGCACGAGACGGCTCCCCAAACCCCGCCAGCGCCAACACCGGAGCCAGAAGTCAAAGAAAAACCGGCGGATGAATTGTTCGACGCGAATCAAGTGTGGTAGAAACTGGCGCTATCCGGCGCTGCGCAGCACATCAGGCAACATTTCAGCAACACAGTGACGACTTCAGCCGCTCTCTGGACAGAAACGACTGAAGTCGTCACTACACAGATGAAACGACTGAAGCCGTCACTACACAGATACCAGCTACAATGCCGATTTCAAACGCCGGGCGGCGGTACGGCACGCCGCTTCCAGGAAATCCAGGTCGGATTCGGTGTGCGCGGTGGAGGCCGCGCCGTGGCCGTGCGTGATGTGGACATTCTCTAGCAACAATGCCAGTTGGAGCACGTCGCCGTTTAGCGCCACATTGCACACCGCCGGATTGAAGACATCGTCCGGCGCGTCCAGCGGGTGATCTTCCTGATAGGGAAAGTGTAGCATAAAGATCGAACTGCCAGGCAGCGCATCGTTCCCCCACCCCGTGCAGCGCGCGTACATCCCCTCGGCAATGAACGCATCTTCGAGTATATGGCGAATCCGATCCCCCAACACTGCCAAACGCGGGTAGATGTCCGCCTCATGCTCAACCAGGTAGCGCAACATGGTTTTCGCCACCAGCATCGAAGCCGGATGGCCGGAATAGGTGCCGCCGGAGAACTTCACCCGCCCGGAGCGGCTCGCCAGGTTCAGAATGTCGGCGCGTCCGGCGACCGCTGCCACGGGCATCCCGCCGCCAATGATTTTGCCGAACGTCGCCAGATCAGGTTGCACGCCGTAGAGCGCGCCCGTGTTGCCCGCGCGGAAGCGGAATCCGGCGATGACCTCGTCGAAGATCAACATCGCGCCGTACTGCGTGGCGAGGTCGCGGGCCGCGCGCAGATACTCGCTCGTCGCCGGCATGAAGCCGCCTGCGCCCATGAACGGTTCGACGATGAAGCAAGCTATCCGGTCGCCATAGCGTCGGAAGTGGTCGCGCAACATCTCCGGGTCATTGAAGCGTGTCACCACCACTTGCTCGCCCACGGCAGAAGGCAATCCCGCCGTCTCGATGTGCTGGTAGCCTTCTTCGCGGTGGAAGCCGATGCCTTTGAGCGCCCAGGGTTGCGCGCCGTGCCAGCCGCCGCCGACTTTGAGCACCACGTCGCGCCCGGTGAACGCGCGCGCCAGCAAAATCGCGTACATCGTCGCCAGCGTGCCGCTCGTGGTGAAGCGCACCCGTTCCGCCCCCGTGTGTGCGCAAAGGATTTCGGCGGCCTCAATTTGATACCGTTCCGTGAAACCGGTCTGCAAACCCAGGCCCTCTGCAAAAGCCTGCGCCAATGCTGCCGTGACGACCTCCGGGTTGTGTCCCAGGATGTTGGCAAGGTGGCCCTGCCAGAAATCCAGAATACGGTGGTCGTCTTCATCCGTCACCCACGCGCCGTGGGCAGCGGTAATGCGCGGCGGGAAGGGCTGCATCAGGCGCAGCGTGTGATTGCCGCCATCCACCATCACCTGTTGCGCGCGCACGTTCCAGGCCGCGGATTGGGGCGAGCGGGCGGCATAGGCGGTCCGCAATTCGGCTAAAAGGGAAGTGTAGTCGCTCATTTCAACGTCAGTTCGATCACCGGCACAACCACGTCCGGCTGCTTGACGGGGAGTTCCAGCACGAGTACATCGTTGCTGAGCTGCAACTGGTGCGCCGACCAATCTTCGGGCTTTAATTTTATCTCGCTGCCGTCATGGAGGAAGCGGGCGTAGCTCACCCTACCCGCCAGTTCCGGGACGACCAGGTGCTTGAACGGCCAGGCGTAGACGTGGATGTACACTTTGTCGCCATTCTGCGTCAAGCGGCAATCTTGCGGCGCGGGATATGCACTTTGCGTGCAGCCGTAGATCGCCTCGCCGTGCAGCGCCATCCAGTCGCGGTAAACCGCCAGAGCATTCAACGCGCGCGGGTCAAACGTCCCCAACGAGGTCGGGCCGACGTTCATCAGCAGGTTGCCGCCGCAAGCCACAGTGTTGACCAACATGCGAATCAGTTGACCTGCGTCCTTCCAGCTCGCCTCATAGTCTTGAACACAATCTCTCTTCTCCATTTACCCTCTCTATCAGACTTGTACTCGAGTAACAAGGCTAAAAGTAATGCTACCTTAATTCGATTTCAATAACTGGCACAACCACATCGGGTTTTTTGACGGGAAGCTCTAGCACGAGGACGTCGTCACCGATCTGCAACTGACTCGCCGACCACTCCGTGGGCTTGAGCGCCACCTCGCTACCGTCGTGGAGGAAACGAGCATAACTCGCCTTACCCGCCAAACCCGGAAGAACCAGATGCTTGAACGGCCAGGCGTAGACGTGAACATAGAGTTTGTTGCCATTCTGCGTCAGACGGCAGTCTTGCGGCTCCTGATACTCACTTTGCGTACAACCATAAATAGATTCGCTATGTAGGGCCATCCAATCACGGTAAACACCAAGTGCATCCAAAGCGCGCTGATCGAAAGTGCCGTGTGAGGTTGGCCCTACATTCATTAACAGATTGCCACCCCGTGCCACGGTATTGATCAACATACGGATCAGTTGCCCCTCATCCTTCCAGCTCAGTTCATCTCGGAAATATCCCCAGCTCCCGCTAAACGTCTGACATGCCTCCCACACCACCGGCTCGCCGTCTACCTTGACCCATTCTAGCGGCTGCACCTGCT
>DAOLUH010000022.1:0-86916 GCA_035420085.1 Anaerolineae bacterium
CCAGCAAGCGCAGAATCTCCTGGTAGCTCTTCTCCATCCCGTCGGCGGGGCCGGTAGAGCGGTCGTTGAAGAACGGCGCAGCGTAGAGCGCCAGCACGTCGAGCTTGTCCGGCGAGAGCAACGCCTGCACAACGGCAAACTGGTCGTCCACCTCATTGTAAGTGTCGGTGTCGAGCACCATCTGCACCTTGCCGGTGGGCGGTTCGAGACGGATAATACGGTCAGCTTCGGAAATTTTTGGAAATTGCATGGGAAAAACCTCCTTTATGGGTTTAACGGAATCAAAAGCATATCTGCCGCAGGATCAGCGGTCGTAGGCCAGCGCGCCAGATCATCTGCCCAATATACGCCGGTGCGTAGCCACAACGGCGTCGTAGAGACAGCGGCAAACCGATGCCGTTGCACAAAAAGATCACCGGGCGCTAAAGCTTGTGGCGCAAAACTCAATCCATCCGCCACACCTTGCAGCGTCCCCTGGGCATCAAGCAAATGCGCCATAATCGAGAATGTACGGGATGGCGGTTCACCGGTAACCTCCCACCATGTTTCTACAGTCTGGCCATCGGCGTCGGTGTAAGATGTGGCGCCGACAAATGTCAATGGGCCTTGCAAAGAGACTGGAGAAGCGAGCATCGGTGACGCATCAGTTGGCAATCCGGCGCTATTCGCCAGGTAAACCGCAGCATTTCGCGGAGCCAGCGGGGATTGTTGAGGTTCGTAGAGTGAGAAGGCCGGAAATTCAGCGGTAAAGCGTCGCATGTTGAACGATAGGCGCTGGTCCGCCAGCCGACGCGCCAGAAAGGCATCCTCCGCTTTCGGCGGCGAAGGCAACAAGGTCGGTAAGGCATGAGCTTTCTGTGGCACAAGATAACGATGCACGGCATAAATTCCCGGTGTTGCGCCGCCGTCCGGATAGAGCCAGCCAGTTGTACAATCGAAATCCACGCGCCGCACGGCGCTATTCCCCACGCCTTCAGCAATCAACGCTTCGGTGAGCGGCGGCGCAGGCGGCGTACATTGGCTGAACCACTGCAATGGAGGCGGATCAATGTCATACAAGAAAAAAGCGTATCCCAGGTTAGCCGTTGGGGTGACTTCCCGGAACCAGGCGTACATATCCGGCGAGGCTGTCCAACCGGCCTGTAAGGTTGTGATACTCAACACGTAGCGACCAGCAGGTGGATAGAAAGGCGACGCTAAAGCCGATAACGCTCCGTGGGGTGGAAGCGTCACGGCGTCAATCGCATAGAGACTGGGAGGAATAAACGCATACTGGTAAGCGATCTGCGGCGTCGGGCCAGGATGCCCGGCCAGATAGGAACGCAGGGCTTTGTAACCTTGTCCCCAGTCTATGTTAGAATCAATCAAATAATGATGACCATTTTGTGGACCGCCAACCAGTTCATTAAAAAACGCGATCTCGTATGGGAAAATACGCAACGTCCCCACCCCGTACCACAGTCCCAATCCCAACACGACCCAACGCCGCCAGGCTGACCCGTGCAGCCAATACCAAAGGCCCCCGCCGATGAGCAAGTAGAAAAAGGGATGTAATGGCAGTAGATGCCGGTAGCCGATATTCAGTCCGCCAGTAAGCGCCGAAATGGTATACAGAAGGGGGAAAATAGTAAAAGTCAAGCCTGTACGAAAATCAACAGCCTTGCGCAGCAAACTCCCCCCCCCCAAACCCAATCCAATTAAGAGGGGCAAAGGGTTTTTGATCAAAAATGCTGCCGGAAAGTACCACCACCAGCGTCCATGCGTGCGCTCTCCCAGAGCAAAAACCCATCGCCCGGCGACACTATACGCCTGAGCGATGAAACCATTCCAATGCGCCGGAGCAGGCAGCGATAGCGGGAAATCAATATTGACTCTGCCCCAGGTGAAACCATACCCGGCCCACAGTAAAAATAGCCCGAAGCCGCCGATAACAAGACCTTGAAGCAGCACGGTGATGAATGCTGCGCGATACCGCCATAGAGCTGTGAGCACAACAATGGCGGCTGCACTCGCGGCCCAAAGGATGCCAGAACCTTTTGCCAGCAAGGTCAGGCCAAGCAGAAAACCGGCGCTCCAGGCGCGTTTCCACCCCGGTCGCCGCTGCCAACGCCAGATAAGATATAGCATCGCTGTGCCGCACATCACCGCGCCAACGTCGGTCGTGGCTAAACGCCCGTGCGCCAGCGTTAAAGGGTCAAAAAACAATACGAGCAGCGCCAACAAACCGGCGCGGGGATGCCATAATTCACTTCCCCAACGAAAAACCACAGCGCCCAACAAAACAGTACACAGCATAATCGGCCATCGCGCTGTGACTTCGATCTGCCCAACAGGCGTGAGATAGGGGACAAAGTCGCTGAAATACATCGTCATCTGCTGTTGAGTCCAGCCGGGCAACTCGGTCAACGGAATATCGGGGTTAGCCCAATAAAACAGCGCCGCTTCCAAAACATTGAGCAGAGGTGGATGACCATGAGATGAGAAAAGCCAGAATGCCTTTGTTCCTTCGGCCAATACGCTATATCCCACAATGATATGCGCCGGCTCATCTGCGGTCAAAGAGAGCTGACGCGCGCCGGTCGCCAGTAAGGCAAAGAGCAACAGGAGAATGAGCACAGCGCCGAAACGCCAACGGACGTCCATCATTTTACCTCTGGTCGCCACGGACAAGCGTCGCCAACACAATCTGTGTCTGGCCGGGGTCTACAGTCCACCGTTCCAGTGTATCGAGCCAGTATGCGCCCGTGATGACAATGTACACTCCAGGTTGCGCCTCCGCCGGAACCGCCAAAAAGTGCCGCTGCACTATGACATCGCCAGGTTGCCATTGTTCGATGGGAAAACCCAGGCCATCGCCTACCGCCACGACGCTTCCGTCCGGGCCGATAAGGTGCGCCATCAACGAGAGCGGGCGCGCCGACGCTTCACGGACGCGCCAATATGTTTGCAGGACGATATCCTTTCCCGACGCCATAGCGTTAGCATTAAGAGTGTAACCCAAGAACACGAGCGGCCCGTCAATTTCGATGTCGGTCATTATGTTTTCGGGCACAGGCGGCGCGCCAGACAACCGATAGACCTCAAGTTCCGTTTTACCTGCCGGAGAACGCAAGGCCACATCCAGCCTGGCCCCGTCTGGCGCAACCCTATCCGGCGGCGTCAGAAGCACGCCCGGTTGCTGACCTGCCGGATAGACAGAAGCGCGCGCGCAATCCGGCTGAATGATGCGCAGCGTGTCCACAGCCAGGCGTTGGCTCACACTCTCCGCCGCTACTGGAACACCCGCGCAAATCGCCGCCCACACTGGCGTCTCGCGCAGCGGGACGCGATATACCCACAAAGCATTGCCCAACCGCGCCAGCGGCTCACGCGCGCGAAACCAGGCATACGTGTTGATCTCCGGCGCATAAGGCCCTTGCAGCACCGTCGCGCCGATCGCGTACAATCCCGGTGCGGGATTCCACGGCGCAAAGGCGACCGCGCGCGGGTCGGGTGGCAGAAAATCGGCGTTGATGCCGTACACATCCAACCGCGCCGGGCTGTAGTGCGCGTAATAGACGTGATCCTCGCCGTGTGCGTCCATCCACGCGCGCAAATCCCACAAATTCTGCCCCCAATCCAGGTTGGAATCCACCAGATAACGATACCCACTCCGCGCCCCACCCGCGATCTCATTGAAGAACGTCAGGAAATGCGGCGAGACGGCGAGTGTGCCGATGATGAGCCAGGTAAGGAGTAAGGAGTAAGAAGTAAGGAGTAAGGGGGATTGGGGATTCGGGATTCGGGATTCGCAATTCGTAATTCGTAATTCGGGATTCGGGATTCGTGATTTCCCCCTACTCCATACTCCGTACTTCATACTCCATACTCCCAATCCTACATACAGAAACGGCAGCAATGGCAACAGATGGCGGTAGCCGATGTTGACCGAGCTGAACAAGCTAGAAACAGCATACATCAGCGGGAACAGACACAGGGAAAGTATTCCCATCCACCTATTGTGCTCCTGCCCGCTCTCGACTTTCAATTTTCGACTTTCGACTTTGGGCTTTCGACTTGTAACCCAAAACCCGTAACCCAAAACCCTCAACCCACAACCCGCAACCATCATCAAAACCGGTAGCGGCGTCTTGAGCGCGAAGGCGACCGGAAAATACCACCACCAGCCGTGATTGCTGACCCGTCCCATCAAGAAGGTCGGATGCCCCAGTTCGTAGTGCTCCCGCAGCGATTGAAAAATACGCGCATGCGTCCCGGCCGGAAGCGGGAACGGCCCCCCCGGCACCGCACTGATCTCGAATCCATATCCCGCCCACACCACAAGCGCCGCAATCCCGAAGACAACGGCCCACGTGCGCAAAACGTGAATCGTGATACGTGAGGCGTGGTTTGTAATTCGTGATTCGCAATTCGTAATTCGTAATTCTTCATTCGCCAATCCCTGGATCAACAACAGCACTCCCACCACCGGCACAAGCATCAGCGCCGACACCTTTGCCAACTGCGCCACCCCCAGCAACACCCCAACTGCCGCCATTCGCCATTCGCCATTCGCCATTCGCCATTTGCCATTTGCCATTCGCCATTCGCCACTCGCCATTCGCCACTCGCCACTCGCCGCATACATCGTCGCTACCATAAAAAACACCGCCGGCATATCCGTTGTGATGAGCGAACCATGCGCGATGCAGTTGGGATCAAAAGTGAAAAGCGTCAGCGCCAACAAACCGGCGCGCCAGCCGCCCAGGTCTTTGGCCCAGCGATAGATCAACGCCCCTAGCAGCACACTGAGCAGCAGCATAGGCACCCGCCCCGCCGTCGCCATGCGCGCCGGGTGAGGATACTGCCACACCACCGCGTCGGTGATCGCCGAGAGGCTGGCAATCTCCCATCCGTCCACGGCGCGGGGATCGGGCAGGTCAGATTGCAGCAGCAGCGGGGCCGCCGCCAACACGTTCGCCAGCGGCGGGTGGATGTGGACCGGCTGCAGGCGGAAATCGCCGGTACGCAGCGTGGCGTAGCCAATCGCCAGGTGCGGCCCCTCGTCGAAGGTGATGGAAGCGCGCGTCGCGTGTACCATCCCCAACGCGAAAAAGGCGAGGATGAGGAGCAGCGGCAGCCAGCGGCGAGCGATCTTCACCATCTTACTCCTGCGGGACGGGCATCGCGTAGCCGTCCTCGCCCGTCAGCATCGGCACGCGCACGATGTCGGGCCACGTGTACATCCCGACGCGCAGCACATAGTCGCCCGGCGGTAGGTCCGCGGGCAAATCCAGCGTGAAGTACGTGAACAGCGTATCGCCGTCGCGCCAATGCCAATGCGGAATGCCGTCGCCATCTATCTGCGCGACGAGCGTTCCATCCAGCAGCAAGTGATTGAAAAAGTGATACGCCCCAGGCTTGATCGCGCGGTAGGCCCACGTATGGACGATCTTCAGACGTCCATTTGGACGAGATTCCCCGGTAATGTCTATACTCAACAAGCTCATCCCATTTTCCCACTGCGCCAGCGGCAGCGGATGCTCGCCAGAGGCCGCCTTGCAATAAAAGCGCCAGGGTGGATTGGCGGGAATCGCCATCGCCGGGGCCTCCACAACCATCGCGGCAACCGGCGACAGCGCATCCATAGACACGCCCGGTCCGAGCAAATAGCAGGCGGGGCCAGCGGGGATCACCAACCCCTTATCGGCAGCCACCACACGCACGGCGTCGGTCTGCGTGTAACCGCGCAGCCACTCAAACGGCGACATCTCCCCTTCAAATTGCGCGAGCACGATGACCTGACCTGCCGGCTCGTCCGCAAAATAGCGCGCCACGGTCGCCGCCGCGCGATCCATCAGCCAGCCGCGTGTGGGACGTTCCAACTGCCCTTGCGCTTCCAGCCGGATGCGGACGAGCCACAGGCTGGCCCACCACGCGGCGATCAACACAAGCACCACAGCCGCGAGCCGTCCCACCATCCGCCACACGCCAGCGAGTAACGCAGGCGCACTCGCCCCGGCGCTGGCTTCGATCCACGCGCCGAGCAGCACAAAAGGCGCCGGGAAGAGCATCAGCAGATAGAAGTGTTGCAGATGGACGTTCGAGAACAGAAACAGCGCCGGCACGCCAAATATCCACACCAACGTAAAAAGCAGCGCGGAACGATCCCGCCGGCTCACGGCGATACGCGCAACCGCCCAGACGAGCGCGATGCCTACGAGCGCCAACAGCAACGCCGGCGCGGCATCCCAGGGGATGATAGAACGGTCCCACAGATCGCCGTGCGCGTTGGCGACGATCATCGCGCCGGACATCAATTCCTGTGAGAGCCGGTAGGTTGCCGTATTCAGGCCGCGGTTTTCACCAGCAGCTTTGAGCAAAAAGGCGATCTCGCTGAACGATGAACGCGCCAGATGGACCAGGTAAGGCAGAGCAATCACCAAACTCACCGCCAGGCCAATCCCAAACGACCGCCACAGCCGCCGTCGCCAGGTCACAACACAACACAATCCTAGCAGCACAGCGCCCCACGGCGCCGCCGCCAGGTGAACCATGCTCATCAACGTCGCGCCGACCATCGCCAGAACCAGGACGCCCGGTCTGGGACGCGCCCGCGTCAACAAGACAAGGATGGCGGAAAACGCCGTCGTCGCAAAAGCCGCCACGAGCGTCTGATACCAGATCGTGCGCGCGTAGAGGATCACCCAGGGCGACGTCGCATAGAGCAACGTGGCGACCCACGCGGCGCGTTGTCCTAGCGCGCTCCGTGTGGCGCGGTAGAGCCATGCCAGCGCGAGCAAATCCAGCGCGGAGAAAAACCACTGCACCGCAATACTGCGTTTGACGACAAACAACGGCAGCGCCGCCAGCAGCGGAACCACACCCGTCTGCATGACCCCCACCGAGGACTTCATCCCAATCGCCGGGAAGTAGTTCAGCCGCGCCACCTGGAAGGCCGCGTCGAGAATGGCAGACTGATCCGGCTCGATGAGCGTCTCGTCGAAGGCCGCTAATCGCAGGATCGCACCGAGCAGCAGGATGCCCACGCCGATCCAGTGCGTTGCGCTTTTACCGCGAGCGTCTACTCTCATATTCTCCACATTCGGATTGATTGGGTTACGGCAGCACCGTGAGCGTGAGCAGAACAAACTCATCGTTCAACAAATGTGCGCCGCGCGGCGTCGTCGCCGGAAGCCGGTCGCCGGTAAAGGGATCGTAAACGCCGGTGTACAGCGGATAATCGCCTGGCGCGGCGCCGTCAGGGATGACGATGGTGTACGTTTCGGCCACCACTTCGTTTTTGCGCCAGTGATCGGTGGTGTACAGCCCGGCCTGAGGCCACGAATCGCCGTGCCACAACATCGTATTGTCGGGCGCGCGCAGGTGATTGAACACCGCGTACAACTGCGGCGGCTTCTCGATGGCCTGCCAGTAGACGGTCAGCGCGACGCTTTCGCCGGGGCGCGCGGCCTCCCGTTCGAGATGGTAGCCGCGCAGCCGCAGCGTCGCGCCGAAGCGCACGTCGCGCCGCGTTATGAGAAGCGGCGGCGTATAATGGCGCGTCCGCGCCTCAACGACAACCGTGAACAGCTCCGCCCAGGCGCTGCCCGATGCCGCATCCACAACCTGCGCCTGCACCCGGTAGCGTCCCGCCGCCAGATCATCAGGGAGCCGGAAAGCGATGTTTTGCCGGATGACGTCGCCGGTCTGCCAGACCGCGGGCGGGTAGAACTCCGGGCCGAGCGCGAAAACGCCAGCCTCCCAACGCTGCGGCCCGTTCAGGCGTATCTTCAGTTGCGTCGCGGAGACCGCGCCAGCGGCCCGCCACCACAGAGAGAAGCCCGTCACATAGCCCTGCATCGCCTTCGCCGTGTAGGGTTGTACACCCGCAGCCGCGAGGGTTGGGGTGAAAGCGGGCAGCGCGCCGGTAGGATTGGGCAACAATCTCTCCAAGCCAGCCTGCGACGCCCCCGCCGCGGCGTGGAAGGTCGTGAGGGGCATCCAACCGTGGTAACTGGCGGCGCTCCCCATCTCGACGCCTTCTCCTGTCATCTGCAGGGCTAACATATAATCGCCGGGCGGCAAACCGGGCAACAGCCACAAGCCGAGCCATTCGTCCCACTGATCCGGCAACGCCTCTTGCGCCGGACGGTGCAGCGGGCCGAGGTTGACCTGCTGTTGCTGCCAGACATTGCCCCCCGCGTCCAACAAACCTAGCGTCAGGCCGATATAACGATCGAGCCGCTGTCCTTCTAAAGCCAATCCCACCCGCACCACGTCGCCGATCTGCCCGGATTGCCGGTCAACCGCCGCGCGGCGCAGCGTCACACGCGGACCAAGCGCCACGTCTGCCTGAACCTCCATCATACGCGCAACCGGCGGCAGGTAAAGCGCAAGTCCCGCGCGTTCGTAGACGAAATGAGTATGTTCCGCCAGCCACCGGCTCACGCTGTACTGCGGATCAGCCCAATGGATCGCGCCGTAGGAGACCCAGATGCGCGGATGGTCGCGGACGATCTGCTCCAGTTGGGGGATGTCGGTTTCTGCCGCAAAGCCAGGCGGCGCAGCCGGCGGCACGGCGTACACGCGGATGAAGTCCGGCGGTGTATAGTAGTACAGCAGTAGGGCCGGCCACGGACCATTCATCACCAGCGCGTCCCCAGGCTGCGCCGCGTCACGCAATGTTTGCACGCGGGTAGAGAATGTGGTGTCGGGGTCGGCGTAGAGCAGCGGCGTGCGCCACAAGGCGAAAGCCCACCAGCCACACGTGGCGAGTGCAAGCAGCCAGCGCCCGCGCAGGCGCGCCAACAACGCAGCCAGTCCCAATAGCAACGCGGGGAAAAGCGGCGCGAGATAGCGCGTCTCCATGTTTTCGGGGATCAGCGACGCCAGCAGCAGCGGAACACTGCCCCAGGCGGCGAGCCACGCGCCGGTCAATGGTCGGCGACGGATGGATAAGGCCCACCCAATCGCGCTCAACCCCAAACCCACCCAACCTGTCCACACCAGTTCCGGGCGATACCCCCACACGTAAAGGTCGGTGAACAGCGCGCCCCATTCCCGGAGGCGCACCGGCGAAGCCGGAAACCGCCGCGCAACTTCCAGCGCCATCTCACGGATCCCCGGCGACACGGCGATAAAGCCGCCCACCACCACGCCGATACCCGCCGCCGTCGCCAGCCACGGCTTGCGGATGGGACGGGTGGCGCGGGGCAAAAACAGCAGCAGGAGCGCCTGCACGGGCCACAAAAGCGCCAGGTAGTAGTGCGTCATCGCGGCAACCAATGACAGCGCGACGAAGACAAACCAACGCCGTCCATTTGGACGTTCCAGCCAACGCAGCCAGCTTTCCATCACCAAAAGCGCGAGCCACAACACCAGGCTGTACATGCGCCCCGTCCGCCCGGCCCACAAGCCAAACGGCATGATCGCGCAGAGGATGGCGCTCCACGCCTTGCCGCGCGGCCCCAACCACCGCCCCACGCGGAAGCCCCACACGACCGTCAACACGCCGATCAGGACGGAGGGGTAGCGCAGGGCAAACTCACTCGTCCCGGCCCAACGCATCCACAGGGACATCGCCAGGTAATAGGCCGGCGGGTGCTCGCGGGCAGCGCCCATCACGTAACGCACCATCGCGCCGATGGAACGGTGCGCCACGAAGAACGTCGCCACCTCGTCGAAGGTGAGGTCCGCCGTCCCCAACTGCCAAACCCGCAGCGCGAACGCCAACAGCAACAGCAGCGCCATCCCAAAAACGTACCGGAATGGGCGCGCCCGCGCTGCATCGTGTTTCGATGAGGTCATTGTAACCACTCCTTCATCCTCAATCACCTACCGCGCTTGCGTCGGATTGCGCCGGACCTCGTCAAACGCTTGCGTCGGATCATAATCCGACGCTCCGTAAAAACAAGCCCCGCGATCACCGCCAGGGCCATGCCCATCAGCCCCAGGCCCCAGCGCAGGGATTGAGGGGAAAACCGCATTGCCACGCGATGCGCCCCAGCCGGGACGAGGACGCCGCGGAACAACCCATCGGTGGCGTAAAGCGGCGTGTCGCCGCGCCGTCCACCGTCGCGCGCCAGCCAGGATAGAGCAGATCGCTCAACACGAGCAGCGCCGGCGCGCTCGTCTCGACGTAGAAGGCGGCGCGATTCGGGCTGTACGCCAGGACTTCGATCCGACCGGTTCCCGGCGTTTCGAGCGCCGGCCCGTCGAGCACAGTCGCGGTCACGGCTGGCGCGAAGTCGGCGGCGAAGACGCGCGCATAAGCCGCTTCGAGCGTGTCCACCGGCAGCGTGTGATAAACCAGCCAGACGCGCTGCAAGGCGTTGGTGTTCAGGTGAATGTCAACCAGCGCGTCGTCGAAGAACACGGGCCATATCCCGTCGCCGCCGGGCAGCGCGCCTTTGGGGACGACGATGTACTTCGCGCCGAGCAGGTGATAGGCCGGCATCCCCTTGTGCGGAATCCCCCAGTAGAACTGATTGTACGTCACGATCTCCATCGGGTTGCCAGTCCCCTGCGGGACGGCGAACCCCGCCGCCATCACCGCCGCCGGCGACCACAACCCGCGCGCCGCGCCGTCCACGTCCACGCGGAACCAGCCTTCGTCCGCCTGCAAATAGGCAATCGCCGCGCGGTGCGGATCGTTTTCCGCGTTCGAGGCCGGTTCCACGTCGGCAAAAGCGCCGGTGACGACTAACTCGGTCAACACGAGCACGATCAGCCCGGCGCGGCAAAAACGACGTCGCAAGCCCAAACCGAGCAGCGCGGCGAACGCAAGCGCCGCCGCCGCCAGGTATAATCCCAACAGCGCGCGAGAAACGGCGGCAACATTCGGCGCGAGCGACGCCCACGCCGGCGCGCGCACGGCGATCCACGCGGCGGCGACTACCATTCCGGCGCTCCACACAGGATACGACTGGCGCAAAAGCCGTTCCGTCCCTTCCGCCGCCGCCAGCGCCAGGACGAACGAGAGCACGTAAATGGCGCGGCCCGTCTTCCACGTCGCGTCGAACAGCGGCAGCGACGACAGCAGTGGGTAAAGCGGGCCTTGCGTCCCCAACGCCAGGAGCACAGCCAGCGCACCCACGATCCACAAGAACGCCGTGCGCCCACGCGGACGCGCGATCAGCCCCAACAACGCCAATCCCAGGGCGACGGCGCCGACGGAGCCGGTTTCCACGCGGTTCCACGGCCCCCAGAACGTCACGCGGTTGCGCCCGTGGAAGAGCGGCGTGATGAAGTCCCGCCACATCCCCAGGTGGAACTCGTATTCGCCGAGGTTCGCGGGGACGTTGGCGCGCTCGGTGTAGGGCAGGCGCTCGAATCCCGGCAGCATGGTTGGCATCACCAGAGCCACGGCGAGTAATCCCACCAACGCTAACCGCCCGACGCGGCGCGGCACGCGCTGCATCCCGCCAGCACAGGCCTGCCACAGGGCATATCCGCCGATGGTCAACGCGCCGTAGAGCGTCGCCTGCCCGTGTCCCGAAAGCGCCAGGCACGCCAGCGTCAACGCCGCGAGCGGGATGGCGCGCCGGCGTCGCATGGCGCCATCCACCGCCCACAGCGTCCACGGAAGCCAGGCCAGCGCGTCGTTGAACTGCGGGTGGCCCAGGTGCGCCACAAACGGATCGGCGAACATGTAGGCGAGCGCGCCGATAAGCGCCGCGGTCTCACGCAGTTTCCACACCGGGGAATAGCGGAGATAACAGTACATCCCCACACCGGCCAACCACAGCGTCGCCATTCCCCGCAACGCGACGGCCCACGCCGGAACAGGACTCAGCAGGAACAGCGGCCAGTTGAGCGGGTTAAAAATCCCATACTGTCCCTCGGCGACGATGGGATCGCCCGCCGACATCCCCGTGTGCCACAGCGGGACGACGCCGCGCCGCAGCCATTCCGCCACGTAGGACCAGACAGGATGGAGCTGCCCCCACAAGTCGCCGCCGCCGATGGGGAAGCGATACCCGGCTATCCACACCGGCCAGAAGAAGAGCAGCGTCGCGCCCGCCAGAAAAACCAGAATCCTCACCCAGCGCCGTACTTTCGCCGTAGTTGTCTCCTCAAGAATCAGTTTCGGATTGCAAGTTAAAAAGTCTATCATACTTCATCTTCAAGTCAACAGATTTTCGACTTGTGGTATAATGACGATCGAGCGACAAGGTTAGCCTATGACAAAATCAGTGATTATGTTTGGCGCGGGATGCGTGGGACGCGGCTTCTTGGGGCAGCTTCTCACTGAATCCGGTTATGCGCTGACCTTCGTGGAGATTGACGATCCACTGATCGAGGCGCTCAATGCGCGCCGGGCGTACACGCTGCGGTTGGTAGATAACGACTGGAGCCAGGATATTGTCATTCCAGTGACGCGAACGCTGTACTCGCAGGCGGATGCGCCGCTACTGACGGCGCTGGTCGAGACATCGCTCGTCACCACGGCGGTCGGCGTCCGCTCGCTGCCCGACATTGCGCCGATCATCGCCGCTGGCATCGTCCGCCGCGCCGAGCGCAACATAGCAGCGCCGCTCAACGTGCTGATCTGCGAAAATATGCAGGACGCCTCCGCCACATTCCGGGCGATGGTGATACAGCACGTCCCCATCACGCACCACGCCTACGCCGATGCGCACGTCGGGTTTGTGGATGTCGTCATCGGGCGCACCATTCCCAAGCCGACGCCGGCGATGCGCGCCGCGGATTGCAGTTTGATCGTCGCCGATGCGTACAAAAAGCTGCCGGTGAACCGACCGCGCTTCGTCGGCCCGCTGCCGGAAATCGTAGGGCTGATCCCTACCGACAACTTCACCGCATATATCGAGCGCAAGCTGTATTTGCACAACTGCGGGCACGCCGTGCTCGGCTATCTGGGCTACCTGCGTGGGCATCGCCTGAGCGTCGAGGCACTCGCCGATCCAGTCATTAACGGTGTGTTGACGCGCGCTTTCGGCGAGGTGCGGGCCGGCTTCCTGGGCGTGTATGGGATGGATGCCGCTGAATTGGATGAGTACATCGCAGAGCTGCTCAAGGGTTTTGCCAACCGCGCCCTGGCGGATACCGTCGTCCGTCTGGCGCGCGATCCACTGCGTAAACTCGGCCCGCAAGATCGGCTGGTAGGGGCGGCGCGGCTGGCCGAAAAGGCCGGCGTGACGCCAGAGGCGCTCAGCCTCGTCATCGCCGCCGCGTACCGATTTGACGCCGCCGATGATCCGTTGGCTGTCGAGCTGCAACGGCGTATCGCGGTCGAAGGGTTAGCGGCGGTGATGGCGGATGTCAGCGGTATCCGGCCCAATGAGCTGCTCGGAGAGCTTGTGCAGCGACAATATACAATCCTAAAAGCAAACTAGTTCTAGCAAGGAGAATTTCTATGAAACGGATTGTTCACATCCTTATGGCCGTGGTCCTCATGGTCACATTGGCGGTCAGTGTCGGCGCACGCACGCAGAGCAGACCGGCTATAGCCGCTTCCGTCCCGCCAGCCCCCCAGGTCGAGAGCACAGCGACCAACCTGCTCATTAACGGCGACATGGAAATGCTGCCTTATGAGTGGTTTTACCCCAATCATTATGTTGCCCCGTACTGGAAGCGGATGTGGTATTATTATTCTGTGATCCCTGAATATGACGAGACACGCGGGGTACGAGAGAGTTACTACTATGAGGGGGTCAATGCGCAGGTGTACTTCAAATGGGGACCGGCTTATCAGGCTGGCATGTATCAGATCGTGACAGGGCTAACCCAATGTACACCCTATGAGTTATCTGCCTATGCACGCAATCACTCAGTCATTGGCGCAGTAGCGCACGCGCGCGTCGCCCTTGATCCCGAAGGCACAAAGCTGACGCCCGATAACGACGGGGGTTTCTTTTACTTTCCACCCTATATAGCCTGGTCTGCCGAGCAGACGCAGCTCTTCGTATGGGAACGGCTGGCCGTGCAGACCGAACCCCTGGGCGACAAAATGACAGCCATCCTGTATGCAGCGCCGCAACCAGGAAGCAGCCAGGTACACTATTACGACTCGTATTGGGATGCTGCTGTTCTAACGCCGGTTTCGTTCCCCAACAACCGCCTACCGGCGCCAGGTTCCTGGAATCCATCAGGCTTCATCTACGATGTCCAGACGACGAAAGGCAGTGGTACGTTGACGGTCAATTGGAAGACCCAGGGGACAGCATCAACGCAAGTGCGATACGAGATCGTGCCCTATCAAGCGCCCATCTCGTCAACAATTTGGATCTCACTCACCCATCACGCTTACTTGCCGTTTGTAGCCAAAGGGGTAAATCCGAACAACCTCACAAAGTACACAACGCTGAATACGACCCCGGTGACAGACCATAGTGTCGTTATCACGGGTATACAAGCCGGCGATACGGTGTTGCTCGTGCCGTTGTCTCGCCGTCCCATAGATGGCGTCTGCACAACAGAAACTGCCGCACCAGTGGTTGTGAAGTTCGATATGCCGTGAGCGCCCCAAAAACTCGCCTCGTCACTCTGGGTTTGCTGCTCATTTTTTTCGCGCAGCTCCTTCAGGCGGCCAGGTCACTCTCAACGACGGTTGACGAGGGATTTCACATCACTAGCGGCTACGAGTATTTGAGGACGGGGAGGGTGCAACTCTTTGACGAGCATCCTCCCCTGGCAAAGGCACTGTTTGCGTGGCCACTCAAGTTCGTCCCCGACCTGCCCCCACCGGAAGAGACGCCAGGATACACGGAAGGCGACCTCATCACGGTTGCCCAGGCGACCGTGTTGGCGTACCAACCCATTGATCGGCTGGTGGTTGCGTGCCGAATTCCTGTGGCGCTACTGTGTGTACTCCTCGCCTGTAGTGTCTATCGGTGGACAGTTTCGATAAGCGGCAAAGCCGGTGCGCTACTGGCTCTGGCGTTTTTCACGTTTGATCCCAACGTCCTTGCCCACGGTAGCCTGGCAACCACCGATTTGGGCAGCACAGCTTTCATCTTCTGGACGTTGTTCGCACTCTATATTTATCTGCAAGCGCCAGGCAAAGTACGCTGGTGGCTTGTCGCTGTGATGCTTGGGCTTGCGCAGCTAACCAAGCTCACCGCAATCATGCTTTTTCCCGTCGGCGGCATTGTCATTGTGCTCTATGCCGTGCTTCACGCGCCCGATCATCGAGGGCGCGCTCTGTTGCGCGCGGTGATTTCTTATGCAGGTATGATCGGCATTGCGGCAGTGGTTGTGTGGGCAGGGTATGGCTTTGAGATACGGCCAATATCCACCATCGCCAACGGAACGCTGCCCTTGCCTGCCGCCAGCCATATCGAACGCTGGGAACGCCTGCGCGCCAATCTTGCGTATGGGCGGGAAAGCTATCTCCTCGGACAAAACCGAATGTACGGGTGGTGGCAGTATTTTCCCATCGCCTTCCTTATCAAGACCCCACTTCCAACGCTGATTTTGGCAGTTTGGGCAATTCTGCGTTTCACGTTGAAACGTTGGAACGTTGGAACGTTAAAACGTCTCACGTCTCATGCCTCACGGATCACAAGTCACACTTTATATCAGATTATGAATATGGTTTGTCTGCTCCTCTTTCCACTCCTCTACGCCGCTTCCAGCCTGACGAGTACGATCAACATCGGCTATCGCCATCTGCTGCCGATTTTGCCGTTTCTCTACGTGGGAGTAGGGAGTAGGGAGTATGGAGTACGGAGTAAGAAGTGCAAGTTGCGAGTGACGAGTGACGAGTTAGGAATCAAGAATCAAGAATTACCAATCCTCAATCCTCAGTCCCCCCTTACTCCTTACTCCCTACGCCTTACTCCTTACTTCTTACTTCTCGCCTGGCTCGTGGTTGGCACGCTCACACTCAGCCCCAACTATCTCACATTTTTCAATGAAATCGCAGGCGGGCCGCAGAACGGTTGGCGTTTTCTGGCGGACTCCAACACGGATTGGGGACAGACGCTAAAGGCATTAGCCGCGTATCAACAGAAAAATGAGACAGGGCCAGTCCAGTTATCGCTCTTCACCTTTCTTGATCCGGCGACTTACGGGGTGGATTATGTTCCCATCGCGCCGATGACCGGGGTGGAGGTCATCCTGCCACAGCGTTTCAACCCGAAGCCAGGTCTTTACGCCATCAGTGCGACGACATTAGATGGGGTGCCGTTAGTCAATCCCGAAATGTACGATTGGTTCCGCTGGAATATACCCGACACACGAATCGCCAACGCACTTCACTACTACCACGTCACCACCGACGAGGTTGCCATCACCTGGATTGCGCAGTGCCAAACACCGGTCGCTCCGCTGAACGATGCTGCCATTGCCGAGGGGTTTGGCATCACAGCAGTACGGCGCGTGGATTTCGACTGTACGAAAAGCTGGATCATCCCCAGCAATAATGCCATAACCGGTAGATACATTCTTCACGGTGCGCTACTGCAGGACACACTCAAATCGCGGTTGCATTATGCCGCTCCACCTGCTATAGACCCGTTTGTCGCCCGACGCCTCACAGCACTGACCATTGTTTATCGCCAGCGTATGTACCGCACCGAGCCAGCGTTCGCTATTTACGCACCTGCCGCCGACACTGTCATACCGTCATCCAACGCCTGGATTGCGCGCGCCGATACGCTATCCACAATGCTCACGACACGAGCACCCATCGCTCACCCCATCACATTGGATGGCCCGCTGACCTTTTTAGGGGCAGCGGCTTATCAACAGCAAAACGTCCTCGATGTCGAAACATGGTGGATCGTGACCGATGTGCCGCCAACGCGCCCCCTGTCCATTATGGGGCATTTGCTCAATAAAGCGGGGGAAATCAAAGGCATTGCCGATGGACTGGGTATTCCGGCACTTGCCTGGCAAACAGGCGATGTTCTTGTACAACGCCATGTGTTCCCGCTGGCCGCAGGCGAAACACACGCCAGTTACTTACTGCGCACCGGCGTGTATTGGGCGGATGATGGAACACGGTGGCGCATCACAACTGACATGGAGGCAGATGCAATCTTTGTCGCAGTGATACCTACAATCACGCCATAATGCTCGTGATCCCAAAAAAAATCGCCCCAAGGAGAGAAGAATGGTCAAGTCCAAATCCACGTTTTTAATCACTCTGGTTATTGTGATAGGAATTGGTTCTATGGTGATAAGTTTGCAGATAGTGCCTGCATTAACAGCCGCTAATACCATCCCTTTGAGAACATTGAATGTAACACCAAGTGATGAGGTTTACGTTCCCGCTGGAGAATTCCTTATGGGATGCAGCGGAGATACAGCGGGGCCATTAGGCTGCGATACAGATGCCTGCCCCATTCATGCCGTCTTTTTGGATGCTTTCTACATTGACAAAACCGAAGTTACCAACGCACAATACACAGAATGTGTGAATGCAGGACAATGTCTCCCACCGCTGTCATTCAGTTCAGGCCCAAGTCGCCCTAGCTATTACAACAACACAACATACGCCAACTACCCTGTGCTGCACGTAGATTGGCAGCGCGCCATCACTTATTGCCATTGGGTTGGCAAACGCTTGCCCACAGAAGCGGAATGGGAAAAAGCGGCGCGCGGTACCGACCGGCGAGCTTTCGCCTGGGGAAATGAGCCACTGACCTGTGACAGAAGCAACAGCAATACTTATTATTCTAACGAACAAGGCGAGTATAGAGAAAAACCTTGTGTCGGTGACACAACGCCCGTAGGAAGCTACCCTAATTACCCCAGCCCCTATGGCGCTCTGGATATGACCGGCAATGTCAGAGAATGGGTGAGTGATTTTTATAGCAGATATTACTATCGTACTTCGCCCTATTACAATCCTACAGTTGTCGAATACGGCGACAAGGGTGAACATCTCGTGCGAGGAGGTTCGTGGAAAGAGATAGATCGTCAGTCAACCACCTGGGTTCGGCTTGACGAGGCCGACATATACGAAACCCAACTTATCGGCTTCCGCTGCGCCAGGACAGCAGGAGGAGGAGGAACACCTACACCTGCACCTACCGCGACACTCACGCCAACGCCAACACCGTATGCGGCGCGTAGCATTGGAGCGGAGGGGGGGGCAGTCTGGTTAACATACCCGCAACACCTCACCCTACTGACCGTCCCCGAAGGTTCTCTAAACAACCAAACAACATTTACTCTGACCTATAATCAGCCTCGCGAAACGAAAGAGCTTCATTCCAACAATCACACTTTTTCCATTGAGGCGCAACCCCAAACCGGCAGTACGGAACTAACTCAGCACTATCTTGAGAATCCGGTGCGTCTTGTTATGGGGTACCATGAGCTTTCAGGCATCATCTCCGGCACCCTTGATCTCTACCGGCTCACTGCTGGCGGCTGGACCACAGCGCAAATCACAAAGGTGACGCAGGCCTCAGATTACATCGTCGCCGACATTCAATGGCTAGACATCTACGGTTTACTTGGGGAAACCAATCGCATATACTTGCCGCTGACGTTGCGCAAGTGATCCTGGCGACGTCTGACATCACCGTAGCGGCAACAGCGGAAAACGCTGCGGCGGGTTGCGCGTCCCCGGTGTGACGATGTTGGGCGAATCGGCGCGCACTTCGTCGCCGGACTGTGATGCTGGCGGGTCGGCAATCCAATCTGCCAGGGCGTCGTTGCTTCCCATTCCGACAAACAACGCGCCGTCATCTGCGCCAAGTTTGCGGAACGGCCGGTCAAACGTCACGCCATCCGCGAGGATACCGAACGTGTAGGGGGTGACGGCGTAACCTTCGGCCACAAAATCAACGCCGATGTCATCGTCGAAGGCGGCGGTAGGACCGGGCGCCAACAACACGAGGTTATCGTCGCCGGTTCCCAGGCCGAAACCCGGGTCCGTCGTCACGTCGAGCGCGCCATTGCCCACGTAGAACAGCAGCCGTTTGTCGCGTGGGTCCAGATCATCTTTGGGGAAGTCATGGGCGTTGCGGTCGCTCTCCGTCGCCAGGATGAGGATAATCGTGTTGCGGGGCACAGCCGCCAGCGCATCAAGCGCCGGGAAGATGAGCGAACCTTCCGCCGCGCCGATCTTCGTGTTGTTGTCGGTGAGACGCCAGCCGCGCAGGTCAACCCCGTCGCGCTGCACGAGCAGTTCGATCCAATCGCCATCAATGGGCCGGTTGCCCACGCTGGCGTAGGGCGTGCCATTGTCGTTGATCCAGAATTCGTTGATGACAACGTCATCAGGGCGCACGTTGCCTTCGTTCGTCCTCTCTGGGGGGGCAAAATGCGCGACAAGGCGACAGGGTCCAGCCACGGTTAGGGTGATGTTGGTGGAGGTGGACGCTGCGCCATCCATCGTGAGCATCCATCCAGTAAAGACAAATTCGCGCGCGGGGACTGCCGTGAATTGTACAGGGACGCCGGATAGAATGTCGCCTTCCCATACGCCAGGGCCCGGCAGGCGCGCACCTTCGATATACACGTACCCGGCCTCTGGCGGCTGCACTTCAAGGCTTACCGAGGCCACTTCGCCTATCGCCCATGCATTGGCCAGATGCTTCAAAACCCACGCCGGCCGGTTGACGGTGAAATCGGTCAGGAAAGCATCCACGTTATCCGCCCACAAAAACGGCGTAGGCCAGCGCGCCGCCTCATACCGGATGTCATCATGCAGCGTTGCAACAAGCGCCTGCGCCCGGCTCTGTAGCGCCGGCGCAGCGAGTGTGGTGTTGAGCAGCATCGCCAACCGCCGGGCCAATCGCGCGCGATAACCGGGGTTTTTGAGAAGTGCGCGCAGCAGAATGGTGAAATCTGCGCGCGGTTCCTGGAACAGCGGCGCGTCGGCCCGCGAGGCAAAAGATTGGCTCCCCCCGGCGTAGAGGAAAAACCACGGTCCGCCCGGCGGATGTGCAGCGTACATCTCGGAGGCCGGGAAGCCAAAGTAAAGCTGCAACACTGCCCAATCGGTCAAATTGTCCAGATCAACCTGGTCGGCGACGTAGGAAAAGTTGTCGGGTTCGGCCAGACTGTGCGCCGCAATCCAATCCACGAGTGCATCCCACCCTGCGTCGTCGCCTTCACGCTGTCGCCCATTCTGCACGAGATCAGCGCCGGCGATGCCCAAATTCATATCTAGGAAAAAGCGGTCAATCCGTTCGCTCAGGCGATAAAGGCCCCAGCTTTCTCCGTTGAGGAAGAGATGCACAAACCGTCCCTGGGCGGCGGGCAATCCCATAGCGGTCGCCACGTCCACCACCAATTGATCGCGGAAGAACGTCCAACGTCCGGCGCGATCGCCGGTTTGCAGCAACAGTCGCTTGTAAGTCTGTGCGGTGTCAGGCTGTTGAGGATGCGCGGCAAAAAGCTGATATTCCAACCGCGCGGCATTGTACTCGCTGCGGAAGTACAAGCGGAGTGATTGTTTGGCCGCGCCGGCAGGATCCGCGCCGTGGATGCGCAGACCAGCGGACAGCGCAAAACCCGGCGTCCCGTCAGGTGGGATGTAGGTCACGGCAACCGGACGTTCCCAATCAGCGCCGCGCCCCCACGTGTTGGCGAAAATGCCCTTTTCGGCGTCCCATAAAGCTGCGGGATCAGCGATGAGCGACACGATGGGGAGTTTACTCGGTACGCCCATAATGTACGTCGCGTTCACGACAGGGCCAGGGACGCCGTCCACAATCTCAACGGCGCGGATGACGACCACACGCGGCGAGACCCCGTCGAGGCGCAGGGGATGTTCGTACAGCAGGCCAATCTCCGGCGTGGGTAACGTCCCATCAATCGTGTACACGATCTGCCCGCGCGGATGCGTCGCCCGCAACGTCACCCGGATGCTGCGCTGGTAGACGCCTGGCGCCGGCGCAAAAGTCGGCGCGTTGATCCCCGACACAGCGGAGAGATTGTCCGTCACATGCCCGGCCAACGCTTCACTCAGCGCGAGCAGCATCACCGCCGCTGCCAACAGCGCGGATAAGGGCAACCAGCGACGAATATGTGCGCTTATCATACCCTACCGCACTTTTACTACGCGAAGCTCGATGCGTCCGGCAGGCAGAACGACGCCCCCAGCATCCGTCACGACAAGCCGAACACCTGTCTCAGGGTCGTACATCCCCACGCAAAGGGTGTAATCGCCGCGCGGCATGTTACGATCCAGCGCCAGTATGTGCTCATCGCGGATGTATTGGCCCGGCTGCCACTGCGACGTCGGATAGGTCCATCCCAACGGCACACTGTCATCCTGCGCGGCGACAGCGCCATTGGCATCCAGCACATGGACAAAGACTTTGTAGTCGCCGGAGACAGCGGCGCGCGCATGCCAGTACAACGTCACCCGCAAGTGCTCGCCCGGCGCAATCCGTTCCGCTGCTTCGTAGCCGATCAGCGCCACGGCGTCGCCAAGCGACCACGTACCGGCAGTTTCCGGCAGCGGCGGCGCATCCGTCACTGCGGGCAGATAGTGAAGCGTCGCCAGCGCCAGGTTTGCAGCGCCGACCGGCGCGCCATTACGCCGGTAGATCGTCAACGTCAGGGTGTAATCCCCGTAGGGAAGAGCGTCAGGAACGGCTAAGGTGTAATGCGAGGTCACGGCATCTCCATCGCGGACCAAACCCGGCAGCAGGCCATCGTCCATGCTCTGCTCCGCCTGGGCATACACGCGACTTCCCTCAGCGCCGCGCAAGCGCAGCACAAGCTTTTCTGCGTCGGATAGCGCGAAGAGGTCGCCAGACCAGGCCAGCGTCACGTACAGCGGCTCGCCTGGTTCCAGGCGCTGTCGGTTGACGCGCACTGCGCGCAGTTCAAAGCCTGTTCCGCCAAGAGACTGTTGCACGGGTTGCCACACACCCTGATCGAATGGTGAAGGGGTATAGCCATAAATGCGGAGCGGCGTCAAAGTGCTGCCAGGAACCAGCAACGCATCAAGAAAACGATAGTGCGTCTGAAACCACGGCTGCGCCTGCGCACCATCCCATGCCACGCCCGGCCAGGCGATGACGTAATCAGGTTCAGCGCGTAACGTCGCCACCAGCGCCTCCGCAGCGCCGCCCTCCGGCACAGCAAGCGTAGAACGGTCGCCCAGGCAGCGCGCCAACGTTGCGGGCGCCGCCACCCGCTCCGCTGGCAACGCATGCGCCTCCAACCACGCCGCAAGCGCAGTGCATGGCGCATCATATTGTGTTTTACAGCCAGCAAGCAGAGATAGTGCAACGTAAAACGTAAAACGTAAAACGCGACTCGCCACTCGCCACTCGCCGCTCACCATTCGCCCTACTTCTTCCATTTCTCGTACAGCGCATCCACATCTACGTCAACGCCCCAGATACGCACCCCATCCAGGTCAATCCAACTGCCGGTTTGCACCAGCGTTTGCTGGTCAGCGGATAGATCCGCAAATGTGACGCGCTCCGCCGTGATGGAGGCCGGGCCGTAGGAAGGCTTTTTGATGTAGGCGGCCAATCCGGCAATGCGCGCGCCCTGAATCGTGACATCGGCGATGGAGACGTGCGACAGATCCTTGCTGACCACGCCAAAATCCGCGTTCTGGATGAAGACACGCTCGGCGGTGAGGCGGCTCATCTCGCCTACAGACATGCCCTTATCGCCCAGATTAATCATCCGCGCGTCACGCACCTGAATATCCGCGCCGCTCACGTCAATCGCATCTGCACCGATGTCGTGAAAGGCGCAACGCTCGATCACACCCTGCCCAAAGTCCACATCAATGCCGTCGGAACGGGTATTGCCGAACTCCGAATCCACAAAGGCGAAGCGCGCGCGGATGACATTGAGGCCATCTTCAGCCTGTGTGCGCAGGATGCGGCTGTGTTCGAGGCGGATGGGGCTGCGGTAGAACGTGATCCCGCCGGTCAGCATCCAGCCCTGGCGGTTAATGGCGTCGGCGGCCTCGACGGTGACGTAGCGCCACAGTGAAGTCTGCCCGGCGTCCAGGACGACGATACCGCGCCACTTCTCGCCTTGTGAACGCAATACGACCGGCGCGCTGGCGGCGCCCTCAAAGATCAACGGGCCAGTCGCCAGCAGAAAGTTGTCGTCGCCAAAGTTGAGCGTTGTCCTCGGCGCGAGTCGCAAGCCATACCCCTCTGGCAGCAGCAAGTCGCCGACCACATCCCATTCGCCGGGCGGGATGGTCAACATTTGTGCGTCGGCGGTCTCGCGCAGATACGAGTGCTGCGCTACAGCTTCCGCCAGCGTCGGCAGTGTGGGACGCGCCGTGGCCGTCAGCGGCGCAGGATAGGCCAACAGGATCGGCTGCGTGAGGGTTTGCGTCAATCCCCACACGCGAGTTGTCAGGGTTGCCGCAGCGCTGGTGATGACGCCAGAGATCGAGAAGGTCACATACGGCAGAGTGGATGCATCCTCAGGCAGCGCCGCCAGAACCGGCGGCGCGACAGACGCCAGGCCGGTGATCGTTTGCGCCGCGCCGAGAGACAGCCGCCGATCACCGACGTTAATCCCCACTAGCTCAACCGGCAAATCCATCAAATTGCCGACCACAAGCGCATCTCCCCGCGCTTCAGGGACATAAGCATAGACCATCTGCAGAGGTGTTAACCGCTGGCGGTTCAAATCTTGACGACCTCGCAGCCAATCCCACGGCGGCGTCAACACATCCGCGCCGAATTCCGGCGTTAAAGCCGCCGCATAAAGCGCAAACTGCTCGCCCAACTCGGCTTCCAACGCTTCCACATATCCCGGCTGGCTCATCCGCCACAGCTCCCGCGCGTAAGCCGACTGCAAGTACGGGTCATCGTAAAATGCCGACGCGGGCAAACCCACCTGGGCGAAGTCCAGTTCGGGCGAGAACGGATCAGAATCGAAGGAAATTGGCTCCAGTCGCCCGGTCACGGGGCTGTAGTAATAGCGCAGATTGTGCCAAATCAAGCCGTGCGGCGCGCTCCATAAATCCGACAGCGCCAGGAATTTCGCCATCGTCTCCATATCGAAGACCTCCGGCGCGGTCAAATTGCCATCCCATAACCCGCGCAGCAGGCCCACAGCGGCAGTGCGCTGCGCCTGCAACGCTGGAGACGCGCGCACCCGCCCCGCGTTGAATTCGTCCACAATGTAAAAACGCTCGATGCCCGGCGGAATCACTTGATCGTCGTAGAAAGCGCGCGCCCGCCAGACCAGGTCTTCGGCATAGCGCACAATCACCCCTTCACGACGTTGCTGCGATTCCAGCAATTCTTTGGCAAACCCTTCTTCCACTGCGTAAATGCCCTTGTCTTCGCCGTTAAGCACCACGCGAATGAACTGATAGCCTACACTCAAGACACCCTCGCGGCGCATCGCGCGGTGAAATAGCCACTCATTCAGATATGTGCGCATTGAGGGATCATGAATTGAGAAAACCTGCATCCCTTCAAGATAGCCCTCGCCGCGCAACTCTATGCGGAACGACCACTTGTCACTGACCAGGTGATCGGCCCAGTCACCCTTGAGGCGCACCCTGGCGGAGAGCGGCGCGCCGCGCCAATGCAGTGTCGCCGGCACAAAGTCGGCATCATCCGCCAACAAAATCCACAACGCCAACGCCTCCTGGCGTTTAGCTTCAAGCTGCGCGAAATCAGCGGGGGCGATATCTATATAAAGCGTCTCCAACGTATCGCCCAGTTCAGGCACAGTTGGCGTGGGTGTTGGAGGTGGTGCGGACGTAGGCGCGAGCGGCGCCGGCGACTGAAGCGGGATGGCGGCCTGGGGCGTCGAAGAGGGAGAGGTCAACAGCGGCATGGCGACCAGCGCCGTCGCCAACCCGGCGGCAAACGCGAGCAGCAACAGCGTCAGCAGCACGGGCGGGCGCAAGCGGGGGTAAACTTTGCCGCGCTCATCCACTTTCATAGCAGCATCCCCTGCACATACTTCGAGAAACGATCTACCGGCGCAGGGAAGTGCGCCAGCGCGTCGGACAACCGCCGGTAATCCACGTCCGTGGGAAACGCTTTCAACTCCACCACTAGCGGGGCTTGTGCATACGCCGGGCGCATTAGATTTGGGCAAGCTGCCGCGCGTTGATCGTAAGTGCACAGCGCAGTGTCAACCGTCAGGCGCAGCGCGTCATCCGGCGTGGCGTAATAGGCGCGCCAATAATGATTGATGAGCGTTGGGATGGCGAATACATCCAGCCATTGCCGCGCTTCCGGCAGCACGGCAGCCCGCACATCACACACCAACGTATGCCACGTCGTCTCCGCGAGATCAAAAACCGCGGCGGCGGGACTCATCGCCTTCCACCCCACCATGCCCTGCTTGTGTTTCCGTTCGAGGTTAGCCGCCGTGATCCGCGCGGTATCTGTCCCATACCACCGCAGCCGCAGCTTGTCCCGCTCGCCGACGCCGCTGAGATTGGCGTTGAGACCCGCATAGCGCGCCGTGTCGAAGTAGACGTTGTTCACCTGGCGCGGCGGATAGGTTACGCGCCACTGCGCCGGATGAAGTCGCACCCAACTCTCCACATCCGCCAGCCAGCGCGCGGGTAGTGGAATTTTGATTTCGTAGCGGGGCGAGGTGTAAGCCAGTTGTGAGCCAGGGGTTGAGGATTGTTGGTAACTGGGCAAGTGACTCATTCGCTGACTCGCAGATTCGCTGATTCGCTCACTCGCTGATTCGCTCATTCGCTGACTCGCTGATTCGCTCATTCGCTCCCCCACTCCACCGGAACGACGATGCGCGTATCGAGGCCCCAGATGCGGGTGACGAGGGTCACCGCTTCCGGCGTCCCCGGCGCGACAGCGCGCAATGCAGTCAACGGCACGCGCACAACGACGGGCTGCGCCAATTCGGTCGTCTGCGCCGGCAAGGCAATACCCTCAGCAGCGCCGCGTAGATAAGCGCGCTCCGCCTCCGTCACCCACGCGGCGTCGAGCGGCAATTCGGCGCGATCTCCGATCGCCAGTCCGAGCACTTCTACGGGAAAAGGCATAACGTTGGTGAGCGTAAGCTGCCACCCGTCCTCGACTTCCACAAGGGCGGCGCTAATCGTCCGCGACGGCGCGACCAACGCCCGCATCCGCGCCTGATGTTCGAGCAGTTCATCCAGACGCGCGCCGGCAATTGCTTCGTCCTCGCGCCATGCTTCGCTATCGCGCACCGCCGCTAAAAACTCCGGCTGGCTATACGCCGCCAGCGCCTGGACATACGCGCTTTGTAGCGCCGGGTGATTGGTGAACGCGGAGGGCAGCGGCAGCGCAGCGCCAGGCAATGGGGCGGTTCCAAGCGGCGTGAAGCGCCGCGTCGTCGGATTGTAGAGCAAATACAGCGACCGCCAATCCAGCGCGAAGTCGCCGCGCCAAAGCATCGTCAGCGCCATAAAGTCGGCCAGAGGTTGCGGCTCGAAGGCGACGGATGGCGCATACGTCCCCTGCTCCACTCCGCGCAGGATGCGCGTTACGTCCGCGCGCAGCGCCGCGAGCGCCGGATCGCGTGCATTGCCAGTCGCGTTGGCAACGACGATCCGGGCATAAGCAAAGCTGTCATACGACACGACCGGTTGAGTCTCAAGATACGCGCGCCGGTCGAAATAAACCAGGGCGTGGTCGGGGAACGCCGCCAGCGCGCTGAGGGGCGTTTCTTCCATCACATACAGGCCCCAGTTCGCGCCATTGACCGTGAGCCGCACAACCTGGGAGGCCGTTGTCGGGAGGCCGCGCGCGCGCAGCGCCGCCCGGTAAGACTGGCTGAGCAACGTGCGCTGCCACGGCAAGGCGTCGTTCACGGGCCACAACGTCGCCTGGCGCATGTCATACAGCGTCTTCCCATCGCGGAGAGTCACGACGAAAGGCCAACGGTCGCCCGTCAGCGCCGCCGCCTCGATCTCCGGCAGCGACAGATCGGTATCCACGGTTTTGTTGTCGAGGGTCAACGTTGCGGGGACAACCTCGCCATCTTCCGCCAGGTACGCGCCAAATTCCAACGCGCGCGCCCGGAGAGCCGTCAACTGCTGGAAGTTGGCAAGTTTGAGGTCAAGGTACAACGCAGGGAAATCGGCGCGCGCTGTCCACGCTGCAAGCGTACCGCGCGGGTCGCGCCAGAAGGCCGCCGCCGATGTTCCAAGTCGCCGAAGCCATCCACCGTTTCCCGCCAGCCAGCCCACCCCCAAAACCAGGAGCAACGCCAGCGTCCACAGCCAACGTTCGGCGTGCAAAGCGGCGCGCCCCTGCTGCCGCAACTTTGTGATGCGCACTCAGCCTCCCAATACTTGTTCCGGCTGCAAGAAGCTGATTTCGGTGACAGGGAACCGCGCCTTGAGCGCATCCACGAGACCGTTGAGCGTGTGGGGATCGCCACAATCAATGAAGTATGTCAACTGCAAAGCGCCATCGCGGCTATCCAGGCGGCGAAAATCCACCGCCTCCACGTGTTCCAGCAAACAGGCGTTGACCTGCTCGAACAACGATGGGCCGGTCTCTTCAACAAAGACATTCAGGTAGAGGTTACTGTCACGGCGGCGACGGTTCAGCAACAGCCGAATGGACATATACCCCAACAGCAACGCCACGCCGATAAACGTCGGCCAACGCTGCTCGGCGCCCATTCCCAGGCCAATCGCCAGGGCGATGAACAAGAACAGCAGCTCTTCCTGCTCCTTGACGGCGGTGCGAAAGCGCACGATGGACAGCGCGCCGACCATCCCCAACGACAGCGCCAACGATGACTTGATAATCGTGATCACCAGCGTTGTCGTGAGCGTCAACACAGGCAGCAGATAGGCGAATTTGCGCCGGTTGGCAAGCGATTGCCCATAGTGTTCATAGTACCAGGCGACGCACAGACTCAAAACCAGTCCTAAAACCATGTTGAGCGCCACCGATGCAACCGACAGTACAGGGGGTGCAATCCAATCTCCCATAAATCTCCTAATCGTCCTGAGTCAAATAGTCTGACAGTCTCAACTTAGAAGCGCAATTGTAATCCAGCCTGCTCCAATTGCAACAGCGCCGCTTTGCGATCTACGCCCCCCGCGTAACCGGTGAGCGTACCGTTCCGCCCCACCACCCGGTGACAAGGGACGATAATCGCTACCGGGTTCGCGCCGTTCGCCTGCCCCACTGCCTGGAACGCGCGCGGGTGTTCGACTTCCATCGCAATCTCGCCGTAGGTCAGGGTGGCGCCATAGGGGATGGTCAGCAGTTCTGCCCACACGGCGCGCTGGAAGGGCGTACCGCGCAGGTCGAGGGGCACGGCGAATTCGCGTAAGCGGCGGTCAAAGTAATCCGCCAGTTGCGCGACGGCGGCTTCCAACAGCGGGTTGCTCCCTGGCTCCGGCGCGGCAATGCCGTAACGCGCCATACGGCGCACTTCCGCCGCGCTCGGCTGCTCGCCAAACCCCAAACCGCAGACGCCGGCTGCGGTGGCGCATATCCACAGCGGGCCGAGTGGACTCGACGTTAGCACATAGTCACAATGTTCCATCATTCACCTCCACGCTGATCGCCACATACACGCGGGCGTGACCGCCCGCGCTACGGGTCAGTGGCTCAATGACAACACCGTTAGCGTCCACGTGGTCTCCGACTGCGCCGCCGCCAGCACACGCTGCGTGGGCCACGCAGCGTACTCCAGCGCATCAACTTGATAGCTGCCGTCGAGACGCGCGGTCAGACGGTACGGTTCGTACCCCTGCGCCAACGCCGCCGCGACAATGGCGCGCACATCAGCGGCTAACCCGGTTGCGGGGAAACCGCCGCCAAGCACATCGTCAACAGCCGACAGCAGATTGTCGGCCAACGCGGTATCCTCGCGCGCCAAAGCCTCGCGCGCCATCACCAGCAGCAGCTCCAACGCCACAGGCTCAGCCTCGCGTGGACGGCGCACAAAATCCGCCGTGATATGCATGGATGCGCCCGCCTGCGGGTCAAACAGAATCCCTTCCAGGAAATGCGCGCTGAAATCGTAGGCGCGTTGGTAAGCGCGCAATGTTTCCATCAGATGCACTTCCGTCTCCAATGCCGCCGTAGCGGCAGATGTGACCGGCTGCGCCGCCAACCACGCTTCCCAGTGCGTCTGAAATACCGACAGGCGCGCCTCGCCAATAGCCTGTAATCCGGCATCGAGCAGCGTCGCGTCGTCGGGAGTGGTTTCATTCCACGCCGCGGCCTGACAGAACGTCGTCAAGCCATCCCACCCATAGTTGTCCACGAGATAGGTCACGAAAGCGCCAGCTTCCATATAACTGACCTCGTGCTGCTGCGCATAGAAGTTATCCGCCAGCCGCGCCAGCGGGATGTAATGCTCAGAGGCGTAAATCACCGCCGCCCCCTGGACGATGGATTTGAGCGCATAATGCCCGCCGGCGACGTAGACCGCCAACCCCTCGCGTACTAAAGACGGCGCAAGAGCGCAGCCCACTGACGCATCCAGACGGTGCGTCAGCTCATGCCGCAGCACCATACCCAGGCTGACCGGGGTGTACTGGCGGTCTGTATAGGAGACGGCGACCCATGCTGACGAAGCGTACCCGCCCTGCCCAATCACCCGGTCTAAAAGGTAAATATCGAGCAGCGAGTCCGTCGGGCCGAACAGCGCCGTAACATCCGCATAAGCATCCGCTGCTTCTATCGTGATGGCGGGTAAATCACGCTCCGCCGCTGAATGGGTGAGATAGTGCAACCGAAAACCAGACAGTTCTGTGGACGTCCAGCGCGCTTCTGGCTCCGGTTCACGCATATCCGCGATGGGCAGTGGGGTGACGGCGACAAACAGGGTGTTGTCCGTCAGATCGGGGTCGTCAAAACCAGGCGGCAGCGCCAACGTGAAGGTGAATGGGACGGTCTCCATCGTCGAGGGAATTTGCCACGCCCAGTAAAACCGCGCCTGTAACGCGTTATTCAATCCGACATAGTCAACCAGCGTCGTCAATGTCGTGTCGGGATTCAAGGTCCACGTGAGCGTCAGCGGGCCGGTAACGTCGTCCGGCAGACGGGGATCAATGTCAACACTGACCCAATCGCCGGCATACAACGGCCACGGGAAAAAGTGAACGCCATCCAGCTCCAACCCTGGGCCGGAGGGCGTTGCCGTCGGCGCGGGTGTCGGCGTTGGGGATGGAGATGGCGAAGCAGGTATGGATGTCGCCGTCGGCGTAACAACCACAGACGGAGTAAGGGACGGCGTCACCGCTGCCGTCTCCACCGTCGGGGGTAGCGTGGTGGGAGGGATCACAAGGTTGCACGCCAGACTCAACGCTGCGATAAGCACGCACCAGAAACGTTTCATGCCCCGATTGTAACAGGATTCACCCGCGACACAATCACCCTATAGTTCACCTGCCTACACCGCGCTGCCGCGCCGCCTCAAAGAGCACAATGGCCGACGCCAGCGCGGCATTGAGCGAATCCACGCCGCGCGCCATTGGGATGACGACGCGCCGATCAGCAGCAAGCGCGCGACCTTCTGGGCCAGCGCCTTCCGCCTCCCCGCCGACGATGAGCGCGACGCGACCGCGCCAGTCCACAGCATCGTAGGGCGTCCCCTGCCCCGCTTCCGCCAGCCAGACAGCGGCCTCGGCGACGAGGGCGCGTATCTCATCCCAAGCGGCGCGACGCAACGGCAGATGAAAGTGCGCCCCCATACCGGCGCGCACTACCTTCGGACTCGTGTAATCCACGGCGCCAGGCGGCAGGAGGACTTGCGAGACGCCCGCTGCCCACGCCGCGCGCAGCATTGTGCCCAGATTGCCGGGGTCGCGGACGTTGTCGGGGATTAAAATCAACGGGGCGTCTTCACTACAGCGTAGATCGGGGATTGGCATAACCAGGAGAATCCCTTGAGGCGTCTCAGTATCAGAGAGCGCCTGCATCACCTCAGGGGCCACTTCCCAGGCTGATATGGACCGCGTTGTACAGGCATCAACCAGCGATTGCCCCAATGCGCCGGCGGCGAACGTTGCGGTGTAAAAGGCTTCGTGGATGGGCAGTCCCGCGCCGAGCGCTTCCTGCGCCAAACGCAAGCCCTCGACCACCAGCAGGCCCTCATGATAGCGGCGGCGAGTGCTACGCTCAAGCGCCTGCACTCGCCGCACACGTTCGTTGTTCAGACTGACGATCCTACCCACCGGCTGCTTCTATGTCGAGAAACACCGCGCAATCCGGGGCGAATGTTTCTCCAACTCGCCTACGGAATGCGGATGACCTGGCCAACGTAGATCAACGAAGGGTTAGCGATGCCGTTGTATTTGGCAAGATAATACTGGCTGTAGTTGTACTTCAACGCGATGCGGAACAGGTTCTCGCCGGGTTGGACAACGTGAGTTCGCTCGCCGCCGCTCGGCGGGGCGGGGGTCGTCGGCGGCGTGGGCGGCGTGCCGCCAGATGCGCCAGGGATCGTCAGCACTTGCCCAACGTAGATCAGCGTGGCGTTGGTGATCCCGTTGGCCTTAGCAATGGCTTCTACCGTCGTGCCGTACCGCAGCGCAATACGGAAGAGGTTCTCGCCGGCCTGCACCACGTGCTTACCCGGCACGCCGGTAATGGCAGGTTCCGTCGTCGCTGCCACCGTCGCTTCAACGGCAACCGTCGTCGCTTCAACAGCAACCGTCGTCGCTTCCGTTGTAGCCGCCGCCGGCGTCGCCGCCTCGGTCGCAGCAGGCGCTGCTTCGGTGGCTGCCGGGGCCTCGGCTGTGGGAGCGGTGGTCGCCTCCACAGTGGCGGCTACGGTTGCCATCGCGGTGGTATTGGCTTCAGCCTCTTTCATCTGGGCGGCAGCTTCATCTTCAGCCTGGATATCTTCGAGCTTAGGGGTGGCGGATTTCTTACAGCCAGCCAACGTCAACGCGAGCACCACAAGAACAGTCAAAATCACGAACATAGCTTTGCGACTCATACGAACTCTCCTTTCTTCTGGATTCATAGTTATTATACACACAAACACAATTTGCAACAAGGTTTTGCTATCTTTATGAAGAATTATACTATAAAAATCGCAATAAGGGAAAGTTTTCCTTGACGATAATCGCAGCAGGGTTATAATGCAACGTGGATAGTCTGCATGGAGGAAACAGTATGATTGATGCCAATGAACTTCGCAAAGGAACAACTTTTATTTTAGACGGTGAACTTTACCAGGTTTTGGAGTACCAACACTATAAACCCGGACGGGGCAACGCCATTATCCGCACCAAGATTCGCAACTTGCGCACCGGCGCCTCAATCCCGCGCAACTTCCTGTCGGGAGATCGCTTCGAGGAAGCGCCAGTGGAACGCCGTGCGGCGCAATATCTGTACGAAGATGGCGAGGCTTTCTATTTTATGGATGCCCATACCTACGATCAGGTTCACGTGACCGCCGATATGATCGGCGACAAAGCCGGATTCTTGAAAGAGGGTATGGAAGTCACCCTGACCGTTTTGGAGAACGAGGTGCTTGATGCAGACCTCCCGACTTCGGTGGAACTCGAAGTGGTCGAGTCTGAGATGGCCGTGGCCGGGGATACGGCTACCGGCGCGAGCAAAATCGTCGTCTGCGACACTGGCTTGAAAGTCCAGGTGCCCTTGTTCGTCAATGTCGGCGATACCATCCGCGTTGACACCCGCAGCGGAGAGTACCTGACCCGCGTATAACCCGTCGTAGAGGGTTCATTCAGCAATCCACGGGAAGGTTGTACGGCCCCTGCACAACCCTCGCCAGGTCTACTGAACAAATGATCATCGTGCGGTACGCTCCCGGGCGTGCCGCACTCGTTTTATAAAGACTGAAACGTAAAACGTAAAACGTAATGCGCGAAGAATCTCTTACGTTTTACGCTTTACATTTTACGCCTTACGCTTTACGTTTAAGAGATGATGATGGTGGATTTCAGTCCTTATGCAGGACGCTGGGTGGCGTTGACGGAAGCCAAAACGGTCGCCGGCGTCGGGATGACGCCCGAAGCGGCGCGCTACGCTGCCCGCGCGGCGCGTCCGAAAGAGCGATTGCGGCTCGCTTGGATCGCGCCGCATCCACCGTACATTCCCCTGCCGGAGTGGCCATTAGCGCCACTCAAGGCGATCCTCCCTACAGAAGGGATCTGGTTGGCAGGCGGACCGGTGCGCGATTTGTTGTTAGGGCGCGACCTTCACGATTGGGATTTCGCCGTCGTAGAGAACGGGTGTGGGCTGGCGCGCAGGGTTGCCAACGCGCTAAAGGCCGCCTATTATCCGCTGGATGAGGAACGAGACACCGGGCGCGTCGTCGTGACCGATCCGGCTACCCACAACCCGGTCACACTGGATTTCGCCTCGTTGCGCGGCGCGACGCTGGAGGAGGACCTGCGGCGGCGCGACTTCACCATCAACGCGATGGCGCTCACCCTTGACGGCGCGCTCATTGACCCGACCCACGGACAGACCGACCTCGACGCCGGCCTCATCCGTATGACCGGGCCAGCCAGCTTCAAAGATGACCCGGCGCGATTGCTGCGCGCCGTGCGCCAGGCGAATACTTTGCACTTCCGCCTCGATCCACGAACCGAGATGGCGATTCGCGCGCAGGCGCTCTCCATCACCACCGTCGCCCCTGAGCGCATCCGCGCCGAGTTGCTCCAAATCCTGCACGACGTTTCGGCGGCTTATAGCCTGCAAGCTCTGGCCAACGTAGGACTGTTGAGCCACATTCTGCCGGAAATTCAGGCGCTGCAAGCGGTCCAGCAATCTCAGCCCCATCACTACGCGGATGCCCGCGTCCACACCCTGGCCGCCATTGCCGCAGTAGAAGGAATACTGGCCCTCCTCAAGGGCGAGCCGCGTCCCTCGTCAACCGACAACTATGCGCCGGTTCCCTCCTGGGCGTGGCCTATGCTCGCCGATGTCTTGCTTCCGTTTCAGTCGCCACTCCTGAAATACCTGGAAACACCCGTCAACGCGGACATGCCGCGCGCGGATCTCCTCAAGTGGGGCGCGCTGTTCCATGACGTGGGCAAGGCCGCCACTCGCACCGTGGATGACGACGGGCGCAGCCATTTCTACGGCCATGCCGAAGCCGGTGCGGCATCAGCGGAAGCGCGGTTGGAGGCGCTGCGCTTTCCAGGAAAGGCTATTGCGTTCATCAACATCCTGGTGGCAGAACATATGCGGCTGGCCGGCGCCGACAAATCCGCGCCGACGCGGCGCGCCGCCTACCGCTTCTACCGCGCCACGGGGGAGGTTGGGGTGAGTGTTGTGCTGTTGGCACTGGCCGATGCGCTGGCGGTATGGGGACGCGGACTGCCCCAAAATCGCTGGCGCGCACTGCTACAGCACGCCAACGTGTTGCTGAAATCGTACTTCGAGCAGCCAACCGAGATCATCGCGCCGCCGCCTCTCCTCAACGGGCACGATCTGATCGCGTTGGGCATCCGGCAAGGGCCGCAGATTGGACATATCCTGGAAGCTCTGCGCGAGGCCCAAGCCGTGGGCGAGATCAACACCAGAGAAGCCGCCGAGGCTTTCGTCAACACAATTCTGGTGGAAGGAGTCTCCATGCGGGATTCCACGTCAACGAGGACCAAAATTTAGGCCACAGAGAGCACAGAGTTCGCAGAGTTTTTTTCTCTGCGCTCTCTGTGTACCCGGTGGCTATTTTGAGAGGAGGCGTATGAGAGCACAGACGTATCGGCTTACCTGGTTGATTGCACTCCTCCTGCTCCTGGGATGCCAGACTTCCGGGCCGGCTACCCCTGCGGCAACGCTGCCTTCTGCATCCCCGGCAGCGACGCGCACTCCCGTCCCCACCTGGACGCCCACCGCCACCGCTATGCCGGCAACGCCGCTCCCCACACGGACGGCGACCGCGACGCCGCGCCCTACTGCGACCCTCACCCCGTTCCCGGTGTGCGCCGCCGTCTGGCAACGCCCGTTCCCCAAAACTGCGCCGCTGCGCGACGTGGTCCTCTTCACCAGCGCCATCCCCGCGCCGTTTGCGCCGGCATCGGCCACCCAGAGAAGCAGCGACACACACCTGTGGGCCGTCGCCGCCGATGGACGCCGCAGCGAACGGCTTTCTGCCGGCGGAAACATCCTGTATATCCGCCCCACAACCGGCGCAGTCTCGGTTGATCTTCTGGTCACCCGGCCATTTTCGCTAGAGACAGAGTTTGTCCGCCAGCACGTGCTCAGCCCCGCATGTACGAAGTCCGAGGTTCCATGCGACAAGTTTACGTTTTCACCCGGCGGCGCGTGGGTGGCCTATTTTTGGGGCGCAGAAATTTGTGGACGCGGTATTGCTGCTCTGAATTTGCGCACCGACGAGACGCTCATCCTCGTCGAAAAAGGCGGGCACAGTTTCACCTTCCTCTCCGACGAGACCATGCTCATCGGCGCCGGACATTGCGAAGGCGGGATTTTGATGACCGTGGACCTGCAGAGTGGCGCGGAGACCACCCTCGGCGCAAGCAGCGCGGTGCAGTGGAACGCGACACGGACGGCCTTCGCCGTCAACGCCCATCCTTATATGGGCTGGGGAAGCGACGTGTGGGGGTACAACGTCGCCCAAGCCAGGCATTTCATCGCCGCGTCAGAGGAAGTCGCTGCCGAGGAGCTACAAACGGTTTGGACGCCTGCCGGCGATTATCTGCTGTACCAACAGCGCACGATTTCCTTTACCACACCCACCAAAGCCGAACTCACCCTCAGCCCGCAGCAGATTATCATCGCCAACGTTGCCACCGGCGAACAGCGGACCTTGCTCACCGATCCAGCCTATGACTATCACTTGTGTACAGCTTACGACGTATGTCCGTGGGAAGGCGACTACATCGAAGTCCGGCGGATTCCTTACCAGCAGCGCGTCTTCGATCAGGAACCCGATTTCTACACTGATGCAGTCAATTGCGCTGTGTATGGCTTCCGCTGCCCTGATCCGGTGGAGCGCTTCGCCCTCAACTGGCGCACCGGCGAACTCGTACCCTGGGATCAACGGCCCGCAGCCCTGGAGACGCCGACTGTCACACCGACGCCGACGCCAGCCGCAACGGCAGCGACGCCCAGCGCGCCGGATTTAGCGCGTCCGGCCTTCTTCACTGCGCCGGACGGGACTTACGCGCTGCACCTCGGCGCGGACGAACGCAGCTTGTGGTGCATTCCCGCCGCCGGGGAACCGGTATTGTGGGTCAACAACGGCGCGAATTTCACCTATATCCCATAGAGGAAGTTTTGTGTTGATGAAAAAGTTATTGTTTGTTGGTCTTGTACTTCTGTTGATCGTCACATCCCTCACCGGCTGCGAGACGCCCACCATCGCCCCCACCCCCACGCCGACGCGCACGCCGGTTCTCCCCACCCCCACACCGACGCACACCCCCACCCCCACACCGACCGCCACCCCCTCTATCACCCCCAGCCCCACGCCAACGCTGCCGCCGGGACTGCTCTTGCCGCCGCAGCCAGCGGAGTTGCCGGGCTGGCCGGCGTTGCCTGTTGATCTCTACTTTATGCGCGATGGGAAAATCTGGTCGTGGTTGGCGGAAGGCGGCGCAGTGGAAAGTGTGCCAGTTGCGGTGGAAGGGGAGACCGTGCTCACCTACCAGATAACGCAGGACGAACGCTACGTGCTGTATGTGACCGACGCTGGCAAACTGTACGTTTTCGACCGCGCCCAGTGGCAGCACACGCACATCCCCACCGCGGGCCGGTTGATTGACGACCGGGGCATTTATTTCGACGTGACGCCGGACACACGTTACCTGGTCTACCTGGCATGGGGCATCCAACCAACAGCCGAGATGACCACCAATAACACGCTCATCGGGACTATCCTGACAATCGAATTGCCCAAACTGCGGCAGGCACAGCGAACATTGGGGTTTTGCGGCAGCGACGGCGATGCTGGCTGTATGGGCGTCCACCTCGCGCCAGATGGCAACCTTGTCGCCTACGAAGATGGCGCAGGGTTGTGGCTGACCGCGCTCGACAGCCCCGAACCCCGCCTGGCACTGCCTTCCTCCAGCACACCGCCCTGGCGATTCAAGGCCTGGTCGCCCAACAGCCGTTGGTTAATCCTGGAAGTGCAATCGGCGGAAGGGACGCTCATAGGACTGCTCAATGTAGCAACAGGACAAATCACCCCCATCGGCGACGTGGCCTGTGTGGAAGGCTGCGACATCGGGCTGAGTTGGGGAACGCAAAGCCTGTGGCTGTTTACCGATACGCCACAGCAGGGCTGCCTCTTCCAGATACAGCCAGCCTTCGGCGATACGCCAATGAGTATGCCTTACGAGATGTGTGCGCTAGGTGAGTGGGCACTGCACCCCGCGTCTCCGTTGGCGCTGCCCGACGGGTGGGTCGCGTTCGTGCATCGCGGCTGCGGCGAGGGTTGCCCCGGCCCGGCGCCTGGCCTCTACTTCCTGGGTCCCGACGAAGCCGCGCATCCCATCGCCTTGCTTGACCGCAACGACGGTTCCGCCCTGTGGGCGCCCGACGGTTCGGCCTTCCTCTACTTCGACGCGGAGAATCGCCCCTATCGCCTGGGTGTGACCGGCGGCGCAGGTTTCTGGGATGTGAGCCGCGCCCTCGCAGGCGCACACACATTCCACTGGGGTACACGCCTTGAGTCGCCGGAACAGTGAGACGTTTGAACGTTGGAACGTTCAAACGTGTTAACGTTGAAACATTCCAACACTGGCGTTTGGCGTTTGACGTTTGACATAAGCCGTTGTATAAAACACGGCATGAAGCTATCCATATTCACACAACCCAAATCCTGTCGTTTGCTTGGCGTCATATGCGTCACGCTGGCGGCGCTGAGTGTGCTGCTGGCGGCGTGTGTCGTCCCGCCCTCGCCCACCGAACCTAATCGCGTGACGTTGGTGGTTGACGGCGAGCAGCGCCTCATCGTCACCGCATTGGGCACCGTGCGCGATCTCTTGACCGCCGAGGGCGTCACATTGGGCGAATTCGACCGGCTGACGCCGCCAGAAACCGCCGCGCTGCGCAACGGTATGATCATCACCATCGTGCGCGTGACCCGGCTGACGGAAACCATCTCCGAGACGCTGCCGTTTGGACGGCAAGTTGTGCGCGACGCCGCCGTCCCTGAAAGCGAGACGCGCTTGCTGCAATCGGGGCGGGCGGGCGTCTTAGAACGCGCTTACCGCATCACATTCGAAGACGGCGTGGAGGTGGAACGCACGCTGATGCAGGAGGCGGTCACCCAGCCGCCACAGGACGAGATCCGCCTCGTGGGCACGCGCCCCAAAGTCGAAACGGTCATCATCACCGGCACACTGGCCTACCTCAACAACCAGGATGCGTGGATTTTGCGCGGCAGCAATCGCGCGCGCCGCCGTCTCACCGCGTTGGGCGATCTGGATGGGCGCGTCTTCAGCCTCTCGCCAGATGCATCGAAGTTGCTCTTCACCCGCGGCGTCACCGAAGCGGAGCACATCAACGAGCTGTGGCTCATCCGCACCGCCGAGGCCGATCCCAACCCGATCCCGCTCAACGTCAGCGACGCGCTATGGGCCGGGTGGCATCCCGATGGCAAGACCATCGCCTGGACCACGGCGGAGGTCATCGCACAAGCGCCCGGTTGGCGCGGGCAAAATGATCTGTGGACGGCGCAACTGACCGCGCAGTTCACGCTCGTCACGCGGCGCAAAATCCTCGCGGCGGAAGCTGGCGGCGGATACGGCTGGTGGGGCACGCGCTACGCCTGGTCGCCCGACGGCGAGGCGCTGGCCTACTCGCAGCCCGATAGCGTGGGCGTGGTCAATCTGCGCAAAGCGGAGCGCGTCCCGCTGCTCACCTTCCCCACGTACCGCACCTACAGCAGTTGGGCGTGGAACCCTTCGGTGGTGTGGTCGCCCGACGGCAACTTCATCGCCACGGTTATCCACACGCCATCGCCCAACATTGATGATCCAGAGGAAAGTCCTATCTTCGACGTGTGGCAGATCGCGGCGACGGGCGCGTACAGCGCCGAACTTGCCTCCGAGACGGGGATGTGGGCCACGCCGGTTTACGCGCCGGATGGGACGACGCTGCTCTTCGGGCGCGCGCTCATCCCCTACAAGAGCGACACCAGCCCGCACAAGCTTTGCCTGATTGACCGCGACGGCTCCGATCAATTCTGCTTCGACCCGCCCGGCGAAACCGGCATCGAACTACCGGTGTGGCGCTGGAGTCCCGACGGGCGACAGATCGCCTTCATCTACCTCAACAATATCTACTTGCTCGCGCCGGAGGATAGGAACATCATCCCGCTGGTGGATGATGGGGGGATTACGTGGGTGGATTGGCGATAAGTCTCAGCACTCTGTATCCTCGGTGGCTATTTTCAAGGAGTGCAACCGAACCTACGGTACAGCGCCGATAATGAAAATTTTACCGCAGAGCACGCGGAGAGCGCAGAGTATTTTTTATTTTTCTCTGTGAACTCTGTGTTCTCTGTGGCTATTTAGAGAGGAGGCGCTATGTTTCTGCTGCGAATGTTGGTTGAAGCGGTTTTGAGCATCGCCGCCGCGTTGGCGGGTAACTGGTTAGGCGGCGAGCTGCGCTCCCGTCTGACGGGCAAGCCGGTGCAGTCCTTACGTTTCCACTACACCACCCCCGAGGGCAGGACGATCAGCAACATGCCTGTCGTGACGAAATTTTACCCGGCCCTACTCGTCGGATTGCTGCGCAAGCCCCATTGGCTCCGCGCATTTCTGGCCGGCGTGGCAACAGGCGCGCTGGTTGATGACCGGCTGGAACACCTGATGTGGGAGCGGTTCGAGAAAGTGCTGCTCTCAAGTCATGCAGGGGAAAAGAACAGTGCCGAAGCGCTGAATGTGTAAAATTGGCGTTCAATTAAGCTAATCGCTGACTACCCACAGGGTTGACAGGTTATGTGGAGGATGATCAACGTCTCACACAAGAACGCGAGTACAACAAAGTCGCGCAGTGGCAAACATGGCTTGCACAAACAAACGCACTGGCGGACACAATACTGGCGCGCAGAGGCGGCATATTTATTCCTGTTTCCAATCTCTCATTTGGAGCTTTCATGAACATCCTCGATCAATTCAAGCTAGACGGGAAAACCGCGCTCGTCACCGGCTGCCGGCGCGGGATTGGGCGCGGGTACGCGCAGGCGCTCGCCGAAGCTGGAGCGGACATCGTTGGCGTGAGCCTCACGTTGCAACCGGGCAGCGAGGTAGAACAAGACGTCGTTGCCCTGGGACGTACATTCACGGGATATGCCTGCGACTTCGCCGACCGTGAGGCGCTCTACGCCTTCATCGCGCGGGTGAAGGAAGAATGCCCGCCCATTGACATCCTCGTGAACAATGCCGGTACGATCTTCCGCCAACCCGCGGCAGAGTATCCCGACGACAAATGGGACGAGGTCATCGAGACGAATCTCAGCGCGCAGTTCATCGTCGCGCGCGAATTCGGGAAGGATATGCTGGCGCGCGGGCGCGGCAAGATCATCTTCACCGCCTCGCTACTCACCTTTCAAGGCGGGATTACCGTGCCGAGTTACGCCGCGAGCAAGGGCGGCATCGGCCAACTGGTGATGGCGCTATCCAACGAGTGGGCGGGCAAGGGCGTCAACGTCAACGCCATTGTGCCCGGCTACATCGCCACCGATCTCACCGAGGCGCTGCGCCACGATCCCGTCCGCAGCGAGCAAATCCTGGCGCGCATCCCCGCCGGACGCTGGGGGACCCCCGCTGACTTCAAAGGCGCGGTCGTCTATCTGGCCTCCGAGGCCTCAAATTACGTCAACGGCATTACGTTAATTGTTGATGGCGGTTGGATGGGGAGGTAGTTTTCATAACCGCTGATGTGATTGCCGATTTTCGGCCTTGCGTTATACTGTGGCGTATTCGCAAGGTTTTCAAAGCATGTTCAGAGGGGGAGATTATGGTCAAGACAAGAAACAAAAAACTCGCAATCCTGGTCGGCGGTGGGCCAGCGCCAGGGATCAATGGCGTCATCCACTCCGCCACCATCGAAGCCATCGTCAATGGGATCGAAGTCACGGGACTGTATGAAGGATTCAAGTACCTCATGCAGGGCCGCATCGTCGGCAAACAACTGACTATCGCCGACGTAAGCCGCATCCACCGCGACGGCGGCTCCATCCTGCGCACGTCGCGCGCCAACCCGACCAAGTCGGAGAAGGACCTCGAAATGTGCAGCCGCACGTTGATTGACGCGGGCATCAACTGCCTGCTGGCTATTGGCGGCGACGACACTGCCTACTCTGCCTACCGCGTCGCGCGCTACGCCGATGAGCACATGAACGTTCGCATCCAGACGGTTCACGCGCCCAAGACTATTGACAACGACCTGCCGCTGCCAGAAGGCATTGTCACCTTTGGGTTCGAGACGGCGCGAGAGCTAGGAACGCGGCTGGTGATGAACCTGATGGAAGACGCGCTCACCAGTCAACGCTGGTACCTCGTTGTGGCAATGGGACGCAAGGCCGGCCATCTGGCGCTGGGTATCGGCAAAAGCTCCGGCGCGACCGTCACCCTCATCCCCGAGGAGTGGGGAAACCGGGAGATTCGTCTGCAAGAAGTCATTGACATTCTCACGACGACCGTCATCAAGCGCTACGCTGAGGACAAACCGCATGGCGTGGCGGTCGTCGCTGAAGGCGTGGTGGAGCAGATGTTCCCCGGAGACCTGGACGGCCTGGAAAACGTCGAGCGCGACGCGCACGGCCACATCCGTCTGTCGGAGGTCAACTTCTCGGACATCCTCAAGGATGAACTGCGCAAGCAGCTCAAGGGTCTGGGGATCAACACCAGCATCATCAACATTGATCAGGGCTACGAACTGCGCTGCGCCGATCCCATCGCCTACGACATTGACTATACGCGCAGTCTGGGCGAAGCCGCCGTGGATTTCCTGCTCAACGAAGGCAGCCACGCGACAGTCACTATCCAGCAAGGGCAGATGGTCCCCATCCCCTTCGCGCAAATGATGGACCCCACCACCGGGCGCACTGAAGTCCGCAAGGTCAACACCGATTCCTTCGTCTTCCGTTCGGCGCGCAAATTCATGATCCGCCTCATGCCCGAAGATGCTGAGGACGAGATTCTGCTCGGCAAGATGGCCGCGCAGACGAATCTGTCGCTGGACGAATTCAAGGCCAAGTTTGGCTATCTGATCGGCATCGCGCCGCGGCCATTTTAAGTAGACGGTAGACAGTAAACGGTAGACAGGGGATTCTTCCTGTCTACCGTTTTTGTTTGCTGTCTACGGTTCTACGACCGATGGTTTGAATACTTCAATAGCCCGGGCTTTTCTGCTCCCGTCTACTGTCTACCGTCTACTGTCTACCATAAAGCGTGATACGTGGGCGCGAGGGCGGGATAGAGCGCGGCAAATGTATCGGCGAGCGCCGCATAACGCGCAACATTCTCCGGGTTGGGCGTGACCACCTCATCGGCGTATCGCACGGCCTGGGCGGCCGCGTCTGCCACATCTGTGTAGACGCCGCTCCCCACCCCGGCCAGCAACGCCGCCCCCACCGCCGCCGCCTCGACCGTCCGCGTCTGGTACAGCGGGTGATTGAACATATCCGCCTGCAATTGCAGCCACAATGGATGCTGCGTCGCGCCGCCCGACGCGATGATGCGCTCCGGCGCTACGCCGAGATCGAGCATCAGCTCAAGCCCCTGGCGCATCCCGAAGACAACGCCCTCCATCACCGCCCGCGCCATGTGCGCGCGCCCGTGGCGCAGCGTCAGCCCGACAAAGCTGCCGCGTGCGCGCGAATCCATGTGCGGCGTGCGCTCGCCCGCGAGATACGGCTGGAAGAACAATCCTTCCGCGCCGGGCGGGATAGTTGCCGCGGCGTCGGCTATCGCCTGGTATGAAAGACCGGACATCACACTGTCGCGCAGCCACTTGAGCGCAAGCCCCGCCGCGAGCATCGCCGATTCGAGGTGCCACATATCTGGCATAGCGTGGCAGAAGCAATGCAGGCGCGCCTGTGGATCATAAGCCGGCTGCGCGCTGGGGGCGAAAAGCTGCCCGCCGGTGCCGATGGTGGATGAGAGCACGCCCGGGGCGACGACGCCGTGTCCCACAGCCTGCATCGCCTGATCGCTGCCGCCGTAGATGACGGGCGTGCCAGGACGCAGACCCGTCGCCGCCGCGATCTCCGGCAACAACCCGCCTGCCACTGCCGCCGACCCGAACACGGGCGGGAGCACTCGCGCATCGAGCGCCAATGCAGCGAGCAGCGGCGCGCTCCAGCAACGATTCGCCGTGTCGAAGAGCAACGTTGAGGAGGCGTCGCTTGGCTCCGCGCCGATCTCGCCGGTGAAACGGTAACGGACGTAATCTTTCGGCAACAACAAATACGTGGTTGCCGCAGCGACGTCGGCTGCATGCTCGCGCAGCCAGAGCCACGTCGCCAACATAAAGCCGGTTGCCAGCGGATTCGCCGTCCACGCGGCCAACTGTGCGCGCCCGATGCGCGCATACACCTCCGCCACCTGCGCCGCCGACCGCTGATCCGCCCAGATGATTGCCGGACGCAGCGCGCGCCCGTGTGCATCGAGGCATACCGTTCCGTGCATCTGCCCGGAGAAACCGATAGCCTGCACCTGATCTGCCGGGATGTCTGCCGCGACCACGGCGCGACGCAGCGTGTCCAACGCCGCCTCCAGCCACGTCTCTGGGTTCTGCTCGGCCCACCCGGGGCGCGGCGTTTCCACGGCGTATTCGCGCGCTGCCATGCCTAACAGCGCACCATCCGGGCTGATCATCACTGTTTTGGCACTGGATGTTCCGATGTCAATGCCTATCAAAGTCGGGGTTGCCATTGTTCTGCACCTCCTTGAAGACCACCATCTGGACTATACTCCCTTTCCCGGCGCAGCGCAATCCCTACTCCCAACTCATGCTATAATACACAGCACGTCAGCAGAAAAGAGAAACTGAGGAACGGAGTATGACGTTCATAGACATTCGCGGTCAGCTTGTACGCGGTATCGCTGCCGCTAAGGCCGGGGATAAAGCAGAGGCCAAACGTTATCTGGAGCGCGTGCTGCTGGATAGCGCCGCAACGCACGACGAAAAAGCGCAGGCGCACATCTGGCTGACCGGCCTCACCGACGCCCCAGCGGAAAAGCGCGAACATCTGGAACACGCGCTGGCTCTTGATCCGACCAACGCCGGAGCGCGACGCGGCCTGGCGATCCTCGACGGGCGACTGAAAACCGAAGACATCATCAACCCGGACCGCCAGGCTGCCCCCCAACAACCCGAAACGCCGAAACCGGTCGCTGCCCGGCGCTTCGTTTGCCCGCAGTGCGGCGGCGTGATGCAGTTCGAACCCGGCGGAAAGATGATCCGCTGCGCGCATTGCGGACATCGCCAGACGATCTTCACCGCGCTCAAGGATGGTCTGGCCGTGGAAGAACACGACTTCGCCGTCGCCCTCGCCACGACGAAAGGTCACGCGCTGCCGGCCGGGCTGCACAGCTTCCAATGCCAGGGCTGCCAGGCAAAGTTACTGCTCTCCGGGGGAATCTCGACGCAGTGTCCGTACTGTGGGTCCCCTCACGTCGTGCAAATTGAAACGCAGGAGATGGTGCAGCCAGAGGGCATCATCCCCTTCGCCGTCACCGCAGAAGAAGCGGAGAAGACTTTCCACCGCTGGCTTGATAAAAACGTGCACAGCGATCAAATCCGCACGACCCGCGTGCGCGGCCTGTACCTGCCCGCGTGGACGTTCGATATCAGCGGGGAGATGCGCTGGCGCGGCACTGAACCGAGCAATAACCGATCTTCCAGGTCAGGCTTCGGTCTGACCATCAGCGAAGGCGGCATCGGTTTTGGCGCGACAGGGGGCGGCTATGGCGGATCGCAGAAGCGCATCCACGAAGGCAGTCACTATGTCCTCGAAGACGATATTCTTATCCCGGCGACGCACACCCTGCCCGAGGATTTGAGTGAGGTCTTCCACAAATTCCTGCTCAAAGAGGCCGTGCCTTACGATAGCGCCTACCTTGCCGACTGGCCCGCCGAAATCTACACCATTTCGACGTCGGATGCTTCCCTCACAGCCCGGCAGATCGCGCTCAAAAAGGGGGAAAAGGCCGCGCGTATGCAGGCGACGGCCAGGGTTCCCAACATCCAGAACTTGCAGACATTTCCGACCAATATGTCGGCGCTCTCGTACAAACTGCTGCTGCTTCCCTTCTGGATTGCTAACTATCGCTACGAAGGGAAAATCTATACCGTTGCCATCAATGGGCAAACGAACAAAGTGTTTGGACAAAAACCGGCCGGCCTGCTCAAAAAGCTTTTCGGCAGCATCTTCGACTAGCATGACAACACAATTTACATTTCACGTTTCACGCTCTGCCCATCTTTTTCATTTGGAGGATTAAATGACAACATCAAATAACGTTTCACGGCCTGAATATCCGCGCCCGCAGTTCCGGCGCGATCCGTGGATCAACCTCAATGGCCCGTGGACCTACGCCTTCGACTTCGGCAAATCGGGTATGCAGCACGGTTTTGCCAACAGCAACGGCTTCGACGGTGTGATCATGGTTCCGTTTTGTCCGGAGAGTCCACTGTCTGGCGTCAATTACAAAGATTTCATCGAGATGATGTGGTACCAACGCACCATCACCATTCCCGCCGCGTGGGCCGGCAAGCACGTGATTTTGCACTTTGGCGCGGTGGACTACGAGAGCGAGGTCTTCATTGACGGCGAATCCGTGGGACGGCACTGGGGCGGCACCGCCAGCTTCAGTTACGACATCACGGCGCACGTCAAACCGGGCCATACGCACAACCTCGTCGTCTACGTGCGCGACGAAGTGCGCTCTGGCGTCCAGCCCAGCGGCAAGCAGTGTCCGGCCCTCAAGTCGTTCGGTTGTCTTTACACACGCACGACCGGCATCTGGCAGACGGTGTGGCTGGAGGCCGTGGCTGAGTGCGGTCTGCGCGACTGCCAGATTACGCCCGACGTGGACAACGCGCGATTTATCGTCACGCCGCGCTTTTACGCGCTCAAAGCCGGCTTGCGTCTCCGCGCGACGCTCAAGGCTGGCGACGCCGTCGTCAGCCAGGCCGAAAGCATCGCCGCCAATGGAACGCCGTTGATCCTGCCGGTCACGTCGCCAAAACTGTGGTCGCCCGTGTCGCCTTTCTTGTACGACCTGACGTTCGAGGTGCTTGACGGCGACGCCGTGGTGGATACGGTACAGAGCTACGCCGGTCTGCGCAAGGTTCACATCGAGGGTCATCGCATTTTCCTCAACAACGAACCGTTCTACCTGCGGCTGGTGCTCGATCAGGGTTTCTACCCCGACGGCATCTGGACCGCGCCGACGGACGACGCGCTCAAGCGCGACATCGAACTCTCGCTGGCGGCGGGCTTCAACGGCGCGCGCCTGCACCAGAAAGTGTTTGAGGAGCGCTTCCACTACTGGGCGGACAAACTCGGCTATCTCACCTGGGGCGAGTCGTCGAGTTGGGGCATTGACGTGAAGGATGTGGTCAGCGCGCGCAACTTCCTGGCGGAATGGCGCGAGATTGTGACGCGCGACCGCAACCACCCCTCCATCATCGCGTGGACGCCCTTCAACGAGACGCACGACACCGGCGACACACGCCAGCACTATCGCCTGCACCGCGACGCCGCACAGCTCACCCGCGACCTTGACCCGACGCGCCCGGTCAACGACGCCAGCGGTTACGTCCACGTGGATACCGACCTGTGGACGGTGCACACCTACCAGCAAGACCCGGCGCTCCTGCGCGACCAGCTCAAGCCGCATCCACAACACGGACCTTTCCGCAACTTCCCTGACCGGGAAGTCACCTATACCGGGCAACCCTATCTGGTAGATGAATACGGCGGCATCAAGTGGATTCCGCGCGATGACCTGGTCTACGCCGACGATTCGTGGGGTTACGGCAACGCGCCGCAAACCCTGGAGGAATTCTACACACGCCTGGAAGGACTGACTGACGTGCTCTTGAGCTACGAGCACATCGTCGGCTTCTGCTACACGCAGCTCACCGACGTCGAACAGGAACAGAACGGCATCTACAATTACGACCGGACGGAAAAGTTTGATATGGCGCGCATCAAGCGCATTTTTGAGAAGGGTAAGCAAATAACGAGTAATCAGTCATCGGTGTATGGATACCAGCTAACCTAGCCATCACCGATTACCAATCACCACTCACCCATAAAGGAGGAAAACGATGAACAGCGATCTGACCCTGATTATTGACATAACTGAGCGGGAATACCATGGTATGTCGTTCAATGCGCCGCCGTTGCGGACAATGCTCAACAAGTTGACGTTGGAGGAGGTCACGTCAACCGACACTTACGAAGGGTACTCGGTATGGGGTATCGTGCTGCACGTGCTCTTTTGGAAATACCAGTTGACGGCGTCGCTGGGTTTGTCGGATTTGCCGGACTATCCTTATCAAAAAGCGAACTGGCCTGCGCTCCCTGAAATCCTCTCCCAAGAAGCCTGGGAGGAAACGCTCACTGTGCTCGACGCATGCCACAACGCTTACGTGGCTGCATTGCGCACCCTTCCTGCCGGCAAACTGGATGAGAAATCGGAATTCAACTGCTCCTGGGCCGAGGCCATCGCCTGGATGAGCACACACGACACGTACCACATTGCCCAAATTCGCAACATGGGCCTCAAACACTTCGCTGAGGGGGAATAAGGTTGTGGAAAGCAAAATCCTCTACTTTGAAAAATCAGGGATAGCCAATACGGACGTCACACTGCGCCTTGCGCGCGAGCGCGCCGAAACGCTAGGTATCCGGCAGATTGTCGTCGCCTCATCCCACGGGTACACGGCCAAACGCGCCCACGCGATTTTCGCGGGATTGGATGTACAGATCATCGCCGTCACCATCTGCGGCGGTTTCCAGAAGGAAGGCTGGGTGATGACACCCGACGAGCGCGCCGCACTGGAGGCCCTCGGCGTCACCGTGCTCACCTCGCTCCACGCGCTCGGCGACGACGTCAGCGACGCCTTCGCCGGTAATCCGCCCAACAAGATCGTCCGCGAGACACTGTATCGCTTCTGCCAGGGGATGAAGGTCGCCGTCGAGGTCGCGCTGATGGCGGCGGATGCTGATTTGCTGGACATGTCCCGCGAGATCATCGCCGTCGCGGGAACCGGCGAGGGCGCAGATACGGCGCTTGTCCTCAAACCCGCCTACGCGCGCAAGTTCAAGCAACTGGAAATCCGCGAGATTCTGGCAAAGCCCAGAGAAGCGTGAGAATTGGACAGGATGAACAGGATTTTTCATTGTCTCCATCCTGAAAATCCTGTTAATCCTGTCAAAAAAAACGATGAACATACAACAAGAAAGGGATTACGTCCGCGAGTTAGCCCGGCATGTGGCGGAGATCGCCGCCAGCGACGAAAACGCCGCCATCCAACAACGCTGGCGCGACGTCAACGCGCTGCGTACACCCGACCGCGCGCCAGTGTGGTGTCGCCCCGTCGGTGCATGGGACGAAATCCTGCCTGACGCTGCGCTGGAATGTACCGATCCCTGGCTACGAGACCTGGAACGCCACTTTCGCCAGATCCTCATCAAACACGACATCGCCGATGATAGCCCGATTTCGCCGAGCTTCGGCATCCACGCTCATTTCGACATCACACCAGCCAATATCTGGGGCGTAGACATCGCACACGAAGAGAGCGGCGTCGAAGGCGGCGCGTGGGGCTACGATCCCCCGCTCAAGACGGCGGCGGACTTCGACAAATTGACGCTGCCCGTCTTCACCTACAACGCAGCGAAAACGCAAGCCGCCCTCGACCGCGCCCATGATCTGCTTGGCGACATCCTCGACGTGCGCCTCACCTGCGGCGCGCCCCTCGGCGCGACGTTGGGCACGCCCGCCGCCGACCTGCGCGGCCTCACGCAAATGATGCTCGACATGGTGGATGCGCCAGAGTTGATGCACCGGCTCATGGCCTACCTACGCGACGCCACCCTCGCCGCGATGGCCCAGGTCCGCGCGACGGGCCTGCTCACGCCCAATCCCTGCGATCCCATGACGTGCAGCGACCCAATCGGCAAACCGGCGGCGGACGGCAGAATCGGCTACGAAAACCTGTGGATGATGGCGAATAGCCAGGAATTCGAGGGCGTCTCGCCACGGATGTGGCGCACGTTCTGCCTCGAATACCAGCGCCCAATCATCGAGCAATTCGGACTGAGCGCCTACGGCTGCTGCGAGAATCTCACGCATAAAATTGCGGGCGTACTTGCACTGAAAAATTTGCGCATCTTCGTATGCAGCGCGTGGACGGATCTGGCGAAGGTGCAAGAGGCCGTGGGACAGAATTACGTCATTATGTGGCGGCAGAAGGCCAGCGACGTGGTCTTCCCAGACGACACTGCTGTCATCCGGCGCGACCTTGAGAACGGCGCGCGGCAGTTGCAAGGCTTCCATTACCAGATTGTGCTGCGCGAATTGCAGACCCTTGCCGGACACCCGCGCCGTCTGCACGACTGGACCCGCATCGCCAAAGAGATGGCCGCGAAGTATGCCTGAGTAGCGCAACCGGGAATGACTATATGACTAACGACAACTAGACTTATTGGAAGGAATCTGAATATAGTATGACGACGGGCTATGTATGTAACATCCAGCGGTTCTCCGTCCACGATGGGCCGGGGATCCGCACAACGGTCTTCCTCAAGGGCTGCACGCTGCGTTGCTTCTGGTGTCACAACCCCGAAAGCATCCGCCCCAAGCTGGAAATCCAGTTCTTCCCCAACCGCTGTATCGGCTGCGGCGCGTGTGTGGAAGTGTGTCCCGAAGGCGCGCAGGCGTTTGACGAGAATGGCGCGCGCGTCTTCTACCGCGAGAAGTGCATCGTGTGCGGGAAGTGCGTGGACGTCTGCTACGCCGAAGCCCTCGTCTTCAGCGGTAAAGCGATGACCGCCGAGGCCGTCGTGAACGAAATCCTGCTCGACCGCGCGTTCTACGAGAACTCCGGCGGCGGCGTGACGCTCTCCGGCGGTGAACCGGCGCTGCAGGTCGAGTTCTCGCGGGAGATTCTGGAACGCTGCCGGGCGGCGGGTCTACACACCGCCATCGAGACCGCCGCCAACGTGCCGTGGGATAGCCTGGCGGCGCTCCTGCCGCTCACCGACCTGGTCATGATGGACATCAAACACATGGACTCCGACAAACATCACGGCGCTGTCGGCGCGCCCAACGCGCTGCTGCTGGCGAACGCGCGGCGCATCGTCGAAAGCGGCAAGCCCATCATCTTCCGCATCCCCGTCATTCCTACCGTCAACGATACGCCGGAAGAGGTCGCGGCCATCGCCGCCTACGTGCGCGAGTTGCGCGACTTGCGCGCTGCACAGCACGACGGCGCGTCCGGCGACCCCGCGCCCATCACGCTTGAGCTGTTGCCGTTCCACCGTATGGCCGGGGACAAGTACAACAGCCTGGGACTGGTCTACCGCGCCGCCGACTTGACTCCGCCCACCAAAGAGCATATCGCGATGCTGGTAGAGGCGGCGCAGTCCCAGGGCATCCCCGTCCACGGCAGGTAATCCATGCTCGACTTGCTCAAATTTGCCGTCATCCTCAGCGTGACGATCTTTCTGCTGACGCGCAAATGGGATCTCGGCCTCATCCTGCTGCTGGATACAGGATTGGCCGCGATCCTGTTCAGCTATCCCTTCCTGAGCCTGGTCCGGTCCATCTTTCGTGGATTGACCGCCAAAGACACCTGGAATCTCGCTGGGGCCGTCTTCCTGGTGTTGCTGCTGGCCGAATTGATGCGGCGCACGCACGCGATGGAACGCATGGTCGCCTCGCTGCAAGTTGTTGTGCCCGACAGTCGCGTCGTGCTGGCGCTCATGCCCACGATGATTGGGCTAATGCCGATGCTCGGCGGCGCAATGTTCTCCGCGCCGATGGTCAACGAGATCGGCACGCGGCTCGATCTGACGCCCAGCCGCAAAACGTACATCAATTACTGGTTCCGCCACTCGATGGAGTACGTCTTCCCGCTCTACTCCTCGCTGCTGATGGTGTCGGCGTTGCTCGGCGTTTCCGTGTACGCCTTCGTGCGCGCATCGTGGCCGCTCACCATCGCCGCAATGCTCGGCGGCGTAGTCTGGGGACTAGCAGGCATCCGCCAGGAGAAACACGAGGCCAACGGGCAGAACAAGCGCGCAGCGTGGCGCGCCTTACTCGGCAGTACGTGGCCGATGCTGTTGGTGATTACGGTTGTCGTCGTTTTACAGTTCAATATGCTCATCAGTCTGGCCGTCATCAGCGCGCTGTTTGCCATCGTCAAGCGCATCGGGCCAGACCAGTGGCGCGACGTGCTCGCGCGCAGTCTGCCGGTGCAGACGTTCTCATCCATCTTCGGCGTGATGATCTTCAAACAAGTGCTGCAAGACGTTGGCGCGGTCGAACAAATCCCGCAGGCGTTAGGGACACTTGGCCTGCCACCGCTGATCGTCGCCTTCGTCGTGCCGATGCTGGTGGGCCTGGTGACGGGAACCGCGCCCGCGGCGATGGCGTTGAGCCTGCCATTGGTCGCGCCGCTGCTGACGGGGCTGCCCATTGAGGCCATGGCCTCCGGCGTGTGGATGTTCGTCGGCTGTTTCAGCGGCATTATGCTCTCACCGATGCACCTGTGTCTGGCGCTCACCCACAACTACTTCGGCGCGAGTTGGGGCGCACTCTACAAGGCGCTGTTGCCCTCGGTCAGCGTCATCATCGCCACCGCCGTAGCTATCGTATTGCTGCGATGAGTGAGTTTTTTGTCAACGGATTGAGCAGACTTGAACGGATTAGGAATTTGACTTTCGACGTTGGACTTTAGACTTTCGACTTTCAAAAGGAGGGGACGATGCCAGACTACAAGATAGCGTTGATTACAGACAGCACATGCGATATTCCACAGGCTTTGCGGGAACAGTACGCGATCAACGTCGCGCCACTGTCGATCATCTGGGGGCACGAGCAGTTACGCGAGGGTGTGGACATCCAGCCGGATGAATTCTACGCGCGGCTGGTCGCCGATCCGACCTACCCGACGACTTCCCAGCCCACGCCGCAGGATTTCCTGCACCTCTACCAGCAAGCGCAGCATGATGGCGCACAGGAAATCGTCGCCATCACCATCAGCAGCGCGATGAGCGGGACTTACGAATCGGCGCGGCTGGCCTCGACGATGATCGACACGCCCGTCCATCTCGTCGATTCCAAGTCAAACTCGATGAGCCTGGGCTGGCAAGTGCTGGCAGCGGCGCGGGCGCGCGAAGCTGGCGGGGACGTCGGGGCGATGGTCGCCGCTGCCGATGCAGCCCGCAAGAGCATGGTCTACATCATCACGCTGGATACGCTGGAATACTTGCGCAAGGGCGGTCGCATCGGCGGCGCGAGCGCGTTTATCGGCACGTTGCTCAACTTCAAGCCGCAAATTTTGGTCAACCACCAGACCGGCATGGTGGAAGCCGGACGGCGCACGCGGACCCGTCAGAAAGCGATCCAGGCGCTATACGATGACTTCTTCGCGCAACTCGACACCCGCAAGAAGATGCACATTGCTGTGCTGCACAACGCCGCGCTGCCGGAGGCCGAAGCGATGGCCGCGCGCGTGCAGGTCGAGTTCGCCCCGGCAGAGTTGATCATCAGCATCGTCTCGCCCGTGCTCGGCGTCCACACCGGGCCGCGCGCCATCGCGTTGTGCGGTTACACGGACAACTAATGGCCTCTCTGGAAACGACATCTGCGCTGCGGTGGGCATGGCTGCGCGGTGTGACCCGGGCCACGCCGATTGTAATGGGTTACGTTCCCATCGGCTTCGCGTATGGCGTACTCGCGCAGCAGGCGGGCCTTTCAATCCTGAACACCGTGCTGATGTCGCTGCTGGTGTACGCGGGGTCGGCGCAGTTGATCGCGGTGGGGCTGTTTGCGACCGGCGCGCCGGCCCTGTCGCTCATCCTGACGACGTTTGTGGTGAATCTGCGCCACCTGCTGATGTCGGCGGCGCTGTCGCCATATATGCAGCACTGGCGCAAAGGCGAGCTGGCCGCTTTCGCCTACGAGCTGACCGACGAGAGTTTCGCCGTCCACATCGCGCAGTTTGCCGAAAGCGCGTCGCCCAAAGCCGAAGTCTTCGCCGTCAACGTCACCGCGCAGCTCTCGTGGATCCTGGGATCGTGGCTCGGCGCAGTCGCCGGACAGTTGATCGCCGACGTGAAGCCGTTGGCGCTGGACTACGCCCTGCCGGCGATGTTCATCGCGCTGCTGGTGATGCAGATCAAGGACAAGCGGCACATCATCGTCGCCGCCGCCACCGGCCTGCTTGCCGTTGTGTTGGCTCTGGGCGGATTGGGACACTGGGCCGTCATCATCGCCGCACTTATCGGCGCAACGCTCGGCGTGGTGCTGGAGATTGGGGATTAGGGATTAGGGATTAGGGATTGGGGATTGGGGAATGGGAATTCGCTGATTCGCTCATTCGCTGATTATGTTAGACCAAAACGCAATTCTGCTCACAATGCTTGGGATGCTCGTCGTGACGTACATCCCGCGCCTGCTGCCGGTGTGGGTGTTGACGTCGAAGCCGCTACCGCCGCTGGCAGTCGCGTGGCTGCGCTACGTGCCCGTCGCGGTGCTGGCGGCGCTGCTCTTGCCGGCGCTCGTCGTCACAGAGAACCGGCTCGACGTGAGCCTCGGCAACCTCTTCCTGTGGGCCGCCATCCCCACATTCGTCGTCGCGTGGAAGACGCGCAGCCTGTTTGGCCCGGTCATCGTGGGGATGGGGATCGTCGCAGCGGTCCGTTTCATAATGTAACCAGGAGACTGAAAAATGAAGAACAAGTTAAGCGCCATTGTCATCATTACAGTCGCCATGATCGGCCTTGCGCTGAACGCGCCAGCGCCGCATACCATTGACGCGCGCGCAGGCGTTCCGGCGCATAGCGATGTCATCACGTCCACGGTCGCGCCGCGCAACGTCATCCTCTTCATCGGGGATGGGATGGGACCGGAACATGTGCGCGCCGCCGGGATGTATCTGAATGGCAGCGCGGGGACGCTGGTGATGGAATCGTTCCCCTACTCCAGCACGATGACCACTTATTCAGCCGACAACGCCATCACCGATTCGGCGGCAGGAGCGACAGCGATGGCGACAGGGCACAAGGTCGCCAACGGCGTGCTTTCCGTCGCCTGGCCCGGCGACGAGAGCGAACTCGAAACGCTGGTCGAACGGTTTCATACCTATTGCAAGCGCGCCGGACTGGTCACCACGACGCCAGCCACCCACGCCACACCCGCGGCCTTCGGCGCGCACGAATTTTCCCGCACCTATTACAACAACATCGCCAATGATTACCTGACGCAGACCCGCCCCGACGTGATCTTCGGCGGTGGGGGCTATGGCCTGAATCCGTCCAACGCCACCCTCGCCGGCTACACGGTGATCCTGGATCGTGCCGGTATGCAGGCGCTCACGCCGCCGTTTACGGAGCGGGTGTCCGGACAATTCGGCCTCACCAATCTGCCCTACGAGTATGATTATGTCATGGGGCTGGATCCAGGCTACACCACTCTACCCCACCTCTCAGAAATGGTCAGCACGGCGCTCAAGCTTCTCGAAAACACGCCTAACGGCTTCTTCCTGATGGTGGAAGGCGGGCGCATTGACCACGCCGGGCACGCCAACGACATCGCGCGCGACGTCTTCGAGGTGCTCGAATTCGATCATGCTGTCGAAATCGCCTACACGTGGGCTATGTCGCGCACGGATACGCTCATCATCGTCACGGCGGATCACGAAACCGGCGGGCTGCAGGTCATCGCCAATAACGGCGTGGGGCAATTCCCCACCGTCACGTGGACCTCGACCGCACACACTGCCGCTGCCGTCCCCGTTTACGCCTGGGGTGTGAACGCCGACCTGGCGACGCAAGTAGCCGATAACACGGACATTCACCAGTTGGCGTTGGCGGGCCTGACCGGGACGCCACAATGCACCCCCAGTGCAACGCGCCTCGTGACCTTCCGCAGCCGTACCCGGCAGATCGGGCGACTCATCCTCGTTGGCATTACCGTCAGCGTCGGCCTGTATTCCCTTTTAGAAGCGCATCCACAACCCATAGCGCGTTAAAACGTTGGAACGTTCAAACGTTCAAACAATTTGTTCCCAAGGAAACCCAATTTGTCTATTCACTACGGCACCCATTGTTACCTGTTTACCGACAGTTGGTCAAACGACCGGCTGCCCATTTTGGACACGGCCAAAGCGGTCGGGCTGGACGTGTTCGAGGTCGTCGTCGGCGACGACGTGACGTACACACCGCGCCTCACTCGGCAACGCGCGGAAAGCCTGGGACTGACGCTCACCGTCAGTCCTGGCGGCGCATGGCCGGTGGCGTGCGACCTTTCCGCCGACGATCCAGCGGACCGCGCGCGGGGACTGGCGTGGCACCAGCGCCAGGTCGATATCGCCGCCGAACTCGGTGCGGTGGCTTACACCGGCGCGCTCTACGGCCATCCGGGGACGGTACTCCGCCGTCTCCCGCCCGCCGACGAATTCCCGCGCACTGCTGAGGGTCTGCGCGCGCTGGCCGAATACGGCGCGCAGCGCAATGTCGCCATCGTCATCGAACCGATGAGCCACTTCCGCACGCATCTGGTCAACACGCCGGAGCAAGCAATGCGCCTCATCGCGCTGGCTGACCATCCCAACCTGCGCGTGCTGCTCGATACCTACCACCTCATCACCGAAATCCGTGACTATGCGAAAGCGATCCATACTGTCGCGCCGAGACTGTGGGGCCTGCACGCTTGCGAGAGCGACCGGGGCGTGCCCGGCGGCGGTCTCGTGCCGTGGGATGCGGTCTTTGCCGCGCTCAAGGCCATCGCTTTCGAGGGCTACGTACTGCTGGAGACTTACAACTCGTCCATCGGTGATCCGCCCGGCGCGTTCGCTGTCCAACGAGGGATGTTTCACGATCCGTGCCCGGATGGGGAGGCGTTCGTGCGGCAAGGAATCGCATTTTTGAAGGCGGGGATGAGCAATAAAAACCCTTGCGAAGGTTAGGAAACCTTCGCAAGGGTGGCGATATTCGTTTGACGTTTGCCGGATTCTGCCTATCATAACTCTGTTTCATTCGTTCAATCCGTTGAGGAAAGAGGTCGCTATGGCTGAAACCCGCGCACTCCAGAATGTTCAACAAATAGAGACATTAGTCAGCATCATTGCCCAAACGGCTGATCCAGAACAAGTGATCCTGTTTGGTTCACAGGCCAGCGGTGCTGCACACGCAGATAGCGATTATGACTTTATGGTCGTCATGCGCGACGTAGAAAACGAGCGGCTGATTTCACGCCGCATCTACCACGCTTTGCTAGAACGGCACATTGGCGTTGCGGTAGATATTATCGTGGTCGATGCCGAAAAACTCACCAAGCGCCGGTATACTCCGGGCCTGATCTACCGGCGCGCACTGCAAGAAGGCAAGGTATGCTATGACCGAACAACCTGGCGATTATTTCCCGGTCAGCGATGAAGAGTATGAACGAGCGGTTGAGTTGGCTGCGCGCGCGGTCGAGTGGGTGGCAGCACAGCTCACAATGAAATAAAGCCAGTTCTCTAAAGGCACAAACCTTAAAGATCTGTCTCATGAACGTAGTTTACACAAGTCTGCTCGAACAGTTCAGCAAGGCCAAAACCTATCCCATTCCAGTTGATATGCAGCAAGTTTTTGCACCGGCCAGTCGCTGTCTTCTGGAATGGGAAGATTACTGGGTTGAGATACCTGAGGCAGATACACTCCGTGTTGGTACAATGTGGTATACCCCGAAATTGGGACATTACTTCAATGTGTGCTTTGAGAACCAGCTAGGGTTGACCGAAATCCAACCTTATGCAAGAGGTTATGCGCTTTGTCCCCCGCTGCACGTTGAAGTCATATCCCCAAAATTCGCCACCACTGCGTTACACTTGAATTTTTACCAGGGTTTGCTAGAAGACCTCTTTATTCGCGCGACTCGGCTGCCCTTCACGATTCAAGCGGAAACCCAGCGCGGCGTGACCGAATCCTTACGCCCGCCCACGCCGCTCTTTATGCTGCACTTTCTCTGTCAGTACGCGATGCAACTGCGAGATGCCCTCGCGTTGATACAGTTTGCCCCTCACCGTAACCTGATCGAATTTGCCGAGCGAGTCCCGTTAGCGATGGCGGTGGAAGCGGACGCCGACGTGCTGTTAAGCATTGTCGCCGCGACGGAAGAATGGCAACCCACAGAACAACGTCTACCGCTAGTATCCAGGTTACAAGGACACGCCCCCGCGCACGTCTGGCAACGACGTTCCGAAGAGACCTGCAATACACCGGAAAACCGTTTCGTGCTGCATTTCCTGCGCCAGTTACTTGTCGCGGCAGAGAGTCTACCACGCCAACTCTGGTGGAAAAACGTTCCACCCAAGCGCCAGCGGCTCGTACTCGAAAGCATCAGTCTGGTGCGCCAAACTATCGAACATCCTATGTTCGACGAAGTCGAAGCCATGCACATCCTGCCCTTAACGTCACAGGTATTGCTGCGGCGCGATGGCTACCGCGAGATGCTGGAACTATGGCAGCAATTCCAGCGCGCGCGTCGCCCGCTCTTCGGCGCATTGGCCCATGCTATCGAAGTGCGCGATGTGGCAACGCTTTACGAGATATGGGCCTTCTTCGCCCTGATCGAAGAGATTGCCGTGATTGTCAAAGAATCACCCACAGTAGCTATAACGATTTCAACCGAGCAAGGCGTAGAATACGGCGCAAAGGCGCACTTTGGCCGCGCCGGCGCGTTGGTGTACAATCGCGGATTCAGTTACCCCACTTCCTATTCCGTACCCTTGCGCCCTGATTTCACCTGGATGCGCGATGGCAAACCCGAGGTGGTGCTGGACGCCAAGTTCCGTCTGGAACACTTACCGGGGGCCGATGAAGAGGACATAGAAGTGACAACAACGCCAGGAGCTACCGCCAAGCGCGCTGATTTATACAAGATGCATACCTACCGGGATGCGTTGGGCGTGCGGAGCGCAATAGCGGTTTATCCTGGTGATCAGACCGTGTTTTACGGCTATCAACGCAGGCATATAACCAATATGATGCTACCTGAGATTTTTCTAGAGAATCTTCCCGGTATCGGTGCCTTGCCGATGAGACCCAGTGATAGTGGAGGTAGATAAGATTATGGATCAGCAACGTTTACAGGAATTGGTGACACTCTTTTATCAAGAGATGCAGAATTCAACCCTACTGCAAGACCATATCGAAGATCATCGCAGGCGCAGTGAGCGCGTACACAGACTGCTGACCACACAGTATATCCCACAACTAACTGAAGATGAGTTGCGTGAGTTATTCTTCGATTCCGATGCCTTCGGCTTTTGGGGAAACAAAGAATGGGAGTTCAATGACCGACTTCAGAAAACAGGTCTGGAAGAGATGCACAATATCCTCCTGGAACTTATTACGCGAGCGGAACAAGGATTAAAACCTGAGGATTTGCGCGCTATATGGGAGATGAAAGGCCTGGGCACTTTGCTCTCCACTGAATTTTTGGCCTATCGCTATCCTGACCGCTATTGGACATATTCTGCCAATGTAACACTGAGCGCCCTGCAAAAACTCGGTGACAATGTACGTGATCAAATGCCGCGCGGACAAAAGTCCGATGCCTACCTGTATTTCGCCCTAGAATCGCGGCTTGCAGAAATACGATCAGCTCTGCAAAATGTGGGGTTGCCGAATGTAGACAATTTGGTAGCAGATATCTTTTTATGGTGGGTTAACAAAAAAGAAAAGATGCCACCACTCCCAACAAATGAAACCTCTGAAAACATAGGAAACCAATCAGCAACTAACTTACCCACATCCCCACATCAGATATGGCTTTTCCAAGCAAACCCGAAGTATTTTGACTTAGTTGCTGCTCTATCCAAAGCAAAACCTGGGGAGATAGTAGATTGGACGGTAACAACCCACCGAGACGAAATGCAAGCTGGTGATATCGTGGTACTTTGGCAAAGTGGTAGTCAAGGTGGCATTTGTGGTATCGCCGAATTGATCGATGAGCCTTACCAAAGAAAATCAACACCGAATGAGACAGAACTAAAAGAAAAACCATATCGTAAAGCAGATTGGTGGGTAGACCTTCGCATACTAACGACTCTTGCTACGCCGATTTCTAGATCTGAAGCTAAAGCAAATCCAGTATTACAAAACCTGGGGGTTTTAAAATTCTCTCAGGGAACCAATTACCCGGTTCTACCCGAGGAATGGCAAGAAATTCGTCGGCTAATACAACAGAAATCCGCGCCTGTAGATACCGACAATGAAAAACAACTCATTGAGGCATTATTGCCTGATCCCCAAACGCGGTTTTCACACTTGCAATTGTCACTAAACTTCGAATTAGCAGACGTGTTAACCAATCACATAGCTTGCGAGAACTTATATTTCACCCCCTGGCAAATCGCCACCTTCTACACCGCCCTGCAAACCAAAGGCTTCGTCATCCTCAGCGGCATCAGCGGAACGGGCAAAACCAAACTGGCGCAAGCGTTTGCGGATGCGCTGCCGCAACCGACGCAACGTGAGATAGCACTCGCAGATGACGTTATCGCCGTGACGGTACAGCCGTATATGCGCAAGTATGGACGCCTCATTATCCCCAAACAAGCCACCCGTCTTTTCGACCCTCCGCCGCCCGGCGAGTCACAAGATGTAACGCTCAGATTTGAAAATACCAGCCAGGTATGCCGGTTTGTCCATGCCAGCTACGCTAATACGGACTATCTTTCTTTGATGTTTCGGGGCAAAGCACGCCAATGGTTCGTCAACACATTTGCCGAGGGCGATACGGTTGTCTTACAGCCAGAACTCAACAAAGAAGATACACTGGCCGGTTTCCAAATAAGCACGCAGGAGATGTTGGCGGCGCAAACGCCGACCAAACCGACCGGCGACGGGCAACGCAACGTGTTATTCGTCCCCGTCCGCACCGATTGGCGCGACAGCAAGAGTTTGCTCGGCTACTACAACCCGCTCACCGGCACGTATGAATGGACGCCGTTCCTGCGCTTCCTACTGCGGGCTGTCCAGAGCTATCGTGTCAGGGATGGCCTTGCCTGGTTCGTGATCCTCGATGAGATGAACCTGGCGCGGGTGGAGTACTACTTCGCCGACCTGCTCAGTGTCCTCGAATCGGGGCGCACCGCTGAAGGATGGACACGCGAGCCGTTGCGCCTGAGTTATCCCGATACGGCGGTAGGCGACTTGCCGCCGAAAGAACTCCCACTCCCGCCCAACATTTATGTCATCGGCACGGTCAATGTGGACGAGACGACGCACGCCTTTAGCCCTAAAGTGCTCGACCGGGCTTTTACGTTGGAATTGACCGACGCGGATTTTTCACGTTATCCGGCGACTACACCGACGCCCTTAGCCGATCTCGACGACGCACAGCGCCAGGCATTACTGCAAGCCTTCACCAACAACGGATCTTTTGCGCGCATTGACAAAGCCGCGATTGCCGCGTACGTCGCAGGCCATCCCAACACGCGGGAGCACTTGCGCATGTTGAATGCGCTCCTGCACCCCTACGACATGCATTTTGGTTATCGCGTGTTCGACGAGATTATCGCCTTCTTGCTGAACGCGGAGCGCAATAGCCTGTACGACAACACATTGCCTGGCGACGATCCCGCCTTTGACGCGGCGGTGCTGATGAAAATCCTGCCCAAATTCCACGGTTCACGCGGCAAGCTGGAACAACCGCTCAAGCAAGTATTGGCCTGGTGTTTGGATCCAGATGCGCCTTCCGAGGAGACCATCACGGATACGTTCAAAGATTTGGAAACTGGCGGTGATGTCACCCAAACACTCGCCAACTTGAACTATCGCTATCCCCGCACGGCAACGCGTGTGCAGCGGATGTTATGGGCGCTCTACACATCCGGTTTTGCGGCATTTGGATAAATCATTCAACTCAAGGAGCGGAACAATGGACTCTCCGTCTTTACGCGACAAATTCTTCGGCTGCATCGCCGGCGTGCACATCGGCTCGGCGATGGCGGCGCCGGTGGAGGGCTGGCCTTATGAGCGCATCGAGGCCGAGTACGGCACGCTGGACCGCTTCTTGCCCTACCATCACTACCGCGCCACCACCGATTGGGTGCGCGAGCCGGGCACGACGGAGGACGGCGTGGAACGGCAGAAGCTCATCATCACGGCCATCATACGCAAGCAGGACCGCATCACGGCGGAAGACTTGCGCGCCGTGTGGGTGACGGATATGAACCCCAACGGCGCCGGCGTCGTCTCCGAGCCGTTCGAGGGGCCGCTGTTGGCGATGGCGAAGACGCCCATCCCCGCGCGCGACCTGGGCCGCTATTGCGACTACGCCGGGCTGGTCTCGTTCGCCCGCTCGTGCCATCCCGTGGGACTGATCAATGCAGGCGACGTGGAAGGCGCGCTGGAGGACATTCTGGAGGTCGGGCAGGTCTACCAGACCGCCAACAGCCGGGGCTTGCAGTGGGCCGCCGTCACCGGCGTCGCCATCGCCGCCGCGACCAAACCAGAGGCGACGGTGGATAGCGTGCTCGGCACGGTCTTCGATGTTTGCGGGACGTTCCAGGCGCGCGTGGGTCAGGATGCCGGCGTCGTCCGCGAGCTTGACCGCGCGCTCAAGCTCACCGCCACCTGCCAGGACTTCCGTGAGCTGCGCGCGGCCTTCGACCCCCTCTACAGCGGGACGGGTATCCCCTACGCGCAGAGCTACGCCAATGAGGTTGTCACGAAAGCGGTGTGCATCTTCCGCATGGTCAAGGGCAATCTGCGCGAGGCGATTGTGGCGGGCGTCAATATGGGGCGCGATACCGACTGTATGAGCGCCGTCGCCGCCGGGATTTCCGGCGCGCTCACTGGCAACGCGGGCCTGCCGGAGGCGTGGGTACAGCAGGTGGATTACGCCACAAGCGTCAACCCGTACACTAACTCGCAGCGCACCCTGCGCGAGCACGCGGATGGCCTCTACGAAGCATTCCAGGCGCGCGTGAAGAAGCTCCGTGCCTTTACCCAAACAATGGATTACTGAAGCGCTTCAGACCTGACAGGTTTTCTGAAACCTGTCAGGTCTGTTATTCACCGCCCCACGCTTGCGCTCGCGCGCTCAACAAAAACACGTACACCCGCGCCCCGTTCTCGCGGAATTCGAGCGGGTCGTAGGCGTTCTCGAAAGCCAGATAGGGAACGCTAGCAAACAGCGCATCGTAGAAAGCTTTCTCCTGCGCGTACACGTCCGGGGTCGCGTAGAAGCGGTTGAACATCCCCGATCCGGCGATGACCACGTCGTAGCCACGCCGCTGAAAGTAGGCCAGGTCGGTGGAGAGCGTGGTGAGGGTGGCGATGTATTCCACGTCGGCGCAGGCCGGGTCAACGTAGACGGTGTACGACTCGGCCACACTCTTGAGTGTGTCCAAAGCACGACAGCCCTCCGCGGTCGCCAACCGCTGGTCGAACCAACGTTGCGCCTGCGCGCGGCCGCTCGGTTTGGGGCTTTGCAGGAGCGGTGGCAGCTTCACCAGCGAGGGGAGCAGCAGAATCAGCGAGAAGAGAATCAGTGAAGAGAGAATCGGCGATGGCGGGAAGGAGGGCTTGCGGCTGGATGCCCGCAGGTCTGCCAGCACATCCACCGCCGCCCCCACCCCGGCGATCAGCAGCACGAGCGCCGGCAGCACGTTGCGGTCGAAGTGGACGGCTTGCCCGCCGATCAACACGAAGTAGAGGATAACGAAAGCCGTCGGCGGCGCGGCAATGCGTTTTATCCGCCACAACGCCAGCGCGATGCCGGGAACGCCCACCAGCAGGTAAAAGGGATTGCTCCGCCACAGGTAGCCCAGATACCAGAGGAAACTGCTGCCGGTCACGCCCAGATGCCCCGTGGCGTAGTGGCGTATCTCGCTGCGGATGGCGGGGAACGCCGCGCCCGCGTCCAGCAGCACAAACGGCGAGGTGAGGGCGAAGGCGGCGCAAAACAGAACGCCGCTTAACAGCACGCGCTTTGCTTTCTCGCGCCAGGCTCCGGTCAGTAACAGGCCAGTGAATCCCACTGAAACGGCTAACACGGCGTAGTTGTACTTGCACGATGTCGCCAGCCCGCCGCAGATTGCCGCCGCCCACAGCCAGCGGCGTGCGCGGACGCCGTCGTCGCACGCCAACGCCTCAGCGCACGCCGCCAATGTCGCCACGACGAAGGCCGTAGCGATTACGTCCACGGTCATATAGTGCGAGAGCTGCACGTGCGGCAGCGAGACCGCCAGCAATAGCGCGGCCAGCAACGCGCCCCATATCCGCCGCGTCAAGCGCCGCGCCAACGCGAAGAGCAGCGCCACCGTCGCCGTTCCAATCACCGCGGTAACGGCGCGCCCCAGGAGCAACAACGCCGGCGTCCCCACCCGTCCCACCGACATCTGCAACGTGTGAATCGGCTGCACGTCGGCGAGCGAGGTGAACGCGCCGGTCAAGCGCCCCACCCCATAACCCACGTAGAAGACCGCCGCGTTCAGGTAAATGGTCAGGCTCGGATAGTTAAAGAAATGCGGGTTCAGGTCGCCGGTCGTGACAATGTTGATTGCGGGGTTGTACTGCGTCGGTTCGTCCGTGTGCGCCAGATAGGGCAGTTCCATACCAAAATCCAGCCGCCACAGGCGCAGAAGGAGCGCCAGGACGAAAATGAAAATAAGCCATACGCGCGTTCGGTGTTCTTTAGTCATTCTTCAGGACAAAGTCCCTTTGAGAGATTGGAATCCAGCCCGCAGGGCTTCGCGCTTTCAGCGCAGCGGCTTCAGCCCGGCGCATCATCCCGGCAGCCCAGCGCGCGCGACCTCAGGCATTACGCTTGCGCAGCACCATCCCCACTACCTGTTTCAATTCTTCGATGCGCAACGCCAGCGCGAGCACAGCGTAGACGAGGACGCCCACAACCACCCCACCCACGCTCTGCACGAGCGCGCTTTCCGGCGCGATACGCATCCAGCCCCACAGCGCGATGCCCATGCCCACGGAGGCGAGCAGGACGCGCAGCGCCTGCCCTGCCAGACCGCGCGCGTCGAAGCCGCCGATGCGCCGGTAGATCAACGCCAGCAGCAACGACATCTGCACCGTCAACGCCAGCGCCATAGCCAGGGCGAGACCGCCATGCGCCGCCCGGCCACATGCAGCGAAGAGCGACGGCAGCGTCAGCCCCAAAGCCAGGTTCAACGCCACGGAGAGCAGCGCCGCCAGCGCGGGGGTCCACGTGTCGTGCAGCGCGTAGAAAGCCCGCGCCAGCACCTCGATGGCTGACATCCCCACCAGGCCAACGGCGTAGAAGATCAACGCCCAGGCCACGGCCTGCGTCGAGGCTGCATCGAATTCGCCGCGCTGGAACATCACCGCGATGATGGGTTGGCCCAGCGTCATCAGCCCCACCGCCGCGGGCAGCGTCACGGCGACAATGACGCGCAACATCAGGGTGAGCGTCTGGCGGAGCGCTCCGGTCTCGCCGCGCGCAGCCTGCGCCGCGAACGTCGGAAAGACCGCCGTCCCCACGGCCTGCGCGAACACGCCCTGCGGTAGCAGCATAATTAGCCAGGCATATTCCAGCGCCGCAATCGCGCCCGCCCCTAAGCGCGAGGCCAGGTTATTGGTGACGAGCATGTTCACCTGCACCGCCGCCACGCCCAAAACGCGCGGGGCCATCAACGCGCCCACTTCGACCACGCCGGGATCGCCGCGCCCCACAATCGGCCAATAACGCGCGCCATAGCGGATAAGGCCCGGAACCTGGATCAGCAGGTGCGCCACTGCGCCAACGACCGTCCCAATCGCCGGCCCCATTGGCCCCAGGCCGGTCTCGCCGCCCCAGATCCCGCCGCCGATGAGCGCCAGGTTGTACAGAATCGGCGCAATCGCCGGGAGCAGAAAATGTTGGTGCGCGTTGAGGATGCCCATCACTACGCCGCTGACACCAAAAATCGCCGTCGAGAGCAGCATCACCCGCATCAACGCCGCGATCTGCGCTTGCACGTCGGGCGCAAGCGCGGGCGCGATCAACGTCCGCACCAGCCACGGCGCAAAGGCGATGCACAGCAGGCTCAACGGGACGAGGACAATCAGGAGGATGTTGATCACCGCTGAGGCCAGCTTCCACGCGGATTCGGTCTCGCCGCGCGCCAACCGCCCGGTGAACAGCGGGATGAAGGCCGAGCCGAGCGCGCCGCCAGCCACGACGAAGAAGATCGCTTCGGGGATGCGTTGCGCCGCGACGTAGGCATCCATCGCCGCGCCCGTACCGAAGTAGCGCCCAAAGACGATCTGCCGCACCAGCCCCAAAACCCGGCTGACAGCAAATGCCGCCATCACCAGGACGGCGGCCCGCGCAACATGGCGTTGTGTGTTTTCCATAAGAGGGATTATAACCGATTTTTCACGCCCTGGCGAAGGAAACCTTCGCCAGGATCGCGTCAAGGGTCTCACCAGGGGTAGAGCTTGAATTCCTCGGCCAGTTCCACCGGACCGCTGAAGGTTTTCGCAGCTTCAGAGAGCGCGTAAGCCATTGCAGCAGGGGTTGTATGGTAGTGGATCAATACCAAACGCTCCACACCCGCCCGCGTCGCCAATGCGCCGGCTGCGCCAGGCCGGGTGTGATTTCTGTCCGAATCCGTCGCTTCGTGGAAGAGCAACGCGGCCCCGTTCGCCAGGCACTCCACTTCGGGGCACGGGAACGTATCGCTCGAATAGACAAACGCGCGCCCATTATCGCGCCGGGTAAAGCGCAGCGCAATGGAAGGGACAGAGTGGAACGTCGGCGCTGCCGTCACCGTGAAATCTGCGTCTTCTGCCACCAGCGCGCCGACTTCCAGCGGGATGTCGTGGTACGCAAGCGCCAAAGGCGCGATCCAGCTCTGGCCGGTGTACAGCCCGATCATATCGCGCACCAACGGCGACACCTCAGGACGCGCGTAAATCGTCAGCGGCTCGGAGCGGGGCTGCCCATCCGCCAACATAAATAAGCCCAGCAAAAAGGCAGGCAAACCATACACATGATCCGGGTGGAAATGTGTGAGGATGACGCCGCGCACGGTCAGGGGATCAATGCCCGCACGTTGCAAGCGTCCGATGGGGCTATCGGCGCAATCAACCAGCCAGTAACCGTTGCGTCCGGCCACAGCCAGATAAGAATTGGCATATCCGGCATCGGCCAACGCCGCTGCAACACCCAGGGGGACGATGTAGGGGCAGTACGTCTCAGTCATCCTCGCCCTCCATATTCGACGGATAAAACAGAAAAATGATCGCCAATCTACCGGGTGTTGAAAGTGAGTCCGGCGCGCACGGCAGCCGCCTTCATCACCAGCGTCGCATAACACCCGGATTGTAGCGTGAAGTTCACCGTAATAGCCTGACGACCGGGCGCATATTCGTCGGCGAAAGGTTCAGAGATGGCGACATCTGCGGGCGCAAACCAGACCGCACGCTCGCCTTTGGCGAGATAGACACGCCGCAGGATACGCGCCTTGAAATCGTGCAACGTCAATCCTTCCACTGCAAAAACAGCCTCCGCCGCCTCGCCAACCTCGCCTTCATAACGCGCCGTCAACCTCGGCAGATCAATTTCCAACGCTCGCACGCTGCCGGGTACTTCATGCGATGCGGGCAAGGGGAAAGGTGTATTGACAATGTCAAGCGTGGGCGATACGGGGACGGCGCGCTCCAGGCAACGCGCGGCGATGTGATTCCACACCCAGGATTGGTAAGCCGCCAGGTAAATCGAGAGCAGGCGATCCTGGATCAAGTTGACGGTCTTGCCGTAGTCGTGAGGATGATCCTTGAGGTAAGTGATCACGCTGCGCAGATTCGAGGGACGCGGAGCCTGATGCAACAAAAACCCCCACTGTCCCCAATGGCTCTTCACCAACGCCTTGAATTCGCGGATGTCGGCGGGGTCGCCGAGCATGGGTTCTTCCAGGTACAGGCGCACGACTTGCTCGGCATCGCGCAGCAGAATTGCCTTGCCGATGAAGCCGTTTGCAGTCCACGAGCCAAACCGCTGCTCGTCGAAATAATTGGGGAGACCCTCGGCCTCCAGCTTGCGCAGCGCGTCCGTCAGCGTGAGCGCCTCTTCTGCCGACAGGTCGCGCGCGACGACGGTAAAGCGGTTATCCAAAACATCCTTGGGTTGCAGGGCGCGCGGTCCCCATTGCACCCGCTGCGCGACAAAACCCTTGTCCTTGATCTGCTCCGGCCCGCGTTTGCGCACGCTGGCATACTGAATCGCCACGGCGCTGGCATCCTTGAGCGCCGGAAATACGACCATGCTCGGTGTGAGTTTTAGCCGCGCCGCAAGCCGATCGCGCACAGCCAACGTGGACATATCGCGCTTCTCGACGCGGTAATAAGCATACGCGCCGCGGTCTCCGGGCAAATGAATGTGTTCCTCGACCTGGAAATCTTCGGGAATATGCTTGATACGCATCAACAGTATCCTCAGACTAAGGTGTTGTTGTAGCCGCCGAAGTGGGCAGCGGGGCCGGAGTCGGCGTAGGCATCTCTTTAACGAAGATGACGTGCCGGAATCCCAGGCTCAAGATGAGCGAACGCAGCACATTGCGCGCATTATCCTCCGCCGTTTCCAGCAAACCGTTCTCAATCGCCGCCTGGAGCATCAACCGCTCAGCTTCCTGACGCGCGGACGTCTCCAATTGCGCGTTCATCCCTGCCACCCCAGTACGCCGGTCATACACATACGTGCGGCTATTATCCAGAGTGGCAACGAAGACCTCTGCCGGCGGCAGACGCACATAAACCGTTCCGTCATCGGTCGTTTGCAAGTCACTGGGACCGATTTGGGATAGATCAACACCGGCGATCATCTTGCCGTAGGCAATGAGAAGCAATTTGTCGCCGAACAGAAACCCCAATGGCCCCTGACCGGATTCGGCGGTGATGACCTTCTCGATCTGGTACGAAGCGGTCTCCAGGCGGCTCAACGCCTGCACGCCTTCGATCACCGTCGCCGCGCTCGGATAGATGGTGGGGGTCGGTTGTGGCAAGAGCTTTTGCGGATCAAGAGTGACCCGTGGAGTCCGTGAGAGCATAAATAGCCATATCCCGACAATGACGATTGTTACCGCCCCCACCCACATCAAAACACGTCCGAGTTTCGACATAAAATCTGCCCCTTCTTGCAAAGCGAATCGGCAACTCGCTCTACAAATACCGGATAAACTACTGCAAGCATACTACGATTTAGCCACTCCGTCAACAGGCCCAAGCCATGATCGCCACGCCCCCCGCAACTTTTGTCTATCCCATCCGTATTACTCCATATATAGTTGAAGGGAGGTTATGATGAAGAAGATAGAACTGACGCGACTGGCAACCCTGGTGGTCATCCTGCTCCTCACTCTGGGGTGTGCGACCACCAGTATCAGCGTCAATACTGTTACTGTGGAGGAACTGAAAAACGAATCGCAGACCGTGGAATTGGGCGACGCCGAACAGGTCAAGGTGATCGTCAAGATGGGCGCCGGCGACCTTAACATAGACCAGGGTGCGGACGCGCTCATGCAAGCAGATTTCACATATAATGTGGCGGGATGGAAGCCAGAAGTCAGCTACGACGTTGCCGATGGAACGGGACGGCTCACCGTCCGCCAGCCCAACGCCGAGCAGATCTCGATGCGCAGCGACGCCCGCTACAAATGGAAGCTCGCGTTCAACGCGGAAGTCCCCTTGGATATGCGCATTGAGCAAGGCGCAGGAACCGGCGATGTTGACCTGGGTGCTCTCAACGTCACGCGGCTAGACGTACAACTGGCAGCCGGCGACTTTACGCTCGATCTGAGTGGCAATCGCAGCCTGAGAAATCTGGAATTCGATATGGGCGCCGGGAACATCACCCTCGATCTGAACGGCGACTGGACAGAGAATGTCAATGCTGACCTGCAGGGCGGCATCGGACAGACAACCCTACGTCTGCCCAAAGACATCGGCGTCCGCGTGACGGCCAACAAGGCGCTCGGACGTATCCACGTGACCGGTTTGAGCCAACAGGGCGACGCCTACGTCAACGAAGCCTACGGCAAATCTGATGTGACGCTGGAAATCAACATCCAGGCTGGCGTCGGTCGGATCAATCTGGAAGTTGTAGATTGATTTCTAACCTTGCGAAGGTGTGCGAACAAGTTCGTCTAAACCTTCGCAAGGTTTGAGGAATTTTCGTCGAGCCACACCGTCAGCGCCAGCGACAAGAAGAAGACGAACGCCAGATCAATCACGAAGTACGCCGCGTCCACCATCCCGTGCGCGAGGAAATCCACCATCGAGGCCATCACGCCCAGCGCCAGCGCCCGCGATTCGGGGCTGGCGCTGGCGCGCAGCGGCCACACTTTGCGCCAGAACGACGCCTGCAATCCCACAAACACCAGTAGCCCCAAAATGCCAAGCCGCGACGCAAAATCCATAACGACGTTGTGCGGATGCGCGAGGTTGAACTCTTCCCAGGCCGTGGGCAACACGTAGCGGGTGCGATAGGCGTAGAGGAAGTTATCCGGCCCAACGCCTAGAAGCGGATAGTCGCGGATCATTCCCCACGCGCTGTGCCACAGCGAGAGCCGGAAGCCGGTTGTGCCGCCGCTCAGATCGAACATCCCGGCAAAACGTGGCGTGCGCAGCAGCGGGATCAGCGCCACGCCGCCAATGAGCAACACAACCGCCGTCGCCCGCCGCCACTTTGGCCCGCCGAGGACGCCCAACAGCAGCAGCGCCGCCGGGATGCCCAAGACAATCGCGCCGCGCGAGAGGCTCAGCAGCAACGCCGCCCCCACCGGCGCGCACGCCAGCGCGTATAACCAACGCCGTCCCTGCGTAGTCACCACTTCAGTGGTTCCAGAACGGCTGAAACCGTTACTACACGCACCGCCGCTGAAGAACACTATCGCCAGCATCAACGGCAACGCCCGTCCCAAATACAGCCCCACGTTGTTGGGCGAACCATAGATGCTGCGCAACCGCTGCACCCCGCCCTCCGCCGTGATCACGTCGCCCAGGACAAAATACTGCACCAATCCCACCACCGCCACCAGCACCGCGCTGCACACGAAGGCGTCAATGATGCGCCAACGCTCGCGCTTCTCCAACGGCAGAGTGATCAGCGCCAGGTAAAACAGCGCCGGTTCGAGAATCACCAGGCGCAGTTCGCGCAGCGCCTCGCGGGGATGCTGCGCGAAAAGCGTCGAGAGCGCCGCCACAACGACGAACGCCGCCACCCACATCACCTGGCGACGCGGGAGACGCGGGCGTTTGCCCTCCCGCCACAGCCCCACAACCTGCACGAAGCTCCCCGCCAGCGTGGGCAGCAGCACCAGTTCCGCCAGCGAGAACGACTTGCCGAGCAGCGACAGCGGGTGCATATACAGCGGCGCGGCGAACATCGTGAGCATCAGGCCCAGGCCAGGCCGCAGGAAGACGATGAGCGAGACCAACGCGCCCGCGCCAAGCGTCAGCAACAGCCACGGCGAGAAGTAGTACATCCCCGCCGCCAGCAGCAGCACGACCGACTCGCCGCCATCCCCCAGACGACGGAAGACGCCCTGCCCCATCATCACTTGCCACGCGGCGAAGAGGTAGACCGCGCTCAACGCGCCGGTGAACACGATCTGCCCGCCGGCGCGCAGCCAACGCCAGACTTTGAGCGCACCGTGACCCAGACGGCCCCAATCCACACGCCGCCCGGCGAACACAGACACAGCCAATCCTGCCAGACCGAGCACTGTCAGCGCCGCATACCCACGCGCGAAGACGGCGGTTTCAGGCTGATTGGCCACGCGCCAATCGGCAAGCGCCCACTGCCCCCACCCCCGTTCAGCGATCACTTCGACGGTATGACGCCCGTAGGGGAGATATTCCGCCAGCGGGACGGTCGCCACGGCAGCCAGCGGATCGTAGAGGACGACGTAGGCGCGGCCATCGCGGTCGCGGGGGAGCGAAGGGGCCGACGCGCCATCCACGGCGACGAAGAGGAATGCGCGGTACGGCCCGCGCCGCACCGTCAGCGCGACGCCCGTGCCCTCGAAGGTCAGCGTCACGCGGTCGCCGCTTTGGCCGATGTCCGCGCCTTGCGGGCCGAGCGTCCACGTGCCCGCGAAATCCGCCAGTGCTGTGCCGGCGTTGTAACCGCCGGGCGTCGCCACACGCGGGCGCGCGTTCCACGCGCGCAACGCCGCGTAGACCGGGCGCAACGCGCCGTCTGGCTCCGCCAACGCGAAGCCCCAGTGTTCCTCGGCGTTGGGGACGCCGCCAGCGACGCCACTCTCCGGGCGCGGCTGGAAACCGTTGACGCACATCACGCCCAACCAGGGCCACTCGCGCTCGGCCCGCGCCAGCGCCGCGACGGTGTAATCCGCCTGGGTCGTCTCGTCCACACTGCCCCAGATCGAAGCGGGACCGGGCCAGTCGGCGGGTTTGCTGTTCCACCCGAAATGGCTGATCCACACCGCCTTGCTCCCATCGCCGTGCGCTTGCAACGCCTCGCGGATCAGGATCGCCCGCGAGAAGTTGAACGTGTCACGACCTGCTGTGCGATCTTCCGGGCTGGCGGAAAAGCCATAGGGCTGCGCGGCGACCACATCGAAATACGGTTGCGCGCCAGCGACGTAGAGCATTTCCAGGAAGATGTCTTCGGCGTAGTTGCGGTCGCCCGTTTCGACGGTGGGCGCGAGGCTGCCGAGGACGATGCGCGCGTCGGCGTCGGCGGCGCGGATGGCCTCTGCTGCACCCGCGAGCAGTGTGGTGTAGGCGTAAGCGTCGGCGTGACCGCCCCAGGCGTCGCCGAGGTTGGGGTTGTGCCAGATTTGATAGTAGGTGAGGGTATCGCCGTAGCGGCCAGCGAACGCGCCGGCAAAGTGGGCAAAAGCCGCAGGGTCGGGCGGCATCCCGGCCCACGCAGGCGCGGTATCGAGGACGGCGATCAAGCGCAGATCGCGCGCCGTTGCGGCAGCCACGAGCGCGTCCCACGCCGCCCAACGATAGTCGCCCGGCGCAGGCTCAATATCGGCCCAGGCAAAGCGCTGGCGCACCCAGGCGAAGCCGCCGTCGGCAATCGTATCCAGCGCCCAGGTCAAGCGTTCGGCGTCGTACTGTTCCAGCGCGGCGTTGACACAGCCGCGCGCAAGGCCCGTATCTGCCAGCGGCGCGGGGAAGCCGGTCTCCCAGCCACGGATGAGAAATTGCTGGCGGGCGCGCAGTTGGACAGCGCCCAATGCGGCCACGATCATCAAGAGAATTCCTAGAAAAAACAGCATCAGTTTTCGTTTCATAGAACAAATTATAACCCAGTGCCCACAGACAACAAAACACCCCAGAGCTTTATCACTCTTATTGCCAGGTTTATCATTCTCGACGCACGCTGACCGCCCCCGTCTCGGGAGCGGGTATTCCCAGGCTGCAAGCATAGTTTTCAGCATCAGCCACCGCGCAACGCGCCCCCGGGGACGGGGGCGCAGAGCGAAAGCTCCGCAGTGAGTGGAAATGATAAAGCCATAGCTTTTGGCTATTTGCCCCCTTTCGTTTTGTGTCTATAATTCCTGAGTATGAAGAGCCTCATGCGTCTTGAAAGTTGGATCGAACAAGTCGTGGAAGAGCCTTTCGTGCGGCTGTTCGCCGGGCAGTTGCTCTCGCAGGATGTGGCGCGCCATCTCGTGCGGGCGCTGGAAGACGGAGAGCGCATCGGCGCCGACGGCACGCCGGAAATACCAGGGCGTTATCGCGTGGCCTTGAACCCCGAAGATTTGCAGGCGCTGCAATACCATCACCCCAATCTGGACACACAGCTCGCCGACGCCCTCAAGACGCTGGCGGAAAAGATGAAAGTCCGGCTGATGGAACCGCCGGCTGTGTTGCTGGAATCCAGAGCCGAAGTGCCACTGCATACCGTACACATCACACAGGCGAACCGTTTCGCCTTCTCCCACGAGCCAACCCGCGATCTGGATTTGGAAAGCGTGCGTCAACGATTGGCGGAGGAAACCGCAAGCACACCAGCTTACCTCATCGTTCAGGGAGAACGCACCTTCGATCTGACGCAGCCCACTGTGCGCATTGGGCGGGCGTTCGACAACGATCTCATTATCGAGGATGGGCGCGTCTCGCGCTATCACGCGCAACTGCGCTACCGCTACGGGCGCTACATTTTGCAGGATTTGGGCAGTCGCGGCGGAACGACGGTCAATGGATTCGCTGTGCAGGAGATTGTGCTCCGGCCTGGCGACGTGATCTCGCTTTCCGGCGTGGATCTCATCTACGCCGAAGAAGAAGGAAACCGGCGCAGAAACGACGGCGATACGCACGCCTATCCGCCGCTGAGAGGGTAACGTGGGCGAATTCTTGCTGACATTACGGCTGGCATTGGCCGCTCTGCTCTACCTCTTCCTGGTCGTGGCCCTCTACGTGATGTGGCGAGGCTTGCGACAGAATGAGAAGACGCCAGTCAGAACCCAGATCGAGGCGCAGGTCGTCTTCGAAAAGGGCGATGAGGAGGGAAAGCGTGTCATCTTGCGCCCGGTCACCGCGATAGGACGGGGGGCAACCAATGTCTTGCCCATCAACGATCCTTTCGCTTCCACCAACCACGCGCTGATTCTCTGGCGTGAAGACCTGTGGTGGCTCGAAGACTTAGGGAGCCACAATGGCACTTTTCTCAACGATGCGCGCATCAGTCAGCCAGCGCCGCTGACCTCTGGCGACCACATCCGCATCGGCGAGACCGTGCTACGGTTTGAAATCACTAAAGCGGCGGGCGGCGAGTAACGAATTACGAATTACGTATCACGAAGGAGTGTAATCGAACCTGGGTACAGCCCCGATAATGAAAATTTTACCGCAGAGCACGCGGATAGCGCAGAGTATTTTTTATTTTTCTCTGTGAACTCGGTGTTCTCTGTGGCTATTTACAGAGGAGATGGCGATGGACCTGATGTTGAATGGAAAAACGGCGTTGATTACGGCGGCCAGCCGGGGATTAGGCTACGCGACGGCGCACGCGCTGGCGCAAGAAGGCGCGAATATCGCGCTGTGCGCCCGCAACGAGGCAACATTGAAAGAAGCCGCCCATCGTTTGACCCGCGAAACGGGCGCAGCGGTATTGCCGATAGTCGCCGATGTTGCCCATGCAGCGGATGTGCGACGATTGGTGGACGAGACCATCACTCGTTTCGAGCACATTGATATGCTTTTCATCAACGCTGGCGGACCGACGCCCGGCCACTTCGTAGACCTCACGATGGAGCATTGGGATGCGGCCATGCAGCTCACTATCCAGAGCGCGCTCCGGCTGGCTTACGCCGTCGTACCGCTGATGCGCGACCAGGGCGGGGGCAGCATCCTCGCCAACACCTCCGTCACCGTGCGCCAACCGCTCGATGGACTGACCATCTCCAACGCGCTGCGCACCGCCGTCATCGGGCTGGTCAAGACGCTCTCCATCGAGTTGGGCGCGGATAACATCCGCGTCAACGCCATCGCGCCCGGCTGGACGCGCACCGAGCGCGTGGATGAAATCCTGCGCGCGCGCGCCGAGCACAACAGCACCACCCTCGAAGAAGAAGCCGCGAAAATCGTCACCGAAGTTCCCCTACGCCGCATGGCCGATCCGGTCGAGTTCGCGCGCGCGGCGGCATTCTTGCTCTCTCCGGCAGCCTCGTACATCACCGGCGTCACGCTGCTCGTGGATGGCGGCATGGCGCGCGCGGTGTTGTAATGTGCGAACGTTCCAACGTTCTAACGTTAGAACGTTGAAACGTTTAGGAGGGAACTATGAAACGATCTATTGCCTGTACGATACTGGCGTGCTTGCTGCTGGTCGCTTGCACGGCCACGCCCACTGCGACGCCGTCGCCCACCATCGCTCCGGCAACGGCTACGCCTGAACCGACTGCTACGCCGGTTCCATCTCCCACCCCCACCCCGAAGCCGCGCACGCTGACCATCTGCCTGGGATCGGAACCGGCCTCGCTATACCTCTACGAGGACGATATGTACGTTGCGCGGGTCATCCGCCAGGCCATCTACGACGGCCCGATTGACACGGTTGGCTACAGCTACCAGCCCGTCATCCTGCAAAAGCTCCCTTCTTTGGTGGATGGCGATGCCGTGATTACAGCGGTTTCGGTCGAAGCAGACGCCCCAATCGTCGATGCCAACGGCGATGTCGTGAAACTTACGTCGGGCACGCGCGTCCGTCCTAGCGGCTGCCGCGCTGACGATTGCGCGGTCACGTTCGACGGGCGGCCTGTCACGATGGATGCCATGCGGGTGACGTTCAGCCTCAAGCCCGAAGTGCGCTGGTCAGATGGCGCGCCGCTCACCGCGCAGGATTCCGTCTACAGCTTCAACCTGGCGCGCAGCCCCGATACGCCCAACTGGAAATGGTTAGAATCACGCACCAGCAGCTACACCGCCACCGACGATTATACCGCCGTGTGGATCGGCCTGCCTGGATTCCTCGATCCCGCTTACGCCACGGCGTTCTGGACGCCCCTGCCGGAGCACGTCTGGCGCGCCTACACCCCAGCGACACTGCTGGAACAGGACGCCGTCATGCGCACACCACTCGGCTATGGGCCTTACGTCATAGATAAGTGGGAGCCGGGACAGTACATCCGGTTGTCGCCCAACCCCTACTACTTCCGCGCGGAGGAGGGGTTGCCGTATTTCGAGACGCTGACCTTCCGCTTCATCTCCAACCAGGATGTGAAAACCGGCCTGGACGCGCTGGCGAAGGGACAATGCGATGTCCTCAGCCTCGATCTCTACTTGGAGCGCGATCTGCCGCGCTTGCAGGAGATGGAGGCCGCCGGGCAAGCCGCCATGTACCCTGTCGCCGCTCCAGTCTGGGAACACCTGACCTTCAACGCCGATCCACCGCCCGATTACACGCAGCCGGCCTTCTTCCAGGATGTGCGAACGCGGCGCGCGGTCGCCTACTGCATCAACCGCCAGGCCATCATTGACACCGTCGGCAAGGGCCTGAGCACCATCCCCGACTCTTTCTTGCCTCCCGAACACCCGCTCTATGCCAGCAATGTCATCCGTTATCCCTACGATCCGGCGCAGGGGCAGGCGCTCTTGGAGGAGATCGGCTGGCGCGACGTGGACGGCGACGGCATCCGTGAGGCGCACGGCATCCCTGGCCTCTTCGACGGGACGCCGTTCCACATCCGCTACAGCACCACCACGGCGGAGACGCGCACACAGACCAGCGCGCTGATCGTCGCCGACCTGGCGGCGTGCGGCATCCAGGCAGATGTGGAGCAGCTCGACGCGGCGACGTTCTTCAAGGATGGGGCCGGCACACCGCTCTACGGACGGCAATTCGATCTGGCCGAGTTTTCGTGGATGGTGGATGTGACCCCACCCTGCGACCTTTATCTTTCGACGCAAATTTCGTCCGCCAACAATCAGTGGAACGGACAAAACTTCGGCGGATACCACAACCCGGTGTACGACGCCGTGTGCCAACAGGCGCTCGCGGCGCTCCCCGGCGAACCGGAGTATCTGACGGCCTACAGCGAAGCGCAACATCTCTTCAGCGCAGACTTACCGGCGCTGCCCCTGTTCTTCCGCCCGCGCATCTACGCCGCCCGCGCCGACCTGCGTGGCTTCATCCCGGATGCAATCGCAGTGGAGACGTGGAATATCGAGGCGTTTGCGTTGGGGGAGGAGTAAGAAGTAAGGAGTATGGAGTATGGAGTATGGAGTATGGAGTATGGATTGAGTTATTCCGGCCCTTACTCCGTACTGCCTACTCCGTACTCCACAAGAAGCAGCACCGGCGGGGCATCGTAGACGCGAAAGCTCTCGTCGAGGTGCGGCAGGCGCAGGGCGTAGGGCGCGCCGCAGCGTTCGGCCAGCGAGAGGGGCGACGCGAGGCCGGCGTCTGCCAGTGGATCGTCGGTGAGCGCCAGTGGACCCACGCGCGGGCAACGCCCAAAGGCGATGACCTCGCGCTCGCACAGCAATTCTGCATACCAGGCCAAGGTCAGCGCATAACGTTCCGGTTGGCGCGCCAGTGCACCATAGCCCCGCTGGCTCGCCAAGACGACGACATCCCCTTTCTCCACGATTTCCGCGAGCCACGCGGCTTTTTGCGACGTTTCCGCATTATAGACTGGCGCAGACAGCGTCGTGTAACGCGCAGCGTCACCTTCGGGCAGCGGGACAGGTAGCGCGTGATCCCAATCCTCCACAGCGATGGTCGAGCCGGCTGGCACATGCGCGTAAAGCCATTGCGAAGCGGCAATCCACGGGTGCGGTGCGGTATAAATCGAGACCTGCGCCCATCCCAACAGCGCCGTGGAGGCCAGCACCGCTACCGCCACAACCCGCCGCGCAACCGGCGAGCCAATCACTTTCACGCACACCAGCGCCGCCCACGCCGCCCACACCGGGTACAGCGGTAGGAGATAGCGCGGAAACTTCACATACAGCCCGGCGGTCATCAGGAAGTAGATCAACGTCCACACACAGGCCAGGCGCAGCGTAAACGATCCACGCCGCCAGCGCCACAGTGCCCACGCCAGCCCCAAGAGGCCCAGCAGCGTCGTCGCCGGGCCAAGTCCCCAGAGCGCCATCTGCCCTAACGGATAGAGGAAGGGCAACGTACCCGCGTACTGGCGCGTGTACGGGAAATCGAAGCGCCCGGACGCCATCATCGCCTGCATCGCCGGCCCGCTCCAACAAGCCACGGGGCGCAGCAAAGCCCACGGCGAGGCGAAGGCGAACGCGAGGAGAAAGGGGGGAAGTAGACGGTAGACGGTAGACAGTAGACGGGGGAAGAGCGGTAGAAGGCTCGTTACAAATTGCTTGATTCTGGCTGCTAAATGTATACGGGTTGCTGGATAGTGGTCGCTGGATTCGCTCATTCGCTCATTCGCTGATTCGACTTTCGACCTTCGACTTTCGACTTGCAACCTGCAACTTTTAACCTGCAACCCACAACCCACAACCCACAACCCATACCCCACCCCCACCGTCACTGCGCACCATACCAGCGAGGCTTTACACGCCAACGCCAGGCCCGCGAGTGCGCCCGCGAGCGTCCAACGCTGACGGGTTGCGGCGAGGATCGCGCCAGAGGCAAAAATGGCGCCGAGTACGTCCACGGTGTAAAAGCGTGCCTGCTGGATAGGGAACGGAGCGAATGCCATCAACGCGGCAGCGAGGAGCGCGCCCCACGTCCCGGCGCCACCGCGTCGCCCGGCGAGCGCGCGGCCCCACACGCCGGTCAACGCCACCAGCAGCACGCCGAGCAAGCCGGAGAAGAGCCGCAGTGTGAAAAGGGGATCGGCGTCGGGCGCAACCATCACGAACAGGCGCGCCACGTAGACCGGCAAATGGCCGTAGGGGAAATCCGGCGAGGCGGCGCAGGGATCGCCCCACAGCGGCGTCGCCTGCGCCACACCGAGCAAAAACCGCTCATCCGGGTGCGCGGCGATAGCAGTGCGCACGTCTGGCGCGGCGGCGTCCCAATCTGGCTTGGGCAGTCGTAGCGCCGTCGCCAGCAGGAGCAAGACGATCCATAGCCAGCGAGTCTGTCTAGCGCGTAGTGCTTTGCCCAGTTGAGGTTTCAAACTTGTAGATGTAAGGACGGATTCGTCTTCATCATCAGATACTCTGTGACGCCGTCTTTGTATAGGGCCGGTATTGCGCCAACCTGTTGGTAGCCCAAACGCTCGTACAGCCGTCTGGCCTCGGGGTTGAAATCCGCGACGACAAGAAACACTTTCGACGCATCCGGGAATACGGTCTCCTCGAAAAAACGCAGGAGTTCTTTCCCAATGCCCATCCCGCGATACGCTTCCTTGACGGCGATGATGTGCAGGTAGGGGAAACTGTGAAACGCGCCGTTCAGGACGAACCAGATAAAGCCCAGACACTCTCCCTTCTCGTCAACCGCAACAAATATCTCCCCCTTTGAAATGCCTTTCACAAGCGTTGAAAGAGCTTTTTCTTCCGAAGGAAAGTACTCCGCCCCAAGTTTTGAGTTGAGCAGGGCTTCTTTACAGTCGTCCAGGTGCTGCATGTGTGCTTTTGTGATCGTCATCATCAGCGCACTACCTTCTTTTTTGCCAGCGACGCGCGCTCAGAAGCGAGAAACCCAGGATGAGCGCGAAAAAGCCGCCGGTACCGAACATCCAATTGGAAAACACACTATCGTCGTTGCTGTAGGCCCAATAGCCAAGCCCACCGAAAAACATGACGAACATCCCATAGAGCAGTTGATGGCCCAAAGCGTACACCAGGCGAGTGCTTTCGGTCAGCCCTTTCACTTTGACTTCCAGTTCCCCGCGATTGACCCTGGTAAGAACAGCCTGCACATCTGCCGGAATGGTGACAACCGAAAGGGCAATGTCTTTAATCGTTGACTCAACCAATTTGAGCCAGTTTTTGTCTTTGCCGAAAACGAATTCCTCCAAATAGGGACGAACCGTTTTCAGAGGATTCATGGTGGGGCTGAGTTGGGTGCATAAGCCCAGCAGCAGCAAAAGCGTGCGCACCAACAGGATCAAATCTTTCGGTATCTGAAAGGTTGCCATAAGTTCCCGGAGAGAGATGTCCATTTTCGAAAAATCTATCATCATATCCAGTTTGTCTTGCATATCAACGTGAATGTCGGACAAATTCCAGGACTCGACGGTCATCTGTTTCAGGAAACGGCCATAGAGATAGTCCATAAACTGTTCGATGGAATATGTATTTTCGTGCAGAGCGATTAATCCCATCATTTGCAGAGCAGCAGAAACCTGTTCATTGTCGCGCCTGAGGATCCCCTGAACGAACTGAACGATGCCTTCCCGCACCTCGTTGGATAATCTGGCGACCGCCCCAAAATCCACAAAAACGATGTTGCCATCCGGCTGCACCAGGATGTTCCCCGGATGAGGATCGGCGTGATAGATGCCGTCAACGAAAATCATCTGGCAATAGGCAGTCACGACACGTTCGGCGAGGGCTTGCCGGTCAATGTTGAGTTCTGACAATTTGTCCAGATCGGCTATGCTGACCCCGTGCATATATTCTGTCGTCAGCACTCTCTCGGACGATAGCTCATGAATGACTTTCGGGAAAAGAACGTGGGGATTACCGGTGAAATTAGCCGCGATGGTCTCAATGTGCTGCGCTTCCAGACGGAAGTCCAGTTCTTCATTGATCATTTCACTGAATTGACTATGAACATTTCCAAGCCCCTTGATGCGCAGGAAGAAACCGTAGAAAGAAAGCAGTCCCTTGATTGTCCGTAGATCTTGTCTGGCAATGGCTTCGATGCCAACGTACTGGACTTTGACGGCAACCTGGCGCCCGTCGTGGAGCCGCGCCAGATGCACTTGCGCCAGGGACGCACTGGCGATGGGGGTTGTGTCAAATTCTGCGAACAGTTGCGCTGGATCTGCGCCAAGCTCCTGGCGAATGCGTCCGGTAATTTCAGGCAAGGGGCGTGAGGGGATTTTGTCTTGTAACGCTTCCAGTTCTTTCCGAAAGTAATCCGGCAGAAAATTGCTCAAAATGCTGATCAACTGTCCCGCTTTGATGAATATGCCCTGCAACGAAAGCAGCAAGCGCTTTAGTCTTTGGGCATTCCGGCCGTACACCGCCGACATTCGGCTGTTTTCCCATTCTGCCCCGAGGATTTTGCCCACGAGGTGAAAGAGGGTCAGGTTGATCACGATAAGAAAAGTTACACCAAAAGCCCGGATGAAACGAAATTTCGCGGGATGATGGTTGACAGAAACGCTTAAATTCTCAGAAAGATCATGTAAAGTCGTTTTTTGCGGAATGTTTTCCTGCATCATTTTCACAGCTCTTCCATGCACAATCTTGTTATCTGTTCACCAACTTCTTCGCACCATGCAGCACTCGATCGCACTTACAGTGGCGAACGCAACTCTGCGCCCCGACATCATCGCGGAATGGAAACACTTAGCGTCCGTAGATAAACAATTTCCCGCTCGGGTCGGTCTCTGACCGTGCCTGCCCACGCATGGCTCTGCGGTGGCACGGTCGAAGACCAGCCACAGCTTTTCGGGAAGTTATACTTTTACGGACCCTTACACCGGAGCGCGTACCCGGTGTCAGAGATAATCTCACTGCAAGCCAACCTTGTTGTAGAACAATCAAGGACAGCCAACATCCGAGTTAATCACATTCACCTGGTACTCTATAGCGTATGCAGTTTCCCACTTCAACACGACATATTTGACAACTTCAGGCTCAGGCAGAGTGATCACTAACCATTGTGGCTCGTACCAATCGCTGGACCAACGAGTAGACATTAAGCCGTCTATGGCTCTATCGCATCCCCAGATTGGATTATTGCCCTCAACCGAAGAAGTACAGCACTCTCCATCTATGAGCAGGTTATTTATCATGCCGGGGTCATCAGGAGCATAAGCCTCGACTTCGAACAAAGAAAATCCGTATCCCGTTGCCCTTTTATTCATATCAACAAGAATCTTGGTAGCCAGGCAAGAAGATGAAATAGTCGCAATGACTTCTCTACCCCCTTGCCCATTTGACATACAGGCACCGCACATACCATAGCACTTTTGTGTTAAGGGCAGATATACAAAGTAAGTCAGCACATCGTTTAACAACAGACTGGAACGAGTCACATCATTAGCTGTGGATAGCCCGTTCACACTTTCGGATACTGTTTTGTTAGTACAGAATGCCCTATCCTCCAGGTAAACGTCTGCCGACGCTCTGTCAGGCGATAGAATTGGCGAGGTGTCGAATATCGCCAACGCTGGTAATGCAAATATCACCAACATGAGCATCCCTATGCCCAACACACATGAAACCACAATGCGAACTTTGCTCGTTGCCAGCATATTTCATCCTTGCTTACATAGCACTTTCGTACAAACTCTACATCATCTGGCGGCGATGATAGACACACAATACTCTTCAGCGTAAGCTTCTTCCCATTTTAGTATAATCCGGTCGAGCCGGACCGGCTTAACAAGCGTAATTTCAAACTGCTGCGGATCTTCCTGATGCGGACTATCCCAACGAGTCGTAACCTTGCCGTCTACAGCCAGGTAAGCATACCTCCCCTCGACCGACTTGGCGTCGGCTCTCGCACCTTCAAGCCAATTCTTCCCCGGAACGTCTGGCCCATAGGCCTCTACTTCCCATAAGGAGTATCCATAAAGATCTAATAGTCTCTTTGTCATCGTGATATGAATACCACAAGCCGCAATGGGAGACTCCAATGTGATGGTATCTGTGCAAAATTTGCCGTCCCCGCCCGGTACAAGCACCATGTTGTCAGGACACCCATGAGGTTGCAGTTTCAAACACGGCGTTAGACTGCCAGAACACGGTGTAGGCGTGGGGGACGACGTCGGTGTGGGTGTCAATGTCGGTGTGGGCGTACTTGTGGGTGTCGGCGTTTTGAGATCGGAAAGAGCCATAACACTCAGGGTTTGGATTTTATACGTGCTTTTTTTGCCACAGTAAAGATCCTCAACCGATACTGTAATGGTAATCTTCTTGCCCCACGAATCTGGGGGAGCCGTGTACTGGTTCTGTGGGCTTTGATAGGGCCCGCCTTCTTTGGACAAGCCAGGTAAACTGGACTCCCAGTAATATACGAGTGGATCGTTTTCTGGATCGCTGGCATACGCGGTCAGAGAAGCCTGTTCACCGGGCCGAATCAACTTGGGTACCATTTGTAAATCAACACTTGGGCACCGATTCGTACATGCACGATTTGCGTAAAAAGCCATAACTAAAGGGATCACACAGGTTAAGCCAGCCGTTACAGCCCGATCCCAACCTTTATAACGTTTTTGGGAACGGGGCAAAAAACTGAATCCCACAATCAACACACCACCGCTGAAAGCTAAAACCGCGCATAGCCAACGCTGTGTACAAAGCGTTAAATCGAAAACCTGGCCCATATCGGACACAAAGCCTATCACGGCGACAATGACGACAACGGCATAGTATAGCCAGAGCCACAGACCCAAGAGTCGGTCAATTACCGCTTGAAGTGCGCCTTCTTGTTCAGTCTTGGGAGGTATATGTGATTCCGCTTCTCGATCAATGGCCTGCCCTGTATCGTCGAGTTGTTTTTGGGATAGCTCATCAGCCGCCCGGCCTGTTTTTTTGAACTCCGCTAACCGTATCGCTAGATTTAGCAAATCCTTGTGCAACTGGTCGGCTTCGTCATAGTTCTCTGCCAGCACTTGTAGAAAAATCACCAGTGCGTTTTGTCCGTTGACATGTTTTTGGTCAGCCAGTTGCGCAATGACCGCATCTACCCGAGACCTGAGCGTGTTTGACAACGGCACACTATAACGCCATGGCAGCAGCATCGCGTGAGCGAAGACTGCCTGCAAAGCCTGGTCATCGGCAAACTCCGCGCACTGCAACAACGCGTTTTTGAGCAACAACGATAGCTCTGCGGGAATGCCGAAAGTTGCATCTGGGATTTTTCCTGACACCCTCAGCCTCCGAATCTAACTGAGATATAGCCATGAAGAAATGCTCTTTGGAAAGCGCAACTACATTGGTACATCCTGTTACTGGCCTTAATCCCTGATTATCATTGGCAGAATCCACCTGGCTCAAATAGCAACCACCAACATTACTCTCGCTGCAACGCCACCTCAACCTCAAACGGCGATGCCTCATCGCCGATGAACACATCATCGCCAATGACAGGACGGTAGCCTTCAGCCCAGACCAAAATGCCGTAACTCTGGTTGCGTTCCAGAGCATAGGGCAGCTCGAAATACCCGTTGATGTCGGTTTGGGCGAACGTGTAGACCTGATCCTCATCGCCATTCCAATCCCCGACCGTGACGCCCGGATTGAGCACGATGTACAGCGCGCCCTCGATCCCACGCCTGGTGTTGGCGTTGATGACGTACCCCTGGATCAGCAACCCTTCGCCGGGCGTGGTTGAGGGCGACGCCGCGCCGCCAACTTTGATCGAACCCTCGGCCAGTTTTTGGTCTTCCACGTAAAGTTCAAGGCGATAAACGCCCGCAATCAAACCGTTCTCGTTGGAGACGCTCAGCCACCAACTGCCGCTCTCGCCGCCTTTCCACGGCGCGGGCGTCCAACTCACGTCAGACTGATACTTGCCGTCTAAATACCAGCGCGCCTCCCACGTGAGGCCGTCCGCCATCCCTTCATACTCCCAACAAGCATATAATTGGGTCGCGCCGGAGGGCAACTGCGTCACCGCCATCGTCGGCTGATCGTAATCATCCACGGCGGGCGCGAAGGTGATCTTGGAGAAACTGGCCTGCCCCGCGGTCTTACCCGGTTTGGGCCGCGTCGGCGTGGGTGTGGTGGGGACGGTCGCGCCTGACTTGGCGGCATCCACGAGCGATTTTGCCAGGTTGACCGGGCGGATGGCGTTGATGAAGCCGCCCACGGGAATGCAGTTGTCGTATTCGTTGACGTAGCCGTCGCCGTTGGTGTCCGCGAGATAGCGGCAGTCGGCGAAGCGTTCCGCGCCGCCGTAGCCCACCTGCGTCGGCACGCCGATGATTTCGCCGCTCAGGTTCGCCGCCAGCCCGCCGCTGTTCCCCCCGGCGATGGTGGCGTCGGTTTTAACGTAGGCGCGCCCCTCCACGCCCGGCTCGCGGGTAAAGCCGCTCACCACCCCTTCCGTGAAGGTGATCGTCTCGCCGCCGATGCCGGGATAGCCCAGGATGTGCAGGAGGTCGCCGAGTTCCAGCGCATCGGAGTCGCCCAATGGCGCGTAGGTCAAGCCCAATTGCTTCGGATCCACTGCGCTGCCGCTCAGGTCGCTGACGATTTGAATGACCGCCAGATCGAGGTCGTAGTCAATGGCGCGGATTTCCGCCAGATAACGCAGGTCGGGGGTATCGTCGGAGCGCACGGTGATGGCGACGCCCAGCGCGTCAGGCTGGTAGTTGGGATCGGGATCGGAGACGACGTGGGCGTTCGTCAGAATCAAGCCGTCCGGTGTGAGAATCGAGCCTGATCCCGTCCACAAAGGTTGCAAACGCCCGCCTTCCTTGACCAACGCGATAATCTGCACCGTCGCGCGCAGCAAGGTTTGGCGGATTTGCCGGTCGTCGCCAGTGAACGTTGTGGGCGAGGGCGTCGTTTCGGAAACGGGCGTGGCAGCGACGGCAGCTTCTTTGGTCGGCGTCGCGGTCGCTTTGGCCGGTTTTGCGGCAGTCGTCGGCGTCGCTGGCGGCAAGGTGTTCGGCGCGCCACACGCCAGAACGGTCAAAAACGTCACACAGAGGATGAGTAATCGCACTTGTTTGCTCATTGCACCACCTCAATACTGCAAATTTTCGACAAAGGTGCGGAAGTAGCGATAGTCGGCGTCGAATGTCTCGCTGCCCGCCAGATACGTCACCACGATCACACGCCCCTCGTCGCGCAACGCCACATCCACGCCGCGCACGACTTCCGGCAGGCGATCCACGTAGGGGTTGTGATCCACCAGCACGTAGGTGAAGGTGCGCTGCGTCGCCGTCTGGCTATGGACGACAACCCGGCTGGTGGAAAGCGTTTTGTAGGCGTCCACCGTGACCGCTCTTTCCAGCGCCAGCGCATCTAACACCAGCGTGGCATCTGCTTCATCGGCGAGCGCGCGGCTGCGCAGTTCCAGAACCGTGTTGAACGATCCACTTAACGGGTTGCGCACAGTCAACAGCGGATCGGTCCCCGTCTGCCGCACCCATCCAGTGAAGACGCGCCCGGAGATGCCGGCGTCGCCAAGTGTAAAGTCCTCCGCGCGATACAGCGTAGCCTGGCGGAGCCACACGCCCAGGAGCAGCGCCAGCGCCACTAGGACGATGACGGCCCAATCAGCCCAACGGTCGCGGCGTAGAGTTTTCGCTACAGCGGTCATTCCGCACCTCCTTCGGCATCCACGCCCGACAGGGTGATTTGGTTGGCGCGACGGATGAGGTAGAAGAGCGCGCCGAACGTCGCCGCCGCCGCCACAGTCGCCAGGAGCAAGCCAGGCCAGGGGTTGAAGCCGCCGCCGGAGAGATCGAGGGCCGTGGTCGTCAGCTCGCCGCGCAGCGTGGTGAAGACGCCGTTGAGGACCGCCGCCAGCGCCACGCCACTCGGCAGCCACCAGGACGGCTCATCTTCGAATTTGGCGCGCCCCAGGAAGTAGCCCGTCAGCCCGGCGAAGCTCGCCTGCGCCAACGCCGTCACCACAATGCGGATGACGCCGGCCTGCAAATGCACCCCGCCGTCGGCGATGATGTAGTTGATGTTCAGCATTGTGGCGTAGCCAAGCCCGGCCGCCGTGCCGTAGATCACGCCATCCACCCGCTCATCAAACTCCGGCAGCGGGAAGATCGAATAGCGCACCGCGGCGTACTTGAGAAATTCCTGCACAAAACCGATGACAAGAATCGCGCCGAGTAGCCCGCCGAGTGGACTGCGCGGCAGCCAACGTTGCACCTCGAAGACGTTATCAAGCAGCGGGATGCCAATCGCCTGCGCCAACAGCGCGCCGAGGATGAAGACGCTGAGGACGTAGCCTTTCGGCTCCGGCTCCAGCCGGTCCTGTTGGTAGAAGAAGACCAGCCAGATCAAGGCCGATACCAGCGCCAGTCCCACCCCAACGGCGACCAGCGCCCAACCCGAAAAAGCAGGCTTGAAGAGGCCGACCAGGATTTCGATCAGCAGCACGAAGCCGAGTTGCCCAGCGATCATCCCCAAGCCCGCGCGCCAGACGCCAGGGCGGTCTTGCGTCACTTTGGCAAAATGGCGCACGCAGTAGGTCCGCCCGCCAAGCTGTTTGGCGTCGGCGTCCACCGGTTGCTGACATACACAACATAAGTCTTTGTCCATACATTCCTCCGATTCGTCCAAAGTCAAAAGTCCGAAGTCCAAACTCTCGGTTCGCTCATTTATCGGCGAGATTCTGAAAATATAGTAATCTAGCGG
>DAOLUH010000023.1:0-79946 GCA_035420085.1 Anaerolineae bacterium
GCCGGATGCCGTCGGCAGTCTGCTCGTCATCGGGTTGGCCGCGGGAACGACGCCGACGCAGTACACTGCGGTCTACGGCGCACTGCCGATTGACGGTGTGGAGATCGATCCCGCTATCATCCAGGTGGGACGGGACTACTTTGCAATGACACAACCAAATCTCACGGCTTACGCCGCTGACGGGCGCGCCTTCCTAACGCAGACCACGCAGCACTACGATGTCGTTGCCGTGGATGCCTACCGGCTGCCCTACATCCCCTGGCATCTGACGACGGTGGAGTTCTTCGCGGAAGTGCGCGCGCATCTCACAGAGAAAGGCGTGGTCGCCATCAACGTGGGGCACACGCCGGATGCGGGGGATGGCGATTGGCGGCTGGTTGAGGCGATGGTCGCCACGATGCGGCAGGTTTACCCATCGGTGTATGTGATCGACATACCTGGCAGCTTCAATGCCATCGTCGTCGCCACGGTCAAACCGACCACAGCCCAAAATCTGGCCGCGAATCTCGCCGTTTTGACCGATGCGCGCCTGCAAACTGTGGCGCAGCGCGCGCTGGCGAATCTGCGCGCGCCGGGGGCGAGCGCGCTGATCTTCACCGACGACCGCGCACCCGTCGAACAACTGACGCACGACTTGGCCCTGCGCTATATCCTCGGCGGGCAATGAAGTATGAGTCAACGGATTCAACGGACGAAACGGATTAGGAAAGCCCTATGGATGACATTGTGATTCGCCTTGCCACGCGCGCTGACGTTGCCGCCATCGTCGGGTTAGCAGTCCAATTGGGGTACAGTGTCGCGGAAAACGAGGCCGCCGACTGGCTTGTGGACCTTTCCCGGCGTACAGACCATGCGATATACGTTGCGGCGTCCGGGGAAGAGGTTGTGGGATGGATTCATCTTTACATTGACTATAGCCTGCTACACAGTCCGGTCGTGGCCCTCGGCGGGATTGTCGTGGATGAGACCCAGCGCGGCAAAGGGATCGGACGCCGATTGATGGAACAGGCCGAGGCGTGGGGCCGGGCGCAGGGCTGCGTGGCCGTCTATTTGAAAACAAACACGATTCGCCACGAGGCTCATGCTTTCTATGAAAGTCTGGGCTACGGTAGGGTCAAAACGCAGTATGCTTATCGCAAAGCGTTGTAAACTCAGCCGCCGGATTGACTAACCTGACACAGTTCATATAATGAGCGCTGCTTCTCGATGACTCCAGTGCGCTATGGAGGTAATATGTACAAGCGTATATACTATTTAGGATTACTTTGCATCATTGCGCTGTTTATGGCCGGGTGTGGCGCTCCAACAACGCCGGCAGCGACCGCCACACCGACCCGCACGCCCGCGCCGCAGGCGACAGCGACGACCGCGCCAACCGCCACCGCCACACCACTCCCGCCCACGCCAACGGCGACCGCTTCCCCCACACCGGCGGCGCTCGTCGTGACGCCCTTCCCGCTGGACGTCAATCCGCTGACCGGCGAGAAAATGGAGAGCGCCGAGGTTTTGGACCGCATCCCCATCGCCATCAAAGTTTCCAACTCGCCGGAAGTGCGACCACAATCGGGCCTCAACTCGGCGGATCTGGTGTTTGAACACTTCGCGGAGGGCAACATCACCCGCTTCACTGCCGTCTTCTATGGTAAAGAGCCTCAACAGGTCGGCTCGGTGCGCAGCGGGCGACTGATCGATCTGGAAATCCCGGCGATGTATCATGCGCTGTTCGGTTATTCAGGGTCCAGCGCGGGCGTCAAGGAACGCATCCGCAATTCAGATTTGTTCCCCACCTACATTGCCGCGCCAGATTTTGGCGTGGGACAGCCTTATTTCTATCGTGTGCCGCAAGAGGGGAAAGCCTTTGAGCACACGCTCTTCACCAATCCCACCGTGCTGCGCCAGCTCGCCGACGAACGCGGCATCAACAAACGGCCGGAGTTCCCCCGGCTAATGGCGTTCAGCGAGACGCCAATCGAAGGCGGAACACCAATAAGCTACTTTGAGGTCAACTATCTCAACGGTGCGTGTACAGCGGAATGGACCTACGATGCGACCATCGGACGCTGGAAACGCGCGACCGCCGGCGTGGCGCAAACCGATTACCTCACCGGCGAGCCACTGACGACGGCCAACGTCATCATCGTCTATGCCAACCACATTGAAACGGATATCCTGGAAGACACCTGGGGCGGCGGACACCAATCTATCCAAATACAAATCTGGGGCACCGGGCCGGCGCTCATCTTCCGCGATGGCGTGATGCAGAATGGCTATTGGGAACGCCTCGAGCGCAACCACATGCTCACGTTCTGGGTCTCGGAAGGGCATCCCATCCCCTTGAAACCCGGCAACACGTGGTTCCAGATGGTGCCGCTGGATACGACTGTAGAAGAAATCAAAGAAGGGCAATTGCGCTTCACACCCAAAGGCGTCGTGCCGTTTGGGCGATAAGACCTATCCTTGCGAAAGTTTCCGAACCTTCGCAAGGATGGGACGCGGGACGCTTGTCTTTTCAAACACCCGTGTTATAATCTGCGCGTGAGGGTGAGTAGCTCAGTCGGTTAGAGCGCACGGTTCACATCCGTGAGGTCCAGAGTTCGAGTCTCTGCTCGCCCATTATAGCTTTATCCTCGACAAGCAAGCCGCCAGCAAGAGCGCGAACACGATTCGTAACTACCGCATCACCTTCAGCAAGATCGCGCTGTGGCTGAAAACCACCCGCTCGAATGACCCCGATCTCTGCTCAACATCCATACCGAACTGTAGAGGTCCAGAGGGTGCGCCACGCCCGCTGACACGAGATGCACTCATGATTACGTTTGAGAGGTGTGGTGCGGGTGACACAAGGTGAGCACAAAGATGCGTCAGTACATTTCTACTGTAACTCAGATGAGCGGCATCAGTGTATCCGGCAGTGAACGATCCGTAACCCAGGCGCGGACGGTATCGGCGAACAGGCCTGGCGCTTGCAGATTCCACACGTGCCCCACGCCTGGAACGAGCACGCCCTTCGCGCCGGGGATGGCGCGACTGAGTTGACGCGCCGCGCGCTTGGCGAAGAAGGTCTCCTGCTGTCCGACTGCGACCAGAGTCGGTGATGTCGTCTGCGCCGGCATTTCGATGTCGAGATACGCTTCCAGCACTTGCATAAACGCGGCGACCGAAAAGCTCTTGAAATCATCGCGCAATAGCGTGCGGTACTGCGCCGGGATGCCAAACTGCAACGCCACCAGCGCGGCGACCTGTTCCGGGCGCAGCAAGCGCAGGATCGGCTCATTGAGTCGCTGCACGGCGACCAGGGCCTTGCTCAGGCGCGTCCCCGTGCCGCTCAGGATGGCGTGATCCACGGCTTCGGGCGCGGCGACCATCAACGCTTGCGCGATCACTCCGCCGAAAGACAATCCGACCACGTGCGCCTTGCCGTTGGGCGTTGTTTCACGGATCACATCGGCAAGATACGCCACTGTGTCGCGCACCACAAGGGGAACGACATCCGCGCTCTGACCGTGTCCCGGCAAGTCCGGCGCGAGGCAGTGGAAGTCGGTCAACCGCTCGAACTGCGGCTGCCACATCCGCCCACTGAGCGGCGACCCGTGCAGGAAGAGAATTGCGGGAGCGTCAATTGCGCCAGCTTCGTGGATATATAGCTTCATTGTACGTCCTTCCGTTTCGATAACTCCAAAATCAGCAGTCCAATGCCCACCATAATCGCCACATCCGCCAGGTTGAAGATACCCGTGCGGAGGTTGCCGATGCCCACGTTGAGAAAATCCACCACCGCGCCATTGTAATAGAGGCGGTCCAGCAGGTTGCCGGCCCCGCCGCCGATGACCAATGCTGCACCGGTGATGCCCGTCGTATTAAGTTCGCGCGTGGTCAGGACAAAGGCCAGCATAACGGCAACCATCAATCCCGCCAACACGATGAACACCCAAAAGCGCACCGTGTCCGGCAATCTGGCGCCCAAGCCCAGGAAAGACCCCTGGTTCTCCGTATAGTGCAGCACCACTGTGCCGCCGAGGGCGTAGATAGGCGACGTTGTGGCCAGATACCGTTTGGCAATGGCCTTTGTCACCTGATCGCATCCCACACACGCGCAGACGATGACGAGGATTAACAGGATTTTGCGATTGGTTTTCATTGTGAGGAGTGATTATAGGGCATCTTTTGGTCTTGACAAGATTATATTTATATATTAAAATCATATTTATGATATAAAATATAATAAATTGACAAATCATACCCTGGAGGATAAAATGAAAGTAGTGAGGAAAAAATTCTGGCAGTTTCTGGCTATTCTTCTGTTAATCTCGTCAACCTCTCAGTTATTTATCACCGGATCGTCTATAGTTGCAGCTTCGCCCACCGTAACGGCCCCATCATCTCGCAAAGAGCTATCTCCGGTTGCGGTTTTACCACCCACACAGTCAGAAGTAGAGCGTGCAGCGGCAGCGATATGTCTGCCCATCACCAACTTCGTGTATTTACCTCTGGTAGGTAGCGCTACCGGCGGTGTTGTTGTTCCTCCGGAGCCAATGCTCCGCGAGCTTCAGTATGGGGTTGGCAAGACGTATGTGTACCAATACCAGATGACTACGGATGTCGTCGCTGGCAAACTTGACAGCGCGGGGTATCGTGAGGATTCGCCAAACACTTCCGTGGTGCGGGGGACAGTGCGGGTCAGTATCACCGGAAAGGAAGGGGCGGATGTTTTCGTCGGTTATATCAGCTTTGTTGACCCGGTCGTGTGCGCCGACAATGGCGAAGAACCCGACTCTTTTATGGATGACGCGGACTTCTTGGGCGATCTGCAAACGGCGGTGGGCTTCAAGCAGCGCGCCGATGGCGTGATTCTGGAGGTATCAAGCTCTCCCACAGCGCAACCGGCGGCGGTGAATTTGCTCAAGGGTATCTTGAATTCGCTCCAGGCCACCTTGCAGGCTGATGATTCATACACTGCGTCGGAATCTGCTGCGCAGGGAACCTATACCGCCCACTATGCTGCTGAACAGTTGCATACGGGTTTGCAATTGACCAAGACGATTGATCAAGACGCATTTGCCAATTTTCTCACGCAGGGCGATCTTCCCAGTTTTATGTTGAACAATACGATTCGCATGACGCTGGATCGCGCCACGGGCGTCTTTAGCTATATCAAGTTCCACGAGGTGATTCGCTCAGAAGATGTGCAGGCGCTTGATCCAGATACCGTTGAAGGTGTCGCAGTGTGGAATACTTCACGCACCAGCGGTTTTCTCAAGCTCGTGCAGGTTGAAGATACGCCTGCCCAAGCCCTGAGCGCGCTGGACTTGTCTGCTTATCAGAGTGGGGGGCTGGGTATTGAGTTCGATGCTCCTGTGGAACCGCCGCTTGGGATTGATATGGATACCCTCGATCTTGCCGCCGAACTCGACGCTTTGGAGGCTGATCCCGCCAATCTGGACCTGTTTCATCGTATGACCTTAATCCTGAGTGCTGATGCCACTGGATCAGCACTCACCGAGATGCAGTCACGCTTGTTGCACAGCCTGGATCAGGAAGAAGTCGCGCGGATTTACATTGACCTGCTCGGCTATGAGGGTTCGGCTGGATCGCAGGCGGTGCTCGCCGGTCTGCTTGATCCCACCGACCCGCAGACTGCGGTGATCTCCACCACATTACAGGAACAGGCGCTAATCAACCTGGCGTTGGTGAAAGAACCGGCGCCCGTGGCCCTGGGAATGATGACCACGCTTATGGATAGCTCGGTGGTCACCACACACGCCGATATGGCGACGCTGGCTTGGGGCGCGATGGCCAGCACGTTGTCCAGCTCGCACCCGTTGAGCGCCACCGAGGTCTATGCTGACTTGCGGACCCGTTTGAACAACGCCAGCACGGATGAACACGTGGAGTTGCTCTTGACGGCTTTGGGCAACACAGCCAATAGCGGCCTGCCGGGCATTGTGAGCGCCTATTTTACCCATCCTTCACCGCGCGTCCAATGGACGGCGTATCAAGCGTTGCAAGGCGTGCCCGGTCAGGAAGTCGAAAACATCTTGATCGCTGCGTTGGAAGACGCGACGATAAGCCCATTTGTCAAACAGGGCGCGGTGTTGGCGCTGAAAAATCTACAGGGCGGCGTCAGTCCGGTGGGTTCTAAAGCCGTCAAGGATTTTCTCGACAAATACCCCACACCCCAGGGGGGAATTTTCCAGAAAACATGGACCAAGGAATTTGGTGGCCAGCGGGTGGGCGGCAGCGCCCCCGGTCATGTCTTGATGGCCAGCCCGCCTTTTGTCTCACGCTTGGAATTGCAGACGATGCAAGAAGTCAATTTCTATCTGAAAGCTGTGCACTTCAACTTTGAGATCGAAAAGAAGTTGCTCACTGCCCAGGCGTGGAGCAAGCCCAAGGATGCCTCTTTCCAGCAATTTGGCGTCCGGTTGATTATCTTCGGCAAAACGCTCAAGGACGAAGTGCAGGATTTGGGTTGCGCGGCAAGTAAAACCGAAAATATCTACAACGCGACACGCGACATCTACAACGCGAATTTCCAGTATCCGGTCTGGGGCGCGCTGGTGGTTGGCGTGGGGCTGAAGATAGATGGCAATTTCAAGATGGACTATCACTACAACTGGAGTATGTGTAATCCATTGGATATGACCGGTCAGTTGGGCATCACGCCGCAAGCTTCGCTGCGAGGTACGGCTTCCGGCTATGCTGCACTCTGGAGATTGCGCGGTGGTGTGGCTATGGAAACCGATATTCTGGCGGTCAAGATACCGCCCACGCTGACGGCTACCTATAGCCTGGCGAATGATTTCAAGGCCTGCGCGCTGGTGCCCTTACAGATCTCTGCTTTGAACGGTTCGTTGGTGGCGTTTGCTGAAGTCAAGGCTTTCGGCAAGTGGAATCGTTTCCTCGAGAAAACGCTGTGGAGTTTTGCTTTGCCATCAGGAAATTACAAGCTGGTTGAACAGTGCTGGACGCCGTAGCTAAACAATGCTCGACAAAGACCTGTATGTTGCAGAACTGGATTAGCTAAAAGTCTCGCGTCCAGTTCGGGATAGGCGGCGGGGTGAACATCCACCCCGCCGTTTTCAATGTGCGTGCGTTGCTCCGAGAGTTGATCTGTACCCATAGTGCAATATGGCAGGCGTGATTAGGCAATCGTATGGGTTGTCTATCTCGCACTTGGGAGTATAACGTCTGTACCATTCAACTCGGAGGTGGATGATGACGAAATTCCCCATCCTGACCACACTCGAAGTGGACGGGCGCTCGGCCCCGCCGGATTGGGCGGTGAAGCAGCGCTATCTCATTGACTTGATGAACCACGCCGCCGTGGATTTTGTAGACCGCTATACCCGGCCCGACGGGACGCTGATCTGGCGCGATGTCTGGCCTGGCATGGACGGCTCCGACGACGGCTACGAGAGCTTCGTCACCTTTCCGCTGTTCTACATTCTCGGCGGCGGCGAACACGTTCACGCGCTGGCGCGCAGCGAGTGGAACGCCGTCACGTGGCAATTCACCGGCTACGGGCAGGTCTACCGCGAGTACGACGCCTATTACGACTGGATGCACCACGGCGAAAGCTCGACGTACATCTATTATTTCGGGTTGGCGAACCCGTATCATCATGTAGACCGCACCCGCGCGCTGCGCTTCGCCGCGATGTACACTGGCGAAGACCCCGCCGCGCCCAACTGGGATCCCGTCCACAAAATGATCCGCTCGCCCATCAACGGCAGTGGCGGGCCGCGCTTTGAGATGTCGGCGGAGGATTGGGTGACGCACCGCCCCGTGCTGGCGGATTACCTCTCGCCCTACGAAGACGTCCCTGGCTTCGACTTCGCCGGCGACCCGCTCAAGAAGCTGAACTGGAACGACGACGCCACCTTCGCCAAAATCCTCACGCTGATGAACGAGCGCATGGTCCCCGGCGACGTGCCGCTGAACCTCAACGCCACCAGCCTGATCACGAGCGCCTATTTATACACGGGCGACGTCAAATACAAAAATTGGGTGCTGGACTACCTGAGCGCGTGGCGCGAGCGGACGGAGAAAAACGGCGGCATTATGCCCGATAACATCGGCCCGAATGGCGTCATCGGCGAGCGGATGGGCGGCAAGTGGTGGGGCGGCTACTACGGCTGGCGCTGGCCCCACGGCGCGTGGATCATTCTCGAAAGCACGCTCATCGCCGGGTGCAATGCCACGTTGCTCACCGGCGATGACGCGTGGCTCGATCTGCATCGCTCGCAGGCGGATTTGCTCTGGTCTATGCGCAAGGACGATGCCGGCGTGGTCAAGGTTCCCTTCCGCCACAGCGACAGCGGTTGGCTCGATTATCGCCCGCTGCAATCGCAGCATTTCCTCTACGCCTACTTTATGAGCCGCAGCGCGGCGGATTGGGCGCGCATCGAAGAACACTTCCCCGACCGCGCCGGTTGGTACAGCGCGCCGCCGAGCTTTGGCAAGGCGGGGCACTTCGGGCCGGAGAAGTGGTTCGGCTATGTGATGGGCGAGAATCCAGACTTCCCCGATCAAGTGTTGGAGGAAACGTACACGTGTATGCAGCGGCGGCTGGACAAGATAGACGCCGACGATTGGGCGGCGTTGGAGACGTGGGACGTGCATCACTGGCAAGACCTCAACCCGGTGGTGCCGGAGGGCCTCATCCAGATGGCGATGGGGACGCCGGCGGCGGTCTACCACGGCGGCCTGCTGCACGCCAGCGTGCGCTACTTCGACGCCGCGTGCGAGCGCCCTGGCTTGCCGCAGGACGTCGCCGCGCTCGTCGAGCGGATCACGCCGGAGGGAATCGTGCTCATGCTGGTCAACACCAATCCGCTGGAAGACCGTGGGGTGACGGTGCAGGCCGGCGCGTTCGGTGAGCATCAATTCACGACGGTTACGTTCGATGGCGCACCCGACAAGCCCATTGCGCTGGACGACAAAGTCTTCCAGGTCAGCCTCGGCCCGTGGGCGCAGGCGCGCCTGCATTTGGGAATGACGCGGTTTGTTAATCCGCCGACATACAATTTCCCTGGGGTGTGAGGGGTAGGGAGGCATTTTATGTCCGAACTTTATGCCAGCGTTGATCTGGGCGGCACGAAAATCGCCTGCGCTTTTGGGACAGCGGACGGCGATATCGTTGCCGAATGCACGACGCCGACACACTCTCACGAGGGGCCGGAAGCCGTGTTGGGGCGCATCGCTGATTTGGTGAACGCGCTCGCCGCCAGTGTCGGGCAGCGCCCGGCGGCAGTAGGGATGGGCGTGCCGGGCCTGGCGGACGTGCAGCGCGGCGTCGTCAAATTCCTGCCCAACCTGCCCACCCATTGGCGCGATGTCCCCGCGTGGGATATGCTCGCGCCGCGTCTGGGCTGCCCCGTGTATTTGCTCAACGACGTGCGCATGGCGACGTTGGGCGAGCTGACGTTTGGCTTGGGGCGCGATTATGCCAGCGTGACGATGGCTTTCTTCGCACTCGGCACGGGCATCGGGGGTGGGGTGGTTATTGATGGGAAGCTGCGCCTCGGCCCTTTGGGTGCTGCCGGAGAGCTGGGCCACCAGACGATCCTGCCCGACGGTCCACTGTGCGGCTGCGGCAATCGCGGCTGCCTGGAGACGCTCGCTGGCGGCCCGGCGATTGTCGCACAGGGCGTGTGGCTGCTGCAATCGGGCCGCGCCCCGCGTCTCTACGACCTCGTGGAAGGTGATGTAGCGCGCATCACCCCCCGCGAGATGGCGCAGGCGGCGGAAGCCGGCGACGACACGGTGCGTGACGTACTCACGCGCGCCGCTGAATACCTGGGCATCGGCGTCGCCAACGTGATCGTGATGCTGCATCCCGATCTGGTTGTCCTCGGCGGCAGCGTCGCGCAAATCGGGCCGCTGCTCTTCGACACGGTGCGCGCGACCGTGTTGCGCCGGGTGGGGATGTTCCCGCCCGACAACGTGCGCATCGAACCGTCACATTTGGGCAATCAGGCCGGATTGCTCGGTGGCATTGCGTTGGCAATGCGCGCTGATGTGAGAATATAACATCTTAACCTATGACTCAAAACCTATAACCAAAACAGGAGGACAAAATGGATTACACGTACCTGGACATAGCCAAAATGATTGACCACTCTTTATTGAATCCGACGATGAGCGTGGCGACGCTGGAACAGGGCATTCTGGTGGGGCTGGCCTACGATGTGGCGAGCATTTGCATCATGCCTTACTACCTCAAACGCTGCGCGCAGCTACTCCACGGCTCCACGGTCAAAGCCAGCGCGACCATCGGCTTCCCGCACGGCGGGCACACCACGGCGATCAAAGTCGCTGAGGCAAAGCAGGCCCTGGCGGACGGTGGGGAAGAGTTGGATATGGTCGTCAACATCAGCAAGGTGCTCAGCGGCGATTGGGACTACGTGCGCGCTGAAATCAAAGCGGTGGTGGACGTGGCGCACGCGGCTGGCCAGAAGGTAAAGGTGATCTTCGAGAACTGCTACCTCAATGACGCGCACAAGATCAAGCTGTGTGAAATCTGCGGCGAAGTGGGCGCGGACTGGGTGAAAACCTCGACCGGCTACGGCACCGGCGGCGCGACGCACGATGATCTCAAGCTGATGCGCGCACATTCCCCCGCGCATGTGCAGGTGAAGGCCGCCGGCGGCGTGCGTACCTTCGACGCGCTGCTCGAAGTGCGCGCGCTTGGCGTTACCCGTGTGGGCGCGTCGGCGACCGCGAAAATCCTGGACGAGTGCCGCGCCCGGCTGGGGCTGGAGCCGATCCAAATCGCAGATAAAGGCACATCTTCAGGCTATTGAGCCCGGTTTCCACGGAAAACCGGCGAGGTTAGTGTGCCTCGCCGGTTTCTTTGTGACGATCAACGCGCCCTAGCTGCTTTTGGATGCGGCCACTTGTGCCTGCAAAGCCGTGATCTGATTGGCGAAGAAGGCATCGCGGCGGCCCGCGGGTGCGATCAACACCTTGCCGGTCCCGGTGAACGTATTGACCAGACCTTCGCCAGAAATCGCTGTGCCGAACAGCCCCTTGGTGGCTTTTTCGACTTTGAACTCGATGTTGCCGGTTCTGGCGACGGCAAACGTCCCGTCAACCACCAGCTTCGAGTTGTTCAGCTCGATGGTCTCCAGCGGCCCCTGCGACGTGATGACGACTTTCCCCCGCCCGGACACTTTGGTCTGGAAGAATCCTTCACCCGACAGCATCCCGGACCACGCCTTGTTGGTGATGACTCCCACCTCAATGCCCATTTCGGACGCATAGTACGCGCCTCGATCGAGGATCCACTCCTCGCCGTTCAAGTCCAGAATGGTGAAATCACCATACGAAGGTTCCAGGAACAGTTGACCTGTCCCGCGATAGACCGGGCGGACGACCGATTCGGCGGACACCAACGACTTGAGAAAGCCGCCCGCGGAAGGGGCTTTTGCTTCCATCGTGATGTTGCCGATCATGTAGTACATCGCTCCGGCTTCGATTCTGACGGCATCGTTGTTCAACTCTATCTTGACGATGCGGAGCAGCTCTTTAGTTTGTACATCGAATGTGACCATTTTTATCTCCTTTTGTTTTAGTGGGGTGGAAAAGCATCTTTTGCAGAACTAGACACACCTCTACTATAGCACCAACCTGAAAAGAGGCTAATTTTGTATGACTTAACGAGATTACAAATGGGTGTGTGCTGAGGGCGCGTGTCAATTTTAAGGGAAACTGCTATGTAGACTAGACCTGACAGGTTTTCTGAAACCTGTCAGGTCTGGCGCAAACTCGCCCTAATCCTGAAATGCACCTGTGCGCCGATGTCTATTTGCATGTTGATGAATGTTGAGAATAATGAAGGCATATAAAGGGTAAACAAGTTCTGAGCAAAGCCGGAGAAAAACGATGGGCATCAAATTCATACTGACGAGTGAACTGTTCTTTCTGCTAGGTCTGTATTTGAGTCCGTTGGTTTTTGGGCTAGGGATAGCGCTGGGGCCGCTGGCCTATCAAAAGCTCTGGGCATGGCTCAATCGACGTCTGGGTAGACAATCAAAACTGCTGCTAAGCCCCAAAGATTCGTTCGATTCGGAATCTTTAGGCGATTATATTGGGGTATACGTGTGGTTAGGTGGCCTATTGATCGGGGCATGGACCTCAAGAAATCATCTTATCAGGCCAGAGAATTTGGCGGACTTGTTTTCCAATGCTTCTCAACTCTTGTTAAGAACGATGATTGGCGGCTTTTTGAGTTTGTGCCTGGGTGAGTTTTGCTCCTATCTCTATGAGCGCGAGACCATAATCCGGCTGCAGAAATATCTGTCCACAGTCCCGATCATCCAGAAAATAAGCCGTGCTCTGCGTGCACTAGTGGTGTTGATAACTCCGTTCGCACGGCGAATAAACCGCTGTCTGGATTCACTGAACACATTGACAGAACGCATTGTTCGGCGTGTCCCGGCGCATTTGGCGTTCATAGTTGTGTTGGTTGTCATCATTTTTGGATGCAGCTTCTTGTATGCAAATGTGTATGCAGTGGATGCGGCCGATTCTCAGCAGGGTCAGGCGCGTGCCAGCGATTTGTTGGCGGCATTGCAGACGTACAAGTCCGCCACCGGCAAGTACCCGGCGACATTGGAGGATCTGGTCCCGCAGTATATCTTGCACATTCCGCGTCCTGCCCGGCGCTACGAGTACAAGTATCTGACCTGTTGGCAGGGGGCCGGGTATCTGCTGTATTATCGCCTGCAAGGAACGGCGGGGACCTATTGTGGCTATGGGGATAAACTGTTCGCGTGGCAATGTGTCCCGATTTCGACGGCCAGATTTCAGAATTCTTCGTGTGATGTCCCGAAGTAGAAGGAGAACTGTGTTGGAATTCTCAAGGATGATCGCCGATGGAGCGTGAACTTTTCGAAGCATGGGTGGCGGAGGCGCTCGACGCGCTCCCGGAAGCCTTTCGCGACCGCCTGGAGAACGTCGAGGTGGTCGTCGAGGACTGGCCCGACCGCGAGACGTTGCGCCAGGCCGGCGTGCGCTATCCAGCGGAATTGCTCGGCTTTTATCACGGCATCCCGCAGACGCAGCGCACCCGTCATTACGGCCTGGTCTTGCCGGATAAAATCTCTATCTACCGCCGACCGATTGAATTGCAGTGCCGCACGCTGGAGGAGATACGTGACACGGTTCATCACGTTGTGCGCCACGAAATCGCGCACCATTTTGGGATCAGCGACGAGCGGTTGAGGGATATGGGGGCGTATTGACCAACCCTTGCGAAGGTCCAGGCGAACTGGTTCGCCCACCTTCGCAAGGGTTCCAGGGACGTTTACGGCACGACGTTCCCGTTGAGCGCGGTAACGTCTTTGAGCGCCGGGATGTAGTACTCTTCTAAATACTCCTGCACCATGCGCCGCGTCGAGAAGCGCGGTCCCACGGTGCGAATGGCTTCTTTCATCATCGTGACCCACCCGCGGGGAATGTCGTCGCGGTCGCGCTTGTAGAACAGGGGCACGACTTGCTCTTCCAAGACTTTGTACAAGGCGTTGGCGTCTGCATCGTCTTGCAGATTGGGGTCTTCGTAGCTCTGCCCTGAATCAATCGCCCAGCCGTTGCGCCCGTTGTACGCCTCGGCCCACCAGCCGTCAAGGATGCTCAGGTTGAGGATACCATTGAAGGCGGCCTTCATCCCGCTCGTGCCGCTGGCTTCCTGGGGCTTGCGCGGCGTGTTCATCCACACATCCACCCCCTGAACCAGGTAACGCGAGACGTGCATATCATAATCTTCCACAAAGGCGATGCGTCCACCAAACTCTGGACTCCGCGCGATGTTGTAGATCTGTTGCAGCAGCAGCTTGCCGGGATCGTCAGCGGGATGCGCTTTGCCCGCGAAGATGAATTGGACAGGACGATAGCGGTCGTGGATGAGCGCCTTCAGGCGTTCGATGTCCCGGAAAATCAGGCTGGCGCGCTTATACGTCGCAAACCGGCGCGCAAAACCGATCACCAGCGCGTCTGGATCGAGGAAGATGCCGGAGCAGAGCAGTTGATCGGGGGGGGTGGCCTGCTGCATACGGGCATCCCGCGCGCGCTCGCGTATGGTGGAGAACATTTTTCGTTTCAGGTGGATGTGCGCGTCCCAAAGTCGTTCATCAGGTATCTCCTCCACGCGCGTCCAGAGCAGTGGATCATTCTGGTGCACGATCCAATCGGGGCTGATGTAGCGACGGTACAGGCGATGCATCGCTTCGCCGGTCCACGACGCCAGATGGACGCCGTTGGTCACGTGCCCGATGGGGACTTCATCGCCAGACTTATCCGGCCACAGACTTTGCCACATTTTGCGCGACACTTCCCCGTGTAATTCACTCACGCCGTTGGCGCGCCCCGACATTTCCAGAGCGAGTTTGGTCATATTGAAAGATTCATAATTGCCGATTCTGTGGCTGCCCAATTTCAGGAACTCTTCCCGGCTGAGGTTGAGTTGCGGCCAGCAATTGAAGAAGTATTTATCAATCAGAGAAAAATCGAACGTGTCATGCCCTGCCGAGACCGGCGTGTGCGTGGTGAAGATGGTTCCCGCGCGCACCCGTGTCTTCGCTTCTTCGAAGGACATGCCCTGGGCGATGAATTCACGCGCACGTTCGAGAACCATGAAAGCGGAATGGCCCTCATTGATGTGCCAGACAACGGGCTGTAGCCCGATGCGGCGGAGAATTTGCACGCCTCCAATGCCGAGTAGAATCTCTTGCTGGATGCGCATTTCGCGGTCGCCGCCGTACAACCGCGCCGTGAGTTGGCGGTCCCACGGTGCGTTCTGCTCTACATCGGCATCCATCAAATACAGACGCGCCCGCCCCACCAGAACTTCCCAGACTTGCAGGTAGATGTTGCGATCTCCCACCTTCACGGGAACGAGGTGCCGGTCGCCGTTGCCGTTCCACGCCAGGCGCATCGCCACTTCCGCGGTATTGAGCGGCGGGTAGATCGCTTCTTGCCAGCCGCTATGATCCAGCCTTTGGCGGAAGTAGCCTTGCTCGTAGAGAAAACCAACGGCGACAAAGGGCAATCCCATATCGCTGGCTTCCTTGGTGTGGTCGCCAGAGAGCACGCCAAGACCGCCGGAATAGATAGGCATTGAAGCGTGCAGGCCAAATTCCGCCGACAGGTAGGCGATAGGACTTTTGCTGTACCATTGCGTGCTGCCGTGGGTATCCTTGTCCATTTCCATCAGCACCGCATCGAAGTCGCGCAGAAAAATGGGATCCTTAGCCAGTTCGTTGAGGCTTTCCTGGGGGATTTCCTGAAGAATCCGCACAGGATTGTGCCGGGTGGTCGTCCAAAGGGTACGATCCAGTTGTTTGAAGAGATCGCGTGAATCGCGGTGCCAGGACCACCATAAGTTGTAGGCAAGTTCCTCTAAACGCGCCAGACGGGGCGGGAGTTTTTGTTGTATCAGTGATTGTTTTGCTTTGTCCATCATTTACCTTCCGTAACGAAAATTGTTGCATCACTATAATTCATTGTCAAGGGCGCGGTTTCCCGCGCCCTTGCTGTCGTCCATTCTCAATTTAAGGCCGAATCCATAACACCAGCACAAACATCAACATGGCGACGATCCCGAATTCCAGCAGCACTTTGCGGGTCAGCCGCCCTAACAGATATTGATAGCTTAATCCACTCAACAAATACAGTTCCAGCGTCAGCATAGTGGCCGCAGTCCACGTGGAGATGGGCCAGTAGCCCAAAACCCAGGCCATTTCGCTGACCAGCAGGGCGATGATCCCGCCGAAGAGCAGCACCATCGGCCAATCTGCACCGCTGGCGCTCAACAGGTCGAAGGCCAGCAGCGTGATCAGCAGAAAAATCGCCGGGCCGGTGATCAGGGCGCGCTCTTGCGCTTGTAAAATCACACTTGTCAGTGCGAAGCCAAGCAGGTAGTCGGCGATATTGAGCAGTGTGCGCGCGCTTGTATAGCCGGGACTTTCTGACGAGAACGCGCGGTAATTGAGGTGGATCAACAGTCCAATGAGGACCCCACCAACCAGCAACGTGACTAACCAGACCGGCCATGAGGCGGCGCGAATCAGCAACAGCGAAGCCAGGAGGGTCCCCAGCGCTGGGTTGATGAGGGAGAAAATCAGCAGGCGCTCCTGGGTTTCACGATGCGGGTGTCCCTGGATGAGCGAAAATGTGCCAGTGGCCACCAATCCCACCATCAGGAGCGCCAACAACCAGTTTCCTCCAAAGGCCAGCTGAAGCGGCGAGCCAAGAATGTGTCGCACCCCCCAGATCAGGGTGGGCAATTCTATGAACCGGAACAACGTCGCGCTGGCCAGGGTGACGGCCAGGATGACGCTGAGCCGGTCGCGCTCCGTATGTTGGGTCTCTTCACCTTGCATAAACATAGAAGGTTATTCTAACGCGGGGCTAACATTTGTCAACTGTTCTGCGGATCTAAAGCTATATCCAACGTAACGGCGACCTCGTCGGTCGCCGTTACGGGTAAGGCAGCGGTGGCTACTTGAGATCGCGCGTGAGAATATCCAGGAATTCGTGATTGGTGCGCGTCCGGCGCATCTGTTGCAGCAGCGCCTCGGTGGCGGCGGTGATGTCATAGCCAGGGGTGGTGGGCGTGCCGGCCATCATCTGCGAGACCATGCGGCGCAGCAGCCATACCTTGCGCAGCGTCTCCTTGTCGAGCAGCAATTCTTCGCGCCGCGTGCCGGAGCGCAGAATGTCGAAGGCGGGGAAGATGCGCCGTTCTTGCAGCTTGCGGTTCAGGTGCAGCTCCATATTACCGGTGCCTTTGAATTCCTCGTAGATCATGTCGTCCATCCGGCTGCCGGTGTCAATTAGACAGGTGGCGAGGATGGTCAGACTGCCGCCTTCCTCGATGTTGCGCGCGGCCCCGAAGAATTTCTTGGGCGGATAAAGGGCGGCCGGGTCGAGACCGCCGGACAGGGTGCGCCCGCTTGGCTGCACCACCAGGTTGTACGCGCGCGTCAGGCGGGTGAGGCTGTCCATCAGGATAACGACGTCGCGCCCGATCTCCACCAGGCGTTTCGCGCGGTTCAACGCCATCTCCGCTACCTGGGTCTGGTGGCCGACCTCTTCATCAAAGGTGGAACTGCTCACCTCGGCCTCGACCGAGCGGTCCATGTCCGTGACTTCTTCGGGACGTTCCCCAATGAGCACGACCATCAAGTGAATATCGGGGTGGTTGGCGGTGATCCCGTTGGCGATCTTTTGGAGCACTGTCGTCTTGCCGGCCTTGGGCGGCGAGACGATGATGCCGCGCTGTCCCAGTCCGATCGGTGCGACCATATCCAGCAGGCGCTCGGTCAAGTTTTGCGGTTCGGTGCTGAGGTTGAGTTTGCGGTTGGGGAAGATCGGCGTCAGGCGTTCGAAACGCGGGCGGCGCTTGGCCGATTCCGGGTCCATCCCGTTGACCGCCTCCACGCGCAGCAGGCTGTGGTACTTTTCGGTCTCCTTGGGCGGACGTACTTGCCCGATGACCATGTCGCCGGTGCGCAGGCCGAAACGCCGGATCTGGCTCTGGGAGACGTAGACATCCTGGGGGCCAGGCATATAGCGCGCTGAGCGCAGGAAGCCGATGCCTTCGGTCGTGATTTCCAGGATACCGCCGCCAAAGCTGAATCCCTCGCGCTCTGCTTTGGCTTTGAGCAGCATTAAGATGAGATCCTCTTTTTTGCGCCCGCTGTAGCCGGAAACTTTGTAGGTGCGTGCCAAATCACGCAGTTCGGGCAGCCGGGTTTTCTCCAATGCGTTCATATCCATGTGCCGGAGGATGTCGGCCTGTTCCTCAATTTCAACGACCGCAGCGCCATGCGGCGGCTCCGGCGGCGCTTCTTCGATCTCCTCTTCTGGTTTGACCTCTTCGACTTCCTCATCGGGGAAGTATTCGGCCATCACCATCAACTCTGCGTCCTCGACATGGGAAGGCGCTGGCTGGCTGACGCTCTCTGCGGCTGGGGTTGGCTGGGCAACCTCTTCTGCGGGGGTGCAGGCGTCCGTCGTCTCCTCGGTATGCATGTCGTTTTCGCCTATCTCTGTGTCGAGTGTTGATGGATACTCATCTACAAGATTTTCAGGTTGTGTTTCGTCTTCGGGATACATGGAATCCTCCTTGCACTCCTTGGTTGGTGTGAAATAAGGGAAGTCTCACGTCAAGAGCGTGACGAATGTCCAGGTTACAAAGCCTGTCCAGAGCAGGCTATCAATCCGATCAAAGATACCGCCGTGTCCGGGAATCAACGTTCCCGTGTCCTTGACGCCGACTTCGCGTTTGATCACCGATACAAAAAAGTCACCCGCAGTCGTGAGCGTCGCTATCACCAGGCCGAGCAAAGCGCCCTTGCCCGGCGTCACATTGAGCGATTGCTGCGCGACGGTAGGCCAGAGCCAGCCGAGAAATGCGCCGGTGAGTATCCCGCTGGCGACTTCACCGGCATAGCCCTCCCAACTCTTGCCCGGGCTAATGGTCGGCGACATTTTGTGCCGTCCCCACCGCCGCCCGAAAAGGTAGGCCGCCGATTCGCTGATCCACACCACCGGGAGCGCGGTGAACGTCCACCACAACCCATCGGGAAGAGCGCGCATCCGCAACAGATACGCCCCACCGATACCCAGATATGTTCCGCCCGCCAGGGTGAGCGCCCATTCGGCGGTTGGCGCTTCTACCTCGGGATGGCGGTGCCGGCGATAGAGGATCCACCCCGCTGTCAGCAGCGCCAGCCCGGCCAGACCCGGCGCGAGCCATTGTCCATTGCCCCACAGCGCGTCGGCCAGCCACAGGAGATTAAAGGCGAAAACGCAGACCGGCGCCAGGGTATAGTTCTTACGTTTGAGCATCCGCACGTACTCCACGCACGCGAGCAGCGTCGCCGCAGCGATCAAGAGTGTGTACGACCAGTTGCCTGCAATGATGATAGCGATAACCGCCGGTAAAATAACAGCGATGCTGATCAGTCGGGTTTTCATGATAACTTCTCCATCCTGGCGAAGGTTCTGGGTGAATGATGCCTGAAATCCTGGACGGCAAAATAGACGTACTATGCAGTCTCGTGCGCAACCTTCGCAAGGACGGCTGCTTTGCGTGATGAGGAGCCAGGCAGTTCCCTACAGGGGATGACGGGAAATGCGCTGTTCGAGTCGCCGAATCGCACAGTGATCAGGCGTTCAATCCACCATAACGCCGATCACGTTGGCTAAAAGCTTTCAGCGCCGCATAAAACTCATCCTTGTCAAAGTCCGGCCAGTAGACCGGCGTGATATAGTACTCCGCGTAAGCCCCTTGCCAGAGCAGAAAGTTGCTCACCCGCATCTCTCCGCTTGTGCGGATGATGAGGTCTGCGTCGGGCATCCCCGCCGTGTACAAATGGCTGCTGATCAACGCCTCGGTCACGGCTTCTGCCGGGGTCCCGGCCTGGATGATTTTGCGGACTGCTTCGACGATTTCTTGCCGTCCCCCGTAGTTGAATGCGATATTGGCGATCAGCCGATCATTGTTGCGGGTGAGTTCCACCGCTGCTTGAATCTGCTCTTTGAGGTCATCCGATAACGGAGTCAAGTCCCCAATATGTCTCAATTGTACACCATTTTTGTGTAATTCGCCAACTTCTTTTCCTAAAGCGTCCCGCAGGATGTTGAGCAGGCCACGCACCTCTTCCACCGGTCGCTGCCAGTTTTCCGAGGAAAAAGCATACAACGTTACGATGGGTACACCAAGTTCTACGGCAGCGCGCAGCACGCGGCGCAGGTTTTCGACCCCTGCTCGATGGCCGGCCAGACGCGGTAAGCCACGGCGGCGCGCCCACCGCCCATTGCCATCCATGATCATGCCGACGTGCTGGGGGAGCGGGGTTAAAGGTGGGTAACGGTCATCCGTGTTGGTCATGCCATCTCCAATCTTTTTGTGCTAACCGGGAAGTGTTGGTGGAAGCAAGCTACAGGCGGAAGGCAAAACTTCAGGGGCGGCAGGGGGATGCTGAGCGTCCCCCTGCCGAAGTGCGATCAGATTTCCATAATATCTTGTTCTTTGCGCGCGCCGCTCTCGTCCACCTTCGCCGTGAAACGGTCAATGAGTTTCTGGAGTTCGTCTTGCCCGCGTTTGCGGTCATCTTCCGAAATGAGTTTTTCGTTTTCATACTCGCGCAACTCTTCCAGAGCGTCACGGCGGATGTTGCGCAGCGCGACTTTCCCCTCTTCGACGCGCCGCTTCACGACTTTAACCAGTTCGCGGCGGCGCTCCTCTGTCAGACGGGGAATGGGGACGCGGATGACGCGCCCATCGTTGCCGGGATTAAGCCCCAGGTCAGCCTGCAAAATGCCCTTTTCGATGGCTGTAATGGAGGATGGATCATAGGGGCGGATGAGAAGCATCTGCGGTTCCGGCGCGGAGATAGCCGCAAGCTGGTTCAAGGGGGTGGGCATACCGTAGTATTCGACCGTCACCCGCTCTACCAGCGCCGGAGAAGCGCGACCGGTGCGGACGCTTTTGAAGTCTTCTTCCAAAGACTCCACCGTCTTGTCCATACGCTCTTCAGTTTCACTCATAAGTTCTTTGATCATGTCTCTACTCCTAAAAACAGGCGGAAATCCTACCGCGAGGGTTCACCGCACGGGCGGAAGCTTACCCGCCGATGAGGGTGCCGGCCGATTCTCCATTGATGACCCGTTCCAGCCCGCCAGGGTTCCACAGATTGAGGACGACAATCGGGAGTTGATTGTCCATACAGAGCGTGATGGCGGTTGAATCCATAACGCGGGATTGTAGATTGAGCGCCTCCAGGTAAGTCAGGCGCTCGAAGCGGCGCGCGTCAGGATTTTTCATGGGGTCGTCGCTGTAGACCCCATCAACTTTCGTCGCCTTGATCAGCAGATCCGCCGCCGTCTCGGCTGCGCGCAGCGCGGCTGCCGTGTCGGTGGTGAAATAAGGATTGCCGGTCCCTGCGCCAAAGATGACGACCCGCCCTTTTTCCAGATGGCGCATCGCGCGCAGGCGGATGTAGGGTTCGGCAATCGCTCGCATCTCGATGGCGGTCTGCACGCGCGTGACCACCCCTTCGCGCTCCAGGGCATCGGCCAGGGCCAGGGAGTTCATCACCGTGGCGAGCATCCCGATTTGATCGGCGCGCGCGCGGTCCATCCCATGCGCCAAACCATCAATGCCGCGCCAGAGGTTCCCGGCGCCGATGACGAGGCCGATTTCCACCTCTTGGGCGTGGATGGCAGCGATGCGGCTTGCAACTTCCTCGGCGCGCTGCGGGTTGATGCCTAAACCGCCGGGGTTGGAGAGCGATTCCCCGCCGATTTTGATGATGACCCGTTTGTAGATGGGATGCGCCACGCTGTCCCTCCGTTCGATAAAAAGCCTGGGGCTACTGCCCCAGGCTTTCTCCTAATTCGAATCGCGCAAAACGCCGCAGGACCATGTTCTCACCTGTCTTGGTGATTTGCTCCTTGATCAGGTCGTCAATGGTCCGCTCTTCGTCGCGGATGAATGCCTGCTCCAGCAGACAGACCTCCTTGTAGTACTTCTCCATACGCCCATCCACGATGCGGTCCACGACCGCTTCTGGCTTGCCCTCATCCAGGGCCTGCGCGCGATAGAGCTGCCGCTCGTGTTCAAGAACCGCGGCGGGGATGTCTTCACGTTTGACGTAACGCGGCGACATTGCGGCAATCTGTAGCGCAATGTCGTTGACCATCGTCTTGAACTCGTCGGTGCGGGCGACGAAGTCGGTCTCGCAGTTGACCTCGACCAGCACGCCAATGCGGCCGCCCCCGTGAACGTACGACACGACCAGGCCGTCTTTGGCCTCGCGGTCCACACGCTTGGCCGCTTTAGCCAGCCCTTTCTCCCGCAGCCAATCCACCGCTTTATCGAAATCGCCTTCGGCGACTTCCAGGGCTTTACGACAATCCAGAATGCCGGCTGCGGTCGCCTGCCGCAGCTCTTTGACCATGGCTGTTGTGATTTCCATTGTTACATTAACTCCTCATCGTCTTCGTCTTCGTAATCCAGCTCGTCCTCATCCACGTAGCCTTCATCAACACTTTCATCATCAAATTGAATCTGGCGCAGGCGGGCCAACGTCTCGGCGCTGAGATACTTCTCGTCCTCGGCGTAGATTTCCTCTTCCGGCGCTCTTTCTTTGCGCAAGGCCAGCCCTTCCAGAGCCGCATCCGCAATCTTCGAGGTCAGGAGCCGGATGGCGCGGATGGCGTCATCGTTGGCAGGAATGACGTGATCAATTTTTTCGGGATTACAATTGGTATCTACGACGGCGACGATGGGAATCCCCATACGGTCAGCCTCTTTGATGGCCGTGGCTTCATTTTTAACGTCAATGACGAAAATAGCGCCCGGAAGCTGCTCGGTGCCCTTCAACCCGCCCAAGCGCCCGTTGAGTTTTTCGATCTCCCGGTTGAGCACCAGCGCCTCTTTTTTCGTGAGAAGCTCAAACTCACCCGCGTCGCGTCGCGCCTCTAGCCGCTTCAGGTGCTCGATCCGTTGCCGGATGGTGCGCCAGTTGGTCAACGTACCGCCGAGCCAGCGCTCGTTGACATAGGGCATACTGCAACGGATGGCTTCCTGCTGGATGGTTTCTTGCGCCTGGCGCTTGGTGCCGATGAAGAGCACTTGCCGTCCCTCGGCAACAACGTCGCGTACCACGCCATACGCCTTCTCCAACAATCTGACCGTCTGCTGCAGATCAATGATATGCACGCCGTTGCGCTCGGTGTAAATGTAGCGCGCCATCTTGGGATCCCAGCGCCGCGTGCGGTGCCCGAAGTGCACCCCCGTCTCCAATAACTGCTTCATTGTTACAACTGCCATATTACCGCTAAACCTCCTGTGATTTTGTTGTGGACCTCCGCGATCTTCCGCCCCTTCGAGGACCGACATCCGCCGGCACTCCCCCGTCAGGTCCAACCGCGTGTGATCTTTGGGCATAGCCCAAGTCGTCATTCTACCATAAAAAGATGAACCGGCAACCTCGCCTTTCCTGTTGGCGGATTTTTCGGACTCTGGTAAGATAGGGTGATGGCCTTGCGAATCTGTTTTTGCATAAAATTTCACCATACTCGAACACGTGGAGTTGGATTATGCCATCTGATGGAACCACACTAAGCTGGCTGTGGGGCTATTTCGTCCCAGCCGGCCTTTTGCTGCTCACCTGGGGAGGGCTGCCGCCTCAAAAAGCCCGGCGCGTCACGCCGTTGGCCGCTTTAGCGGTGGCGTTGGCGGTGGTGGGCTACTGGGCCGTTGGCTTCGCTTTCCACCTGGGCGGCGCTCAGGCCGTCAACCCCGACGATCCGGCCCTGGCGGGACTGAATCTGTTATTCCCCTTGATTCCACGCTCTCCTGAATGGGGTTTTGTCGGATTGGCCGGGTTTTTCCTGACTGGAGCGGAGATCACACCGACGGTCTTCGCGCTTTTCCTGGCCTACGCCCCCTTGATGGCCTCGGCGACGTTGCTGGTCGTGCTGGCGCTCGCCGATACGCGCCGCTGGTTGATGGTTGTCGCGGGGGCTTTCGCCGGTACAGTGGTTTTCCCGGTGGCGGCGTGCTGGATGTGGGGCAGTGGCTGGCTGGCGCACTTGGGCGACACAGTTGCGTTGGGCCACGGCTTTGTGGACTTCGGCGGCAGCGCGCTGGTGTTGTGGCTGCCCGGCATGATGGTTTTGGGCATTTTGCTGCTCCAGCCGCGTCAAACCGTCGCCGACCCGCCGGCCCCACCGCCGGCCCATTTCCCATTGTTAGCCAACCTGGGCGTCCTGCTGATGGGGATCGGCTGGACAGGATGGGCGCTCTCCGGGCCATTTCATACTTCCGGCGCAACCTGGGACTGGAACCGCGCAGCGATCAACGTGCTACTCGGTATGGCCGGGGCGACGCTCGCCGCGCAGCTTTATGCCTGGCTCGTCACCGGTGAAACGGAGTCCTTGTTGGCGGCGCGGGGGTCGGCGGCCGGGTGGGGGGCGGTGTTGGCTGCCGCGCCGTTTCTATCGCCGTGGGCGGCGTTAGCGGTAGGATTTTTAGGCGGGTTGCTCTTCGCGTTCTTGCTGTATGCTGTGGATGTGGTCCTGCGCTTGCGGGACGCTTCGGCGACCGTGGCGTTGGGGCTGGTGGGCGGATTATGGTGCCTGCTCAGTGTGGGGATTTTTGCCGATGGTCGCTGGGGACAAGGCTGGAATGGGGTGAGTGTGCCGACTGGCGCTGGCGGCGTCGTTGGCTTGTTCTTTGGGGGCGGCGTCAAACAGTTGACGGCGCAAATCGTCGGTCTTGCGGCGGTGGGACTGTGGGGATTGTTGTGGGGCGCGCTTCTCGGCTTTATCGCGCACCCGCGCCTGTCCCAGCGCCACCCGGCGACGGTTGAGGCGGTGTTCTCGCCCGCTGTGACGCCTGCCGAAGCGGCGGATGCTGCTTTAGCGCCAGAGCCAGTTTTGGACGAGTCGCTGGCCGAAATCCTGCCCCCCACCGTCTTGGATGGTGAAGAAAATGTATCATCCTGAAAGTCTTTCACGTTTTACGTTTCACGTTTTAGGACCTCGTCAATGCGCGTGATTGCCGGGAAAGCGAAAGGTCGGAAACTGCAAGCCGTGCCGGGGCCGGGAACTCGTCCGATGACGGATCGGGCCAAGTCGGCGCTCTTCAGCATCCTGGGCGAGGATGTCGTCGGGGCGCGCTTCCTCGACCTTTTTGCAGGGACAGGCCAGGTAGGCATCGAGGCGCTCAGTCGCGGGGCTAACCATGCCGTCTTCGTCGAAATGAACCACGCGGCGCTGCGTACCATCCACAACAACCTGGCGTTGACCGGCCTGGCATCGTTGGCCGAGGTCGCGCGGGCCGACGTGTTTCACTATCTCGCTGCGCCTCCACAGCCCTTTGATTACATCTACGTTGCGCCGCCTCAGTATCGGGGTTTATGGATACAAACCTTACGCGCGTTGGATGCCGTTCCGGATTGGCTGAAAGAAGATGGCTGGGCGATTGCGCAGATCAACCCTCTGGAATATGAACCGGTGCCTCTTGACCACCTTGTGCTCTTCGATCAGCGGAAATACGGCGGCGTTATGCTTTGTTTCTATATGATGAAGATTGTGGATGCTCCTCATCCGTAACCTTTGCAAGGATGGTTGATTGTTATCTCTGCGCATCTTTGTTGCCATAACCTCGTTTGTGAATATAATGTTGTAGAGATTTCCTGGTTGTGAACGCTCAAGTTCTCTTCAACGTCAACGGTGCGGGGGATGGGTTGAAAAGAAATACCATTTTGTTCCTGGTGCGCTATAGTTCCCTGGATCAGAAATTGCTGGCGAGCCTTAATGCGCACTATGAAGTCCTCATCGCACAAACGCGACGTGAGGCTGTGGCGTTGCTTGCCAGCCATACGATTGACCTGGTGTTAGCCGATGTGCCCTCTGTGCGTTTTGATCTGGCGCGTTTTTGCCAGGACGCCCGCAAGCGGAACGCCGACATACGCTTCTTTCTGCTGCTGGATAAGGGTACCCGTTTGGATCAAATGCCCCGCGCGCACGGATATTTGCGTTACAACTTTTCCCCTTCACAACTTCTTCCCCGTTTGGCGCGCGTTCTGCCCACCCATCAAGGCGAGATTATCGAATGGTGTGGGCTGCGCCTGGATGTCGAAGGTCATTTTTTGATCTGGGAAACCCGGCAAGTCGCCTTGAGGCCGAAGCAGACAGCGCTGCTTCGTGCGTTTCTGCGCGCCCCCGATAAGGCGCTTTCCCGCGCGCAACTGATGCAGGACGTGTGGGGGACAGATTTCCTGGGCGACACCCGCACCCTCGATGTGCATATCCATTGGCTGCGCAAATCCCTCGAACGTCTGCAAGCGCCGTTTGCAGTGACGACTGAGCGCGGCAAAGGATACCGCCTGATATCGCTTCAGCCGACGCCTTCAGCAGAAGAGCGCCATCCCCTTGCTGGTTAGTACCAAAGTACTAGCCTTCATACCTCTCATACCGCTTGCAGTCTGCAAATAGCGGACTATAATTTTTCTATCCAAGATGGTTAATGTTGGTTCCGACTGTGCCCCCCTGGCGCAGTCCAGCTTCTTGGCGGGTGCGGGACTGTTGGATATTTTGGCGAAGCGGCTCGGTTTTTAGCATTACCTGTTAGCAAATTTAAGTTCCTTTGGTCTAGCCAGGAGCCTGTTCTATTGGCTCGTCTTGTGGAAAGGAGGTGGTGCCTGTAGCGATGATTGGAAATAACCACTTGCGATAGATAAACAAATAAGATAGCTAAAATTTTCTTTCCCTGATGTAAAATTTGCTGTCAATGTGAGGAGGAACGTAATGCAAACCAAATGGTTTAACCTCTTGGTGTTGTTGTCCTTGATCTTGGGCCTTGTGCCGCTAACGGCGGTGCAGGCGGCGCCCGAAACGGCGCCGATTGCACAACCCGCGGCCCAAGAACCGCCCAATATCGAGGTCGAAGCGGCTTTGCAAAGCCAACTGGCCGCGGATGAGACCACGGGGTATCTGATCTATTTCCGCGAAAAACCGGATCTTTCTCCGGCATACGAAATGGATTGGATCGAACGTGGTCGTTTTGTTGCCAACGCCTTGAATCAGGCCGCCTTGAGTTCCCAGGCCAACGTCCGGGCTTATCTGGACGCCCAGGGAGTGAAATATAAGGCGTTCTGGATCGAAAACGTGATTTCAGTCGAATCCTCGAATCGTGCCACATTCGATGGATTGATGAATTTCCCTGAAATTGAAGTGATTCGTGAGCGCCGTCAACTTGGCGTGATCGAACCGGAACAGGTGATGGCGCCCTCTGCGCCCCAGGCCGTCGAACCCAACATTGCGCATGTTGGCGCGGATCAGGTGTGGGCACAGGGCTACAACGGCGCGGGCGTCGTGGTTGCCAGCATAGATACTGGCGTGCGTTATACCCACGACGCGTTGGTGAACCACTATCGCGGTAATTTGGGTGGTGGTACATTCGACCACAACTACAACTGGTGGGACCCCTACGGCGACCATCCGACCACGCCAGGCGACGATAACGGCCACGGCTCGCACACGATGGGCACGATGGTAGGCGACGACGGCGGCGCAAACCAGATTGGTATGGCGCCGGGCGCCAAGTGGATGGCCTGCCGCGGTTGTAATACCAGCAGTTGTGGCGGCGATGAGCTGCTAGAGTGCGCCCAGTTCTTCGCAGCCCCGTGGGATTTGAACAAGGCGAATGCCAACCCCGATAAGCGCCCCAATGTGATCAACAACTCCTGGGGTGACTGTGGTCAAACTTACGACCCCTGGTATCAGGATGTGGTGGACGCCTGGCACGCGATGGGCATTTACCCGGTCTTCTCCAATGGCAATGCCAGCAACTGTGGCTACCCCTCGCCTCCGGGACTGAACACAGTTGGCAACCCGGCCCGCTACGGCAATGTCACCGGCGTCGGCTCGACCGGGCGTGACAACGGACAATACGCGCCGCACTCCAACTGGGGGCCGACGGACAATCCCGATACGGTCAACCCGCATCCGGGCTGGGCAGACTTGAAACCGCAGGTGTTGGCGCCGGGCGTCAACATTCGCTCTTCGGTCAATACCGGCGACTCGGCTTATCAAGGCGGCTGGAGCGGCACCTCGATGTCTGCGCCGCACGTCACCGGCCTGATTGCCTTGATGTGGAGCGCAGCCCCGTGTCTGGTGGGTGATTACGCCACGACCGAAAACATCATCGAGAACACCGCGACCCCCATCCCCTACGATGATGGCACCGGCAGCGGCGCGCACGTACCGAACTATGCAGCCGGCTGGGGCGAAATCAACGCTCTGGCGGCAGTGCTGGCGGCTGCTGGGGAATGTGGCGACAGCGCGATTGCCGGGCAGGTGACGGCGGCTGGCGTACCGGTGGCCGGCGCGTTGGTGAAGGCGACCAACCCGACGGCTGAACGCAAGACCACCACCAATGCTCAGGGCAATTATGCCATGACGGTGTTTTCCGGCACCTACACGCTGCAAGCGTCGCGCTATGGTTACAAGACGGCGGTCATCCCCAACGTGGTGGCTACCACGGGGACGACGAAGACGCAGAACATCGCCTTGACCGCGGCGCAGAAGTATGAGGTGTCCGGGAAGGTGACGGATGCGACGACCGGCTGGCCGCTCTACGCGCACATCAGCATCACCGGCGATCCGGTCAACCCCCTTGCGCCGGATAATTCGGTGTGGACCGATCCCGCAACTGGCGAGTACAGCGTGATGCTGGCTGAGGACATCACCTACACATTCAAAGTCGAAGCGTGGGTCGCTGGTTACGATGCAGCGACTGGCCCGGTCGGCCCGCTGACCCAGGACACCACGGCGAACTTTGCCTTGCAAGCCAACATGGCCACCTGTACAGCGCCTGGCTACTACTTCAGCGGCGGTCTGATGGCGAACTTTGAGGATAAAACCTTCCCGCCGGCCGGCTGGACAGTAGTCAACAATGGCGGCTCTTGCACCTGGCAGAGCGGCGCTATTGCCAACTACGGCAACAATACCGGCGGCGACGGCAACTACGCCGACGCCAATAGCGATGCCTGCGGCTCCGGCACTTCGATGAACACCGACTTGATTTCCCCGCCGTTTGACACTTCTGGCCTGGCGCAGGTGAACCTGTCGTTTGCCTACGACTACAACAACTACACGAGCGGCGAAGTGGCGGCGGTGGATGTCAGCCGTGATAACGGCGCAACCTGGACGAATGTGGTGCGTTGGACGACCGATCAGCGTGGCCCCGCGACCTTCTCACAGAATGTCACGACGATGCTCGCCGGGTCCACGCAGGCGCGCGTTCGCTTCCACTACTACGCCCCCAGTTGGGATTGGTGGTGGCAAGTGGATAACGTCGTGCTGGGCAATCCGGTGTGTAACGCGCCCACCGACGGCGGCCTGGTGGTCGGCAACGTCTACGACGCGAACTATCCCACCGTGGCATTGAACGGCGCAACCGTGGTGAACGACGCGGGCTATGAGACGACAGCCGCGCCTACACCGCTGGATAACGCGGTGGACGACGCATTCTACACACTGTTTGCGCCGGCCGGCGCCACATCCTTCACCGCTTCGGTGAAGGGCGGTTATGCTCCTGCCAGCGCGACGATCACCGTGCCGGATGGCGACGCCGTGGAACACGACTTCTTCCTGCCGGCCGGTCTGTTGAGCGCGACGCCGACGGGCCTGGGTGTGACCGTCGAGTTGGGCTACACGGCGGCGCGGACGCTGACCCTGGTGAACACCGGCGGCGCGAGCGCGGCGTTTGAACTGAAGGAAAAATCAGGGCGCTTTGCTCCCATCCATATCGCGGCTTACACCGGCAGTGTGCCGCCAGCGGACGCCCCGGTTTCCACCGGCCTGGCCCCGCAAGGGACGGCGCCGACGGCTGCGCCAGAATCGCCGGCCGCTCCGCTGGTCAATGCGGCCCCGGCCTATGCGATTGACCTCTTCACCGGCAACCTGGTTGCTTTCATGAGCGACACGCCGGGAACCTGGACGGTCATCGGCAATACCGGGATCGGTGGGCCATTCGCCGGCGACTTCCTGAATGGCGACTTCAGCCTGATGTACGTCCTCGACTACGACACGAATCGTTTCTACCTCGTGGATACTACGACAGCCGTTGCCACTGTGGTTGGGACAAGCGCGCCGTTGTCGGGACATGTCTGGACCGGGATGACCGGCTCCGTAGATGGTACGCTGTATGCCGCTTCGACGAACGGCAGCCAATCCTACCTCTACACGATTGACCCGGAAACCGGCGCAGTTACCGTGGTCGGTGAAATCACCAACGCTCCGGTAATCATTGACATCGCCATCAACGCCGATGGCGATATGTACGGCGTGGAAATCATGAACGACGTACTGATGTCCATTGATCCCGAAACCGGCGCCGGTGCAGTCATCGGCTCGCTGGGATTCAACGCCAGCTACGCGCAGGGCATGGATTTTGAAGAAGAATCCGGCGTGCTCTACCTGGCGGCCTTCAACGTGGGTACCTTCCAGGGCGAACTCCGCATCGCCGATACCGAAACGGGCAACACCGCTCTGGTGGGCGGCTTCCCTGGCGGCGTGGAAGTGGACTGCCTGTCCTTTGCGACGGGCGGCTCGGCCGATGTGCCGTGGCTGACGGAAACGCCTGTCGCGGGCAGTGTGTCCGCAGGCGGCAGCACGGCGATTGCCGTGAACTTCGACGCCGCCTACGTGGATCAGCCCGGCGAGTATCACGCCGACCTGATCGTCAAGAACGACACGCCTTACGGCAAATTCAGCGTTCCAGTGACGATGACGGTCACGCCGCCGCAGTCCTGGGGCAAAATCAAGGGTACTGTGATCGGTTTGGGTGCTTGCGACGCAAATCCGGCGCCGCTGGCTGAAGCCACGGTGATGGTGGAGAGTATCACCACCGGCCAGACCTGGCTACTCGAAACCGGCGATGACGGCGTCTACCAGCTCTGGCTTGACCAGGCGCACAGCCCGCTCGTCGTCACGGTGACCGCGCCCGACTACTACGGGCAGCAAACCGGCGTCATCGTGCGGCAGGGGCAAACCACCCTGGTGGACTTCAACTTGCGTCTGCTGAAGCCGTGCTTGAGCAACAACCCGCCCAGCTTCGATGTGACGTTGCCTATGGGCGACAACACCAGCCGACTGCTCACCTTGAGCAACACCGGCGCGGGGATGGCGGAGTACGAGTTGCTGGAGATCGTCGGCGGCTTTATCCCGATGCGCACGACGACCAGCTACGTCGAGTATCTGCCCATGCCGGCAGCGCCCAATGGCCCCGTCAACACGATTCACAATGGGGCGCTCTCCAACGCCGAACCGCGCGCGCCCTACACCTATTACAGCGGCGCGCCGCAGGCCGTCAGCATTATCGCTTATGCGGACGACGACCAGCACAACCCGACGGCGGTGGAAACGGCGCTGCAAGCGTTGGGTCTGTCCTATACCTTCTATGGCAATGATAGCTCTGGCGCTAACCTGTCCGCCTTTGTCTCTGCGGTTCAGGGGGGAGGATGGGATCTGGTCATCTACGCCGCCGATAGCTGGGCACTGATTGACGCCAGCGACTATCAGGCGGTGGCGAATCACGTGGCGGCCGGCGGGATGGCGGTCGCGCAATCCTGGGCCATCGGCTACGATGCTGCGCATCAGAACCACGTGTTGTGGTCATTGTTGGGCGGTTCCTACGGTGGCTGGCTCACTTCTCCCGCCAGTCTCTACTGGTGGAATCCCGCGCACCCCATCTTCTCCGGCGTCCCCGAATTCACCAACCTGAACAACCTGGGATACCTGGCTTACGGCGCGCGGATGAACCTGCTCGGCGACCCTGCTACTGGACTGGGCGGCTTCGCCACGACGCCGACCAATGGTCAGGCGGGCGTCATCCTGAGCAACGCGGATCGCACCATCTACAAGGGGTTGACCGACAACCTCAACAGCGCCGACGCGGATAGTGATGGCGCGTGGGACGCCGCTGAGTGGTGGACCAATGCCGTCAACTATATCCTCAACCCCGGCATGTTCGGCGGCGGCATCCCCTGGCTGACCGAAACGCCGATCTCCGGCACCATTGCCGCAGATACCAACGCTGTAGTTGACCTCACCTTCGACGCCGGTGTGCCGGAAACGATGCAGCCCGGTACGTACTACGGACAGTTGAAGGTCAGCAGCAACGCAGCAAACGAAGTCGCCAATGTTCCAGTGACTTTGACCGTCACACCGCCGGCTACCTGGGGCAAGATTGCCGGTACCGTCACGGGCCTGGGCTACTGCGATAGCGAGACGCCTGTCCCGCTGGAAGGCGCGACGGTCTACATCGCGACGGCGACCGGCCTGCTGTGGGAACTGACGACCGACGCCAATGGTCAGTACGCCTTCTGGCTCGATGCCGCGCACGGCCCGGTCAACATCACCGTTGAGGCTGACGGGCATGTGGGCCAGGTCTTCAACGCCGTCCCGGTGACGGCCGGCCAGACCACGACGCGCGATGCTGCGCTGCGCTGGGCGCAACCGTGCCTGGCGGTGGATCCGGCCCTGTTCGATGTCACGGTGACGCTGGGTGACAGCACGACGCTGCCGCTTTCCCTCATCAACCAGGGTGCCGGAGCTGCGGATTTCAACCTGGTTGAGGTAGATGGCGGGATGTTGCCGTCGCGGTTGAACGCCACAGCCACGCGCCCAGCCGCCAGAAGTTTCCTGGTTACGCTACCCGAAGGCGCGCCGCAGTCGTTGATGGGGTATGTGGCCTCCGGCTCGCCCGCGCCTGAAACGCCGGCTGTGGCATCGGGCGCGCCGACTGGCGCGGTGCAGGGTGTCCAGTTCTACTACAATCGCGGAGCGTTCAATGCGGACTATCCTGGGCTGCCGGTTGAGGGCTATGAGAACGGTACAATGCCTGCTGGAAGCCTGGACTCCATTGCTCACCCGCTGGACGAGTTCAGCGACAATGCCTACTTTGACCCCGGCGATATCCTTCCTGGGATTCAGTTCTGGGCGACGAACGATCATTACGGCGATGAACTCGTCGTGCTCGGTGTGAACTTCATGGGCAACCCGAGCAAGACAGCGGCAGCGAACTACTTTGCCGACAGCTTCCACATCGTGTTTAACCCACCCGTGTTGGCCACCGGTATGGACCTGCAAGAATTCCTGGGTGGCTACTCATGCCAGGTGGATGTCTATGACGCCGATGGCGTGCTGCTTGGGTCGGATGTCACTGCCTGTAATGAGGCGGGTGTCTTCTGGGGGGTGGCGTCGGATTCGAGCTTCATCGGTGAGGTCGTGATCACTTCGCTGGCCGGCGGCGCTCAGGGGGCCGATAACATCGCCTTCGGTGGCTCTTTACCGGAAATCCCCTGGCTCTCCGAGAATCCTGAAGCCGGTACAGTGGATCCCGACAGTACGTCGGACGTTGACTTGACCTTCGACGCCGGCGTGCCCGAGGTGGCGCAACCTGGCACCTACTTCGGTACGCTCGCCGTCAACAGCAATGATCCGGTCAACGACAAGATCGTCGTCCCGGTCACGATGACCGTCGTTCCGCCGGCCTCGTGGGGCAAGCTGTTGGGAACTGTCACTGGAATGGGCTACTGCGACGCCGATCCGCACCCGCTGGCTGGCGCGGAAGTGTATGTCGAAAGTTGGATGACCCACACGACTACCGTGATGGGGACCCTGATGGCCGAAGACTTCGAGGGCAGCAACGGCGGCTATACTCATTCCGGCACTTACGACGAGTGGGGATGGGGCGCGCCAACGGCATGGCCCTACGGCTGCGCTTCCGGCTCGCTGTGCTGGGGTACAGACCTGGCCAGCAACTACGAAAACTACGCCGACCAGACGTTGTTCTCCCCGGTCATTGATCTGAGCGGCGTGGCGGCTGGCCCGCTGGCTGTGGCCTGGCAGCAAGCCTGGTCCACCGAATCTGGCTTTGACTACGCCTACGCCGAAGTGAGCATCAACGGCGGTGGCTGGACCCAGATGTGGACGGGAAATGGCACGAATAACAACTGGACTGAGATGACATACGACATTTCAGGCGCGGCCGGCGGGACGGTGCAGTTCCGCTGGCGGTTGACCAGCGATAGCTCCGTAACCTATCCCGGCTACTACGTGGATAACGTGCGCATCCTCGGCCCGGTGGAAACTGTCGAACCGGTCAACTGGCAGTTGACCACCGATGTCAGCGGTACGTACCAGGTCTGGATTGACGAGATGTACAGCCCCGTCACCATCACCGTGGCTTACCCCGACTACCAGAAGGGTGAGGCGATTGCGGTGATCACGGGCGGCAACACCGTCACCCAGGACTTCGACTTGCGGATGCTAAAGCCGTGTGTTCAGGTGAATCCGTCGGCGTTGTCCGCTGAACTGGAACTCGGTACGACCGCGTCCACGGTGATGACCCTCACCAACATCGGCGCGGTGGATACCGACTGGACGCTCGCGGAAGAGAACCTCGGCGCGCCGACTGTTACGCCGCCAGGGGTGGTGCTCCTCTTCACAGAGGCATTCGAGGGCGCGTTCCCGCCGGCCGGCTGGACCCGTCTGGATAACGCCGGTTCCTGCGACTGGGAAAGCTCGGCGACTACAGGGTATACCAATCAGACGGGCGGCACTGGTCTGTTTGCAGATGCCAACTCCGACTGGTGTGGAACCGGAATGAATGTCGAACTGTGGACGCCAGCCATTGATCTCTCTACTGCCACGGCTCCTGTCTTGAGCTTCCAGAGCGACTTCAATGACTATGGCGGCGCAGACGATGGATACGTGGATATCAGCACGGATGGCGGCGCCGCCTGGACCAATCTGCTGCACTACGATGGCGTGGATGTGCGCGGCCCACGTCTGGAGCAGATTGATCTCTCCGCGTATGCCGGACAGCCCAACGTCATCATCCGCTTCCATTACGTGGCCCCTGCTTGGGACTGGTACTGGCAGGTGGATGATGTGCAGATCGCGGATGTGGATCCGGTCGTTTGGCTGGCCGAGAATCCTACGTCCGGCAACCTCGCCGCTGATACCGGCGTGCAAGCCGTGGATGTGGACTTCGACGCCACCGTGGTGAATCAACCCGGTGACTACGTCGCCAACCTGTGGGTCAACAGCGACGATCCCTACGCCCCGGCCATCGTGCCGGTGACGATGACCGTCACGCCGCCCGCCAGTTGGGGGCAGCTCCTCGGCACCGTCTACAGTCTGGGCCGTTGTGAAGCCGAAATGAACCCGCTGGCCGGCGCGGAAGTCGTCATCTGGGATGATATGGCGACCGCCGTGGTCACATTGACCACCGGCGCCAGCGGCGCTTATAGCTACTGGCTGCCCAACGGCGAGTACACCGTCACCGTGACGGCGGCGGATCACGTCGCGGCTGCTCCGGCGGTCGTTGATGTACCCGCTTCCGGCGCGGTCGTGCAGGACTTCAGCCTGGTGTGGATCGGGCCATGTCTCACCGTCGAGACAGTGGAATATCATCTGACCCTGCCGATGGGCATCAGCGATACCCTGCCCATGACCCTGACGAACGATGGGCTGGGCGATGCCAACTTCGCGCTTTCCGATATCCACGTCGGCTTCGTACCTTCCGGTCTACAGATGGTGCAACGCTTTGCGCCAGCCTATCCGGCGGTTAGCAACGGCGAAGCGGCAGAGCTGGTGGGGGCAGAAGCGCCGAAGGGTGAAATCCTCACGCCTTCGCCGCTCGCTCAGACTTCTGTACCCTATGCGCCGATTGCCGCCCTCTACGACAACGGCCCCCTGGTGAACAGCCCTGGGACCGGCGCCGGCGGCGCGGACGAGAGCATGTTGCAGAATGTCAGCCTGGGGATGGGCACGTATGGCTTCGGCCATCAGTCGCTTTACGGCTACCGCGTTGCCGATGACTTTACGGTGACTGGCGGCGGCTGGTACGTGGACACCATCACCTTCTTTGCTTATCAGACCGGCTCCGGGTTGGTTTCGACCATCTCGGCGGTCAATCTGCAGATCTGGAATGGCGTTCCCGGTGCGCCGGGCAGCGTGGTTGTCTTCGGCGATACGACGACCAACCGCCTGGTCAACACCACCTGGTCGGGCATCTACCGGGTGATGGAGACCACTTCTGGCAACACAGATCGCCCGATCATGGCGAACACCGTCAAGGTCGGGGTGATGTTGCCGCCGGGCACCTACTGGCTCGACTGGCAGTCCGACGGCACGTTGAGTTCCGGCCCGTGGGCGCCGCCCGTGACCATCAACGGGCAGGCCACCACCGGCAACGCGCTGCAATATCTGGGCGCGTGGGGCGCGGTGCTGGATAACGGGACCGGCACACAGCAGGACTTCCCCTTCATCATCGCTGGTCAGGATGCGCCGTGGCTCTTCGAGATCCCGGACGCCGGCACGGTTCTGGCCGGCGGACAGGCCGTGGTGGACATCCTGATGGATGCCGATTACGTCCAGGAACCGGGCGAGTACTACGGGATGATCTTGTTGGCGACAACGGACGCGGGTCTGGCGGCGGCTGCTTACCCGGCCACGCTGACCGTCACGCTACCCGACACCTTCGGGCGGATTACCGGCGTCGTTCAGGGTCTTGGCCCGTGCGACGATGCGTCATCAGCTGTACCGCTGGAAGGCGCGGAAGTTACGGTTGAGAGCGCGACGCGCACCTGGACACTATTCACTGACGCCAATGGCGGCTATAGCCTCTGGCTTGACGAGGCGCACAGCCCCGTCACCATCACGGTGAACGCGGCTGGTTACGTCGCGGCGAGCGTTACGGATGTTCCGGTCGTCGCTGAACAAACGACGACACAGAACTTCGGTCTGAGTCCTGAAGCGCCGTGCATGAGTGTTGCCCCGACCAGCATCCACGAGACCGTCACGCTGGGCGACAGCGCGACCGTCCCGATGACGATCGGCAACACCGGCGCGGACGATCTCAACTGGGCGATCTCTGAGACGGGCGGCGGCTACACGGCGTTGCGCCCTGCGCCGGCCGGCTTCGCTCAGGCAGGCCCAGTTCCGGCGCTGGCGGCGACCACCGTATCGCCGGCGAGCACCATCGTCGTGGCTCCGCAACCGGCGGCAGTGAACGCCTCCGTGTTGTGGGATCAACCGGTGAGCGCCAGCGATACCAACGCTTACGCTAACCAGGACTTTGAGACCGTCAATGACGCCTACGACATCTTCATCGCCGACGATTTTGTCAATGGCGACGCGTGGAACATCAGCACGATCTTCGTCCCCGGCGGTTTGTGGAACGGGGGCAGCTCGTTGATGAACGCCACGACGCTCAACTGGCAAATCTACGCGGACGCTGGCGGAAAGCCCGCGGGCGACCCGTGGGGCAACGGCGCAGCGCCGGTCTGGGCTGTGTCGCTGGTGCCGAACGATCCGCAGGTCGTCATTAGCATGGGCACGGATGGGTTGATGGGCAATGCCACCGTCAATCTGAACGTACCGGCGCTGGTCCCGGCGGGGCACTGGTGGCTGGTCTTCTATCCGAGCATGGCGTTTAGCTCTGGCGGGCAATTCGGACGGCAATGGTCCGACACCACCAACGGCGCTGTGGCCCAGGTCGTCAACCCGGGCGGCGGATTCGGCTTCTCGACCACCTGGAGTTCTGCGCAGGCAGCGTGGGGAGTGCCGCTGCAAGATTTCGCTTTCCGGCTGGAAGGCGAGATCGCGGATGTCCCGTGGCTCTTCGAGGATCCTGAATCGGGGATGACACCGGCGGGCGACACCTCGGCAGTCACGATCACCCTGGACGCCGGCGTGCCGGAAGTCGTCCAACCGGGCGACTACTTCGCCACGCTCAAAGTCAAGGGCGACAATGCGACCGTCGAAGTGCCCGTCACGATGACCGTCGAGCCGCCCGACACGTGGGGCAAGCTCACCGGCCTGGTGCAAAGCCTCGGCTACTGCGACGCTATGACGACGCCGCTGCAAGGCGCGGTGGTGTACGTCGAAAGCGGTGTCACAGAGCTGGTCACTTACACCGTGGATACGGTCGTGTACGAACAGGACTTCGAGAGCAGCGACGGCGGTTTCACCCATTCCGGCACGTATGACGAATGGGAATGGGGCGCTCCTGCCTCCTACTGGCCTTACGGCTGCGGCTCCGGCGGTCTGTGCTGGGGCACCGATCTGGACAGCGACTACGAGAACTACGCCGATCAGACGTTGCTCTCACCGGTGATTGACCTGAGCGGAGTAGCGCCGGGTAGTCCCCTGACCGCCGCCTGGCAACATGCCTGGTGGGTGGAGAGCTGCTGCGACCATGTCTACGCCGAAGTTAGCATCAACGGCGGCGCGTGGACGCAGATGTGGAGCAATCCGAACGGCCAGGGCAGTTGGGCCGAAAAGACCTATGACGTCTCGGCGGCTGCGGGCGGTACGGTGCAGTTCCGCTGGCGGTTGGCGAGTGATGTCTCGGTCGTTTACGCTGGCTACTTCGTTGATGCGCTGCGCATCACCACTCCGGTCGAAGTCAGCGAGTGGCGTCCGGTCAACTGGACGCTGACCACCGGCGCCGATGGCAAGTACGGCTGGTGGTTCGACTCGGCCTTCAGCCCGTTCACCGTCACCATCTCCCACGAGGGCGGGCACGAGGCGCTGGTCTTCACCGATGTCGCTGTGACCGGCGAGTCCATCACGACGCTGAACGCCAACCTGCACTGGCTACAACCGTGCATGTCGGTCGCGCCGGATGCGCTGACCTTCAACGTGCCGATGGGGAGCGCGACCACGGTGGCGCTCAACATGGCGAACGGAGGCGCGGCGACCGGCTCGTTCTTGCTCAACGAATGGAACGTCGGCTTTGAGATGCTCGGCCCGTTGGCATCTGGCGGCCCGGATAACTTCGGTTACCAGTACGCCGACTCCAACGCGGTCGGTTGGGGGCCGGTCTACGGCTTTGTGGACATCTCGGCGGTAGGGAAGTCGCTGACGTTGGGCGACAATGACTACGCCGCAGCACCCATCGGCTTCGACTTCAAGTTCTACGGCGCCAACGCGGTCAACCCCAACGCTTACGATACCGTCTTCGTCGGCAGCAACGGCTTCCTCTCCTTCGGTGTGGGGTCTACCGACCTCAGCCCCGATCCGGTGTTACCCAACCCGACGCTGCCCAACAACCTCATCGCCGCGGCCTGGGCTGATCTGGTGCCGGGTACTGTCTACTACCAGAGCTTCGCGCAATGCCCGTACAACCCGGCAGGGACCACCGTGGACGCCTGCTTCATCGTGCAGTATACCAACTTCACGCATAAAGATGGCAGTCCCGCGGGTACCTGGGAAGTCATCCTCTTCCGCTCCGGCAGCATCCTGATGCAGTACGCGGACGTGAACGCGCCCAATGCGACCACCGGTATCGAAGGCCCGCTCGGCCTCGACGGTCTCACCTACGGGCCAACCCTGGCGAACAAGCTGGCGGTCTGCTTCGCCTATCCGGGCGAGTGGCTTGATTGTCAGTCTACGCAGGTGCCGTGGCTGGCGACCAACCTCACCGAGGGTAACATCGCGGCTTACGGTACTCAGGCGGTTCAGGTGACGTTGGACGCGCGCGTACCGGAAGTCTCCGCGCCGGGAACCTACCGGGCTGAACTCTGGCTGATGACCAACGATCCTCACCAGGAGTTCACCAGCATCCCGGTGACGATGATCGTAGCGCAGCCGGAGACACTGACGAAGCTCGAAGGCGTGGTGACCGGTTGGTCGCAGTGCGATGCCGTCAGCCAGACGCTGGCCGGCGCGCAAGTAGCGATTGCGACCAGCTCCGGCGAGAGCTTTGTACTCAGCACCGACGCCACTGGCGCTTATGCGGTTTGGCTCCAGAACGGCGACACCTATACCCTGACCGTCTCCAGCGCGGGATACGTGCCGGTGACAGTGAGTGGGATGGCGGAAACGGTGATGTTGCCGCGCAACGTCGCGCTGCGGGCGGATGTACCGTGCATCAACCTGTCTCCTGTCAGCTACGACGTGACGCTCCCGAAGGATCGCACCGCTACGCGCGCCTTCACCATCCAGAACACCGGCGCAGGCGACTTCGCCTTCAGCAACATCCTCGGCTCCAGCCTGTGGCTGTCGGTACAGCCTAAGGTCGGCGTCGTGCCGGCGGGGAGCAGCGTGCCGGTGACGGTGACGTTCGATGCGACCGGCCTGGTCGCTGGCGATGTCTACTCCACCGTGCTGGAAGTCGTGCATGCCAACCCTGCAGTGGCGCGTCTCTTCGTGCGCCCGGTGCGGTTGACGGTGCTCGACACCCCGCAGTTGATCGTGGATGTCGTCAAGACGGCGTCTCCGGCGGATATGGTCTTGCCCGGCGGTCTGATCACCTATACCGTGACCATCACGAATAGCTATGATCGTCCGCTGGACCTGGCGGCGACCGATCCAATCCCAGTCAACACCACCTACATCCTGGCGAGCGTCACCGGCGGCGCAAGTGTGCTGGATCCGCCCGCCAATACGGTGGTCTGGAACGGGACGCTGGCGGCCAACGCGAGCGCGACCTTCGGCTACGTCGTGCGCGTGGGCGCGGATGTGGCCCGCGGCACGCTAATCACCAACACGGTGACGGTAGCCACGGACAGCCTGACATTCAGTGATGATGTCGTTGTCCTCGTCGGACCGCTGCGACAGTACATCTACCTGCCGCTTGTTCTGCGCAACGCGCAGTAAGTTGTAGCGTGCAGCTTCTCTCTGAGGGCCATCAGGGCTACCCTGGTGGCCCTCATTCTGTAGAAACCGCACGAACACGCAAAACGCAGGAATTAGTTTGGTACTGTGTATGCCGTGATTATACCGACTGAAGTCGGTGTGTACGTGTACGTACCGGCTTCAGCCGGTGTTCCCCGGCGCAAACGATGATCGGTGGACTTGACGCGGCTCAATGGTGTTGCTGCGCAGGCGCAGCTGGGCCGCCATAGCCCGTTCCCAAGACGGGAACGGGAGCGTTGTAACTATGCTCTGCACCCCCGTCTCGGGGGCGCGGAAGGCGCAGCTGGGCCGCCATAGCCCGTTCCCGAGACGGGAACGGGAGCGTTGTAACTATGCTCTGCGCCCCCGTCTCGGGGGCGCGGAAGGCGCGGGCTGGGCCGCCACAGCCCGTTCCCAAGACGGGAACGGGAGCGTTGCGGTGTTAATTTTGCCGCAATGCTAAAAAATAGTTGGACTTCATGCCGCTCAATGGTATAGTCCATGCATATTTCGAATGTGGAATAGAAAGGAAGTATGATGTTCACAAAGAAAAATCTATGGATTTCGCTGTTATTTGTTGCGTTGCTCGTGGCGTCAGTCTTGCCGCTGCGTGCAGCGCGCGCGGCTGACATCGTTGCTCCTCCATCCCCTTTGACGCCTACGGTGGGCTACGTTGCGCGGATGGACGTCTCTCCGGCGCTGCGGGATATGCCCGCTCTGGCAGTAGATGGCAGCCAGCCAACGATAGACCGGGGATTGCGTCTGCCTAAAATTCTCCAATCGAGCAGTCTGGAAATGCCAGACCCTGTCCGGCAAAGTGTGACCGGCCCCACCGCGATGCCTGCGCCGCTCACCAGCTTCAATGGCCTGGGCAACATCAACGGCGTCCATCCGCCCGATACCCAGGGCGACATCGGCTACGACCCGGCGACCGGGAAGAAGTACTACGTGCAGTGGGTGAACCTCTCTTTTGCCATCTGGGATGTCACCGGAACGCCGACGCAGGTGTACGGCCCGGTCAACGGGAATACCCTCTGGCAGGGCTTCGGCGGCGTGTGCGAGTCCACCAACCACGGTGATCCGATCACCCTGTACGATACGCTTGCCAACCGCTGGCTGATGAGCCAGTTCTCGATCAACGGCCCCTATTATCAGTGCATCGCCATCTCCCAGACAGCGGACCCGACCGGCGCGTGGTATCGTTACGCTTTCCAGGTGAGCGCCACCAAGATGAACGATTACCCGCACTTTGGCGTCTGGCCCGATGGGTATTATATGACGGTGAACCAGTTCACCGGCGGCAGCTCGTGGGGTGGGGCCGGCGTCTTCGTCTTCCAACGCAGCAAGATGCTCGTCGGCGATCCGACGGCGACGTTCCAGTACTTCGACCTCTACGCGGTGAACTCCAATTTTGGCGGAATGTTGCCGGCTGATCTGGATGGCAGCACGTTGCCGCCGGCCGGCGCGCCCAACTATTTCGCCGAAGTGGACGACAGCACGTGGATCGGACCAAACGATGCGATGCGCATCTGGAAGTTCCACGTGGACTGGACCAATCCCAATAACACCACATTTGGCCTCAATGGACAACCCAACGCCATTTTGCCGGTGGCGGAATGGGTGCCGCTGTGCACCAGCACGCGCGCCTGCATCCCACAGCCGGGCACAACGGTGAAGCTGGATGCCATCGGCGACCGGTTGATGTACCGGCTGGCCTACCGCAACTTCGGCGATCATGAGGCGTTGGTGGTCAATCACACCGTCAACGCCGGCAGCAACCTGGCTGGCGTGCGCTGGTACGAAGTGCGCGATCCCGGCGGGACGCCCGTAATTTACCAGCAGGGCACGTATGCGCCCGATTCAACGCACCGTTGGATGGGCAGCGTGGCGATGGACAGCCAGGGCAACATGGCGCTCGGTTACAGCGCCTCCAGCAGCAGCGTCTACCCCTCCGTGCGCTACACCGGACGGCTGGCGAACGATCCCCTGGGCACGATGCCACAGGGCGAAGCCTCGTTAGTCGTCGGCAGCGGCTACCAGACCAGCCAGTACAACCGCTGGGGCGATTACAGCATGATGAGCATTGATCCGGTGGATGATTGCACCTTCTGGTACACACAGGAGTATATGGCGTCGTCCGGGTATGCGCCGTGGTCTACGCGCATCGGCTCTTTCCGCTTCCCGAACTGTCTGGGGACTGCGCCAGGTACGCTGCGCGGCCTCGTGCGCAACGCGGCGACGCTGGCGCCGATCAGCAACGCGACGGTGGAATCCGTCTCGGCGGCGGGCGACGTGGAGGCGACCACGAGCGGCGCGGACGGCGGCTATGCGCTGCTCCTCGATCCCGGCGTGTATACGGTGACAGCCCGCGCCTATGGTTATTTCCCCTACACGCGAACGGGCGTTGAAGTGAACAGCGCCGCGACCACCACGCTCAATCTGCCTTTGTCGCCCGCGCCCACTTACGTTGTCTCCGGGACTGTCACCGATGCGCTGACCGGTTGGCCGCTCTATGCGCGTATCAAGGTGAAAGGCAGTCCCTTCAACCCACCCGCGCCCAATGATGCCGTGTGGACCGATCCGGTCAGCGGACGCTACAGCCTCACGCTGGCAGCGGGGATCACCTACACCTTCGAGGTGCAGGCGTGGGTCGCTGGCTACCTGCCGGCCAGCATTGCGCTCGGCCCGCTGACCGCTGCTGTGACGCGCGATGTGGCGTTGTCGGCGGATATGACAGCCTGTACTGCGCCGGGTTACGTCGCCAATCGCATCGGAACGACGGAATCTTTCGACGCCGGCGCTTTGCCGGCCGGTTGGGCGGTGGATGACATCGCCCGCACCAACGTGGTGTGGCGTTTTGACGACCCCAAGCCGCGCGGCAATCTGACCGGCGGAAAAGGCCCCTTCGCCATCGTTGATAGCGACTACGCCGGCGCGAAAAATGTGGATACCATCTTGCGTTCACCGGCGCTGGATTTGTCCGCTATGACGACGGTGATGCTGGAATTCAAGTACGACTTCCGCTGGTACTCCTATGGCTTGAGCGAAGTCGCCGACGTGGACGTGAGCAACAACGGCGGGACGACCTGGAACAACGTCTGGCGGCGCAGCGGCGCGAACGACCGCGGCCCCAAGACCGCGCGCGTCAACCTCACCGCGCTGGCGGCGGGCCGCCCCGACGTGCGCGTGCGCTTCCACTACTACAACGCCAACTACGAATGGTGGTGGCAGGTGGATGACGTATTCGTCGGCATGTTTGAGTGCGTCCCCACGGCCGGCGGCCTGGTGGTGGGCGGAATTGTGGACGCCAACACCGGCGCGGCAGTGGCGGCAGCGGTCGCCAATGACGCGGGTTACGCGACGACCGCCAGCGCGACCTCTTCCCCTGGCACGGACGCGTTCTACACCCTGTTTGCCCCGGCCGGAACGCGCGTCCTGACGGCGACGGCGACTGGCTATGGCCCGGCTGTGGTCACGGCGACGGTGCTGAACGGCGCGGTGACGATGCGCAACATCACCCTCGCTGCTGGTGTGCTCTCCGCAGCGCCGTCTCATTTGGCGCTGACGCTGACCGGCGATGCCACGACCACGCGCGCGATCACCCTCAGCAACAGCGGCGGTTACACCGCCAGCTTTACGGTGCAGGAGATCAACGCGCCGTATACCCCCATCACCGTTACCGGCCCGTTTGCCGGGATGGTGCGCCGTGTGGCGCCGAAATACATCCATGCCCTTACCGCCGTCAATGTGCGCGAATATACCCCGCCCGATGCGCCGCTGTTGGACGCCGGCGCCGTCATCCAGACGTGGGATAGCGGCCTGGCTTCGCCGTGGGGCGTCGGTTATGACAGCGCGAACGGCATCCTGTGGGTCGGCGACACCCGCTTCGGCGGCGGCGAAGATCGCAACAGCGCCTTCAAACTCGACGGCGCGCCGGCCGGCGTCACGCTGCCGACCTCGCCGTGGGTTGCGCTCTTTGCGGCGGACATCGCCTACACCCCCCGCACCGGCAAGCTCTGGCAGGTCAACGTCGGCGACGACGGCCTCGGAACCGGCGGCTGCATCTACGAGCTGGACCCTGTCATCCAGGCGGCGACCGGGCGTATGCTCTGCCCGCCCTTCGGCGTCTCCGAGCGCGGCCTGGCTTACGATCCCACCACCGATACCTTCTACAGCGGTTCGTGGAGCGATCAAATTCTCTATCACTTCGATGCGACCGGACGGCTGCTCGATTCCAAAGACCTCAAGCTGAACATCGCCGGTCTGGCCTACAATCCGGCGACGCGACATCTGTTCGTCATGTCCAACGCTGCGACTGGGCGCGATGTCTACGTGCTGGATGTCGCGGCAGATTACACCATCGTCGGCGGCTTCGACATTGCGGGGCTTGGCGACCTGGAGCAGGCTGGCCTCGCGCTGGACTGCGACGGCAATCTGTGGACGGTCAATCAGGCGACCGGGCAGGTGATCCAGGCCATTTCGGGTGAGACGGGTGTGTGCGCCTGGGAAGAGATCGCGTGGCTCACGACCAATCCGGTTAGTGGCACAGTTGAGAGCGGCGGCGCGCAGGTCGTCAGCCTGCACTTCGACACGACCGCTATGGATGCCGGGACGTATCCCGCCTACCTGAGCGTGGCGAACAGCACGCCTTACGGCGCGTTGAACGTGCCCATCACGCTGACTGTGGTGCAGATGTACGGCGTGTCGCTTGCGCCTGTCGCCGCCGCCCGGAGCGGTTTGCCCGGCGCGACGGTGACGTACACGTTCACGGTGACGAACGCCGGATCAGAGACGGATACCTTCACTGTGACGCTCTCCGGCAATGCCTGGACGGCGACGGCTGCCCCGACGGTCGGGCCGCTGGCGGGCGGGGCAAGCGCGCCGCTGGTCGTGACCGTCGCCGTGCCCAACGTCGCTCTGTGCGATGCGCTGGACACGCTGACGGCGACCGTCACATCGCAGGGGAATCCCGCCCGCGTCGCTTCCGCCACGGCCACCACATCGGCCAGAGCCGTGTACGGCGCGCTGGCGCGGGTGGCGCCGACGGCGCTGTGGGCGGACCCCGGCGCGGCGGTGAGCGCCTCGTTGTGGGTGACGAATACCGGCAACTGCGTGGATACGTTGGCTGTCACGTCGGCGAGCGCGTGGCCGGCGGCTGTGCGGGCGACGACGGGTGCGTTGGCGGCTGGCGCCGGCGTCGCGCTGCCGGTGACGGTGACGGTTCCGGCGAACGCCCTGGCTGGCGACTTCGCCGTGACAACGCTCACGGCAAAATCACAGGCGAACGGCGCCGTTTCCGCAACTGCTGCGCTGACGACGACGGCGAACGCGATCTATGGCGTGACGTTGTCGCCGCAGATGGCGCTGGGCAGCGGGCAAGCCGGCGCGACGGCGCTGTACACGTTGACCATCGCCAACACCGGCAACAGCGCCGACACCTACGCGCTCTCGGTCAACGGCGCGGTGTGGCCGACGACGGTCGCGCCGCAGACGGCGGCGCTCAATCCCGGCCAAACGCAGGTTGTGACGGCGACAGTCTCCGTACCGCTCGCTGCAACGTCCGCGCTGGATGCTGCGCGCATCGTCGTGTCCGGAACAGGCGTCACCGCAACCGCCGTCCTGACGACCGTGCTGGATTGCGCGCCCGTGGCTGGCGCGCAGTTCACCTACACGCCCGCGCAGCCGTTCATTGGGCAGACGGTGACCTTCACCGCGACGGTGACGGCGGGGACGCCGCCCATCGTCTACACGTGGGACTTCGGCGATGGCGAAACGACGGCGGGGGAGGTGGTTACTCATACCTTCACGCCCCAAACTGCGTTCATGCCTTACACCGTCGTCATGACAGCGACCAATGCCTGTAGCCAAATCGCAGTGTCGGACATCGTCGGCGTGCATCTGTATCAAATATATCTGCCGTTGGTCATGAGAGTTTCTGACTGACTCACACTTGCAACCTGTTCGCCGCCCAAGCCAGAGGCCGGGGCGGCGAACACCACCCACCACCCATAACCTACCTGGAGGATGCCATGCGCAAATACTGGCTTTTTCTCATCGTCTTAGGCATAACTTTGATCACGGCCCTGCCCGTCAGCGCCAATGGCGCAGACAATGGCCGCATCGTGCAGATTCCCTTTGCTTCGGCGGAGCAACTGGCGGAACTGGCGGCGCGTCTGGATGTGTGGGAAGTCCACCGCGACGCGCAGCATCCGCAAACTGGCTACGTGGTCGCCTACATCTCGACCGCCGACGCCGCGTGGCTGACCTCGACCGGCGTCGCCTTCACCGAATCGTCGCTCAACCTTGCACTGCCGGAGACGATCCCCGGCTTCCCGTGTTATCGCACTGTGGAAGAAATCTACGCGCAGTTGGAGCAGTGGGCGGAAGCGTACCCCGGCTTCACGCAACTGCTCACCATCGGCCAGAGTTACGAGAATCGTCCTCTGCGGGTGATGCGCGTCACCAACGAAGCGACTGGCGTATCCGGCAAACCGATCTTCTTCCTGATGGCGAACATCCACGGGCGCGAATTAATCACGCCGGAGACGGCGCTCGTCTTTATGCAATACCTGCTGGAAAATTACGGCGTGGACCCCGATGTGACGTGGCTGCTGGACGAGCATCTGATCTACATCTTGACCAGCGCCAACCCCGATGGCCACATCAAAAACGAAGCCGGTCAACCCTGGGCCTACTGGCGCAAAAACACGCATCCCTACGGAACGTGTAGCCCCGACGCCTACGGGGTGGACCTCAACCGCAACTCCAGCTTTCACTGGGGCGGACCGGGCGCCAGCACTGACCCCTGCGACGATACGTATCGCGGCCCATCGGCGGCTTCCGAGAGCGAAACGATCCGGCTGCAAAGCTTCGTCGCCAGCCTCTTCCCGGATCAGCGCGGCCCCGCCGATACCGATCCCGCACCCGATGACACAACCGGCGTCTTTATCACGCTGCACAGCTACAGCAACCTGGTGCTCTGGCCCTGGGGCGATACGTCCACGCCTGCGCCGAACAGCGTGCAATTGCAGATGCTTGGGCGGCGGATGGCGTCCTTCAACGGCTACACGCCGCAGCAATCCAGCGGGCTATATCCCACCAGCGGCGCGACCGATGACTGGGCCTACGGTGAATTGGGCGTCGCCGCCTACACGTTTGAGATTGGCTCGGATAGCGACGGCTTTTATCCGGCCTGCTCGCGCTACGACGCACTGATCCAGCCGAACGTAGCCGCGCTGCTCTATGCCGCCAAAGTCGCGCGGACGCCCTACATCACCTCGTTTGGCCCGCACGCGCAGAACGTCGCCGTGACGCCATCCGCCGTGTTGATCGGGCAGCCTATCGCCGTGCAGGCCGCCCTCAACGACGCCGATAGCAAGAATAGCGGCCAGACGATTGTAGCGGCGGAGGCCTATCTGGGCACGCCGCCGTGGGATGGCGGTACGCCTATCCCGCTAACGGCGGTGGATGGCGCATTTGATGAAACCGCCGAGGCTGTGCAAGGCCAACTGGCGACGGCAGGACTGGCGCGCGGCCGGCATCTCGTCTACGTGCGTGGGCAGGACGCCAACGGCTTCTGGGGTCCCCTCTCCGCCGCCTTTGTGGAGTTGCTGGACAGCAGCACACTCACCGGGCGCGTGGTCGCCTCAGGTGCGGCGACGCCGCTACCTGGCGCGCGGATTACGGCGGACAACGGCGCGGCTCTATCCACGACACAAACTGACGCGAGCGGCCAATACACCCTGACCTTGCACGCCGGGACTTACACAGTGACGGCTTCGCTGCTAGGCTACGCGAGCGGCAGCGCGGTCCTCTCCACCACCATCGGCCAAACCTCGACGCAAGACTTCGCCCTGACGCGGCTGCCGTGGGGGACGCTGGCGCTGGCGGTCGCCGAGTTGGGGACGGCCCGCCCGTTGACGGCGACCATCACCCTGGAGGGCCTGCGGCTGACCTGGACTGCGGCGCCGACTTTGTCGCTCGAACTGCCGGTGGGCGTGTACACGTTCACGGCGACGGCAGCGGCGCATCAGGCGCGTTCCTACACTGTTGCTATCGCCGAGGGCGCGCGGGCGACGCACATCTTCCGCTTGCCGCCCACACCGGCGCTCCTGGTGGTGGATGACGACGCCGGCGCATCCTATGAGCCCTATCTTCTGCCGGTGTTGGATGCGTTGGCGATCCCTTACGCGCGGTGGACGATAGCGACGCAAGGCCCGGTGATGACCCCCACGCTGGCGGCGTATACGGCGGCGCTCTGGTTTACCGGCGATGATGCGGTCAACAGCCTGACGCGCGCTGAGCAGATTACCGTGCAGAGCTATCTCGATAACGGGGGACGCTTGTTCGTCACCGGGCAGAACATCGGGATGGACATCAAAAACGACAACGGCGCTTTCTTCCGCACCGTTTTGCACGCCGCGTTTGTCCAGGATAACGCCGGGGTCACAGAAACCACCGGACTTTCGTTCTACACGGGGATAACGGCGACGCTGTCGGGTGGGGATGGCGCGAACAATCAGACCAGCCCGGACGTGATCGCGCCCTACGACGCCGCCGCCACGCCGGTCTTCACCTACACCACCGGCGCGGCAGGATTGGCCGTGGACGACGGCGCGCGGCGACTCATCTACCTCGCGTTTGGATTGGAGGGCGTCGCCGATAGTGCGCAGCGGGCGGTCATCCTGCGCGATGGGTTGGCGTGGCTGGGGCTGCCGCTGCCGGCGTCGCGGCTGGATTTGGCGGTGACGGCGCAGCCGCCGCGCGTGTCGCCAGGGATTCCCGTCACCTATAGCCTGGCATTGCTCAACGACAGCTTGCTGCCGATGACCGATGGCGTCCTGACGCTCACGCTGCCTTCGCCGGTCACTGTGCTGGCCTATGCACCGGCAGCGACGGAAGTAACGCCGGGGATGTTGGTCTGGCGCGATCTGGCGTTGGCCTCGGAAGCCGTACAGAATTTCGCGTGGACGGTAGTCGTCCCGACGGATGCGGCTTTGGAAACGTTCGCCAGCCGCATCACCGCCTCCTGGCCCGGCTTGACGGCGCCGGCGGAACTGGAAGTCACGGCGACGGTCGCCGCGCCTTATGCGCTGGAGTTATCCCCGCCGGTGTCATACCAGAGCGGGTCGCCTGGGGCAATGGTATCTCATCACCTGACTGTCACCAACGCTGGAACGTTGACGGCTACAGTTTCCTTGACAACGTCGCCGAGTGTCTGGGTGACGCAGATCGTCCCTATGCAGCTAACCTTGCCGGTCGGCGGCAGCGCCCCGGTGACAGTGACGGTGACGATCCCTGTAACGGGAACGGCGCTGTTGGCGGCCCCGCACACGTTGACTGTGACGGCCACCATCCTTGAAGCGCCTGCTGTGCAGGCGCAGGCTGTGCTGACGACGGCGCTTGAGCCGGCGGCTCATTATGTCTACCTGCCCGTGGTTTTGCGCGGCCAATAGGATTTGAGTTTGCGGTGACGTGGTCAGAGACCAGCCACATCGCGTTTGGCTTCGCTCGGGCCGGTCTCCCCACCGCGTCCGTCCAGGGAGGAACTATGAATCAATTCTACCGCGTCGTTTTGCTCGTTGTGCTGTTGATTGGCCTATCTGGCGCGCCTTCCGCCACACTGCGCGCTGCATCGGCCGCCGATAAAATTGCGCCGTGGGTGCTCGCGCACACCGCCGATGGCGCGGAGGCTGAGTTCCTCGTTGTGCTGGCGGCGCAAGCTGATCTCAGCGGCGCGACGCGGCTACAAACGAAGGCCGAAAAGGGACGCTACGTTTACGAGACGCTGTGGCGCACAGCGCAACAATCGCAAGCGCCGCTCCTGGCGTGGCTCAAGGCGCGCGGCGTGGAACATCGCCCCTACTACATCGTCAATCTGGTTTGGGTGAAAGGCGACGCCGACCTCGTCCGCGCGTTGGCGGCGCGGCCCGACGTCGCGCGCATCGTGGGCAACCCGCGCATCCACAACCCGCTGCCGCAGCCTGCGCGCCCATTCGACGTGTTGCTTGCCGCCGCGCCCACCGACATCGAGCTAAACATCAGTTACGTGCGCGCGCCGGAAGTCTGGACGATGGGGTTTACCGGGCAGGGGATCGTCGTCGGCGGGCAGGATACGGGCTACGAGTGGACGCATCCGGCGCTCAAACCGCACTATCGTGGCTGGAACGGCGTGACGGCCAACCACGACTACAACTGGCACGACGCTATCCACAGCGGCGGCGGCTCTTGCGGCGCCAATGCGCCCGCGCCGTGCGACGATTACGGCCACGGCACGCACACCATGGGCATCGCCGTTGGCGATGACGGGGGGACAAACCAGATTGGCATGGCGCCTGGCGCGCAGTGGATCGGCTGCCGCAATATGGATGTCGGTGTGGGTACGCCGGCGACGTACCTGGAATGTTTCGAGTTCTTCCTCGCCCCGTATCCGGTGGGCGGCACACCCGCGCAGGGCGATCCGAGCAAGGCGCCCGATGTGACGGACAACTCGTGGACGTGTACGCCCACTGAGGGTTGCTCGTGGAGCACGTTGCAGGCTGCTGCGGAAGTGCAGCGCGCGGCGGGGATTATGACCGTCGCCTCGGCAGGGAACGCTGGCCCGGATTGCTCGTCGGTGAACGAGCCGCCGGCGATTTATGCCGCTGTCTATACTGTGGGATCGTTGCAAACCGGCACAGATACCATAGCTGGGTCAAGCAGTCGCGGCCCGGTCGCAGTGGACAGCAGCAACCGCCGCAAGCCCGACATCACCGCGCCGGGCACGGGCGTTCGCTCCAGTATACGCGGAGGAATTTACGGCACGATGAGTGGCACCTCAATGGCCGCGCCGCACGTCGCTGGCGCAACGGCCTTGCTGTGGTCGGCGGTTCCGGCGCTCAAGAACCAGATCACGGAGACGGAACAACTGCTGAATGACAACGCCTTCCACATTGCCTCTACGCTGTGTGGTAGCAGCGGTTGGCCGAACAACACTTACGGCTATGGGCGGCTGGACATCAAGGCGGCGGTAGACGCGGCGTTGGCACAGTATGCCGTCAGCCTCGCGCCGTCGCTGGTCGAGCAGCATGGCGCGCCAGGACAAACGGTGAGCGCGACACTTTTCATCACGAACACCGGAACAGCGACGAATAGCTTCACCGTCACATTGACCGGGGCGCACTGGCCGACGATTGCGCCGGAGAAAATCGGGCCGCTGTCTGCCGGAGACGTAGCGACGTTGCCGGTGACAGTAACCATCCCTGCAACTGCGTTAGGTGGGGCGACGGATGCAGTCACGGTGACGGTGATATCAGCGGGCGCTCCAACCCAAAATGCGCAGGCGATGCTGCGCACGATGATAGATGCCGTGTACGGCGTGCAACTCTGGCCGCCAGAGATCATATCCAACGGCGACGAGGGTAAGACGGTGGTGTACACCCTCGCGCTGACCAACACCGGCAACATTACAGACGTGTACAGCCTCACCCTCTCCCGCGCCACGTGGCCGACGACGCTGACGCCCACGCTGGCGACGTTAGCGCCGGGAGCGACAACGCCGGTGACGACGCTGGTGACAGTTCCCTGGGGTATATTCACCGGCATTACCGATACGGCGCGGGTGACGGCATCCGGGACAGGCGTTTCGGCCTACAGCGATTTGACGACCGCCGCCATTGCCGCGAGCTGTATTCCCGTGACTGAGCCGTACTTCAACTACGCGCCATCTCGCCCTGCCATCGGACAGACGGTCACGTTCACGGGTGGGGTGGTTTTAGCGACGCCGCCGGTTGATTATCTATGGAATTTCGGGAATGGAACTTTGGGGGCGACGGGGCAGGTCGTGACGCATACTTTCTCGCCGGAAACTGTGGCGCTGCCATACACGGTTATCATGACGGCGACCAACGCCTGTAGCTACGACGCTGCGCAGCAGGTCATCACCGTGGGGTGGCGCGTGCTCTATCTGCCGCTTATTTTCAAGACAGACACTTACTCGCAGTCATCATCTCTTTTGGGACGGATGTCGAGCACTTCTTCGACGTAGAGCACGCGCTGGTATGAACCGAGCCGTCCATATTGCCCCTTGCGGCTGACGTCGCCGCGCAGCCGGGCGTAGACCAGCTCGTAAGGTTTCTGGGCGATGTTGTTGTAGTCTTCCTGGAGCTTTTCAGCTATTTTGCTGTAGCCTTTGCTCTTCACCCACCAGGTTTCTTTTGAACCGCAGGGGGTGAAACTGCTGCCGCCGCGTCCAAAGATGACGTACCCTTCCCAGATACCGCTTTCCAAAGAGCGACCTACCGCAGTCAACATACATACGCCAAGACAAGCCAATGAGGTGATCCAGTGCATCGTCACGCCGCTCCTTCCGTAGAGATGATCCGCCAAACCCTCTACTAGGTTACCACTGCTCTCGCGGATTGTCAATTATGGCTGCGTTAAAAAGGTGTTTTGTGGCGGCGGATATATCCGCCGCCACAAAACACCTCTAATGTGCTATAATGGTCTGTTGCAATGTTGACGGATATGGGGGCAGGTATGACAGGTGAAAAGCTGATCGTGCGCGGCGCGCGCGAACACAATCTCAAAAATATCACGGTGGAGATTCCCAAGAACAAGCTCGTGGTGATCACGGGCTTGTCGGGATCGGGCAAGTCGTCGCTGGCGTTTGATACGATCTTTGCCGAGGGCCAGCGGCGCTACATCGAGTCGTTGAGCGCCTATGCGCGGCAATTCCTGGGGCAGATGAACAAGCCGGACGTGGATTCGATTGAGGGGCTGAGTCCGGCGATTGCCATTGACCAGAAGGGCGTCTCGCACAACCCACGCTCGACGGTCGGCACTGTGACCGAAATTTACGACTATTTGCGCTTGCTCTACGCCCGCATCGGCATCCCCCATTGCCCGGACTGCGGGCGCCCTGTCACCCGCCAGAGCGCCCAGGAGATCGTGGACGCGATCCTCGCCATGCCGCCGCAGACGCGCCTGCAGGTACTCGCGCCGCTCGTGCGCGGGCGCAAGGGACACCATCGCCCGACGTTCGATGAGGCGCGCAAGTTAGGGTTTGTGCGTGTGCGTGTGGATCGGACGGTTTACGAGCTGGAAGAAGTCCCCGAACTGGATCGCTATAAAATCCACGACGTTGAGGCTGTAGTGGACCGTTTGGTGGTTCCTGATGCTGCTGAAAAGGCGCAGCAAATTTACCGCGACTTCGTCAGCCGCGTGACCGACTCGGTGGAGACCTCGCTGCGGCTTGGCGAGGGTGTGCTCATCGTGGACGTCGTCCGCGCGTCGCAGCCGGAAGTGCAGCCCGAAGGCGACGTGCTTTTCTCTGAGAAGCTCGCGTGTCCTGTGTGCGGGCGCAGCCTGCCGGAGATTGAGCCGCGCACGTTCTCGTTCAACAGCCCGCACGGCGCGTGCCCGACGTGCCAGGGCTTGGGCTTCAAGCTGGCGCTCGATCCCGATCTCATCGTGCCGAACCCGAACAAGTCCATCGCCGAGGGTGCGATTGTCTCCAACGTCGTTGAGGGCAAGGAGAGCTATCACGCCAAGGTGATGGAGAGCGTGATGGAATACTACGGCATCGCGCCCGACAAGCCCTGGTCGGCGCTGACCGATGCGCAGCGCCATATCGTGCTCTACGGCAGCGGGCAGGAGGCGATCCCCATCTACTACGAAGGGCCGAGCGGCGTCTGGGCCGGCGCGCGCAAGTACGATGGGATCATCCCCAGCTTGCAGCGCCGCTACGACGAGTCCACCTCCGATTTCGTCCGCGAGAAGATCGAAGAGGTGATGAGCCAGACGCCGTGCGCCACATGCCACGGGACGCGCCTCAGCGAGGTCGCGCGGGCGGTGACGGTGCTTGAGCAGCCCATCTACGCGCTCACCGGCTGGCCCGTCCTCAAGTTGCAGGCGTGGGTGGAGACGTTGCTCAACGGCAACGTGCTGACGGCGAAGGAATACGCCATCGCCGAACGCGCTTTGCGGGAGATTCACAGCCGGATCAGCTTCCTGGTGAACGTGGGGCTGGACTACCTGAGCCTGGATCGCGCAGCGGCGACGCTCTCCGGCGGCGAGGCGCAGCGCATCCGCCTGGCGACGCAGGTGGGATCGCGGCTGACCGGCGTGTTGTACGTGCTGGACGAACCGAGTGTCGGCCTGCACCAGCGCGACACGGCGCGCTTGATCGCCACGCTCAAGGAGATGCGCGACCTGGGCAACACCGTGCTCGTGGTCGAGCACGACGATGAGACCATCCGCTCCGCCGACTGGATCGTAGACCTGGGGCCGGGTGCGGGCGAACATGGCGGGGAAGTGGTGGCGGAGGGGACGCTGGATGAGATTCTTGCGCACCCGACGTCGAACACGGGCGCGTATCTCTCCGGGCGCAAGTGTGTGCCGGTGCCGGCGCAACGTCGCCAGGGCAACGGCAAGGCGTTGTGGGTGCGCGGCGCGCGACAGCACAACCTCAAGAACCTCGACGTGCGCTTCCCGCTGGGTCTGTTCACGGTCGTGACCGGCGTTTCGGGGTCGGGCAAGAGCAGCCTGATCGTGGAGACGCTCTATACCAACCTGTTGCAACGTCTCGACGGCTCGCGCAATCCCGCCGGCGACTGCGATGGGCTGGAAGGCGTGGAATACATTGACAAGGTCATCAACATTGACCAATCCCCGATTGGGCGGACGCCGCGCTCCAACCCGGCGACGTACACCGGCACGTTCGATCCCATCCGCTCGCTGTTCGCAGAGCTGCCGGAGTCGAAGATTCGCGGCTACAACGCCGGGCGGTTCTCGTTCAACGTCAAAGGTGGGCGCTGCGAGGCGTGCCAGGGCCAGGGGACGCTGCGTATCGAGATGCAGTTCCTGCCGGAGGTGTACGTGCCGTGCGATGTGTGTCACGGGACGCGCTACAACCGTGAGACGCTCCAGGTGCGCTACAAAGAGAAGAACATCGCCGAGGTGCTGGATATGACGGTGACAGAGGCCGTGGAGTTCTTCGCGGCGATCCCGTCACTGGTGCGCAAGCTGGAAACGCTGTGCGACGTGGGTCTGGGCTACATCCGCTTGGGGCAGTCGGCGACGACGCTCTCCGGCGGCGAGGCGCAGCGCATCAAACTGGCGAAGGAACTGTCGCGCCGGGCGACGGGCCGCACGCTGTACATCCTCGACGAACCGACGGTGGGCCTGCACGCCGCCGACGTGGACAAGCTGATCACGGTTTTGCAGCGGTTGGCGGACGCGGGCAACACCATTCTTGTCATCGAGCACAACCCCGACGTGATCAAAGTGGCGGACTGGATCATTGACATGGGGCCGGAGGGCGGCGACGCTGGCGGGGAACTCATCATCGAGGGTACGCCAGAAGAGGTCGCGCAGTCGGCGCTGTCGCATACAGGGCAGTATCTCAAGCGGTGGTTGAAAGATGCGCAGGGGATGGTGTGCTGAAGCGTAAAACGTGAAGCGTAAAACGTAAAACGTAAAACGTGAAGCGTAAAAGTGGATGGCGGCTTCCGCCCGTCTTTAGAGATGCTTTGTTCTTTCTTTGGCCTCTTTCCGTTGGATTTTGTATAACGCGCAATCCATGCTACTATACCACCTGCAGACGCTTTATCCCTGTCAAACTGCAACTTTTAACGTGTAACCTTAAACTTTCCCGCACATATTTCACTTCTGGAGGTAAATTTCTATGACAAAAATCGCTTTTATTGGCGCCGGTAGTTTCGGCTTTACGCGCAGTTTGGTGCGCGACATACTGACGTTCCCCCTGCTGGAGGACGCGACGCTGGCGTTGATGGACATTGACGCCGAGCGGCTGGACTTCATCAACCAGGCGGTCAATCGCATTGTGACCGAGGGGAAGCGCCCCGCGAAGGTGATGGCGACGATGGATCGCGCCGAGGCGTTGGAAGGCGCGGACGCCGTCATTGTCACGATCCTGGCCGGCGGCGTGGATGTGTGGCAGCATGACATCCTCATCCCCAAAAAGTACGGTGTGGACACGAACGTGGGCGACACGCGCGGCCCATCGGGCATCTTCCGCGCCCTGCGCACGATCCCGGTGATGCTGGGCATCGTCAAGGACATGGAAAAGTATTGCCCCAAGGCGACCATGCTCAATTACACTAACCCGATGGCGATGTTGTGCCGGGCGATGCAGCGCGAATCCTTCATCCCGTTGACCGGTCTGTGCCACAGCGTCCAGGGCACAGCTCACATGCTCGCCCACTGGATCGGCGCGCCGATGGACGAGATCACTTACACGTGCGCGGGCATCAATCACCTGGCGTGGTACGTCAAGTACGAGTGGAACGGCGTGGACGCCTACCCGCTCATCCGCAAGGCCATCACCGAGAACCCGGACATCTACAACGAGGAGCAGGTGCGCAACGAGATGTTCCTGCACCTGGATTACTACGTCACCGAGTCCAGCGGGCACAACTCCGAGTACAACTGGTGGTTCCGCAAACGGCCCGACCTCATCGAGAAGTACTGCACGCACGGGACGGGTTGGAATCCCGGTCACTACGCCTACATCCTCGACGAGTACCGCAAACGCGCCGACGATTGGAAGGACGGCATCCGCGAATGGCTCGCGCGGGAGACGATTGACCTGGAACGCGGTCACGAGTACGCCTCGTACATCATCAACGCGCTGCAAGGCGGGGAAATCTTCCAGTTCAACGGCAACGTGCCCAACACCGGCCTCATCACCAATCTGCCGGACGGCGTGTGTGTGGAAGTGCCGGTCTACGTGGACAAAGGCGGCCTGCATGCGGTGCATGTCGGCGCCCTGCCGCGCCAGGTCGCGCCACTGAACCAGGTCGTCGTCGCCACCGAAGAGATGGCCGTCGAGGCCGCCCTCACCGGCGACCCACGCCTCGTTTTCCACGCCATCGCCAGCGACCCACTCACCGCCGCCGTGCTCTCGTTGGCGGAGATCAAGCAGATGGTCAACGAGATGTTGGCGCAAAACAAGGATTACCTGCCGCAGTTCAAACATTTCGCAGCGTAAATCATCAGTGTTTCATCAGCAGATTGAGCAGATTAAGCAGATTTACGCACACTTAATCTGCTCAATCTGCTTAATCTGCTGACTAAAGGAAGACCTATGGGGAAAATTCTCGTGCTCTACGACAGTACGACCGGCAACACCGCGCAAATGGCCGAATACGTGGCCGAGGGCGCGCGGGAGATCAACGGCATGGAAGTGCGCCTGCGCTCCGTGGATGAGGCAAGTATGGACGACATCCTCTGGGCCGACGGCATCGCCTGTGGGACGCCGACCTACGTGGGCGTGGTCTCGTGGAAAATGAAGAAATTCTGGGACGACATCGCGCATCACGTCTGGGGACAAATGGACGGCAAAATCGGCTGCGCCTTCTCCACCTCCGGCGGCTGGGGCGGCGGCGCGGAACTGACGTGCCTCTCACTTCTGGTGATGATGATGAACGTGGGGATGCTCACCTTCGGCGTGACAGACTACACCGGTCCGCAGTTCACCCTCCACTACGGCGCAGTGACGGCGGGCAAACCCCGCGAGGAGAAAGAAATCGCCGCCGCGCGCCGGCTCGGCAAGCGCCTGGCGCAGTGGGTGGCGGTGTATGTCGACGGGCGCGCGGATCTGCGGCCCGGGCCGATGAAGTCGCGGGGATAAAAATGGATCGTTTGGGGTATAATTAAAGAAAAAAAACAGCAAAGGGAGATATTGCGATGTTTGATCGGATTACCCTGGATCCTGAAGTTTGTGGTGGCAAACCTTGTATTCGTGGTTTGCGCTTTCCGCTCTCTCGCTTGCTGGGATTGTTAGCTTCTGGTGAAACGCCAGAAACGATTTTACAGGCGTATCCATACCTGGAAGTAGAGGATATTCAGGCTGCTTTGGAGTATGCTGCTCGTCTTGCAGAATCTCCTGTGCTAGAGTTGGCGTAATGAAAGCTCTGTTGCATATGCCGGTTTCGGCGATGCTGCTGGGTATTTTGCAGGCTTATGGATATTCAGGCGTGCATGCTTGTCAGATCGGTATGGCTCGCGCTTCTGACGAGGAATTGCTGGCGATGGCTCGCGCCGAGGCGCGTATTGTCATCACGGCAGATTTAGATTTCCCGCAGCTTTTGGCTCTCAGTTCCTTGAATGGCCCCGGTATTATTCTATTTCGTGGCGGCAATTACTCCGACGCAGAGATGTGTGATTTACTTGAGCGCGTTTTGCAAGAGGTGCAGCCGAATGTTATAGAACATTCCGTGTGTGTCGTAGATAAAAAGCGTATTCGTGTGACTCCATTGCCACTGAAACGCAAGATAAAGTGAAAGACCGCTAGAAAAACGCCCTACTTGTAGAGTAGGGCGCTTGCTTATCATCATCTGGGAGGACAATATGATGAATACCACCGTCAAAGCCTGGGAAGAAACCATCACCTTCCCCACCTACACCCCGCCACCCGCCGATCTGAACCCGATGTACCTCGACAAGCGGGTGAACCAGGGGACGAGCGGGCGCGTCTACCCGCAGCCGTTCACCGACAAGCTTGCCAGCGAGAGCGCGCCGCAGACGTATCAGGCCGTTTATCTGGAAAATGAGTACATCCGCCTGATGATGCTCCCGCAAATCGGCGGGCGCATCCACGAGGCGGTGGACAAGACCACCGGCTACAACTTCATCTACCGCCAGCACGTGATCAAACCGGCGCTCATCGGCCTGTTTGGCGCGTGGATTTCCGGCGGGATTGAGTTCAACTGGCCGCAGCATCACCGCCCGTCCACGTTTATGCCCACGCAGCACCTCATCGAGGAAAAATCCGACGGCAGTGTGACTGTCTGGATGAGCGAGAACGATCCGCTGCAACGGATGAAGGGCATGGTCGGCATCTGCCTTTACCCCGGCAAGGCGTTTTTTGAGATGAAGGTGCAGCTCTACAACCGCACGCCGGAGGTGCAGACCTTCCTGTGGTGGGTCAACGTCGGCGTCCACGTCCACGAGCAGTACCAGGTTTTCTTCCCGCCGGACGTGACCGTTGTGACTGACCACTCCAAACGGTCAATGTCGCATTTCCCCATCGCCACGGGCAACTACTACGGCGTGGATTTCTCCAACGACGGGGCCGGCACAGACATCAGTTGGTACAAGAACATCCCCGTGCCCACATCATACTTCGTGTGGGAGACGAACTATGACCACTTCGGCGGTTACGACCATCGCGCCGACGCTGGCATTGTCCACGTCGCCAACCGCTTCATCGCGCCCGGCAAGAAGATGTTCACCTGGGGCGCAGGCGAATTCGCCAAAGGCTGGGAGGCTAACCTCACCGACGCCGATGGCCCATACATCGAGCTGATGGCCGGCGTCTACACCGACAACCAGCCCGACTTTTCGTGGCTTCAACCCTACGAGACCAAGACCTTCAGCCAGTTCTGGTATCCCATCCAGAAGATTGGCCCGGCGAAGAATGCAAATCGGCGTTGTGCGGTAAATCTCGAAATCAAAAAATCTGCGAATCAGCAAATCGCAAAGGTAGGCGTGGTAGCGACAGAGGTTTTTGAGGACTCGCTTGTTACACTGGTTGCCGATGAAAATACGTTGTTGGAGAAGACCGTAACGCTTGCGCCGGATGCGCCGTTTGTGGCGGAAGTAATGCTGCCGGAGGGCGTAGCGGAGACAGAGCTGTTGTTGCGCGTGTGCGATGCCACCGGGCAGGAGATCATCCGCTACGCGCCGCAAATCGTGGAGCAGCCGCCCCTGCCGGAAGCGAAAACCCCGCCACCCCCGCCGGAGACCTTCGACAGCATTGAGGACCTCTACCTCACCGGCCTGCACCTCGAACAGTACCGTCATCCGACGATTGAGCCGGAGCCGTACTGGGAGGCTGCGTTGGCGAAGGATCCCACCGACGTGCGCTGCAACAACGCGCTGGGCCTGGTGTACTTCCGGCGTGGGAACTTCGAGAAGGCCATTGCCCACTTCCGCACGGCCATTGACAAACTCACGCGCCGCAACCCCAACCCGCGCGACGGCGAGGTTTTCTTCAACCTGGGGCAGGCGCTCAAGTTCAGCGGCGACCTTGGCGGGGCCTACGCCGCCTTCTACAAAGCCATCTGGAGCTACGCCTGGCAGGCCGCCAGCTACTACGCCCTCGCCGAAATTGATCTGCTGCGCGGCGATTTCGTGACCGCGCTAGAGCATGTGAACCGCGCTCTCATCACCAACACGCTGAATATGAAGGCGCGCAATCTCAAGGCTGCCATCCTGCGTCATCTGGGTCGTCTCAATGAAGCCGCTGCGCTGTGCTGCGAGACCGTCAGCCTGGATCCGCTGGATATGGGGTCGCGCAACGAGATTGTTTTGCAGAGCCGGGCGAAGGGGAGCACGGCGGCGCAGAGCCAGCTCGCCGAATTGATGGCGCTGCTGCGCGTCTCCGATCCGCTGTCTGAAATTCAAGCCTATCTCGATATGGCCTTTGATTACGCCAACGCCGGATTGTGGGATGAGGCTGCCGACGTTCTCGCGCGCGTGGTTGGACCGGATGCCACGGGATTTCCGACTGTGTTGTACGCCCTGGGTTATTTCGCCCATCGTCAGGGACGCGACGATGAGGCTCGCGCGCTGTATGGCAAAGCCTCGGCGCAACCCACCGACTACTGTTTCCCCGTGCGGCTTGAGGAGATGGTCATCTTGCAGCACGCGCAATCGCTCTTCCCAGACGATCCCATCATCGCTTACTACCTCGGCGATCTGTACTACGACAAACACCGTCCAGAAGAAGCCATTGCGCAGTGGGAGATTGCCGTGAAGGGTGCGCCCGGTTTCTCGATTCCCTGGCGCAACCTGGGTATCGCCGCCTACAATGTGCTGCACGATCCACAGCGTGCCATCGCCTGCTACGAAACGGCGTTCGCCGCTCATCCGCAGGATGGGCGCGTGCTCGGTGAACTCGATCAACTGTTGCAGCGGACGGGCGTTTCAGCCAAAGCACGACTGGAACGCCTTGAGCAGCACCTCGACCTGGTGCGCGACCGCGACGACCTTTCCGTGGAACTGGTCACGCTCTACAATCAGACCGGACAACCGCAGAAGGCCCTCGACTACGCGCTCTCGCGTCGCTTCCACCCGTGGGAGGGCGGCACGGGGCGCATCTCCGCGCAGTATGTGACGGCGCACTGGCTGCTGGCGCAAAACGCCCTCGCTGCGGACGACGCGCAAACTGCGCTCACGCACTGTCAAACGGCGCTGGCCCCCTATCCCGACAACCTCGGCGAGCGCAAGCACCTGCACTGGTCGGATGCTCACGTCCGCTATACGATGGGGCTGGCGCAGCAGGCTCTCGGCGACGCTGACGGCGCGCGCGCCAGCTTCGAGAGCGTCCTCGCGGCGCACGGTTGGTCGGCGGAACTGCCATACTACCAGGCGTTGGCGCTCAAATCGCTTGGTCGCGCGGATGAAGCTGAAACCCGGCTCACCGAAATGCTGGAACGCGCCACCCGCCAGCTTGAAGAGCAAGCCAAACAAGGCTTCGCCACCTCCGTCCCGCAGTTCGTCTTCGCCGAAGAAGATATGGAGACGCGGCGGCGCACTCACCTCACCTACACCATCGGCCTGGCGCACCTGGGCTTGGGCCACGCAGCGGAAGCCAAAGCGGCGTTTGAGACCGTATTGGGACGCGACCCGAACCACTTCGGCGCGCAGTTGGCTTTGCGTGAATTGAAATAAGTCAGTAAAACGTGAAACGTAAAACGTAATGGTGTAAACTTATTACGTTTTACGTTTCACGCATTTTGTTTTACAGGGTGTGTGTTGGAGGCTTGTATGCGCCTGGCAATCTTGGCCGACATCCACGGCAACCTCCCCGCGCTGGAAGCGGTGTTGGCGGATGCGCGCACGCAAGGCGTGGACGGCTACATCATCGCCGGGGATTTGCTCCTCGGCGCACCGTTTCCGCTGGAGACCCTGGACCGGCTCCGCAGCCTCGATGCCTGGATTATCCAGGGCAACAACGATGTCTACTTTACCCGTTACGACACGGGCGTCGCGCCGGCAACCTGGCAAACCCGCGCGCAGTGGGCGCCGTTGCGGTGGGGTTACGCCCGCCTGGACCGGGACGCGCTGGATTATCTCGCCGCATTGCCTGAACGATTGGTTGTAACGTTGCCCGGCGCCGCGCCGATTTGCGTGGTTCACGGGTCGCCGCGCGCTGTGGCGGAGGGCATTGTGCCGGATGCCCCGGAGATCAGGTGCAAATTTGCGCAGGCGCGGTCAACGAACAATATCTACGTGGAAGACGCGCTGGCGCAGATCGCCGAACCGGTGTTGGTGTGCGGGCACACGCACATCGCGTGGAAGTACCGCCACAATGGACGGCTGGCGCTCAATCCCGGCGCGGTTGGCGGACCGATTGACGGGGTGGTAGGTGCGGAATACGCGCTGCTGACCTGGCAGGATGACCGCTGGACAGCGAATTTGCGCGTGGTGGAGTATGACGTGGCTGCGCTCCTGGTCGCCTATCGGGAGAGCGGGATGTTGGCGGAGGGCGGCGCGATGGTGCGCGCGTTGATGCGCGGCATCGAAACCGGGCAGAATCACCCGTGGTATCTCGTCCTTCATGCCTTCGACCTGGCGGCGCAGGCCGGAATAGCGCACGATGGCGTCGTCCCCGATGAGATCTGGGAACGCGCTGCGGCAACGTTGGAAGGGTGACTGTACGAAGTTAGCGTAACACAAACATCAACGTCCGCGCAACCTCGAAGTAATCCGCCGTATCGAAACTAACCGTGTGCGGCCCTTCTGCCCTGACGCCGGGGAAGAACGCCGCGCGGTAGGCGCTCGCGTGGTTGCGGTAGCAGATTTCGACGTGGAAGTGCTCCGGCAGCGGCAGTAGGCAACGGGACAGGTCGCCAGTGAGGGCCTGCTGCGCGCCTGCGCGGATCGCCTGGATGGCGCGCGTTGGGTGGATACTGATTGTGGAATTGCCGACGCCTTCTTTGATGGCGCACGTCCCGATGTGCGGGTTGAACGTTTGCGCGTGGCGGCATAGCCCGGCGTCGCCGGAGACAAAGACCACCGGCACGCGCTTGAGCGAAGCGACGAAAGCGTGCAGCAAGAACTCCGACGCGAGTTGATCGTTGATTTTGAGGTACGTAATCCCTCTGTTCATCGTGTGCGCCAACGGATTGGCGTCCGATGCCGCCGGCGCGTGGTAGCCGATCATCATCACCGCCTGGAATGTTTCATCCAGCCCCGTGACCATGCTGAAAGGATGTCCGGCCCAGCCCCGGATGAGTCTGGCTTCCTGCGGGAGTCTGGCGGCGAGCAGGTTACGCGCCGAATCGTGGGCATCCTTGACCCAGATCTCGGTCGCGCCCGCTTCCAGCGCGCCCTCACAGGCGGCAGCGACTTCCGCCGTCATCTGCTCGCGGAATTCCGCGTAAGCCGCCTCGCCCTTTTCGGTTTCGTCCCAGTCGGTTGTCCCGGTAACGCCTTCAATGTCTGCGCTGATGTAGATTTTCACTGTGACTCTCCTGATTATGTAAGTTCTTCGTAACTATTCAGCCGTCATCCTTCGGCAAGCTCAGGACAGGTCTCCGAACGTAGCGGAACGAGTGAAACGAGTGGAGCGAAGTGAGGAATCTCTGCTCGCGCAACGTAGAGACCCTTCGCTCCGTTCCAGTCGCGCAGATGCTCCTTCCACTCCGCTCAGGGTGACGGTCGCATTGTAAGTAGGCTGAATAGCTACAGTTCTTCGTGCGCTGTCCGCGCGATGATTTCGTCCTGTAGCGCCTTGCCGAGATCGCAAAAGTAATCGCTGTAGCCGGCCACGCGCACGATGAGGTCGCGGTACTGCTCCGGGTGCGCCTGCGCGGCGCGGAGGGTGGCGACGTCCACGACGTTGAACTGGATGTGATGCCCGTCCAGTTGGAAATACGCGCGGATTAAGTGTACCAGCCCGTCCAGCCCGGCGTCATCCTGCAAAACTGACGGCGTGAACTTCTGGTTGAGCAGCGTGCCGCCCGTGCGGACGTGGTCCATCTTGGCGACGGATTTGATGACAGCGGTTGGCCCGCGCCGGTCCGCGCCTTGCACCGGCGAGATGCCCTCCGAGAGCGGCGTCCACGCTTTGCGCCCGTCGGCGGTCGCGCCGGTGACGCTGCCGAAGTAGACGTGGCACGTCGTCGGCAGCAGGTCAATGTGATACGCGCCGCCGCGCGTGTTGGGCCGTCCGTCAATCGCGTTGAAGTACACCTCGAACGCGGCGCGCATCACGCTGTCGGCGTAATCGTCGTCGTTGCCGTAGCGCGGGGTGCGATTGAGCAGCAGTTGGCGGATGCGCTCCTGGCCCGCGAAGTCATTGTCCAGCGCCGTGAGCAGTTCGTCCAGCGCGAGTGTCTTCGCGTCGAAGATGTGATACTTGAGCGCCGTCAGCGCATCTGTGATGGAGCCAAGCCCCACGCCCTGGATGTACGAGGTGTTGTAGCGCGCGCCGCCGTCGTGATAGTCCTTGCCGTTGGCGATGCAGTCGCTAATCAGCAGCGAAAGGAACGGCGCCGGCATGTAGCGGGCGTACAGTCGCTCGATGACGTGGTTGCCGCGAATTTTCACATCCACGAAGTAGCGCAGTTGTGTCTCGTAAGCGGTGAAGAGTTGGTCGAAGCTCTCGAACGCGCGCGGATCGCCGGTTTGCGGGCCAAGCTGCTTGCCGGTGCGCGGATCAACGCCGTTGTGCAGCGTGATTTCGAGCACCTTGGGCATGTTGAAGTAGCCCGTCAGGTTGTAGTTTTCCTTGCCGAACGCGCCGGTCTCTACGCAGCCACTCGTCCCGCCGCAGCGCGCGTCCACCAGGCTCTTGCCCGCGCGCAGCATCTCCTGGATGACAGTCTCCGTGTTGAAGACCGACGGTTGCCCAAACCCGGTGCGGATGATGCGCGCTGCCCGCTTGATGAAGGCATCCGGGTTCTTTTGGCTGACCTGGATGGACGAACTGGGCTGCAATAAGCGCATTTCTTCGATCACATCCAGAATGAGATATGTGACTTCACTGACGCCGTCCGTCCCATCCGGGCGCACGCCGCCGATGTTGATCTGCGCGAAATCGGTGTAGGTGCCGCTTTCCGCCGCCGTCACGCCCACTTTGGGCGGCGCCGGCTGGTTGTTGAACTTGATCCAGAAGCACTGCAACAGTTCCTCGGCTTGCTCGCGGGTGAGCGTCCCATCGGCGAGGCCCTGCCGGTAGAACGGCTCAAGGTGCTGGTCGAGCTTGCCGGGGTTGAACGAGTCCCACGGGTTCAGTTCGAGCGTCACGCCCAGGTGGACGAACCAATAGGCTTGCAGCGCCTCCCAGAAATCGCGGGGGGCGTGCGCCGGAACGCGCGCGCAGACCTCGGCGATACGTTCGAGTTCGCGTTGGCGCACCGGATCAGTCTCCTGTGCTGCCAGCTCGCGCGCCTTCTCCGCGTGGCGCTCGGCGAAGCGGATGAGCGCATCCGCCGTGATCGCCATCGCCTTGAGTTCTTCCTGTTTGGCGTAGGCGTCGGGATCGTTGAGGTAGTCCAGCGCGTCGAGGCTGGCCTGGATGTCGGCTTTGAAGTCGAGCATCCCCTTGTGGTAGATTTTGTCGTCCAGCACGGTATGGCCCGGCGAACGTTGCTCCATAAACTCGGTGAAAATGCCCGCTTCGTAGGCGTCTCTCCATTCGGGCGTCATCTCCTGGAAGATCAACTCGCGCATCGTCCGCCCTTGCCAGAAGGGGATGAGCCTATCGGCGTAGACCTGGCGCGTCGCCGGGCTGACGGCGAAGGGGATTTTCTCCCGCGCATTGAGGATGTCCAGATCGCTCAGCGTGTGGCAGCACAGTTCGGGGTACGTCGGCGTGGCTTTGGGCGCAGGGCCTTTTTCGCCCACGATGAGTTCGCCGGGGTTGATGCAGATGGCCTTGTGTTCCAGCAGGTATTGGAACGCCAGCGCGCGCTGCACCGGCGTAGACATCAGGCCGGTGTGCGTCCTGTAGAATTCCGTCATCAACTCCGCCCGTTCGCTGGACAGCGTGGGGACGGCGTCAAGGCTTTGTTGGCGTAAGTGCGCCACTCTAGGGGTGATTGTCATAGCTGTTCCTCTCAGGCAAACTGCCGATCTCGCTAATCCATGCTAATCTTCGGCGCTCAGGCTCGATCTACCGCTTTGGCTTGCGTAAAAGCGTCATCATCAATAGGACAAGCCAACGTCATTTCACGCAGTTCCCGTGCTCTTGCCAACACGCTTTCGAGATCCAGACAGTGCGTTTGGGATGCCTGTTCCAACGGCTCAGCCGCAGCAGCAGGTATGTTCTCGACAGTCATCGTCATCTGCTTATCCTCAACGGTTTCGTACACTGGCATTATAGCGTGTTTGTCGTGAAGAAAAAATGTCATTCTTTAGCATTTTGCGCTATAATGCCCTGACCTTTCCAGATAAAAAGCGAAAGAGGGGGAAGCTTTATGAACTATGCACCTGTGTCAAACGACGAAATTCAGCGCGCCTTGCGTGAAGATCGCTTCATTGACATCATCACGACGGGGGCGAAAAGCGGCTTGCCCAGGAAAACGGAAATCTGGTTCACGAATATCGGCGGGCGCATTATCATCTGTGGAACGCCTGACGCGGGAGGCGGCAACGGCCCCCGCGCGCGCCGCGACTGGCTGGCGAATCTGCGCGCCAATCCGGAGTTTTTATTTTGTCTGAAGGAATCGGTCTCGGCGCAACTGCCCGCGCGGGCAGTGATCATCGTTAACCTGGAAGATCGCCGGCGGTTGATGTCCGCGCCGGAGACGCAGTGGTACAGAGATCAGGTCGCCAGCGTTGATGATTTGGTCGCTGGCAGCCCGATCGTTGAAGTTTTCTTCGTGAAGGAAGGGTTATCGTGAGTGAGTACATCGATGCAAACAGAAAGAGTTGGGGCGTTATCGCCAGGGATCACTATGAGGTGTTCAAGGCCAGGCTTCTGGCGAACGAGACCACGCTGAGCCAGACACAAATTGCGGAATTGGGCGACATCGCGGGCAAAAAGCTGATTCATCTGCAGTGCAACACCGGGGCTGACACGCTTTCGCTGGCGCGGATGGGCGCGACTGTGACCGGCGTGGATCTGGTGCCCGAAAACGTCCACTACGCGCGCAAGTTGGCGGCTGATCTCGGCATCAATGATGCCCGATTTATCGAGTCCAATGTCCTGGAGATGATGAACCAGGCCATGCCCGAATGTCACGAGAAGTACGACATCGTCTTTACGACGGAAGGTGTGCTGTGTTGGCTGCCCGATTTATATTTGTGGGCGCGCAATGTGCGCCATTTGCTGGCGGATGACGGCTTCTTGTATGTTCTCGATAGTCACCCCTTTTATATGATCTGGGATGAAGAAAAATTGCCCGAGCTGGCTGTCAAATACCCTTACTTTCAGAAGACCGCCGATGAGGATGGCTGGATCGGCGGCTATGCCAGCGCGGGCAAACCTGCTGTCAATTACAGTTGGATGTACACGCTGGGCGAAATCGTCACCGCGCTGAGCCAGGCGGGACTGCACATTGAGTGGCTGCACGAGTTCGACTGGCTGTTTTTCCGTATTTCTGCCGAAAAGCAGATCGAGGATGCGCATGGGTGGACTTTCCCAGAGCATAAGGGAAAGCTGCCCTACACATTCTCGTTGAAGGCGACGGTCCGATAATCGCGTCACACCTGACAGGTTTTCTGAAACCTGTCAGGTGTGAACTTTGACTACACCTCACACGGCGGCTCGCCGGCGACCGACTTGATGAGCGCCGCCGCTGCTGCCACCTGCTCCTCCGTCCCGCTGACGCCGATCCACGCCGAGCCTTCCGCGCCGAAGATGCCGCCGCCGGCGATGAGGATGGCCTCCGCGCCGGTGAGCAGTTGGATGGCGTCCAGTTCGGTGAAGACTGCGCCCGGCAGGGGCATCAGGCGTGGGCCGTCAGTCTCCGGCGCGTTGACGCGCTGCGCCAGGGTGTGGATGTCATCGAAGACGCGCTTCTCCAACCCGATGGGTACGATCAACTGCACGCGCCGCCCGATGACCGCTGGAACAATCGCCATCACCGTGCCGCCCTGCGGATGGCCGATCTGCACGGCAGCCTGCCCGTAGGGATCGAAGGCGTTGCCGCCTTTGAGGACCACGTCGCCGGCCTTGAGGCTCTCCGCCACGTCGAAGACAGTCTTGCCGGGCTGCCACTGTCCATCCACGATGACAACGTCACCCGCCAGTTCGGCTTTCGGCAGCTTCGCGCCTTGCGCCACGGTCACGCCGCGCCGGAAGCCCACGCGCGAGAACCCCTCAGCCTGTCCGAGCGCCGTGAGGATCTCCTCGGCCACGTAGCCATTCGTCGTCCCCGCGACGATGAGCAATGTGCCCTTTTGCAGCACGCGCTGAATATCCGGATGTTGCGCCATCCCCTTCCCGATGAGACGTTTTCCCATAACAGGGGTCAAATTGAACTGTTTCATCTATGCGCTCCTTGTCTAAAATTGTTGAAACGTTGGAACGTTGGAACGTTGAAACGTTCAAACGTCGTTTACGGTAACGGTTCGCCGCGCCCGGCGGTGAAGAGGGCGTACCACTCCTCGCGGGTGAGGGTGACGTCGTCGGCCAGGCAACTGGCGGCGATGCGCTCCGGTTTCGTCGTGCCGATGATGGGTTGGATGCCGGCCGGATGACGCAGCAGCCACGCCAGCGCAATCGCCTCCGGCGTCGTTCCCTTCTCCTGCGCCATCTGCGCGACCAGCGCGGCGGTGGCTTTGACGTGCGGCGCGGCGTCGGCGGGTGGGTTCAATATCTGCCCACCCGCTACCGGTCCCCAGGCTTGCACAAGGATACCGTGCGCGCGGCAGAAATCCAGCGTAGCCGTCGCCAATGCGGTTCGGCCTGGCTCACCGTAAACCGCCGGCTTCCCGGCGATGTTGGCGATCACGCCTTCGCTGATCAGGTAGTGATGCAGCAGGCTCAACTGCACCTGGTTGATCACAATCGGCTGGTCGGCGTGGATGCGCAGCAACGCCATCTGCGCCGCGGTGTGGTTGCTCACGCCGAAGTAGCGCACTTTTCCCGCCGCCGCCAGATCGTCGAAGGCGCGGGCGACCTCTTCCGGCTCCATCAGCGCGTCGGGGCGGTGCAGCAGCAGGATGTCCAGGTAATCGGTGCGCAGGCGGCGCAGGCTGCCCTCCACCGAGGCGACGATGTGCTCATAGCTGAAGTCGAAGCGGTGCGGCGCGCCGGGATATGGATCGCCCGCAAAACGGATGCCGCACTTGCTCTGCACGATGATCTTGTCGCGGGGGATGATGGGCCACACTGCGGCGAACGCCTCTTCAGATTTGCCGCGCGTGTAGATGTCGGCGTGGTCGAACAGCGTGATGCCTTGCTCGTAAGCGGCGACGACGGCTTTCACGGCTGCGGCCTTGTCGGCCTGGGTGAGCGGCTCCGGCCCCCAACTGCCGCCAATTTTCATACAGCCATAGGCCAGGCGGGAGACGGTGAGATCGGTACACGCAATATGATAGGTTTTCATCATATTTAACTCCTAATCGAAGTACTTATCCCCCGGCCACAACAGCGATTTGGCAACTTTATCGTTCAGCTCGACGCCGATGCCGGGCGCTTCGGAGACGTGCATCCAGCCGTTGCGGATGAAGGGCTTGTCCCCATCGCAGAGATCGTTCCACCAGGGGATCTCCCGCCCGTGGAACTCCAGCACCAGGAAGTTGGCGACCGCCGCACAGACGTGGCACGCCGCCATCATCCCTAGCGGCGACGAGACGTTGTGCGGCGCGATGGGCACGTAGAAGGCGTCGGCAATATCGGCGATGCGCTTGGCCTCCATCATCCCGCCGGCTTTCGAGAGATCGGGCATAATCACATCGCACGCCTGCTTTTGCAACAGCTCGAGGAACTCGAAGCGCGTGTACTGGTTTTCGCCGGTGCAGATGACGGTGCTGGTCTTGGCGTGGACTTGCGCCAGCGCGTCAATGTTCTCCGCCGGTACCGGCTCCTCCAACCACATCAGGCGCAGCGGCTCCACGGCCTTCGCTAGCGTGATCGCCGAGGGGACGTCGAATTGCCCGTGGCAGTCAATCGCCAGGTCGGTCTCATAGCCGATGCCCTCGCGCACGGCGGCAATCAGGTTGATGATGTGCGTCATCTCCTTCGCGCCTACTGTCCAGTTGACCGGATCGAGTTTGCCGACGCCGGTGTGATCCACGTCGAACTTGACCGCGCTGTAGCCCTCGCCCTCGATAACCTCCTGCGCCTTCGTCGCGTAAGCCGCAGGCGATTCGTCGTCGCCCGCGTGCAGGTCGGCGTAGAGGCGAATCTTATCACGGTACTTGCCGCCGAGCAATTTGTAGACCGGCACGCCGAGCGCCTTGCCAGTGATGTCATAGAGCGCGTTCTCGATGCCGGTGATGGCGAAGATGATCGGCGGGTCGGACGTGCCGCCGTAGCGCCCGAAGCGGCGCAGCATCTCATAAATTGGGCCGATATTGGTGGGGTCCTTGCCGATGAGGAAGCGCTTCATTGTCTCAATCGCTTGTTTGACGGCAAAGCCGGAGATCGCCGACGCGGAGTTACACTCCCCCGTGCCCACAATCCCCTCGTCCGTATACACACGCACGAACGTCCAGACGCTGCCGCCGCTGTCTGGCTCATGCCTACCAATCACACACGCTTGAACATCAGTAATTTTCATAGATAGCAATCTCCTTTTTATGGTTTCTTTGCATAGGTTTGTCCGCCGAAGATCGCACGCACCTCCGTTGCACTCCTGGCGTGCCGCAGCGCGCCCATGCGGGTGGCCTCTTCATCGCGCAATTTGCGGACGTTGGTAAGAACAGCTTCGAGCTTATCCGCCGGGAATTTGACCGCGCCGTTTTCGTCCATGTGGATGATCTCGCCGGGCGCGACGTCCATCCCGGCGACCGTCACCGGCACGTTGAGCGCGTGAACCGCCGTGGGACCATGCCCTGGCGCGATGCCGCTGAGCAGGTATTGGAAGCGCATCGGGCGGATTTCGTCTATGTCGCGCGAGGGGCCGTTGGAGATGGCGCCCACGCAGCCCACAGCTTGCATCGCGGTGGTCATATTCCCGCCGGAAAGCCCAACCTTGCCCGCGATCTCCGGCGGAAAACGCTGCTCGAAGACGAAAATCGTGGGCTTGGGCGAGGCGTCCAGCGCGTCAATTACATCCATAAACGAAAGCCGCTTGTACGTGGGATCGGGCAGCCCGTAGACGCACGTCACGGCGAATCCCACCACCGGCCCTATCTCCGGGTACATACAGCGGATGCTCTGATCGGTGTACCAGTTCTGCGTCCAGGGGTTATAGAGGCCCAGGCACAGCGGGTTGTCGGGGTACGTGGCGACAACGTTGGTGATGGAAGGTGTGTCAAATTCCTTCAAGGCTTCCAGCATTTCCTGGGTAGTTGGCATACGTTATCCTCCTGCGAATGGCGAATGATAAATGACAAGTTCTGCCTGGCAGATGGTCATGTTCACTCTATGGGCGGATTGTACAATGAACGGGCGTGGATGACAACTCGCTTTTCACACAAAAATAGCCCCTCGATCTCTTCGAGGGGCTTGGGACGCGCAATTCGGGTTTAGTGCGGCGGCAAACGCAATTGCTGCCCCGGGCGGATAATGTTGGCGTTGGGGATTTGATCCTTGTTCAACTCGTGGATCTCCGGCCAGCGGCTGGCGTTGCCCAGTTGCTCTTTGGCGATCTTGCTCAGGCTATCGCCGGGCTTCACAACGTAGACGAGCTTGGCGGCTTCTTCGGCGGCCTTTCTGGCCGCCTCCTCCTCGGCAGCCTTCTTAGCGGCTTCTTCAGCCTCTCGTGCGGCCAATTTTGCTGCCTGTTCGGCTTCCCGGCGCGCTTCGAACTCGCGCACTTTGGCGAGGGCTTCAGCTTCTTTGCGCGCCTTTTCGCGGGCTTCAGCTTCCAGACGCGCTTTTTCACGAGCTTCGGCTTCTGCGCGGGCTTTTTCAGCGGCGAGGCGGGCGGCCTCTTCTGCGGCCTTCTTCTCGGCGGCTTCTTTGGCCTGTCTTTCGGCTTCGGCTTTCGCGCGATTCTCGGCGATCTGGCGGCGGCTTGCCTCCATTGCGGCTTCGGCCTCTGCCTTGCGCTTGGCCTCGGCCTCAGCTGCGGCCTTGGCCGCCGCTTCTTTCTCGTCGCGGTCCGTCACCGCATCAACAAGCTTTCCCAACAATCCTTTACCTTTCTTGTCCTTCTCGTCTGGCATGTCAAAACCTCCTATCGTCTATGTGAATGATGGGCTATTCCAAAGCTCGATTTCGTTCCCCCGGCCCAGCTTGATCAAGCGCGCCGTGTCGGCCTGGACGTTTCTTGCCTTGGAACTGCCTTAAAAACAACCTTACCGACTCATCAAAGCTTTGAGGATACTTTGCGCAATCACAGTACCGGCAGCTTGACGCGGCGTCTGCGCCTGGTTCGGTCGTGCGGTGAGTAGCGCACGGATTAAGGCCAGGCGCGCTACGGCTGGGTCCGCGCCCGATTGTTTAGCTTGCAGGTACGCGAGACCTGCGGGCAGCAAGCGTCCCAAAATATCGCCTAAATCCAGGCCGCTGTCTTGCGGCTGCGCCTGAACCTGGGGTTGTGCTTGCGGCTGTTGCGCTCCGGCCAAACCCAGGAGCATATCCAACATGCCGGCGGCTGGCGCCTGCTGTTGGGGTTGCGGCTGCGGCTGTGCCTGCGGTTGTTGCGCGCCGGCCAAACCTAAGAGCATATCCAACATGCCGGCAGCTGGCGCCTGCTGTTGGGGTTGCGGCTGCGGCTGCGCCTGCGGTTGTTGCGCGCCGGCTAAACCTAAGAGCATATCCAACATGCCGGCGGCTGGCGCCTGCTGCTGCTGCGGCGCCTGGACCTGAGGCTGCACCTGGGCCTGCTGTTGCTGCGCTCCGGCTAATCCCATAACTAAATCCAGTACACTCCTGGTGGGTTGCTGTGGATCAGGGTTATCCTGGGCCGGAACCGCGCCCAGGAGCGTCTCTAGCAGGGTGACACCATCTGCGCGCTCCAACTGCGTGCGCCCTTCGAGCTTGTGCGCTGCTTCAAGCAATCCTTTGGCATAGTATTGGCTGGTGCTGCCTTGTCCGGCCTCGCCTAGCCGTTGGCCGGCGCGGCGCAACGCGATGGATGGTGGTTCAGATTCGTTGGCATGGATGGTGTTGGCGACGAGGCGCATATTGGAGACCATGTTGTCGCCATGATTGCCGTTGTACCCATCGAGTGCGTTAATCTCCTGGCGCTCTGCTGTAACAGCTTGTAAGGCCTGGTCAAACAGATTGGCTAAATTAACAGCCGACGGTTGTTCGGACATACGACCTCCTTTTTGCCTTGTGGACAGGCATGGTCAGTGCTGAGAACTTATGCGCTTATCATAGTGCAACTTAATGGTTTTGGCAAATCGCTCTACTGGGTGATGAATTGTAAACTGCAATCGCTATGGGGTGCAGCTATACGGGCAGGTTCACTGTTGGGTGTGGGCCGGTGTGCGATCTTCTTTGGGGAGCGGCGTCGCCAGCACTTTATCCACCCGCCACCCATCCATGTCAACGACTTCAAAGCGAATCCCGCCACATTCAAACCATTCACCCGAAGTGGGGATGCTTTCCAGACGGTAAATGATGAATCCTCCCAGTGTTTGATAGTCCCCTAACGCTTCGTCAGGCAATTCTTCGATATTGAGCAGCTTTTTCAGTCGGTCAATGGGAACCATTCCATCCAGCAACCAGGAGCCGTCCTCGCGTTGGATGGCCTCCGGCTCTTCCGGTTCATCAATGGCCGGTAAATCCCCTACAATGCTTTCCAGGATGTCGGTATCGGTCGCCATCCCCTGGATGACACCATATTCATCCACGACGACGGCAACATGGGTACCTTTCTGCTTGAACAGGTCCAGCAATTTGAGGGTGGACATATTCTCCGGCACGAAGAGCGGCGGGCGCGCCAGGACGCTCAGGTCAAGGGCTTGCCCGGCCAGATGTTGTTCCAAAATGTCTTTCGCATAGACGACGCCGAGCAGGTTATCCAGATCGTCCTTGCTCAACAAAAAGCGTGAGTAAGGGCTGGCGATGATCTTCTGTCGTGTGACCTCCGGCGGATCTTCGAGAGCGAGCCAGACGATTTGCGGACGGGCGGTCATGACGGCACCGACGCGCTGCTCATCCAGCCGGAGGACGCTTTCAAGGATGTCCTGTTCGGTTTCTTCGAGCGCGCCGCTTTGGGTGCCTTGTTCGATGAGGATTTCGATTTCTTCTTGGGTGATGGCCGGTTCGGTCGAAGGTTTGACTTTCAGCAGCCATAGCACGAAATTGGTGGACAGGCTGAGTAATTTGACCAACGGTGAAGCCAGTGTGGATAGAAAATTCATCGGGGGAGCGACGACGACGGCAATCCGCTCAGCGTTGTTGAGCGCCAGTCTTTTGGGCGCCAGTTCACCGACGATAAGCGACAAGTACGTGAGGATGATGACCACGGAGCCCACGCCGATAGCATTGCTGTAAGGTTTGATAGCAGGAAATGTACCGAGCCAAGCCGCGATGGTGCGCGCCAATGTCGCGCCGCCGAACGCGCCCGACAGGATGCCAATCGTTGTGATGCCGATCTGGATCGTTGCCAGGAACGTGTTGGGATCGTCGGCGAGTTTCAATGTGAGCCGGGCGTGGCGGTTGCCTGTATCCGCCAACTGTTGCAGCCGGGTCTTGCGGGCTGAGACAATCGCCATCTCAGACATTGAAAAAAGGCCATTGGTAAGCAATAAAACCGCGATAACCAAAATTTCTAAAAACGGGTCGTTCATCACACTCCTGATCTGGTATAGCTGCTACGCATTGCTTTCTGGGATAGCCCTTATCATATCATAACATAGGATATTCGCAGCGTTGCAGAATTGACCGACAAGCTGAAAGCCGTTTTTTTGATAATAGTGAATAGCGCGCTGGTTGTCCGCCATCACGCCGCCCCACAGGATCATCCGGCGTCGGCCAAAACGATACGCCAGGTCGAGCACGTGGGGCAGCAGCGCCGATCCCAGGCCGCGATTTTGGTAATCATCGGCGATAGTCGGTCCGAAGCGGCAAGCGGTCGCCACATCCAGGAGGAGGTCATAGCTTTGGTAGCGCGCGATGTCGTCGCTGGTCAAGTCGAAGCTTAGCTCGAATAGCGCAACGATGCGCTCTGCCGTCGTAGCGACCAGCCGTAGCTTGTCGTAGCGGGCGATGGCGGCGCATAGCTCCTGCGCCGTCGCCAGGTCGTAGCCGGCAAATGTGGCGCACGCGCGCGTCTGCGGTGAGAGGGCGGTCAGGAATTGGGCCAATGGCGCGTCGTCATCCGGCAGCAGCGGGCGGAAGGTGAGCGTCTCACCGCAGGGCAGCGTGAGCGAGTGATAAAAACTGTCAGGCTGCGCGGCGACGTCAGCCAGAGTGAGGGGGTGTAGCTGGCGCGGGTCGTTCATAGACATTCGATGCGCGTTTTATTGGCCTACCGGCCATTGAAGCACCATCGCGCGTTGCATATCTGTCTCCGGCGAGCCGCTCTTTGCATAAGCGGAGTTGGCGCGCAACTGCTGCAACCGTTCCAATGCCTGTGCGCCCGTCAGCCCGCCCCGCACGAGATAGCAGCCGACGACCGTTCCTGTGCGCCCTATTCCCCCCAGGCAGTGGAGATAGACACGCCATCCGCGATGTAATGCTTCGTCCAGGACATTCAAAATGGCCGCCATTTTGTCCGGCGTTGGCGTGGAAAAATCACCGATGGGGATCCGCAGGTGATATGCCTGTTCGCCCAGTTGGTCGGCGTAGGGTTCGGCCTCGCCCGGCTCGGTCAAGTCTACGAAAAGTTGGATGCCGGCTTGCAAGAGCGCCGGCAACCTGCCACTGGCGATGTGCGCCCAGCGTGGCGTGGGATAGGGGCCGGCCAGCAAAAAGCCTGGCTCCACCCAATAGGCTTCGGGGATGGGCGTATCTATTAGAAGTGTTCCACTTGATTCCATATCGCGGGGTCGTATTCCACCCCCAACCCCGGCCCGGTGGGGACAGCGACCGCGCCGTTGCGGATGGCGAAGTCAGGCGTGTACCACGGCTCTGGGGTATGGGCTACGGCGTGATATTCCTGGTGCGGTCCCAGATTCGGTGCGACGGCGGCGAAATGCAGCACCGGAGCGGATTCTGCGCCGGCTTTGGGGCTGTGCGGCATGATCGGCATACCGGCGGCTGCGGCCATAGCTGCGACGCGCATCAGGCGAATCAAGCCGCCGTTGTACATCACGTCGGTCTGCACCACATCCACCACACGCTCGCGGATCATCCAGTCGAACAGCGGCAGGCTTGAATCCTGCTCGCCGCCCGCGATGGGTAGCTCCAGCGCGTCGGCGACTTGTTTGGTCTGCCAGTAATCCTGCCAGGGGCACGGCTCCTCGAAGAAGGCGATGCCGTAATCGGCTAACAGCGCGCCGACTTCGATGGCGTGGGCGGCGTCGTAGGAGCTGTTGGCGTCCACGTAGATTGTCACGGCGTCGCCAAACGTCCGGCGAGCCAGGGGAATGAGACGTTCAGTGCGGTGTGGCATCGCGTCGGCGTTGGCGCTCATTCGCCCGCCGATTTTGAGCTTGACGGCGTTCGCACCGGTTTCGGCGAGGCGCGCTTGTAACCAGGCGACTTCTTCTTCCGGCGTTGTGTCGCGGCGCATACTGGAGAGGTAAATGGGGATGTCGCGCCGCAACACAGGGCCGAGCAGTTCGCACACGGGCTTGCCCGCCAGCTTACCGAGCATATCCCAGAGCGCCAGTTCCACGTAGGCCACCGGACTCCACAGCGCGATGCCCGCCAGCTTGTACGCGCTTTTGTAGGCGTAGACGCCATCCACCAGCGTTTCCAGGTCGCGCGCATCCTTGCCGATGAAGTACGGCGCGACGAGCTGCTGCAAGATCGGCCAGAGGTACTCGATGCGTCCGTGCGCCATCACGACGCCTTCCGCGCCGTCCGCCGCACGCACGCACACCAGTTGCCGTCCGCGATAGCGCAAGGCTTCGATGGAGGCGATGGGGACGGGGTCTCTGAAGGTTGTGTGTAAATCCAGCATCATTGTTTACATCAACGATGCAAGAGGCAGGATGCAGGACAGGAACCCCTTTGGGCCTCTTGCCTCTTCCTTCTTGCCTCCTGCTCTCTTCAGCTTAGCGAACTCTTGCTGCGTGTCTTCTGCAATTCGATCTGCGGCATCCGGCGAGCCAGCAAGTCCAGCGACAGTTCGATGGATTCGCGGGCTTCGTCGGGGGTGGTGGTGCCGATGGTGACCATGTCGCAGTCGCGGATGGTGTTCCACACGAAGGCGAAACCGACGATGGGCATGAGCCGTCCCGCCGCCAGGGGCTTGATGGTCATCACGGGCTTCTTGGCATCCCGGATGATGCGTTGCACCCAATCCACCTCGACCTGCATCAGGAATCCGGCGGCGTTGTAGATCTGGATGTAGGTCTCGACGTCGGCCTCCATCTTGTCGGCGTAGACGACCGTTTCCGGCATGTGCGTGGAAAGGCCGGGGATCATGCCGCGCTCGCGGATCATCGCTGTGTACTTGTCCAGGTCGCGGATGGTCTTGGTCATCCGGTCAGCCAGCGCGTCGGTGATGGCCTGGTGCGGCATACAGAATGTGGCGTGGTACTTCTCCTTGCACGTATCGAAGACGCGCTCCGGCTCGGATTCCGCCGGGCCGCCGGGCGTGATGTTGAAGTGCGGCGTGATGATGCGCGTGATGGCCTTGCCGCTGCGCTGTTCGGCGTCTTGCAACGCCGCTTCCAGCTTGTCGTTTGCTGGCCCCATCACCGCGTCAACGCCGTATTCCAGGAACACATCCAGAATCGCGGCAATCGTCTGCGGATTATGGTGCGTCTGGATGAACTTATCCTTCGCCAGACTCGTGTGCGACCAACCGAGGAACCAGTTGGTGCCGATCAACAACCGGGGCAATGAGACCCCTCCCACTGTAGTACGCGGAAATTCGGACATATTTTACCTCCTATATTAAAATGGTCAACGGATTTAACGGATGAAACGGATTAAGATTTGTAGGGTAAAGGTTCGAGCTGAATTTTACCTTTCAACGCTTGATATTCAGGGTCTTTGTGAACCAGAATCGCATTGTGAGCGGCAGCAAATCCTGCAATCAGTGCATCAGCAAAGGAGATGCGGTGCATAGCTTTGAAACGGGCAGCAATTAGCAATGTAGCTTCATCCATCTCCCAAAGAATAGTTACAGGTAATTTTTTGAGCCATTCATATCTTTGTTCTGCAATATTTACTCCTTGTTCTTGCAGTGTGAGGTAATACACTTCCATCATTGCTGACCAGGGCATTAACACTATTTCGTTGAATAAGAGGGTGTTAACATACTCGGCGCCCTCTTCATCTTCAAGGTATGTCATAATAGCTGAACTATCTAACAAGAAGACTTCAGCGTTCACGTTCACGATCCTCCGCACGCGCAATTAACAATCGTTCTAACAAATGTTCACCACGCGCACTCCCCCGCAATTTGCGGATGGTTTCAATCTGTTCCTGAGTTCGGTAGGGGTTTTTTGTAGGTTTATACGACCGCTGCAACTTAATAGATAGCGCAAAATCTAGCACCTCCGCCACTCGTTCCTCTGGCAATTCTTCGATCACGTTGAATAAGGCAGATTTAATATCTACTACTGTAACTTCGTTTGTCAGTGTCATCTATAGCCTCCTACTGCTCATTGAGTCCGTAATGCCACACTTCATCTCGATTCAATGATCACTTATACTACAATTGTAACCTGTTTTTCTCACTGCGCGAGAAGGCTTAAGGCGTTCTTTTCAGCCCAAACAACGCGAAGGGAGCGGTGCGCCGCGTCTCTTCATGTGAATTCGTCTTCAAGCATGCTCATCATCACAAAGTCGTGGTAGGCATGGTCGTAGAAGTAGCCGTCGCGCTGAATGCCTTCGCGTTTGAATCCAATCTTCTCGTAGAACCGCAGCGCCTTTTCGTTGAAGCCCACAACGCCGATGGATACACGGTGAAAGTTCAGGTAGTCGAAAGCGTAGTCCAGCAGCAGCCGGATCGCCTCCGTGCCGTAGCCCTTGCCCCAGGCGTCTTTTTCGCCGATGATGATGCTCAGGTCTGTCGTGCGCCATGCGGGAAACATGCGCAGCAGTCCGGCTTCTCCGATGGGTGTATCGTTTTCTTTTAGCACAACGATGAACCACACGCGATCCGCGTCATTTTGCACCTTCTCGAAGAAGCGCTCGGCGCCGGCGGGCGTCATCGGCGTGACCTCGCCGGTCAAGCGCCGGATTTCCGGGTCGTTGGCCCACTTGCGGATGTAGAGCAGGTCGTCGTGTTCAACAGGACGCAGGTAGACACGTTCACTAATGAGGAATTTTACTGTTGTCATGTTTAGCCTCGCGGAGGATACTGTTCCAGGATGTGAATGATGCGTATCATCGTCTGGTTGAGCGGGGTGGGTATGCCGTACCGTTCACCCAGGACGACCACTTTGCCGCCAAAGGCTTCGACTTCGGTTTTGCGCCTCGCCTCGATGTCTTGCAGCATCGAGGTTTTGCCTTGCGGCGACAGCGTGTTGAGGAAGGTGTACCAATCGGCGATGTCCTTTTCCTTCAGGTTGATCCCGGCGCGCTCGGCCAGCACGATGACCTCGTGCATCAGTCCTTCCATCAACGCCTGCGC
>DAOLUH010000024.1:0-77843 GCA_035420085.1 Anaerolineae bacterium
CTCTATATTTCAGGACGCAGCCGCCAAACAACCGGTTAGAAAGTTTTGAACACTCAAACGTCCTGAAGCTGCGCGTGTTTTTGGGCATGGAGGGCCAACACGTCGTTTTGCACTTTGGCTAGATAATCACCGCGCAGCGGGAACCAGGCAAGGATCAGTGCGCCGAGCAGCATCGCACAGCCGGGAATCAGTCCAACGAGCGCCTTGATCCCCGCAATAGCAGCGGCGGGCTGATTCAGGAAGATTTGCCCCTGATTGGCTTCGCGTGTGACGAAACCGGTGACCTCAAGGATATAAGGCATCAGCGCGAGCGCCACCGATTGCGCCGGTTTGGTCAACAGCGCGTTGACACCGAAGAACACGCCCTCGCGTCGCACGCCGGAACGCAGCTCGTCCTCATCAGCGACCTCGGCAAAGAGTACATTGGTCAGCGTTTGTGGCCCGGCCAGGCCAAATCCAGCGAGCGCCAGACAAACGGGGATCAGCGACTTGGGCACCACCATAATTGCCACCAACGCAACCCCGGCAACCACCAGCAATGCCTGTTGTGCGCCAACAACGCCCAAACGGCGGCGAATCACCGCGGTCAGCGGCACGCCGATGATGAGCGGAATGAACAAGCAAACGATCAAAATCATCGCACTCATCTTGAGCACATAATCGGCGACGTAGAACAGCGCGCCCAGGAGTAGTGCCTGCATCAAAATGGACATAAAGTTCTGCGCCACCAGGATGAGAAACGCGCGGCTGGTGAAAGTGTATTTGATCGCGGGGATCAGTTTGATCGGCTTATCCACCAGGTGGAACTCTGGCCGTTCGCGCACCCTGAGTGTGGTGATGATGATCATCGCGGCGCTGAAGATGCCAACAACAATCATCGAGATTTGCAACGGCGCAAAGGAAGGCGAGGTTCCCGCTTTTGGGCGGAAGAAATCGGGAATCAGGAATCCCAAAATCATCCCCAACAGACCGAAAAGCGACGACGAAATCTGCAAGCCGTTGCGCTCCGCATCCGACTCGCTCACTTCGGGCAGCAGCGCCGAGTAGACCAGGCCGATGATGGTGTAAGCAGTATCATACAACAACATCGCGCCCAACATCCAAGCGAAGAGCACGCTCGATCCGGCTCCGCGCGGCGCAAACCACACCAGGATAAACGTCAACGCCAGGAACGGGGCAGTGTAGCGCATATAGGGGATGCGGCGTCCCAATTTCGATTTGGTGCTGTCGGTGATGTAGCCGAACAGCGGGTCATTGATCGCGTTCCAAATCGCGTAGATCGCCGACGCGATGGCAATCCACCGCGCGCTCAGGCCCAGATAATCCTGGTAGAAGATGGGCAGCAGCGCCCCATACGTCCCGGAGACGAAAGACGTCCCCAACGCTGCTATCCCCCAGATGACTTTGTAGCTCAGACTCAACCGCACGCCGCCGTGCTGTACATCCTTTTGCACCCCTTCTGCCATCGTATGCCTCCTCTCCCTCGAAAATAAACCGCTAATCTTGCTGATCTACGCGAATCATGTGAAAATTAGCCAAGATTCGCGTAATTCGCGGTTGAAATTTTCATTCAACCGCTGGTAAACCACCGGTTAATGATGAATTCCTCTCAAAATAGTCACCGAGTACACAGAGAGCACGGAGAAAAAAACTCTGTGAACTCTGTGATCTCTGTGGCCTAAATTCTGGTTTTCGTTGGTGTGGAATCCCATATGGAGACTCCTAAAATAGCCATGTACGGGTAAGGGTCACATCATGATTGAGCGATAGATGAGGTTAATAACGATCTATGGCGTGACAACACAATATAGCCCTCTTACGCGCAGATTTTGCACAGCTATGGATCGCTTATATCCTACACCTCAAACCACACTGATGCAAGTGGTTTTCGCGGAAAATCGCTCCATAAAAAAGCGAGTGAGGGATCGCCCTCACTCGCTGATGTGTTATTCGCGGATGCGCCTACTCCAACGCCCTGTCCGCTATCGCTTTCGCCACACATGCTGCGAAATCCGCTACGGGCAACGCGCCCAAATCCTTGCCACTGCGCAGTCGCACGGCAACTGCGCCCGCCTCGACTTCCTTATCCCCGATGACGAGCATGTACGGCACTTTCTGCATCTGCGCCTCGCGGATCTTGGCGTTCATCCGCGATGAGGAGGCATCCGTGCTCACGCGCAGGTGGGCCTGGCGCAGCACATCTTCCACCTGTTTGGCGTACTCGATGTGCCGGTCGGCGATGGGGATGACGCGCGCCTGCTCCGGCGCGAGCCACACCGGGAACGCGCCCGCGTAGTGCTCCACCAGGATGCCGAAGAAGCGTTCCAGCGAGCCAAGCAGCGCCCGGTGGACCATGTAGGGCCGGTGCTCCATACCGTCCTCGCCCACGTAGGTCATATCGAACCGCTCCGGCTCGTTGAAGTCGAACTGGATCGTCGTCAACTGCCACTCGCGGCCCAGCGCATCCTTGATTTTCAGGTCGATCTTCGGGCCGTAGAACGCGCCGCCGCCCTCATCGATCTGGTAGACCAGCCCCTCGGCGTTGATGGCGCGCAGCAGCGATTCCTGCGCCTGTTCCCAGCGCGCCGGTTCGCCCACCGCCTTCTCCGGGCGCGTCGAGAGATACGCCTCGATCTGCTCGAACCCGAACGCGCGCAGCATCGCCAGCGAGAAGCGCAGCACGCGCAGCGCCTCGCCCTCGATCTGCTCCGGCGTGCAGATGATGTGTGCGTCGTCTTGCGTGAAGCCGCGCACGCGCATCAGCCCGTGGAGCACGCCGCTCTTCTCGTAGCGGTAGACCGTGCCGAGTTCCGCCCAACGCAGCGGCAGCTCGCGGTAGGAGCGCAGGCTCGTCTTATAGATCAGGATGTGGAAGGGGCAGTTCATCGGCTTGATGTAGTAGTCCTGCCCGTCCACATCCATTGACGAGTACATGCTCTCCTTGTAGAAATCCAGGTGGCCCGACGTCTCCCACAACCACGCCTTGCCGATGTGCGGCGTGTAGACGAAGTCGTAGCCGCCTTCGAGGTGACGGTCCCGCCAGAAATCCTCGATGGTCTTGCGCATGATCGCGCCGCGCGGATGCCAGTAGGCCAGCCCCGGCCCGGCCTCTTCGTGGAAGGAGACCAGGTCGAGTTCGCGGATCAGCCGCCGGTGGTCGCGCTTCTTCACCTCTTCGAGCCAGTCCAGATGCTCTTTGAGTTCTTTGGGGGACTCGAACGCCGTCCCGTAGATGCGTTGCAGCATCGGGCGCTTCTCGTCGCCGCGCCAGTACGCCCCGGCGACGTTGAGCAGCTTGACGGCCTGCGGGTTGATCTCGCGCGAGTTTTGCACGTGCGGCCCGCGGCACAGGTCGGTGAAGATGCCGCTCTTGTAGATCGAGAGCACCGGCGCTTCGCTCACGGGGTTGCCGTCCTCGTCCACCCCGCCAGCCAGGATACCGTCAATCAATTCCAGCTTGTACGGCTGGTCGGCGAAGAGCGCCTTGCCCTCCTCCGGGGTGATCTCCTGGTAGACGAAGTCGCAGCGCGAGGCGATCAAGGCTCGCATACGCGACTCGAGCTTCTCCAGATCTTCCGGCGTGAGCGCGCGCGGCAGATCGAAGTCATAGTAGAAGCCGTTCTCGATGGGCGGGCCGATGGCGACTTTCCCTTCCGGGAACATTTCCAGCACTGCCGCCGCCATCAAGTGCGCGGTCGAGTGCCGGATCCGGTACAACTGACTCTCGTGATAAGCTTCAGAATTTACAGCGTTCATAGCACACCTCCTAAAAAATAGTAAAGCGTAATGAGAAATGGGAAATGAGTAATCAGAAATTGGTAATGGATGCTGAAAAAACAGTCCCCCATTACTCTTTACTCATTTCTCCTTTCCCCAAAACAGAAAACGCCCCGTGTCTCTTGGGACGCGGGGCGCTGCGTGGTTCCACCCAAATTCCGGTCGCTGCGCAACCGGCACTTTGACAGCGATAACGGGCTTGCCCGGAGGTCTATACTTGGCGCGCTGGTTTCCCTTTCCAGACCTCACTCGCGGGGGGTTTTCACCGGGTTCGGGAATCTGACCGCTGATTCCACGGAGGAGGCTCTCAGTCGGTGACCTCCATTCTCTGGCGCTGTCCGCCGGATACTCGTCCCGCTCAACGCTTTTGCGTATGTAAAGATATTATAAGCTTTTCCTAAAAAACTGCAAATCAGTTCGGGAAAATGAAAATCACACTGCCCGCGGATCCGCAATCACCCCCGCCAGCGCCGACGCCGCCACCGTCGCCGGGCTGCCCAGGTAGGTGAACGCTTCCTTCGATCCCATCCGCCCTTTGAAGTTACGATTCGCCGTCGAAATCGTCACTTCGCCGGGGGCCATGCAGCCCTCGTGTGCGCCCAGGCACGGGCCGCAGCCGGGATTGAGCAGCGTCGCGCCCGCCGCCACCAAATCGGCAATGACGCCGCGTTCGATGGCCGCCAGCAAAATTTCACGCGAGGCCGGCAATACCAACAACCGCACGCCCGGCGCGATATGTTTGCCGCGCAGGAGGTCGGCTGCCGCTTCCAGGTCTTCCAGCCGCCCGTTGGTGCATGTGCCGATCAGCACCTGGTCAATTTTCACCCCCAATACGTCCGTCACCGGCGCGACGTTATCAACGGTGTGCGGCTTGGCGATTTGCGGCGCGAGGTCGCTCACGTCGTACTCGATGACGCGCGCGTAGACGGCATCTGGATCACTGCGGAATTCGGCGGCCCAACAACGCAGCGTTTCCATATCCCAGGGCGTGCGACCGGCCAGCCATTCTAGCGTCGTTTCGTCCGCCTCCACAACAGCATTTTTCGCGCCCATCTCGGCAGCCATATTGCACAGCACCATGCGCCCGGCAATGCTCATCCTGCGGATGGCCTCGCCCGCGAACTCCACGGAGCAGTAATCCGCGCCATCCGCGCGCAGATCGCCGATGATGCGCAGAATCACATCTTTGGCAGAAACGCGCGGCGGGAGTATGCCGTTGAGCACAATGCGCAACGTCTCCGGCACGCGCAGCCAGATGGAGCCGGTCGCGGTCACGGCAGCGGCTTCGGTGCGCCCGATGCCCGCCGCGAACGCGCCAAATGCGCCGTGCGTCGGCGTGTGCGAGTCGCTGCCCACGATCACCGCACCGGGCCAGGCGTGGCCCCTCTCCGGCAAGACCTGGTGGCAGATGCCCTCGCCGATGTCGTAGAACGCTGCGATGCCCTGTTCGGCCACGAAGGCGCGGGTGGCCTTGTGGCTGATGGCATAAGTCTCGTTGGCTGCCGGCGTGACGTGATCGAATACGATGACGTGCATCGCCGGGTTGGCGACTTTGTCCACGCCAATCTCGCGGAATTTGCGCGCGATATCCGCTGTGTTGTCGTGCGTGAGCAGCTTGTCGGGCCGCACCGTCACAATCTGCCCCGGCACGACGCTGTCCAGCCCGGCTCTGCGGGCGAGTACTTTTTCGGCAAAGGTATGTCCCATGTTCTATTCCTCGTCGTCTTCTATAATGAACCCTTTGGCTTTCAAAATCGCAATGTAACCCTCACGATTTAACGGACAGGCCTTCAAGTCCGCAAAATCGGCCGGACTAAGTTTCAATTGTCCGCGCAGTTTGTGCACAACGGTTGCAGGTATATCGCCCTGTCCAAACGAAACGCGGGTTTTTAGAATTTTGCGCCCTTTGTATACAAACCAACCAATGATATGGTGCGTAGAACGCACTTCCAATTCAAGCTTATCAAAAATACGTTGCGCTTCACGTTTTTTAAGTTGCATTAGCCACTCCGCCGCATAATCATTTGCAGGTGATTCCACCACTTTTGGGGCAACGGGCCGAGGTGATCTACATCCGCTAACAAATCCTCATACAGATCAACTAACTCCAGACGCAAATCATCTAAAGCCTCGTATTCGGTATCGCCATACCCATAAGATTCTGTAGCGTAGTAATTGGCAATGACAATGTCTCCCTCAGTTTCTATGAAGACGGGAATCGGATGTAAAAGCTGCAATTCCGTATGAAGTAAGTCTTCCAGATAGATTGTTTTTTGTTGAGCAAGTTGTGTCAACGTCGTTTTAACAATATCGCGGATAACATTTTCTGTTACAACTTCCATTGCGCTTTCCTTTTCCTGGTTGACATAACGAGAGTTAAATATTACACTTTGACTCCAGCCGTCTCAAAGGCGGCGGCGACGATGGCCTGCGCCTCTTCCTGGATCGCGCGCAAGTGAGCGTCGCTCTTGAAGCTCTCGGCGTAGATTTTGTAGAGATTCTCGGTCCCCGATGGACGCGCCGCGAACCAGCCGTAGTCCGTGAGCACTTTCAGCCCGCCGATAGGAGCGTCGTTGCCCGGCGCGCGGGTGAGTTTCGCGGTGATGGGGTCCCCGGCTAAGGTCTGCGCGCTGACCATATCCGGCGAGAGGTCCTTGAGCACGGCTTTTTGCGCCGGGGTGGCCGGCGCATCCAACCGCTCGTAGACAGGGGTACCAAACTGTGCGGTCAAAGCGCGGTAGTGCTCGCCGGGGTCGCGTCCCGTCACAGCAGCGATTTCTGCCGCCAGTAAATCGAGGATGAAACCATCTTTGTCGGTCGTCCATACTGTGCCATCGCGCCGCAGGAACGAGGCGCCCGCGCTTTCCTCGCCGCCAAAGCCAAATGAGCCATCCAACAAGCCCTCCACAAACCACTTAAAGCCAACCGGCACTTCACACAAAGGGCGTCCCAGGTGTGCGGCGACCCGGTCAATCATCGCGCTGGAAACAAGCGTCTTGCCCACCGCTGCGTCGGCGCGCCAGCCGGGGCGATGCTGGAACAGGTACCAGATGGCGACGGCCAGATAGTGGTTGGGATTCATCAGACCCGCGCCGGGCGTGACGATGCCGTGACGGTCGTAGTCTGTGTCGTTGCCGAAGGCGATGTCGAAACGGTCTTTGAGGCGGATCAGGCTGGCCATCGCGTCGGGTGATGAGCAATCCATGCGGATTTTGCCGTCCCAATCCAACGTCATAAACGCAAAAGTGGGATCCACGATGGGATTAACGACTTCCAGGTTGAACTTGTACATTTCGGCGATTGGCCCCCAATAAGCTACGCCAGCGCCGCCCATCGGATCAACGCCGATTTTCAGGCCCGACGCGGCAATCGCCTCGACGTCTACGACGTAACGGAGGTCTGTCACGTAGGGGGTGATGTAGTCGTAGAGGTGCGTCGTGTCGGCTTGCAACGCGCGCGCCAGCGGAATGTGCTGCACGCCATCCAGGTTGTTCGTCAGAAGCGCGTTGGCGCGTTGTTGGATGATGCTGGTGATTTCCGGGCCGGCCGGCCCGCCTGTAGGGGGATTGTACTTGAAGCCGCCGTCGGTGGGGGGATTGTGCGAGGGGGTGATGACGACGCCATCCGCAAGGCCAGTCGTCCGACTGCGATTGTAGCTCAGAATGGCGTAGGAGATGACGGGGGTGGGCGTATAGCCCCGCCCTGCATCAATCATCACGTCCACGCCGTGGGCCGCGAAGACTTGCAAGGCCGTCATCCACGCCGGTTCGGAGAGGGCGTGGGTGTCCATCCCCATAAACAGCGGACCATCCGTGCCTTGCGCCCGGCGATATTCGCAGATAGCCTGGGCAGTTGCCAGGATGTGCGCCTCGTTGAAGCTCCCCTCCAGCGACGAGCCGCGATGGCCTGAGGTGCCGAACGCGACGCGCTGCGCCGGATTTGCCACGTCCGGCCTGTATGTGTAGTATGCAGCGACCAAACGCGGAATGTTCGCCAAAACATCACGATGAGCAGATTGACCGGCCAATGCATGGGCAGCCATAAGACCTCCTCTCTACATAGCCACCGAGTACACAGAGAGCACAGAGAAAAAACTCTGTGTACTCGGTGGTCTCTGTGGCAGAATTTTGATTAGCGGCACTGTTCCATTGGAACAATTACACTCCTTCTAGTAGACGGTAGACAGGAAAATCTGTCAGCGTTTAACCAACTTCAAAGCCTGTTTCTTGATAATACTGCGCTAACGATGCCGGGAGGTACCCGCGGATGATTTCTGCGCGCGCCAGCACACGGCGCAGCCATTGGGTGCTGAGGTCAGAGGCCGTGAGCAGCGCATTCGCTTCCTGGAATGTCACCCAGCGCTGCTCTGAGTGTTCGGCGCTGAGACGGATCGCAGCGGTCGCGTCCACCGTGCAGCCATAGACGACGCCAAGCAATTCGTTCTCCGGTTCAACTACGCCGCGATAAAAGTGCGTCGTCCCGATGATGAACGCGATGGCAACGTCCACGCCCACTTCCTCGCGGACTTCGCGGCGCGCCGCCGCCTCGAAGCCTTCGCCCTGATCCACGCGCCCGGTGACACATTCCCATACACCTGGCGCGAAATCCTTGTGCGCCGCCCGGCGCAGCAGCAGGTAACGCTGTTTTTCCGGGGACCAGAGCACGGCCCCAACGCCGCCGTAGAAACGTCCGATCGTCATTTACTGCGGAATATACCCGCATCCCTCGCACAGGTACGGATGCGCACAGCACCCGACGACGGTGTACGCATACACCAACGTATGTTCCTGCCCTTCAATCGCGCCGCAAAGCCGGCACTGCCGCCGCCAGCAGTAGACGGCGTCCGTGCCCAGGTCTACCCACTGATGCACGCAGGTGTCGGCATGAAGCGCCTGATCTGGCATGTGTTCCGCCGCTGTTTTCATATCCCGTAGGATACCACGGCTGGCGGGAAAGTCCATCCTTAACCGACGATTTTTTCACCGCCCTGGTATTTCGTTTCCAAACGCTGCCCGGGCAAATAGCACGCTTCAAGTGCACGATAGTCTTTCAATCCCACAAAGTCGGTAAATTCCTCGAACGAGGATACCCATTCGGTTTGTCCCGGCAGCGTGCCGGTGGGGGATTGGCGCAGCGTTGTAAAGAAGTTCATCAGAGCTTTGTGCGCGACCATAATCGCCGCCACCGGAATCGAAACCCGGCCAACGCCCATCTGCGCCAAAACCGGCACCGGGACCAGTTCGGTTTTCATGCCGGTGATGGCGTCCATCAGGTTGACCGACAGCGGTCCGTGGATTGCCGCAACAGCCCGCTCTATGTCGGCTTTGGTCTTGATGCCGTCAATGAAGACGAGGTCGGCGCCGGCATCCAGGTACATGTTGCAGCGGCGGATCGCTTCATCCAGTCCCAATGGCCCAAAGGCATCAGTGCGGGCGTTGAGCACGAAATCCTTGTCCAGGCGATCTCGCACATCGGCGCAGGCGCGCACCTTGCCCGCCATTTCTTCCGCCGCAATGACCTCTTTGCCGGCCATATGCCCGCAACGTTTGGGGAACACCTGGTCCTCGATGTTCATCCCGGCCACGCCCATCACAATCAGCCGTTCTGTGATCCACGCGGCGTTGAGGGCGTTCCCGCCGCCCGTATCTGCGTCGGCCATCACCGGAATCTGGACAGCCTGGGCGATATTCCAGGTCATATCGAGAATGTCCTTCATCTGCACCAGGCCAATATCCGGTTTGCCGAGCAGCGACGCCGCCAGCCCGTACCCCGATACCTGAATGGCCTCGAAACCGCAGGCTTCGATGACCAGCGCACTGAGTGCATCGTAGCAACCTGGCACAACGACGGCGCGTCGTTCCATAATCGCCGCACGCAAAATCTGACTCTTGGTATTCAAGTTTAGCCTCCTTGCGATAGTCGAATCGTTCCACTGAAAATGGCTATTGTGTGTATAGTTTACGTACAAAGCGCCTGCTCCAGCAAGTGACAATCTGCCTTGTAATCTCGAAGCAATTACCTTCCCCCGTAGAACTATTGCGACCCGCTTGCGCCCCGATTTTATCTGGGGTTTGTCTTCGGAATTCCATTTGCGCCATACCTCTTTCCTCCTATACTTCTCAAAAGCGTATACATTTCTACCCGCGAGGTTATTTTCGACACACTGGCGTGGCTCGATGCAGCGAACTACCTTCTCGCGGGAGAGCCAAGCCGCTCTGATCTTGAGGCCATGCAGGCGCGACTGCTTGAGCCAACTGTGAAAGGTTGAACAGCGATATGACAAATTCTAAACAAACACTCGATGCCACCACAATTCAACACCAAGTTGAGCGGGATTATCGTTGGAATTTCCTGGTCAATGTGCTGGATGGCGCGAGTTTCTGGTTCGGGATAAGTTTTATCTCCGGCACAATCATTCTGCCTCTGTACGTCAGCCACTTCACTAGCAATCCACTATTGATCGGTCTCATCCCTTTTCTCAATACGGCAGGCCACCTTTTGCCACAGTTATTCGTCGCCAACGCGGTTGAGCGCGCTCCCAAGAAGAAGTTCTTCCCGGTGACGATCGGTTTCTTTCTCGAACGGGTGCCCATTTTCTTACTGGCGCCGACGGCGTATTTCCTGGCGACTGGTCGTCCAGCTTTAGCTCTGACGGTTTTCTTTGTGTTATTCGCGTGGCACAAGTTTGGGGCCGGCGTGATCATCGTGGGTTGGCAGGATATGATTGCGAAAATCATCCCGCTGGAAAAACGCGGGCGCTTCTTCGGCATCACCAATTTTCTCGGCAACGGCGCCGGCGTTTTGGGAGCGCTGGCTGTCCCCTTCGTGCTCAACAGATTCGCGTTCCCGTTGGGCTACGTCATTTCTTTCGGGATCGCTGCTGTCCTGATCTTCATATCCTGGATATTTCTCTCGCTCGCGCGCGAGCCGGCCGTCCACAGCAGCAAGCCGCCCGTTTCGCAGATGGACTATCTACGTTCGCTGCCGCAAATCCTGCGGCGCGACCGCAACTTCCGCCTGTATCTGCTGGCGCAGATCGTCTACACGTTCAGCGGGATGGCGACCGGTTTTCTGACGGTCTACGCGGTGCAGACCTGGGCGTTGCCGGACGCGCAAGCCAGCGGCTTTACGATCGCCTTGCAGGTGGGGTTGGCGCTGGCGAACCTGTTTTTCGGCTTCTTCTCCGACCGCAAAGGCCACAAATTGAGCCTGGAGATCTGCCTGACGTTGAGCGTCCTGGCGACCGTGTTGGCGATTTTTGCGCCCAGCCCGTGGTGGTTTTTCGTCATCTTTTTCATACGCGGCGCGGTTGACGCCGGCATCTTTATCTCCGCCATTTCTATCGTCTACGAGTTCACCGATGCGGAAAATCGCCCCACATACATCGGCCTGGCCAACACCATTCCAGGAGTGGCCGGGGCCATCGCGCCTTTGATCGGCGGGTGTCTGGCCGGCGCGATGAGTTACCGGGCGATGTTTGTACTCGCGGCGGTTATCGGCGTCATAAGCTGGCTCTTGCTACGTTTTGCAGTGCATGAGCCGCGCAAACTCAATGTTACAGTACCGGAGGTGTAATCTATGTCCACAACATTTGACGAATTGTACGCTTATGCAAAGGCCGTCCTCAATCCGCGCCGGTTATCGAGCCACGCAGAAGCGGGAGGTGTCGGCGCAGCGCTTCTCGCAGCGAACGGCAAGGTCTATACCGGTGTCTGCATCGACACGGGAAGTTCGATGGGGTTTTGCGCGGAGCACGCCGCCGCTGGCAGCATGGTGACCGATGGAGAGAACCATGTGCTGAAAATGGTGGCGGTCCTCTGGAATGGCCGCATTATCCCGCCATGCGGACGCTGTCGAGAATTCATCAGCCAGTTGCACGACGAGAACGGAACTGCCGAAGTGATGGTGCGAGAAGACGTGATTGTCGCGTTGCGGGACTTGCTGCCGTACAGTCCAGAAGAACAAGACAGGTGATTATCTGTGTGCGGGACGCCGATACTATTTGCAGTCCCACAAAAAAAACACCGCAGGATCAAGCGCACTTGATCCTGCGGTGTTGTAACGGCGGGATAACTCACTTCTTGAAGTTGCGCAGCGCCAGCGGCAGAAAGATGTCGTAAGGATACGGATCAATCAACACAGAATCGGTCCACGGGCCGTAGCTGCCGGATTTGTCAATCATCGCCACGCGCCAGTAGTATTGTGTGGCCGTGTATTTTTTCAGCGGCGTGAATGTGACATTGTTGGTCGTCGCCGAATCGAGCAGCGGCGAGAATTGCGGATTCTGCGCGATTTCGATCCGGTAACTCGCCGCACCGTTCACCGGTTGCCAGACAAAAGTGGGGAAGTCTGCGTCCACACCCGTTCCAGGCAGCGGCGAGACGAGTGTGGGGACCGGATATTGCTTGGTGAACATAGCGACGCTTGAGAAAGGTCCCTCTTTGCTATTGGCATCCACTACCGCCACGCGCCAGTAGTACGTGCCATCGGGGAATGATTTGGTCGGTGTCCAGGTGATAGTATCCAGCACAATGTTCTCGATAGGACTGGTGAAGTTAGGATTGTTAGCCACCTGCAAGCGATATTTCACTGCGGTCCAGCCTATCGTGGTCGCATTGCCGGGAAGCAAAGAAGCGTTCCACCTGAAGGTAGGCGTGCGGTGGACGGCGCCGCCCATCGGCGGTTCGACGAGCGAGGTCTGCGGTAAAGTGACGACAAGGATGCTGATCGGCGACCATTTCCCCAGGTAGGCCGGGGTGAGCGAGTTTTCAGCGCGCACGCGCCAGTAGTACGTACCGGGAACATAGGCGGTCGGTGGGGTGTAACTCTCATGATTGACGTCTTGACTCACCAGATTCTGCGAGAATTCCGGGTTGGTGGCGCTCTCGAACTGGTAATTCCCCGCGCCTTCTACGGCGTCCCAGATGAACCGGGGGGTTGAGTAATTGCCTTCAGTGCGTAGGTTGCCCGGCGTCGGGCCGGCTTTGGTGAGGAGGTGCGGTTCGCTGGGCGGGGCGGGGTAGTAGACGTTATCGAATTTATGCCGTATCGAGAAGCGCCAATAGAGGGTATTATCTTCGTAAATACTCCGAGTAGTGTAAATGTATTGGAAAAGATCAGGGTAAGGTTCACAACCGGTGCACTTTGTCTCCAGAGTTTGGAACACACTGGTAAATAGCGGATCGCGGGCCACTTCAACCTTATATCCGGCGACAAGATCCGTCTTAGGCGATTCGGCGTAGACATAGGGGGAATAGGGTAGTGTAGGACGCTCGCCAGGCAATCCGCCCGTCGGCACAACCAATGTCACGTGATCACCAATTGTCTTGAACTCGGTCAGAACGCCGGCCGAGGCGCTGTTATCGGGAACCGTATCCGATGCAGTCAAGGCGGAGCCAGACGTTGTGCTAAACAAAGCAACCGATAGGGCAAAAGGTTTATCCCCGCGATCAAGGATAGTGCCCTTCGGGACTTTCAATTCCACATAACCGGCGGTCGGGTTGTAATGAAGCGCGCCCCCTATTTGCGGGTTGACAAGATTTTTCACTAAGGGATCCCACGAAAGCGTGTTCGTGATCCACGAGTGCAAATAGGCTGTGGTTGTGATAAACCCCGTGTTCTCATACATCACGTAAATGGCATATTCTGGCTGGAAATATGAGGACGTTGTCAGCGCCGGACGATTGGCCGGCGCAAAGGTAGCCCCATTGCCGTCTTTCTGATTGGTATCCAGGTACAGCCCATACCATACCGTGCTGCCAAGGGTGGGCGTCACGTGAAATCCGATAAACCAGTTGGTGCTATCTTGCGCCATATAAAGCGTCGTCAATTCTGTTGCGCCCAGGCCATCCACTGCATCCGTCGCCAGCACTGTGTCATACTGCGCCGGCAGAGCGCCCAGGGTGTAAGCATTGACGCCGAACCAGCGCGTTTGCATACTGATGATCACGCGCCACACGGCGCTCCAGTCGCCCACGGTATTGTTACCGCTATCCAGACCACGGACACGCCAGAAATAGGTACCGATGGGCAGACGAGCGACTGGCGTATGGCGGGTATAGATCGTGCGCGTAAGGTAGGTGGTTGAACTAAAGGCAGGATCGGCGCTGAGTTCAAACTCATAGCGGACCGCGCCCTGCTGGGGAAGCCATTCAAAATTCGGGGTGACCGCAAATGCCTTCTCGCCGTCTTGAGGGAACTGCAAAGTGGGGGAACTGGTCGCCGCCGGCGGCGTCTGACGTGCTAGATCAATCTGAGTCAGCCAGGGTTGGTTGTCCAGGCTGTTGGTGAGGATTGTGCCCGCTGCACTATAAGGCGTCACACGCCAGTAATAGTTTGTTGCCGCTGTGGGAGTGAAAGGATTACCCTCAGTGGGCGTCGCGCTACAATTTTCGGTCAGGATAGTCCATTCGACCTGACCAGGGTAGAAGTTTGGATCATCATCCACCTCAAGACGGTAGTAAGCCGCCTCTACCCGTGGATCAGCAGCAGGCACAAGGGTCCGTGACCAGTAGAACGTGGGCGAATCAACGGTGTAGTCATAGGAGATGGGGATGTCGTAGGGGGAGGCGTAGAATCCAGAGGCAATAAAAGGCGGAGTATAGAAGTAGCGCGGCCAGATGTTTTCAGGCACAGCGGTATCGTAACGCGGCCTAAAGCTGCCTACCTCGCTGGGCTGGCCCTTATTGCCGGCGTTGTCGTAAGGCGTCACCCGCCAGAACATGGTTTGATTCCATTCTTTACCATCCCAATCATCGCGATAATAAAAAGTATTCGCCGTCTCAACTGTCCAATGGATCACAGCGAAACCCGGATCATTGATGCTGGCCTCAAAGAGATAGCGCTTCGCCTCGCGTACCGGCGTCCAGGTGAATAAAGGCACATTAGTTAATTCATTCGGACGCGGCGTCAGCAGCCGCGGCTGCTGATACCAGTGCTTGGTGAAATTCCACACGTCGCTGAAGGGGCCTTCCCAGTTCGATCCATAAACAGCGGCGACGCGCCAGTAATAAGTCTGATCGTTGGGTATAGAGCCAGGCGGGGTATACGTGGTTTGGGTAGTGTCTACCGACGTTTTAGAAGCAAAACTGGGGTCGGTGCTGTATTGTAATCTGTATTTCACCGCGCCTTTCACCGCCGTCCAACGGAAAACCGGCGTGTAGACCGGTACAGAACTATTCGCCGGTTCCAATAACTGGGGTATCTGGGCATATCCCACCGTGAACTGGCGAACCTCACTCTCCAATCCGTTGTTGCCTGCCGCGTTGCGAGGAACAACACACCAATAATAGTTCCCGTTCGCCAGACGCGTGCTGAGGTTGTAGGATGTCGCCAGGGTTGCCGGATATGCGGTCAGCGAGCTGCAATTGGCGGTACTGCCAATTTTGAGGATATAATCGGCCGCCCCGACAACCGGCGACCAGGAAAAGATCGGTTCCTCAAAAAACTCGATGGTCGCGCCGTCCGCTGGCGCAGAAAGGGTCGGCGCGTTGCTGGTAGTACTCCAATTTTTCGTGAACTGTCGATATTCCGACCAATCGCCGGCCGGCGTCGGCTGTTCCACACGCACTTTCCAACACCAGTTGGTGTTATCGGCAAAAGCAGCATTTGATGTAGGGATATACTTTGTATTCGGCGTCACCTGGTCGTAACGAATCGGCGTGCCAAAAGCGCACGAGTCATCGTCAATCTGGATCCGATATTGTGTCGCGCCGGGCACCGGCTCCCACTCAAAGACAGGGACTGCGGCCGGCGGGTAATTCAGCACAGTCGTCGTGATCATGTTAGCTGGCGCGAGTAGCACAGGCGCGGGCCAAACACTCGGCGCGGAAGAAAGCGGCGCAGGAAACAGCATCACGCTGCACAACACCAGCGCCGTCACGATCCGCCAGGACAACAAAATGCTCCAGTGAGCGTAAAAGGAAAAAGGGGCTCTCGCTTTCATCGTCAATTCTCCTTCCCCGAATGGTTTTTCACACTTCCAACCTCATTATAGAAGTTGAAACATTCGTGTCAATTCAGTTACCGGACAAATTGCACTTGACATCCATACGAAAAATCCGTACAATGAAGATGAAATTTCCAACCGAGCGTGGGGTTATGCAAAAATGTGAAGCATATTCCACTACCAATACGAATAACAGCACTGCGGGCCATCTGAAAGGATGTCACCCGCAGTGCGCGTTTATAATCCCGCGTCTACTTCATTCATAAGGAGGTGATTTTCTGGCTATTTCAACGTGTTGTTATGGAGCGCCCAAGAACCACTATACCAATCCATTGGGAGAAAGGAAAAGACGATGTTTGACGAAAAATCACTGAAGGAATTGGCTTCTCTCGAAGCAAAAGGTCCGATTTTGAGTCTATACCTGAACGTTGATCCCACGCAACATTCCGCCGAAGAATATCGGTTGATGTTGCGCGAAATGCTCAAGCAGGCCGAGGGCGCGGCGGACGATGCTGACATCAATGCCGTCAAACGGTATGTTGATTTGGAATATAACTGGTCCGGCCGTGGTCTGGTGCTGTTTTCTCGCCAGGCAGAGCAACTCTGGCGCGCTCTGTCGCTCGCTGTTCCCGTGCGCAACGGGATCACCGCAGCCAGCAAACCCTACATTTCACCCCTCGTCGAACTGGATGGATTCTACGGACGTTATGCCGTCGCCCTGATTGATCGGCAGGGCGGGCGCTTCTTCCTGTTCCAGATGGGTGAACTCATCACCCAGGAGGGCGCCATCGGCGAAGATGTGCGGCGCGTCCGCAAGGGCCGTGGTTCGTCAGTCGTCGGGATGCGCGGCGGATCGCAGGCGTCTGGACGCAAAGAGGCCGAATTGGTGCAGCGCAATCTGCGTGACATCGCCGCCGCTCTCGTTGATTTCTGTCAGGACAACCATCCACGACGGTTGCTCCTTGCCGGAGCCGAACACACCGTCGCGCAGTTCCGCGAACTCTTGCCTACCAAACTGCAAGAGATCGTCGTGGGAACCTTTAACGCCAATATGGAAGCCGGCGACGACGCCATCCGTGACGAAGCATTCGCCGTCCTCAAGAGTTTGGAAGAAAAACGTCACCGGGAGTTGGTGGATGCGGTTGTTACAGCCGCCGCAAAAGGCATGAACGGCGTTGTCGGTCTGGATCAAACCCTCAGTGCAACCCACGAGGGCCGTGCGCAAGTTTTGGTCGTCGAACACGGCTATCATGCGCCGGGCTACCAGTGCAAGAGTTGCGGGTATCTTACCACGCAAAAACTGAGCGCGTGCATCTTCTGCCAGGGACCGATCCGCGAGATCGCCGACGCGGTGGAGGCGGTCATCAGCCAGGTGATCGAAAAGGGCGGCGCCGTCGAAGTTGTCGAAAACGGGATGCTCAACGCGCACATCGGCGCACTGCTGCGCTATTAGCCGCGCGTCGTATCTGCACAGTAGTTACGCAGTCCGTATCTTTAGACAGGATTGACAGGCTGGAAAAGTCCCTATAAAACCTTTTTTAGTCCTGGAAATCTTGTTAATCCTGTCAAAAAATGACACAGTGCGTAACTCCTGTACAAAAAAACCGGGACTGAGTCCCGGTTTTTTACACCTCGGAGAAAACGATGAAAAAGGAACCGCATCAGCCGACCGATATGCGCGCTTACCGCCGACAGACGGAGCGCCGTTTGGTCGTCGCCATTGTATTGATGCTTGTTCTCGTCGGTAGTGTGATTATCGGATTAGTTTATGGATGGACGTCCGTTTTTACCGGGCTACTGTGTCTTCTGCCCGGCGCCGGGATTTTCATCCTGTTGTGGGCTTTCCTCACCGGCATAGAACGCATCACCAGGGATTAGTCACCCACATCGCAGACAGTCCGACGTTCTACAGCCAACCGCGCAAGCGCATCGCCCTTTCGACGCTGGCAATCGCCACCCAATACGCAGCGTCGCGCATGTACAATTGCTTTTCCAACGCCATCGCCAGGACTGCTTTGAAGGCACTCGCCATCTTCTGATCCAACTTCGCCAGGACTTCTTCTTCGGGCCAGTAGTAATTCATATCGTTCTGCACCTGCTCGAAGTAGGAACACGTCACGCCGCCGGCGTTACACAGAAAGTCGGGGATCACAAAGACGCCGCGTTCCTTGAGCACCTTATCGGCCTCCAACAGCGTCGGACCATTCGCGCCTTCGGCGAGAATCCGCACCTGTTTGCTGATGTGCTCCACATTGTCGCCGGTAATAACGCCTTCCACCGCCGCCGGGATCAACACGTCCACATCCTTTGACAGCCAGGCGTCGCCATCTTCGATGACATAGCCGGCCTTTTGCGCCTTCTCTTTGTCCACTGTGCCGTACTGGTCGGTGATGCTCTGCAGGAAGTAAGGATCAACACCTTCCTCTTTGGAGAATGTGTACGACGTCCGGTCGTCCCGATCCCAACACGATACGCAGATGACCCGCCCACCCAGCATTTCAATGAACGTCCGGGCCGCGTACTGCGCCACGTTGCCGAACCCCTGAATGGAGGCTGTGCGTCCGGCCGGCCTAAGCCCCAAATGCTTCAGCGCTTCGCGGATGGTGACGACTACGCCAAAGCCGGTCGCCGCCGTGCGCCCCAACGAGCCGCCGCCGCCAATCGGCTTGCCGGTGATGACGCCGGGCACGTATTCGCCGCGCAGCTTGGAGTATTCGTCCATCATCCAGCCCATCATCTGCGGCGTCGTGCCTACGTCAGGCGCGGGGACGTCGTTGCGCGGGCCGAGGTTCTTCCAAATGGCGTCAATCCACTCGCGGCACAGGCGTTCCTTCTCGCTGGTCGAAAGCTTGGACGGGTCAACAATCACGCCGCCCTTGCCGCCGCCCAGGGGGATGTCGGCCACGGCGCACTTCCACGTCATCCACGTGGCGAGCGCGCGCACCGTATCCAGCGTCTCGTTGGCCGCAAAGCGGATGCCGCCCTTCGCCGGGCCGCGCGCATCGTTGTGTTGCACGCGGAAGCCGAAGAAGACTTTGATGGTGCCATCGTCCATGCGCACTGGGATTTGAAAGCGGAACTCGCGCAGCGGCCAACGCAGCATCTCGCGCACCGCCGGATCCAGCCCCATCTGCTCGGCCACTTGATCAAACTGTGCTTGTGCTAACTTGAAAGGATTTATTTCTTCATGTTGAGCCATGATTCTCTCCTTATTCTGATGTATGCTTCTATATGCTGACTGGAGGTCCGGCTTTTTCTACGATTGACTCGGCGGTCTGCCGGCGTCCAGTTTGATTCAATCAATCGGAACGTTGACGCTCTAAAGCCTGCTGTAACAAACTGCGCGTCTCCTGAGGATTGGCTTTGCCTTTCGAGGCTTGCATCACCTGCCCCACCAACCACCCTAGCAAATTGGTTTTGCCGTTGAGATATTGCTGCACTTGCCCTGGATTGGCGGCGATAACGTTATTCACCAGGACGGCAAGCGCATCCGTCCCCGATATTTGCGCCAGTCCCAACCGCTCAATGACGGCGCCGGGCAATTCGCCTGTCTCACACATCGCGCCGAGCGCCGTCTTGGCCGCCGTCACGCTGACGGTTCCTTGCTGGACGAGCGCGAGCAACGCCGCCAGATGGCCCGGCGCGGTTTTGCAGGCGTCAATCGGGGTGACCGTCGCGTTCAAAATGCGGAATAGTTCCCCCGTAACCCAGTTGGCGACATCCTGCGCGGTGACGCCCTGCGCACGTGCAATCCCGGCAGCGGCCTCGAAGTAATCGGCAACGCGCCAATCGCTCACGAGCAGCGCCGCGTCGTAAGGGCGGATGCCGTATTCGGCCATCAGCCGGCGTTTTTTCGCCAGCGGAAGTTCGGGCACGCGCGCACGCAGCGCCGCAATCCACTCCGGTGCAATCTCCAGCGGCGGGATGTCCGGCTCAGGGAAATAGCGGTAATCGTGGGCATATTCTTTGCTGCGCTGGGGATACGTCCGCCCGGCGGCTTCGTCCCACCCCAACGTCTGCTGGACTACCGCCCCGCCGCTCGCCAGCACTGCCTTCTGCCGCTCAATCTCATACGCCACGCTGGACGCCAGCGCGCGGAACGAGTTGAGGTTCTTGATCTCGGTGCGCGTCCCCAACGTGATCGTTCCGGCAGGGCGGATGCTGACATTGGCCTCAAAACGCATCTCGCCCTTTTCCATATCGCCAGCGTTGATCCCCAGGTAGATTAGCGCGTCGCGCAGCGTCGTCGCGTAAGCCTGGACTTCTTCGACTGTGTGCATATCCGGCTCGCTGACGATTTCCAGCAGCGGCACCCCCGCCCGGTTGAAGTCCACCAGCGCCGCTCCATCCTCCTGGTGGTACAGCTTGGCCGTGTCCTCTTCCAGGTGCGCGCGCGTGATGCCGATGCGTTGCGTGCCGGACTCCGTCTCAATCTCCAACGCGCCATTGATCGCCAGCGGCAGCTCATACTGCGAGATTTGATACCCCTTCGGCAGATCGGGGTAGAAATACGATTTGCGCGCGAAGACGTTGACCGGATTGATCGTGCAGCCGAGCGCCAGCCCCGTCATGATGCCCAATTCCACCGCGCGCCGGTTGACGACCGGCAGCGTCCCCGGCAGCGCCAGACAGACCGGGCAGACCTGCGTGTTAGGCGGTACGTCTCCCGTATCCGCCACCACCGGGCAACCACAGTACATCTTCGAGCGCGTGTGGATCTGCGCGTGGACTTCCAGGCCGATGACGGCTTCGTATTCCATAAAACCTCAATGTGGCGAAATCTATCAAAGGGTAAAACGTAAAGCGTAAAGAGTAATAGACCTCTTACGTTTCACGTTTTACGTTTTACGTTTCACGCGACACGGCAGCGCTGTACAAATGCAGCAATGCGCTCCAACGCCACCTCAATTTTGTCGTAGGCCGTCGCATACGACATCCGCACGAACCCCGCGCCGGACGGCCCGAAAACTCGCCCTGGAATAACTGCGACGCGCTCTTCCTGCAACAGCCGCTCGGCGAAGATATTGTCGTCCATACCGGTGCTCTGGATGCAGGGGAAGGCGTAGAACGCACCGTGCGGCTCAATGCACATGAGTCCGATGTCGTTGAGGCCGCCAACGATCAACTTGCGGCGGCGTTCGTAGCGCGCGTGCATCTCCTGGACGAACGGCTCGCCCACTTCCAGCGCCTTCAGCGCCGCCCACTGCGACACCGTCGGCGCAGACATAATCAGGTATTGGTGCAGCTTGCGCATCTCGGCCACCAGCGTCTCCGGCCCAAGCAGATAGCCCACACGCCAGCCCGTCATCGCATAAGCCTTCGAGAAGCCTTGCAACACGATGGTTCGCTCGCGCATCCCCGGCAAAGTGGCGAAGCAGACGTGTTCCACGCCGTAGACCAGCCGGTCGTAGATTTCATCGGAGAGTACCACCAGGTTGTACTTTTCTGCGAGGGCGGCGATAGCTGTAAGCCGCTCGCGGTTGATCACCGCGCCGGTGGGATTGTTGGGCGAGGCAAGAAACAACACTTTCGTTTTTTCAGTGATGGCGGCCTCAATCATCTCCGCCGTGAGCTGGAACCCCGTCTCCGGCGTGGTGGGGATGGCGACCGGCGTCGCGCCGACCATCACCGCCGTCGGCTCGTAGGCCACAAAGCACGGCTCGGCGAAGATGATCTCGTCGCCGGGATCCAGCAGCGCCGCCATCGCCAGATAGAGCGCCTCGGAGACGCCTACCGTCACCAGAATCTCGTGGGTGGGATCATAATCCAGCCCGTAGAGCTTATGGATATGCGCCGCCAATGCTTGCCGCAGCTCGATCAGACCAGAGTTGGATGTATAGTGCGTCGCCCCGCGTTGCAGCGCCGCGATCCCGGCTTCCACAATCGGCGCCGGCGTGTCGAAATCCGGCTCCCCGATCCCCAAACTGATCACATCCTCCATCGTCGCCGCAATGTCGAAGAAGCGACGGATGCCAGAAGGCGGGATGCTCCTGGCGAGCTTAGAAATAAAAGTATCCGGTGTCATCAAATTCCTCTCAAGAATAAAGAATCAGCGAATCAACGAATCAGCAAATCAAGAATCAAGAATCAGCGAATGAGCACATAGCCCACAACTCACAACTCGCAACTCATAACTCGACGGACGAATCGCCGATGTTCAGCCTGCGGAAGCGGCCGGCGAGGTGAACCCAACGACCAATGATGGACTCCTCCAACATCACGGCGTCAATCTCCACGCCCTCATCCACAATCGTGTCGCGCAGGATGCTGTCGCGGATCTGCACATCCCGGCCAACCGAAACATACGGCCCGATGACCGAACGCTCGATGATAGCCTGCGCGTGGACATACACCGGCGGGATGATCGTCACGCCGGGGCGCGGGGTGGCGAAGCTATTGTCGCAGCCGTTTTCCAGCAGATAACGGTGCGTGATAAACGTCGTCTCCGGCTTGCCGGTATCCTGCCACACGCCGGCCTGACGCACTTGGATACGCGCGCCTTGTTCGAGCATCAGGTTGATGGCGTCCGCCAGATAATACTCACCCTTCGTCTGGATGTTGCGCGCCATCAGTTCCTCGCAAACGCGCGCCAGCCATTCTCCCTCGCGGAAGTAGTACAGGCCGATGAGGACGTTCTTGTTGTCCACCGCTTCCGGCTTCTCAATGAGCCGGGTTGCATAACCATCGGGGCCGGTCTCGACGACGCCAAACCGACGCGGATCGTCCACCGGGTAGGTGAAAATGACGCCGTCCAGCCCGTCGGCATCCAAACCGGAGAAATCAACGTCGTCGAAGAGCGTATCCACCCACATCGTAAAAACCGGACCGGTGAGGTGCTCGCGCGCCAGCCAGAAAGCGTGCGCCTGCCCCAACTGCTCTTTCTGCTCGACAAAGTGCGCCGGAATCGCGTAGTTCTCGTGGATGTACGCCTCCACCTGCTCGCCAAGCCAGCCCACGATGAAGACATATTCCGTGATCGGTAAATCGCGGAAGCGTTCCAGGATATGGCCGAGCATTGGCTTGCCAGCCACCGGCAGCAGCGGCTTCGGGCGCGTCCACGTGTGCGGGCGCATCCGCGTGCCCAAACCGGCCATAGGAATAACGAGTTTCATTGTTCCCTCCGCATTAATCGAATGTCAATAGATTGATAAGTTTCACTCAAACCAATACAGGCTGGTTAATCATTTGCGAAAAGGCTTCTTCAGGCAAGCTCTCCATTTCTGTAACTAACATACGCTCAGCATATTGCCTTTGCAGTTCCATGTAATACATCACAACCTGGTATGGATCATGATTCAGACTTTCCGAAATACGATGTCGCACCTCTCGGATTTGCGCAATTGTAGCATCCATTTCATCTTTCATTTGATTCACCACCTAATAATTCTAACGGCGTCACCAATAATGGCACGTATAGACCTAGCAACGTATTGATCCGTCGAATATGCCCAAACTTATTGGCGTTCGCTAAATGTTGGCAATTCCACGTCAACAGAAAATCGCATTTGTGATACGAACCTAATGCCAGATGTAAAGCATCTCCCACTGGATCACGCGGCATGACATGGTGTTGAATGTAGGCTTGTACAACTTCAGTAATCGCGGGAACAACAGGGAGCAATGAGATTTGTTCAACTAATGCCAAAACAGCCGTTTTATTTGGATGATCGCCTTTATTAAGCTCATCTAAAACAGCCGCACTGGTGACAAGAACGTAATGCTGACGCATGGTACTCCACCATCGGCGCGTCCATTCGCGTCGTGCTACCATCTCTGGCTCAGTGCGAATTTCGAAGTAAAAACTTGGAATGGAAGTTTCTATGTATACTTTGGGTTTCATCGTCAGTCACGTTAATTCATTTTCAAAACAGATACGGACTTTCATATTTCTGGTCGGCGCATCCACCAGCCTGTCGCCTGCTCATACGCAAACGCCGCCTGGAACATACGCGCTTCGTGCAGCGCCGGGGCGGCGAGTTGCAGGCCAATCGGCAAGCCGTCCGCGTCGAAGCCGCACGGGACGCTGATCGCCGGGATGCCTGCCAACGCCTGCGACAGCGTGAAAATGTCCGCCAGATACATCTGCAACGGATCAGCGGTGCGTTCGCCCAGGCGAAAAGCCGTGCCCGGCGACGTTGGCCCGGCGATGAGATCCACATCCGCGAAGGCCGCATCGAAATCGCCCTTGATGAGCGTGCGCACTTTTTGCGCCTTGAGATAGTAAGCGTCGTAGTAGCCCGCGCTGAGGCAGTATGTGCCAAGCATAATGCGGCGCTGCACCTCTGGCCCAAAGCCCGCGCCGCGCGTTCGCGCGTACAGATCGCCGATGGTCTCGAAGCTGCCGTCGGCGCGGTAGCCATAGCGGACGCCGTCGTAGCGCGCCAGGTTCGCGCTGGCCTCCGCCGGGGCGACGAGATAGTAGGTCGAGAGCGCGTAGTCGGTGTGCGGCAGGTGGACATCTACCAGTTCTGCGCCCAACGCGACGAATACTTGCAGCGCCTCACGGACACTGCGTTCGACAGCGGGCTGCAACCCCGCGGCGAAATACTCGTGGGGCACGCCAATCCGCAAGCCCTTCACATCCAGCGACAGCGCCGCGACGTAATCGGGAACCGGTGCAGGCCATGTCGTTCCATCCTGAGGATCGCGCCCCGCCATCACGTGCAGCAGCAGCGCCGCGTCGGTCACATCGCGGGTGAGCGGCCCCGGCTGATCCAGCGACGAGGCGAACGCGACCAGCCCATACCGCGAGCAGCGCCCGTAAGTCGGCCGCACGCCGACCACGCCGCACAACGCCGCCGGTTGCCGCACCGATCCGCCGGTATCTGTCCCCACCGCCGCGAGCGCCTCGCCCGCCGCCACTGCCGCCGCGCTACCGCCGCTCGAACCACCGGGCACACGGGTCACATCCCACGGGTTGCGCGTGGGGAAGAAGGCCGAATTCTCTGTGCTCGATCCCATTGCAAATTCGTCCAGGTTCGTCTTGCCCAGGATGATCGCGCCGGCAGCCTTGAGCTTGCGGACGATGGCGGCGTCATAGGGCGGGACGTAGCCGGCGAGAATTTTGGAACCGGCGGTCGTTTCAATGCCCTGCGTCGAGATGTTATCTTTGAGCGCGATGGGAATGCCGAGCAACGGCGCGTCCTGGCTTGCGGCGCGGGCGGCATCGGCGGCTTCAGCCTGTTCCAATGCCGCTTCGGGCGTCAGCGTCAGGTAGGCGCGGATGTCGTTATCCACGGCAAGGATGCGCTCCAATACCGCCTGCGTCAGCGCGACGGAGGTGATGTCGCCGCAGCGCAGCGCGCTCAAAGCTTCGTGGAGGGTCAGATCGCAGAGATCGCTCACGCGGACTCCTTCAGCGTACCGGCGGGACGACAAAACAATTATCGCGCGCCGCAGGGGCGTTCGCCAACGCATCCTCTGTCGGCAGAGTGGACGATGGCTCATCCTCGCGCAGGACGGTGCGCAGCGGCAGCACACTCGCCGTCGGTGGAATGGCGTCCGTATCCAGGGTTTGCAGTCGCGCTGCATAGTCCAAAATCGCGGAAAGCTGTTCCTGATACAACGTCAGCTCAGCCTCACCCACATCGAGGTGGGCCAGAGCGGCGATGTGCGCTACGTCGTCGCGGGTCAATGTCGTCGGAGTGGTTATCATTTCCCAATGACTCGAACAGAAAAGTGTGTCCTTACGGCTGGATTATAGCACCTTTTTGCGCAGACGACGACAAGCAAAAATGCGGAAGAACAGCGCGTTCTTCCGTATCTTTCTCAAGCTTGTCAATGCTGGCTGTGGTGCGACTCGGCTAGACTTCATATTCTTTCTTCCTATGCTATAATCGTTCGCTAACTGGACAAGTGAAGGCTCTCTATCTTTAGCATGACAAAAAGACCTTTGGGCAAGCTGGCGACGTGGGCGCGCGTGCGGTATCGGGTCGGGCAGTTTTTTACAACATTCTGGACTTCCTTTCGCCCGGTAGATGTGGCCTACGCTGCGCGCCATCTCGATGATGAGCTGCTGCGGCTGTTCCAGCGTATGCCGCGCGCCGAACAACATCACGGCATCACCATCTGCCAGATGTTGGCGGCGCAAGGTTACACGGATCCCGACTTACTGGTCGCCGCGCTGCTCCACGACGTCGGGAAAATCAAAGCGCCGCCGCGCCTGTGGGATCGCGTCATCGCCGTCTTGGGGGAACACTTCGCGCCGGAGAGCACCGCGCGTTGGAGCGTTGGCGCGCCGCGCGGCCTGCGTCGTGGCTTTGTCGTGCGGCGGATGCATCCCGAATGGGGCGCGGCGCTCGCAAAGCAGGCGGGAGCAACGCCACGCACGGTGGATTTGATTCGTCATCACCATAGTCTGGCAGGAGATGACGGTGAATTGATTGCATTACAAATGACTGACGAGAAATAGGTTATGGACCGACAACGTATCACTATCATTGGTACTGGCTGTATTGGCACATCCATAGGATTGGCCCTTCGCGCATCGCCAGACGCCGACCATCTGGAAATCGTAGGGCACGACCGCGAACCGGGCCGCGCGCGGCAGGGAAAGGAGCATGGCGCGTTCGACCGGGCCGACTTCAACCTCGACCTGGCGCTGAACGGGGTGCGGTTGGTGATCCTGGCTGTCCCGCTCGCCGCCATGCGTGAGGCGCTGGCGGATGTCGGGCGGTTGCTGTCGCCGGATGCCGGTGTCGTCATCACCGACACGGCGCCGCTCAAAGCGCCCGTCATCGCCTGGGCAGACGAGTTGCTGCCGCCCGGCAACTACTTCGTGGGCGCGGATCCCTTCCTCGCGCCGGGTGTGGGCGGATGGGAACCGCTGGAAAGCCTGCACGACGCCCGCGCCGACCTGTTCAGCCGCGCCGTCTACGCCATCACCGCGCGCCCCGACGATCATCCGAGCGCCGTGCGCGCTGTCGCTAACCTGGCGCTTGTGCTAGGCGCGGAACCGCTCTATATGGACCCCATCGAACACGACGCAGCGCGCGTCATCGCCGACGCCGTCCCCGATGTGCTGGCGACGGCGCTGTTCCAGGCGACCGCCGGCGCGCCCGGTTGGGCCGAGGTGCGCAAAGCCGCCGGCCGGCCCTTCGCCACGGCGACCGCCGCTGCCTCCGGCGATGCCGCCTCGCGCCGGATGCTCGCCCTCCTGGGACGTGATACGCTGCTGCGCGGCCTCGATGCGACGCTCGCCCGGCTGCAAGAATTGCGCCAGACCATCGCGCAGGGCGACGCCGAAGCGTTGGAAACCACATTCGCCGCCGCAGCCCAGGCGCGCACCTACTGGATGGCCGAAAGCCGCGAGCGCGCCTGGGAAATCGAGCGCGGCGCGCTGCAAAGCGACAACCTTTTCCAGCGCACGCTGCACACGCTTTTTGGCGAGGGGCTTACGCCAAAACAAAAGCCACAAGCTCATGCATAACCATCCCGCGTCTTGCCTCTTGCATCCTGCATCCTGCATCTTGCATCCTGCATCTTGCATCTTGCATCCTATCTCTTGTACACTGAGTCGGTATGCCTGACCACCCACCGCGCATCCTGATGATCGCCCCTACGTCCTTTTTCCTGGACTACGGCTGTCACATCCGCATCCTCGAAGAGGCGCGCGCGCTCCAGGCGCAGGGGATGCAGGTGCGCATCGTCACCTATTACCTGGGCCGCAACCTGCCTGGCCTGGACATTGTGCGCTGCGCGCCGACGCCCTGGCGCTCCGATTACGAGGTCGGCTCCTCGCGGCACAAGATCGCCTTCGATGTGCTGCTGGCGTGGAAGGCGTTGTGGACGGCGCGGGCCTGGCGGCCCGACATCATCCACGGGCATTTGCACGAAGGCGCGCTGATCGGCCACGTGCTCGCCAAACTGCTGCGCGTGCCCCTGGTCTTCGATTTTCAGGGCAGTTTGACGGGCGAGATGCTCGATCACAGCTTCCTGAAAAAGGATAGCGTGGCGCATTACTGGTGGCGGCGACTGGAAGAACGCATCGTCGAAATGCCAGATGCGATCATCACCAGCACTGTCCACAGCGCGGAACTCCTCGCTAGCGTCTTCAAACGCACAGAGAACGTCTATCCCCTGCCCGACAGCGTCAACCTGGATTTTCTGTTCCCGACGTGCATTACGCCGGAAGACCGCCAACAGCGGCGCACAGCGTTGGGCATTCCGCCGGAGCGTCAGGTCGTCGTCTACCTGGGGCTGCTGGCCGACTACCAAGGCATCCCGCAACTGCTGGAAGCCGCCGCTCGGCTGCGGGCGCAGGGCGAGGCCGTCTCCTTTTTGGTGATGGGCTTCCCGCAGGTGGAGCACTATCGCCACTACGCGCACACCCTGGGTCTCACCGAGCGGGACGTGATCTTCACCGGCAAGATGCCCTACGAGGACATCCCCGCGCACCTGGCGCTTGGGGACGTCGCCGCCGCGCCGAAAATCTCGGCGACGGAGGGCAGCGGCAAAATCCTCAACTACATGGCGATGGCGCTGCCGGTGGTGGCTTACGACACGCCGGTGAGCCGCGAGTATCTCAACAACCTGGGCCTTTACGCTGCGCCCGCGGGTGACGCTGAGGCGCTGGCGCAAACGTTGCGCGCGATCCTGCACGATCCCGACGGCGCGGCGCACCTGGGCGTGCAACTCCGCGAGCGCGCCGACAAACATTTCTCCTGGAGCCGCACCGGACGCCAACTCTTGCGCGTCTACGAAAAACTATGGCAACGCTAAAACATACGTCCCAACGCAGCCCATATTGGCGCGCCTCGCTTTTCTATTTCAGCCTGTGGGCTGTGATGGGTGCGCAAATGCCGTTCTTCAACGTCTACTTCGCCCGCCTGGGCCTCAGCGGCCTGCAAATCGGCATTCTCTCCGCCGCTTTCCCGCTGATGACGCTGTTGGTCGGCCCGGCGCTCGCGCTGCTGGCCGACCGGCGACGCTGGCAGAAGCGGATGCTGCTCATCTCCATCGGCGGGACAGGGGCGCTGCTCATCCTTTTCATCTTCCCGCGGACCTTTGCGCCGTTGTTGCTCCTGGTTCTGGTGCGCGCGGCGCTGTTCAGTCCGATGATGTCCATCGGCGACGGCATGGTGGCGCGCATGGCAGCCCGCCACCGTATTGATTATGGCAAGCTGCGCCTGTGGGGATCGCTGAGTTTCGCTATAGCGGCCTTGATCTGCGGCGCGCTGTGGGAACGGTGGGGCTTTCAGGCGATGTTCATCGTGACGAGTCTATTGACCCTGCCGGTATTATGGTCCGCAACGGGTCTGGAGGAGAGCGCGCCCGCCGCCGCAGACCAACAAAAGAAAAGCACAGCCGCTGCGCCTACCTTGCACAACCTGCGCCGGGATCAAGGTTTGATCGTCATCCTCCTGGCAGTCTCGCTGGTCGGCATTGCCGAAGGGATGTACGGGACGTTCTCCGGCGTCTATATGGATCAGCTCGGCGGCGGACAATTACTGGTCGGCGCGCTCTTCGGGCTTTCGGCGCTCGCCGAACCCCCGGTGATGCACTACAGCGGCGCTATCTTCCGCAAACTTGGCAAGCCGGTGAGTATCCTGCTGGCCTACGGGCTGGTCGGCATTGCCTTCCTGGGATACGGGTTGGTGCGCCAGCCCTGGCTCATCCTGGCGTTTGCGATGCTCAAGGGCGCTGGCTTTGCGCTCTATTTCGTGGGGAACGTGAGCCTGATTGACGAGCGCGCACCTGAAGCGTGGACATCCACCCTGCAATCGCTGATGAACGCCGCCACGCGCGGCCTCGCGCCGCTCGTCACCAACCCGCTGGCCGGCTGGCTCGCCGACAGCATGGGCTTGCCCGTCGTTTTCATTGGGTCGGGGATTGCCGCGCTGTTGGCTGCCGGTGTTGTCTTCGGCGCGGTGGTGCGGCGGCAGTTCGAGGCGCGACCGCTGCTGAATGAAGATGTTATGCAGAGGTAGGGCTTTACATTGGCGGCGCTTCGTGCTACATTTTATGCAGCGTATTCTGGGAGGCGACTGAAGTCGCTGCTACACGGTACGGTGGCTTTATGAACGGCGATATAAAACAGACACAGCGTCCGCCTATGGCGAAATTGAAAGTCATAACACGCGCACTGGCGGCGATCCTCATCCTGATGATCGTCGTTTTTGCTGTGGCGGCGTGGCTGGCGCTGCGCCACCCGGCGGACACGATCCTGTCCGGCGTGCGCGTGCAAACCACGGACGTGAGCGGCCTGACCGTGGACGAAGCTGTCGCGGCGCTCACACGCGCGCTGCCCGCGCCAGAAACGTCGGGCGTCAATGTCCAGGTTGCCGGGCAGACGTGGCGCGTTGCCTGGGCGGAGGTGGGCCAGCGGTACGATGTTCGCGCGACGGCGCGGGCCGCCTACACCGTAGGGCGCGACGCCGACGGCGAGGTTCCGCTGCTGGCGAGCTTGCGCGAGCAGAACGTCGTCATCGCGCCGGTCATCGTCCCCGCGGACCCGGCGCGGGTGCGGGAGGCCGTGGCGCGCATCGCGGCAGAGGTGACGCGCGCGCCGGTGGACGCGGGGCTGACGCTCGACGGCGGAACCGTCGTCGCCACGGAAGGGCAGGCAGGGCAGCGTCTCGACGTAGAAGAGGCTGCCGCGCGCGTGCTTCAGGCGTTGGCGGATGGAGCGCCCGCCGTGGAATTGGCGCTCATCGCTGTGCCGCCGACCATCGCCGCGCCGGAACCGGCGCGCACGCAGGCGCAGACGTGGCTGGCGCAGCCCTTCACCCTCGTCGTGGACGATCCGCTCACCGGCAAATTGCTCGAAAACGAGCTGCCGGCCGGCTATCGCGCCGAGTTTATCGCGCCGCTTGAGCGTATCGCCGCCTGGCTCGAACCGCGCGTCGAAGGCCAGAGCGTCAAACTGTACCTCAACGACGCGCCGGTGAGGGCGTGGCTGGAAGAAGTCGCGCCGCAGGTCGGCGAAGAACGGCGGCTGGATATCGGTCCGACGCTGAAAAACGTGCTCGCGGCGCTGTACGCCGGGCAGCACCAGGCCCAGGCAAACGTCCGCCACCCGGATCGCAGCTACATCGTCCAGCCCGGCGACACGCTGTCGCTCATCGCCTACAACCATCACATGCCCCTGTACCAGCTCAAGAAGGCAAACCCCGATGTGGATCCCGGCGCGATTGATGTTGGGCAAGAACTGGTCATCCCGTCCATTGATGTATTGCTCCCCTATCCCCTGACGCCCGGCAAGCGCATCGAGATTGACCTGCCGAAACAGCAAATGCGCGTTTTCGAGTACGACACGCAGATTTACACGTTCACCGTTTCCAGCGGCATTTCGCGCACGCCGACCATTCCGGGGCAGTTTCAGATTTTGTTCAAGGAAGAGATGGCCTTCGCGCAGCGCTGGCGGCTGGATATGCCGTACTTTATGGGCATCTACGAAGAGGACGAAGGGTTCTTCAACGGCATCCACGAATTGCCGATCACGCACTACGGGACGCGGCTCTCGCGGGGCGTGTTGGGGTGGCCGGCTTCCTTCGGCTGCATCATCCTCGACGTAGGCGACGCGGAGACGCTCTTCAAGTGGGCGGAAGTAGGCACGCTGGTGCGCATTGAGGGCTACGCGCCCGGCACGCCCTCCTGGCAGCAGACGCTCGACGATCTCGCGCCGCTTGAAGGCGCAGGGCCATAGTCATCCAGTACTGGGAAAGGAGCGTGGTTTATGGGACAATCATCCCAACTCCGTAAGATCGGAATACTGCTCTTGTGGGGGAGCATTTTTGTCGCGGTCGGGCTGGTCAGTTGGGGACTGGCGACACAGCTCATTCCACGGCCGGCGGTGGGACTGATCAAAGTGAGCTATGAAATCTGGTCCACCGGCACCGATCTCGATTTCGGCAGCGTCGAGTTGTTTCAGGCCGAGATCGAAAGCGCGCGCCGCGATCCGCGCATCAAGGCGGTGGTCGTCCAGTTTGACTCGCCTGGCGGGGAAGTTGTTGCCAGCCAGACCTTGTATCTGGAGCTGCAGGCGCTGCGCAAGGAGATGCCGGTGATCGGCGCTATCGGATCGGTGGCGGGCAGCGGCGCTTATTACGCGGCGATGGGCACGGATCCGCTTTACGCCCGTCCCTCGTCGTCAGTGGGCAACGTCGGCGTATGGGGCTATGTCCCGCCGGATTTGGCCGTGAACGACGTCATCCTGGCGAGCGGCCCGTTTAAATTGACCGGCAGCAACCGCGACGAATTTCTGCGCGAGATTGAGGGGATCAAACAGGAATTTCTGGCAACGGTGACGAGCCAGCGCGGCGCGCGGCTGCGCATTTCTGCCGAGGAACTCTCGCAGGGGTTAGTCTATCCGGGACGTGAGGCGCTGCGTCTGGGTTTGATTGATTATATAGGGACGTTGAGCGACGCCATCGCTGCCGCTGCGCAACAAGCGGGCACCCAACACTACACCGTCGTGGACTTAGAAGCCCGCGTGCTGGATACCTATTTCCAGGGGGAATCCGCCTTTGTCAACACCTGGATCGGAGCCGCTGACCCGGCGACCGGGAAACGGACACTGCCGCCGGGCATCTATCTGCTATACGATATGCGCCTGCGAGGGACCCCATGAAAACACTCATTCGTCTCCTTTTGCTGCTCAGCCTCGTCGCGGCGATTTTTGCCGGGCGTTGGTTTTGGTTCTACGGAAACGGACCGGCGTATCAGCCCCCGCAGATTGCGGAAATTCAAGCGGATAAGGTCGGGGGAGCGCCGACTCTGGATCACCGGGCGTTTGCCGATGAACCCGTGGCCGGCAACGGGCATGTGCTCATTGATCTGGCCCATCACAACAACCTCACGCGCAACGATTTAAGCCCGCTGCAATCGCGGCTGGAGGCGCGAGGCGTGACGGTGGAATTCTTCAACGGCGACGTGACGTTGAGTTACGCGCTCTATCAAGCGACGGCGCTGATCGTCCTTGCACCATCCGTACCATTCACATCCGGGGAGCAGAAAGCCATCGCCGCTTTTGTGAAGGACGGCGGGCGGCTGTTCCTGGCCGCCGATCCCACCCGCCCGGTGCCGCCAGAATATACGGCGGAGGACGATGTGGAGTCGGCTGCTTTCTTTCCTACCAGCGCCGTCCCGGCGATGAACAGCGTGGCGAACCTCTTCGACGTCACGTATTTTGACGACTATCTCTACAACCTGGATGAGAATGTGGGCAACTATCGCAACGTAGCGTTCACGCCTGCCGCCGGGCAGACGCCGCTCACCCAGGATGTGGAGACCGTCGTCTTTTTCGCGGCCCATTCGATGCGCAGCGCCGGAACGGCGTTGTTCAAGGGAGATCCCGCCGTCGCGTCGACCGTGCGCACCGGCGAGACCGATCTCCCGCCAGCCATCCTCGCCGCCGATGCGCGCGTGCTGGCGCTGGGCGACATCACCTGCCTTACCGCCCCCTATCACACCGTCGCCGACAACGACCGCTTCCTCAGCCACATCGCGGACTGGCTGGCGCAGGATACGCGCGTGCGCAATGCGTTGGAAGATTTCCCCTACCTCTTCGGCCCACAGGTAGACCTGGTGCAGATCAGCGGCGACCGCGTTGATCCGCGCCTGATTACCAAAGGTGGGACGCTACAGACATACTTCGAGGAAACCGGGCGTTCTCTCACCCTCCGCACCGATGTCGTCCCCGACCACGACGCGCTGCTGGTAGGCTTGTTCAGCGATGTGGAAACCGTCAAGGCGCTGCTGGCGCAAAACGGCATCACGTTGACGACGGTTGTGGCCGAAGACACCCTTCCTGCCGTCCAACCCAAAGCCGAGCAAACCTCCAACGGCGCAACCGCGCCGGAACAGTACCTCGAAATTCCGGCGCTGGGCGCGTTGAGCGTGAAGGGCATCACGCTTTTCATTGTGGATTGCAACGCCGAAAGATGCAACATCAGCATTGTGGCCGAAACGGCGGAGAGCGTGGCATCCGCCGTCGAACGGCTGGCGAATCACAATTTCGTTGGTTGCGCGCAGGCAGGTGCGACAACCTTGTGCGCCGCAGAAGGAGCGCCAGAGGCGCAGCCGAAAGCGACTGAGCCAGCGCCCGCCAAACGGATTTTGGTCATCTCGGTCGAAGCTGGCGAAGGAGGCGTCCGCACAAGCGCCGCCGATTTCGTGAATATGCTCGACGACATCTACGCCGTGACCCGGTGGACGATCCCCGATGACGGGCAACCCACCAGGACTGACCTGGAAGGATACGCCGTCTACATCATTGATTCCGGCGATTACGCCGGCAGCCTGTCCGATTCCCCGGCTTTCCAGGCCATTGACAGAATCAGCAGCGGCAACGTGCTGCTGGTCGGCGCCCAGCCTTTGCCCATTGACACCGCAGAGTTTGAGTACGCGCCCATCAATGATCTGGTCGTGGCCAACACAACGCATCCCTTACTCGAAGGGTTGACGGCGGGGGAACTGATCACGCTGCTCCCGTCTGAAAGCAGCGTCCCCGCTATGATTATCTCCGGCAACGACGTCGAGAGCGCCATACTGCTCACGCGCGGACCCAACAGCCCATCCACCGGCAGTCCGGCATTGGTTGCGGCGGTGGACGAGACGAGCGATATCAACCGTATCGTTGTCGCTGCGTTCCCCTTCTACCGGTTGCCGGAATCCGTGCAGCGCACGCTGGCGCTCAATATCGCGGCGTGGCTTATGGCAGATGGGGATTGAGTTTCCTCTGCCACAGCCCGGCAGTCTCGCGTCGCGGAGCCGGATGGGCATTTTCTATCCAGGGTAATGCCGATTCTGGACGCATAAGTCTATGTACGCGCAAGTTTTGGTTTTTATCCCGCTCAAGGTCAAGGATGCGCTGATCCTCGACTATGACATCCCGGCTGCGCTGGCGTCTGCCGTCCGCCCTGGCGTGCTCGTCGTCGCGCCGTTGCGCGAGCAGCTTTTGCCCGGCATCGTACTGGCGCTCACCGAGACGTCTGCCGTGCCGAAAACCCGCCCGATCCAGAGTGTGCTCTACCCCGATCCGGCGCTCGATGCGCGGCTGCTCGACCTGGCGCGGTGGATCGCGCGGGAGACATTAGCGCCGCTGCATCAGTGCGTGCAGGTGATGTTGCCACCGGGACTGCGCACCACCGTCTACCTGCGCCTCACGCCCCTCGTCATATCCGCGCCGCCCGATCTCCCCGCTCCCGCCAAGACCTTGCTTGAGACGCTTATTCAACGCGGAGCACTGACCAGCGCCCAGGCCAAGCAAGCCGTCAAAGGCGTTGACTTGCGCCGAGCGCGATACTATTTGAAGCGGCGCGGGCTGATCAAGGTGGAGCGCCTGCTGCGGCTTGCCGTCGTGCAGCCCAAAGTGGTTCAATTCGTGCGCCTGACTGCGCCGCGCGCGCAGTGGGAGGCGCAATGGCAGGGTTTGCGCAACCTCGCTCTGTACCGCCGCATCCTCGAATTCCTTGAAAACGAGCGCCAGCCGGTGGATGTGAGCGTCGTCTACGCCGAAACGGGCGCGCAATACACGCACCTGAAGACGCTCACCGCCCGCGGCCTGGTCGCCTTCAGCCATGAGGAAGTGCTGCGCGACCCGTTAGCGGAGATGATCTTCACGCCCGACGCGCCGCCCGCGCTCATCTCGGAGCAGCAAAGCGCGTGGGATGTCATCGAGACGCTGCTGCGCGAGGCCACCTCCGCCACCGCGCCCGCGCCCGCCCTGCTCTTGGGCGTGACCGGCTCCGGCAAAACCGAGTTGTATATGCGGGCGACAGCACACGTCCTCGCCCAGGGCAAGCAAGCGTTGATCCTCGTCCCCGAAATCAGCCTCACGCCGCAGACCGTGCAGCGCTTCGCCGTGCGCTTTCCGGGGCAGGTGGGGCTGTGGCACAGCGGGATGAGCGACGGCGAGCGCTTCGACACCTGGCGGCGCGTGCGCAGCGGTGCGGTGACGGTGGTGGTCGGCGCGCGCTCTGCCCTGTTCGCGCCGTTCCCCAATCTGGGGCTGATCGTGATGGACGAGGAAGAGGACACAAGCTACAAACAGGGTCGCCCGCCATATTACCACACGCGCGACGTGGCCGAAGAACTGGCTCGCATGACGGGCGCGCTGCTCATCCTGGGCAGCGCCACGCCGTCGTTGGAAGCCTACGCGCGCGCGTTGGCAGGCCGCTATCGCCTGCTCGAAATGCCGCAGCGCGTGATGGGACACCGGCAGCGCATCGCGGCCTGGGAGGACTATTTGCACCTTCCCGGCAGTCGCTACCAACCTTTGGGGGGAACGTCGCAAGCCGCGGCCATTGCCCTGCCGCCGGTGCAGATCGTGGATATGCGGGCGGAACTCAAGGCCGGCAACCGCTCGGTTTTCAGCGTCGTGCTACAAGAAGCGGTGGATCGCGCATTGGCGCAACACGAGCAGGTTATCCTTTTCCTCAACCGGCGCGGGACGGCGACGTACATCTTCTGCCGGGACTGCGGCTGGACGGCGGAGTGCCCGCGCTGCGACGCGCCATTGACCTACCACGAGGGCGCCAGCCTGCTCCTCTGCCATCGCTGCGGGCACCAAAAGCGGATGCCGCGTCAGTGCCCGGCGTGCGGCTCGCTGCGGGTGCGCGCGTTTGGCCTGGGGACCGAGGGGCTGGAAGCGCGCGTGACGGAACGCTGGCCCGACGCCAGCCTCGTGCGTTGGGATCAAGACACCGCCCGCTCGCACGCTGCGCACACCGCGATCATGGGCCGCTTCGCCCGCGGCGAGGCCGACATCCTGGTAGGCACGCAGATGGTCGCGCGCGGGTTGGACATCCCCAAAGTGACCGTCGTGGGCATCATCTCCGCCGATACGGCGCTCAATCTGCCGGACTTTCGCGCCGCCGAGCGCGCCTTCCAACTGCTGGCGCAGGTCGCCGGGCGCTCCGGGCGCGGATTGCTCGGCGGGCGCGTCATCCTTCAGACCTACTATCCCACGCACTACGCCGTGCAGCGGGCAGCGGTCCACGACTATACCGGTTTCGCGCAGCGCGAGCTGGCCTTCCGCGAGCAGGCCGACTACCCGCCGTTCATCCGGCTGGCGCGGTTGGTCTACGCACACGCAGACCGCGAGCACGCGCAGCAAGCCGCCGAAAGTTTCGCCGCGACCTTGCGCGATGCGCTCCGCGCCGGGGGCTTGCCCACCACCGACCTTATCGGGCCGGCGCCGGCTTTCTTCGCCCGCGTCCGTGGCCGCTACCGCTGGCAAATCCTTCTGCGCAGCGTCGCGCCGGCGGACTTCCTGCGCCAGATCGCCCTCCCCGCCGGATGGTTGGTGGATATTGACCCGGTGGATGTGCTGTGAGGCGATTAACCTGTATTTCATTGCAATAATTTACCTTTTTTGGTAAATTGCACGAATGAAATTCCGCGAAGTACCGTTCGTTTTTATTCGTTTATGAAAGGGGCATTATTATGAAACGGGCAGTCAGTGTAAGTCTGGGTAGTTCGTCGCGCGACAAGCGCGTCGAAATCGAGCTGTTGGGCGAAACCGTCAGCATTGAACGGATCGGCACCAATGGCGATACGGCCAAGGCGATGCAGCTTTACAACGAGCTGGACGGCAAAGTGGACGCCTTCGGCGTGGGCGGCATTGATCTTTCGATGGGGACGGACAGGCGGGAATACCCGCTGCACACCGCGCGCAAGCTGATCCAGGGTGTCAAGCAGACGCCGGTGGTGGATGGGCGCGGGTTGAAGTACACGTTGGAGCGCCAGGCAATGCAGTACGTTGAGGCGCACATCGGGGCTGAACTGCACCCCAAACGCGCGCTGGTCAATATGGCGGTGGATCGTTACGGGATGGCGCAGGGTCTCGCGCAGGCCGGGTATGAGACTGTCTTCGGCGACCTGCTCTTCGGCCTGGGCATCCCCATCCCGGTGCGCAGTTTTCGCACGATTGAGCTGCTGGCGATGGTGTTAGCGCCGATTGTCGGGCGCTTGCCGATCAGTGCGATCTACCCGACCGGCGAGAAGCAGCACGAGACGGTGCCCAAATTCACGCGCTGGTACACCTGGGCGACGATCATCGCCGGGGATTGTATGTACACCAAGCGCCACATGCCGCCCACCCTGCCCGGCAAGACGATCCTCACCAACACAACGACCGAGGCCGATGTCCAGCGTTTCCGCGATGCCGGGGTGCGCTATCTCATCACCACGACGCCGCGCTTCCAGGGGCGCTCCTTCGGCACGAACATGATGGAGTCCGCGCTGGTCGCCGTCGCCGGAAAAGGCCGCCCGCTGACTCGCGACGAGTTGACGGCGTTGATCGCGGAATTGGGCCTGCATCCGCACATCGAAAAGCTGAACGACTGATAGGGGAGGAAGACGATGATTGATTGCATTGTACTTGCCGGCGGCGTGCCGCAAGAAGAAGATTTGCTTTACGCATACACCCAGGGACGGCCTAAGGCGCTGATTGATGTGGCGGGCAAGCCTCTGGTGCAGTGGGTGCTGGACGCGCTCGACGCTGCGCCGAGTGTGCGGAACGTCGTTTTCGTGGGTCTCACGCAAGAATGTGGCATCACGTCCCCTAAAATTTCGCACTACGTCCCCGACCAGGGTTCGATGCTGAAGAACATCCTCGCGGGTATTGACCAGATTTTTGAGATTGACCCGGCGACGCAGCAAGTGCTCATCAGCAGTTCTGACATTCCCATGCTCACCGGCGCGATGGTGGAGACCTTTCTCGCGCAGTGCGCCGATCCCGCCGTGGACATCTACCACAGCATCGTGCCGCGCGAGAAGATGGAGCAGCGCTTCCCCGGCTCGCGGCGCAGCTACGTTCACTTCAGCGACGGCGATTTCGCCGCCGGGGATATTCACGTCGTCGCGCCGCGCATCGCCCACGCCCACGAGGATTTGTGGAACGATCTGCTCAACAGCCGCAAAAACGCGCTCAAACAGGCCGCGCGCCTCGGCCCGGCCTTTTTTGCGAAATTGATGGCGCGCCGCTTGAGTCTGGCCGAACTGGAACGGCTCGCGCTCCAAAAATTGGGACTGAACGTGCGGGCGATGATCGTGGACTACGCCGAGATGGGGATGGACGCCGACAAGCCGTTTCAGTTGGAAATCTGCCGTCAGGAATTGGCGCGATGACGTCACGCTGGCAACAATGGCTCGAACGCGACCACACCCTTACGGCGCAGGCCGCGACGCTGCTGCGCGGGCCGGTCAGCCGGGGGATGGCGACGGTCCTCGCGCACTCCGGCGACAGCCTGGTGTGGATTTTCCTCGGCGCGCTGCTCTGGCGCTTCGGCATTGACGGGTGGGCCAAGGCGGGAGAACGCATTGTGCTCATCACGGCGCTCACCTGGATCATCAGCACCGTGCTCAAAGCCTTCTTTCGGCGCCCTCGCCCGGAAGGTGAGCAGGGGTTGTTCTACCTGAATATCGACCAGCACTCGTTCCCCTCAGGGCACGCGGTACGGATCGGCGGGTTGCTGGTTGTCCTAAGCGGGCTATTGCCGTTCTGGGGAGCGACGGGGCTGGTAGCGTGGGGATTGCTCGTCTGCCTCAGCCGCGTGGCGCTCGGCCTGCACTATGCCGGGGATATGGCGGCAGGGTTGATTGTCGGCGCGGGTGTGGGGGTGGCGATGCTGGCGGTGTGGTGAGAAAGCCGTAAAGGAGCGACTGAAGTCGCCACTACCCTCTAATGGGGGCGCGCTTTTGGGATTGCTGCACCCTGACCGCCTGCGCCGCGCCGCGAAAACGCTCTGGATCGCTGATCTGATGGCGCGCCGGGCGTTCCAGGCCAGGGTGGATCATCACCCGCATCCTATTCAGAATTGGCGTGGTCAGCGGATCGGGGCGCAGCGCCAGGCCGAGCGCGTAGTTGGCAGCCGCCAGCGCCCATTCCCATTCCTGGCGCATCTCGTCGGCGCGCGAATGGTAAGCCTTCTTGTCCCAAGCCTTCGCCGATTGTTCGGCATCCTCGTAGATGGCGTGCAGTGCCGTCCCCACCACTGCCAGGAGATCGTGCGCCAGCGCCTGATCCTTCGGCAGCACGTCGGGCAGATGGACCAACATAATCTCGGCTATCACGCGCATCTGTTGTGTTCTCTCTTTGATTGCCATACATGCCTCAAGTCTGTTTTTAGACAGGATTGACAGGATTTATAAGATAAAGAAAGCCGTTCCTATCCTGTGAATCTTGTCAAAATATACGGCGGCAACGTTACCACAGGCTCAAGCAAAGTCAAGGCAGTGATGTCAAACCGGCAGAACATGGTACAATGAGATTGGTAACTGGTGAGCGGTAACTGGTAAATGGTAATCAGGGAATTGCGGACTATACGCATTACCCGTTATGATTACCGATTACTGATTACCGATTACCCATCACCTCTCACGACCTAAAAGGAGGCATCATGAACGAGAAAGCAAAACCGACGCAAGTGTGGGGCAAGCGTTCTGCTGATTTCTACGCCGAACTGGAAAATCAACTGGTCCTGGTCGCCGTGACCAGTGGCAAAGTCTTCAAGGGCAATCTTATCGGCGTGGATGTGTACGACATCCTCATCCGCCAGGAAACCGGCCTGGAATTGCTCATCCCTAAAGGAAACGTGATCTACATCCATCGCGTGAGCTAACGTATGCAGGGCGTTATTCTGGCAGCCGGCAAAGGCTCGCGGCTCCATCCAATCACGCTGGATCGTTCCAAGGCGATGCTGCCCATCCTGGGCAAGCCCATCGTCGAGCGGGTGATGGAACTGCTGGCGGAGAACGGCGTCCGCGACTTTATTCTCGTCGTCAGCCCGGAAGACCGCGACATCACGCGCTACTTTATGCGCGAATCGGCGTTGGAGGCCGATGTGCGCTTCGTCTACCAGACGGAGCGCCTGGGGATGGCGAAGGCGCTCCAGTGCGCCGTGCCGCTCATCACCGAAGACTTCGTCCTCTCGGCCTGCGACAATCTGGTGACGGCGGACGACGTGGGCCGCCTGATGGCGTTCTGGCGAACATCCCCGCCGCCCAACGCCATTTTGACCTTGATGCCGGTGAAGCGGGAACGCATCAGCAGCACAGGCATTGTAGCGCTGGATGGGCCGTGGATCACGCGCATCGTCGAGAAACCGACGCCGGAAGAAGCGCCGTCGAACATCTCCAGCCTGCCGCTCTACGTTTTCGCACCGCGCATCCTCGACTATCTGCCCGAAGTCTCGCCTTCGCCGCGCGGCGAGTACGAGCTGCAAGACGCAATTCAGATGCTCATCAACCGCGACGGGCGTGTGGGCGGCGTGACCGTCGAACGCCGGTTGACGCTGACCAATGCCGCCGATCTCCTGGCGTTGAACCAGGAGTACTTGACCCACGGCGACGGTCGCCCGCAACTGGAACCGCACACCGTCGGCCCGGGCACCCAGTTGATCACGCCGCTGTACATTGAACAGGGCGTGGTCATCGGGACGGGTTGCGTTATCGGGCCGAACGTCTACATCGAGCGCGACTGCTACATCGGCGACCGCGTGACCATCCGCGACGCGGTACTGCTGCGTGGCGCATCCGTAGGGGACGGTGAAACGCTCGCCGATCAAGTCATTGCCTAGACTTCTCCGCAAAGCTGTGGCCGGTCTCCGACCGCGCCACCGCAGACGCTACGCTCTGCGCCCCCGTCTCGGGGGCGCGAAGAGCTGAAAATTTGTGGCATTTGCATCGTAGAGCAAACTGACAGTTTGCTCTACGATGGTTACTTAAAGTCACGCAATGGGCCGTTTGTGAAATACAATGAAAGGGAACGGCGTGTTGAAGAAGCGCGTCACGCAAGCCTTGCTGGGGATGGGCATCCTGGCGCTGCTGGGCAGTGCGGCGCTGGCGGGGTGGATTTTTGTCAGGCTGCCTTCACCGGACGACCTCAGCGCCTATACCACCGCGCCAAGCAGCAAAATCCACGACCGCAACGGGCAACTCCTCTTCGAAATGCCGCCGCCCTATACCGGCAGCCACACGCCGGTCACGCTCGCCGATATCCCGCAGCACCTCATCTGGGCCACCATCGCTACCGAAGACGCCACGTTCTACGACAATCCCGGCATGGACTTCAAAGGCATCCTGCGCGCGGTGTGGATCAACGCGCAGGGTGGCGAGGTGTTGGCGGGCGGCAGCACCATCACGCAACAGTTGGTGCGCACGGTGATGTTCGGCGCCGACGAGCGCGCCGAGCGCACGCTGCGCCGCAAACTGCGCGAGTTGGCGCTCGCCGTTCGCATCACGCGGCGCTACAGCAAGGACGCAATCCTCACGCTCTATCTCAACGAGACGTACTACGGCAATATGGCTTACGGCGTCGAGGCGGCGGCGCAGGCGTACTTTGGCAAACACGCGCGCGATCTGGATCTGGCGGAGTGCGCGCTCCTGGCGGGCTTGCCGCAAGCGCCGGCGGTCTACAATCCCCTGGAAAATCTGGACGCCGCCAAAGAACGCCAGGCTGTCGCGCTGGATTTGATGGTGAAGCAGGGCTACATCGAGGCCGGCGCGGCACAGTTGGCGAAGGCCGAGAAGCTCGATTTTGCCGCTGCGCCGTTCGCCATCCGCGCGCCGCATTTTGTGATGCTCGTGCGCAGCCAGTTGGAGCGCGAACTGGGCCTGGCGCGGTTGCAAGCCGGCGGGCTGAACGTCTACACCACGCTGGACGTGGCGCTGACCGACACCGCCCGCGACGCGATCCGGCATCACCTGGCGCTGCTGGCCGTGTGTCACTACGAAGCCGCGTGCCCGCCGGGCGGACGCAACGTCCGCAATGCCGCGCTCGTCGCCCTCGATCCGTGGACGGGTGAGATTGTGGCGCTGGTCGGCAGCCCGGACTATTTCGCGGCGCGCATTGACGGCGCGGTGGACGGCGCGACGGCGCTGCGCCAACCCGGCTCGTCCATCAAGCCGCTCACCTATGCCGCCGCCTTCGAGCGTGGCGACCTGACGCCCGCAACGATGATGCTCGACGTGCGCACCGCCTTCGTGACACGCGAGGGCGCGCCCTATGTCCCCCTCAACTACGACCTGGCCTTTCGCGGCCCGGTGCGGCTGCGCGAGGCGCTGGCCTCGTCGTACAACCTGATCGCCGTGAAAGTGCTGGACACCATCGGCATCGAGTCGCTCACGGGGATGGCGCGGCGGTTGGGCATTACCACCTTCGACGATCCCGACAAACTCGGCCTGGCGTTGGCGCTCGGCGGTGGCGAGGTGCGTTTGCTGGAACTGACCGCTGCGTATGCCGCGTTCGCCAACGGCGGATATGCCGTGCAGCCCGTGTTGATTCGGCGTGTGGAGGATGCGAGCGGTGCAGTGCTGTGGGAACCGGCGTCCAGCAAAGGTGAACGCGCGCTCGATGCCCGCGTCGCCTACCTGATCACCGACATCCTGAGCGACGACCTGGCGCGCATCCCCACCTTCGGCGAGGGGAGCGTGCTGAAGCTGACCCGCCCGGCCGCCGTGAAAACCGGCACGACGACCAACTTCCGCGACAACTGGACGGTGGGTTACACGCCAGAGTTGGTCGTGGGCGTGTGGGTGGGTAACGCGGATAACGAGACGATGAAGGACGTGAGCGGCGTCACCGGCGCGGCGCCAATCTGGCGCGAGGTGATGGAAGCCGCGCTCAAAGGCCGTCCCGTCCGCGATTTTACCCGGCCTGATGGCCTGGTGGATGTCGAAGTCTGCGCGCTCTCAGGGCAATTGCCGGGGCCGGAGTGCCCACACCGCGTCACCGAAACCTTCATCGCCGGCACAGAGCCGACGGAGACATGCACAATGCACCAACAGATTGACGGCGTCGCCTACACCATCCTCCCCCCCGAAGCCCAAGACTGGGCGCGCGAGCATCACATTCCTCAGCCATCAGCTCGCAGCGTTCAACCCTTAGCTATCAACTCTCAGCCTTCAGCTTTTGCTTCCTCCATACGTATCACAAGCCCGGATAGCGGCGCGGTGTACCGGATTGATCCGGCGCAGCCGCGTGATATGCAAAAGATCGTCATTGCTGCCGCAGCAGAGCCGGCTTTTGAACGGGTTATATTGCTGGTGGATGGTTTGCCGCTGGCGCAACTCACCGCTCCGCCTTACACGCATCTGTGGCAACTGGAACCGGGCGCGCATGCGTTCTCGGCGGTGGGGGTCACTGCCGACGGCGCCCATGTGTCCGGTACGGATGTCACCATCGAAGTTCGGGAATGAGCACCAGGGGTGAAGCAGCCAGGTTTCAGACTTTTTGCGCTTGAAAAGTTAGCAAAAGAATGATACACTTAAACTTGTGATTGAAGATACCATAGCAGCGGCGTACACCGACTTTCATGACCAGATTGCTTAAGAAGATCAGCGGAACAGTTGAATTGAGTGATTCTATCTGTTAACCGGATGAGAAGAGAGCGATGACCATAGCTAGAATGTCTGGAGAACACGTGCGACGTGAGACGGCGCGTTGGATTTTGCGGATCTATGCGGGCATGACGATACTCGGCATCATCCTCCACGTTGTCAGAAATGTCACCCGACAGTATAGCTTGAATTGGCTATACATCATTCCTATGGCGATCATCGCGGTCGTTGCCGTGACATCCCTCTGGCGGCTCAAGCAATCTCTAGCGCAAGCGATGTTTCTCTTTGCCGGAGTAGTTTTCGTTTGCCTTTCGATATTGCTCATTCATGAGATCGCTCATAAACAAGACTATCGAACTTTCATGCTGTTGTTTCATGCCGGGGTGCTGACGCTTGGTCTCGTCTTAGGATTCAAAGCCGCGCTGTATTATGCCACGGCAAGCGCCATTGTCTTTTCAATCGTGGGATTTCGTTATCTTGGATTCTTCAATATGATCCTGCCGATCGTCCTGGCTTACGCGGTGGCAATCCCGGCAAGAATTGTTGAATTGATGATCGAACAAAGCACCCAGGAACTTACGCAGATCAATCAAAACCTCGAAGAGCTTGTGGCAGCCCGCACTGCAGAACTGGCTGAGAGCAACCGACAGCTTCAGGCAAAAATTCTCGAACGCGCGCAGGCAGAGGAGGCGCTGCGACGGCGCACCCAGGAGCTGGAAAGCCGCAACGAGGAACTCAACGCCTATGCCCATACGGTCGCCCACGACATCAAAGCGCCGCTGGCAACCATCATCGGTTTCAGTGAATTGCTGGAGAAACATCACAAACAATATCCCGAAGATAAACTCTCCTATTACCTCGGCGTCTTGGCGCGCAATGGACGCAAAATCACCAATATCGTTGACGAACTGCTCTTGCTTGCCAGCGTGCGCGAGGTAGATACATTGGAAGTGGAATCGCTGGATATGGCAGTAGTCGTGGATGAAGCTTTGCAGCGCCTTTCTGATCTGATCGCCAACGCCCAACCCGAAATTGTCATCCCCGATGCGTGGCCGGCAGCCATAGGTTACGGACCGTGGATTGAGGAAGTGTGGACTAACTACATCAGCAACGCGATCAAATATGGCGGCGCGTCGCCGCGTGTCGAACTTGGCGCGACATCTATCGGAAACAGCCACATCCAGTTTTGGGTGCGTGACAATGGGAAGGGACTCACGCCGGAAGAACAAGCGCGACTCTTCACGCCTTTCACCCGTCTCAATCAGATCAGCGCCCGGGGACACGGCTTGGGACTGTCCATCGTGCGGCGGATTGTTGAAAAACTCGATGGGCAAGTAGGCGTCGAGAGCGAAGTGGGACAGGGCAGCACTTTCTTCTTTACTTTACCCAGCGCGCAGACTGAGGACGCGCCTTATAACCTCACAACTTCATCAGCAGATTGAGAGATTGTAGCGCAAAGCTCTCGAAAGGCTGCGACCGGTCTTCGACTGCGACACCGCAGACCCAGGGGTGGGCGGGCGCGGTCAGAAACCGGGCCGAGCGGGAAGGAATGGTAACTCAGTAGACCCAAATTTAGGTTCGTAGTAACGGCTTTAGCCGTCCCAGAGACCGCTAAAGCGGTTACTACGAACACAATCTTTGATCTATTCCGAAAATAGCTCTCATTTTCATCTTTGGTGGAGAGCCTAGCTCATGTTGTCTACTGAGACTGTAGCAGCAGAGGCAAACTTCAGTTTGCCCGACATTTGTTATTTTCCAGGGGGAAGACCATGAAAACACGGCGTTGGATATCCATCTGTATTTTGTTGGTCCTGTTGATGGGCGCGTGCAAATTCATCACCGGGCCGGAAGCCACCGAAGAACCGCTGCCGGTGGCGACCAGCACTCCACAACCCACCGCGCCTCCCACTGCGCCGCCTACCCCCGCGCTGCCTTATCCTGCTCCGCGCCTGCTTTTCCGCGCGCCCGAAACCGGCGAGACGCAGGCGCTCGACGCGCCCATCGAGCTGGTCTTCGATCAGCCGATGAACGAAAAAAGTGTGGCGGAAGCGTTTTCCATTTCGCCGCCGGTCAAGGGTGCGCTCAAGTGGGCCGATAACCGCACGCTGGTCTTCACTCCGGCGGAGCCGCTGGCGCGCGGCGCGAGTTACCGCGTCACAGTAGCGCAGGACGCGCGCAACGCCGAAGGGACGCCGCTGAGCGATCCGGTCGCGTTCAACTTCCAGACCGTGGGACACCTGCTGGTCAGTGAGGTGCAGCCTATCCCCGACAGCGACGACATCGCGCCGGAGAGCAGCGTCACCGTCGTCTTCAACCGCCCGGTCGTGCCGCTCACTGCCATCGGCAGCCAGGGCGAGCTGCCCGATCCGCTCACCTTCACGCCGCCGGTACGCGGCAAAGGCGAGTGGCTCAACACATCCATCTATCGCTTTCACCCCGACGGCGGCTTCTTGCCGGCGACGCGCTACACGGCGCGCATCGCGGCCGGCCTGAGCGACACGCAAGGCGCGCCGCTCGCCGAGGATTACACCTGGACGTTCACCACGCTGCGCCCGGCAGTCATGGCGTGGACGCCGCGCACGGAGGCCGAACATATCGGCCCCAACGCGGTCATCAGCGTCACCTTCAACCAGCCAATGGATCGCGCTTCTGTCGAACGGGCGTTCACGCTCAGTATCAACAACCAGCCGGTCGCCGGGACCTTCCGTTGGGCCGGCGGCGAGACGCCGATGGCCAGCGAGACGATGGCCTTCGTCCCCGCCGCGCCATTGCCGCGCAATGTGCGGCCTTACGCCAATCTTTCCGCCGCCGCGCGTGCCCGCAACAGCGATGTGACCTTGCGCCAGGAATACGCCTGGCGCTTCTACACCGCCAAAGACCCCGGCGTCATCTCCACCTCCCCGGCGGATGGCGACACCAACGTCAGCCCTTACAGCGACATCCTCATCACCTTCGCCAGCCCGATGCAGACGGAACGACTGATGGATTACGTCCGCATTATCCCGCAGCCTACGTCGGTCTACACCTACTGGATGGACGATGACACTGAACTGCGTATCGCCTTTGCGCTGGAACCGGCGACAGTCTACAACCTCACGTTGGACGGCGAAGCGCCCGACAAGTACGGCGCGCCGCTCGGCAAGACGCTGCGGCTGCGCTTCACCACCGGCGATTTGTACCCGTATGCCCGCCTCAACACCGGCGGCGAGCTGGGAACGTTCAACGCCTACACCGACACCGTCGTCTACGCAGGGTATCGCAACGTTTCCCGGCTGGACGTGGGACTGTATCGCATGACCCCGGAGAACTTCGTCCGCTTCTACGACTCCACCGACTATCAGTATCGTGAAACCTTCCGCCCTGCCGAAGCGGCCCTGGTGCGCCGCTGGTCGGTGCCGGTGACGCCGCCCCGCAATGTCACCCGCCTGATCCGCCTGGACATGGTCAATGCCAACGCGCAGCAGCTTCCGCCCGGCATCTACTATCTCGAATTGACCGCGCCGGAGGTGCAATCCTATGATCCCCAAACTCGGCCGGCCCGCTACACCTTCATCCGCTCGCGGATCAATCTCACGCTCAAGGAGACCCGCACGGAATCGCTCGTCTGGGCGACCGATCTGGCGACGGGCGAGCCGGTTCCCAACCTGCCCGTCCGCTTCAACGGCGCGAAAATCGGCTGGCACGCCGAGGGCCGCACCGACAGCGACGGCGTCTACCTGACCGCCGATCGGCCTGAGACGGAGTTGCGGGACAGCTACTTCGCCTTTGTCGGGCAGCCCGGCGACATTGACTTCGCCGTGGGCTATAATGATTGGGACAGCGGCATCAACCCCTGGAGCTTCGACGTCAGCGTGGACTACGGTTCGAGCCGTTACGCCGGTTACCTCTACACCGACCGCCCGATTTACCGCCCCGGCCAAACCGTCTACTTCAAGGGTATCGTCCGCGCCGACGATGACGCCCATTACACCATCCCCACCGATATGCGCGCCGTCACCGTGCGCATCAACGACCCGGAAGGCAAGGAACTCTACAACGAGCGCCTGAACCTGAGCGATATGGGGACGCTGTTCGGCGAATTGGCGCTGGACGCAGAAGCGGCGTTGGGAACGTACTACATCCAGATGGAGGACCCCGACCGCGATTTCTACGCCAGCGCGAGCTTCACGCTGGCCGAATACCGCAAGCCGGAGTTCCAGGTTGCTGTGACGACCGACCGCGCCGCCTATCTCAACGGCGAGACCATCAACGTCGCCGTCGAGGCCAGCTACTACTTCGGCGGACCGGTCGCCAACGCTAAAGTGATTTGGAACGTGCTGAGCAGCAGCTATGGCTTTCAATATCGGTGTCCGCGGGACGAAACGTGCCCCTACTACGACTGGACCGACTACGATTGGGAGCGCGAGCGGGACGGCTACGGCGGCTATGGACGGCTCATCGCCAGCGGAAAAGCGACGACGGATGAGCAAGGGCGCGCCGTGATCGAAATTCCCGCCGACATCCGCGAGGAACTGACCAGCCGCACGTTCACCATCGAAGCAAACGTGACGGACATCAACAACCAATACGTGAGTAACCGCACGGCGACCATCGTCCACAAGGGCCAGTTCTACATCGGCATGGCCCCGCAGGGACGCATCGCCAAGGCCGGGGAAGAGCGCGGTGTGGACATCCTCACCGTGGATTGGGATAGCGCGCCGGTCGCCGCCGGGCCGTTAGAGGTCGTCTTTATGGAACACCGCTGGTACAACGTCCGCCAGCAAGCCGAAGATGGCAACTTCTACTGGACGTGGGCCGTGGAAGATATCCCGATCTACACCACCACCGTAACCACGGATGGGGCAGGCAAGACAACAGCATCATTCACGCCGCCGTCATCGGGCAGCTACAAAATCCGCGCCACGGGCCAGGACGCGCGCGGCAATGTAATCCGCAGCAGCACCTACGTCTGGGTGTGGGGCGGCGGCGAAGCTTACTGGCGACAGGAGAGCACCAACCGCATTGACCTCATCACCGATAAGGACAGTTACGCCGTGGGCGACGTAGCCGAAATCCTCATCCCCTCGCCGTACAGTGGGACGGTGAGCGCGCTGGTGACCATCGAGCGCGGGCACATCCTCGAAACCGCCGTCATCGAACTGGTCAGCAACAGCGAAGTGCTGCGCGTGCCCATCACCGAAGCGCACATCCCCAACATCTTCGTCTCCGTCGTCATCGTGCAAGGCGCGGCGCGCGCGACCGACGCGCTGCGCGAGGACGCGCATTTGGCCTCGTTCAAGATGGGCATGGTGATGCTGCCGGTCTCCACCAAGGAGAAGGAGCTGACAATCACCCTCACGCCAGATAAACCCATCGAAAGCGGCGAGTACTACCACCCCCGCGACACAGCCACTTACGACGTGCTGGTGACGGATCACGCCGGGCGGCCCGTGGAGGCGGAACTGTCGCTGCGGATGGCGGACCTGGCGGTGCTGGCGCTCGCCGACGAGACCGGGCCGACGCTGTTGGAGCGTTTCTGGAGCCAGCGTGGATTGGGCGTGCGCACGTCGGCGGCGCTGGCGGTGGCGATGGAGGCCTACAACCGCGAACTCGCGCCCGCAGCCAAAGGCGGTGGGGGCGGCGGCGAGGAGGGCTTCATCCGCACCAACTTCGCCGATACCGCGTTTTGGGATCCCGTCGTGCGCACCGGCAAAGATGGGCGCGCGCGGGTGCCGGTGAAGCTGCCCGATAACCTCACGACGTGGCGGATGCAGGCGCGCGGCGTCACCGCCGACACGCTTGTGGGGCGCACCGACGTGGACATACTCAGCACGCTCGACCTGCTCGTGCGCCCGCTGCTGCCGCGTTTCTTCGTCGTGGGCGACCGCGCGGAGATTGCGACGATTGTTCACAACAACACGGGCGCGGCAGTTTCCGCCGTCGTGACGCTGACCGTCAAGGGTCTGGATGTCGTAGGCGCGTTGCAGCAGCAGGTGAACATCCCGGCGGGCGACAAGGTCAAAGTCGTGTGGCCGGTCACGGCGCTGCCTCCCCGTCATTCTGAGCGAAGCGAAGAATCTAAGCAAGGCGAAGAATCTCAAGTCATCGTGCGGATGGAGTCCCGCGCGGGCGACTATTACGACGGGCGCGAAGACACCTTGCCCGTTTACCGCTATTCGACGCCGGAAGTCGTGGGCACGGCCGGGCGGCTCGCCGAACCAGAGCTGCGCCAGGAGATCGTCCAACTGCCGCGCACCTTCGATCCCACGCAAGGTGAACTGATCGTCCATATCGATGCGTCGCTGACCGGCGTAGCAGCGGAGTCCCTGGACTACCTGGAACATTACCCGTACGAATGTGTTGAGCAGACCGTCAGCCGCTTCCTGCCCAACGTGCTCACCTACCAGGCGTTGCAGGAGATGCGCGTCACGCGCCCCGGCCTCAAGGCGAAGCTGACCGAACAAGTCGCGGTGGCGCTGCAACGGCTCTACGCGCAGCAGCACTTCGACGGCGGGTGGGGTTGGTGGCAAATCGAAGCGAGCAATCCCTATCTGACGGCCTACGTGCTGCAAGGGATGTTGGAAGCGCACCGGGCCGGATTTACTGTGGACAAGGCCGTGATCCACAAAGCCGCCGGTTTCTTGCGCAGCAGCCTCGTTTCGGCGGATCAGGCGATGTCCCACTGGCAGGCGAACCGTCTGGCGTACCAGCTTTACGTCCTGGGCGAGTACACCAATCTCATCAATGACGCGAAGCCGGCGGGCGAGTTGTCGCGCGCTATTCAACTCTTCGAGGTCAGGCATCTGCTGGATCACTACGGGCGGGCGACGTTGGCGGTCGCTTTGGGGCTGCTGGAGCCGGAGGAAGACACCCGCATCAACACGTTGCTCTCCGATCTCAACGGGGCCGCCATCTACAGCGCCACCGGCACACACTGGGAAGAGGCGCAGCCCGACTACTGGAACATGAACACCGACATCCGCACCACGGCAACGGTGCTCTGGGCGATGGCGCGCCATAACCCGCAGAGCGATCTGCTGCCCAACATCGTCCGTTGGCTGATGAACGTCCGTAAGGAAGGCTACTGGGGCACAACACAGTCTACGTCGTGGTCGTTGATGGCGTTGGTGGCCTACATGCGCGCCACGGGTGAGCTGCGCGGTGAGTACAGCTACGTCGTCACGCTCAATGGCGAGATACAACTCACTGGCAATGTCGATGCATCGAGCATTGATGACAGCAAACAGGCAGGCGTCCCCATCGCGCACCTACTGGTGGACGAGGCAAACCGGCTCATCATCGAGCGTCTCCCCGCGTCGGGCGGTCAGACCGGCGAAGGCCAGCTTTATTACACCGCGCACCTGCGCTATTTCCTGCCTGTCGAGCAGGTGAAGGCGCTGGATCGCGGCATCATCATCGCGCGGCAGTACAGTCCGGTAGACAATCCAGAGGCATACGTAGACGGCGCGCAGGTCGGCGACGTGATTCGCGTGAAGCTCACCGTCATCGCGCCCACCGACCTGTACTACGTCGTCGTCGAAGACCCGCTGCCGGCCGGCTGTGAGGCGGTGGACACGACGCTCAACACCACGAGCGTCGTCGGCGAGCAACCGGCTGTGCGCAACCTCTCCGCGGAGGAAGAGGACTTCTGGTATCGCTGGTACGGCTGGGGCTGGTGGTGGTTCTCGCATTCGGAGATCCGCGACGAGAAGGTGGCGCTCTTCGCCACCTACCTGCCGCGTGGGACCTACGAGTACAGCTACATCATGCGCGCCAGCGTGCCAGGGACGTACAATGTGATCCCCGCGACGGCGTATGAGATGTACTTCCCGGAGGTGTTTGGGCGGAGTGATGGGGGGCGGTTTACGGTAGAGGAGTAAGACACACTCTCACTCGCACGACGATTCAATTTGCCCGATTTTTAAGTCTCTGCTAAACTTTGGCGTGAAGTCGTATTGGTCTATGAAAAGCTGTGTAATGCGCCAATTTGGCGCAAGGAAGGGTGAAGCAAGATGGAAGAATCCGTGACTTTGACGTTGCCGCCAGCTATGACTGCGGAATTCCCAGCCTTGAACCAGGAATTTCTGCTAGACTTACTTGAGCGCGGTTTGAAACAACTGAAGGTTGAACGCGCATTGGCGCGCTATGCTCAAGGCCGGATTTCCTTTGGCGCAGCCGCAGACATGGCGGGTATCTCTCAATCCGACTTATCTCGCCAGGCCTACGCGCGCGGTATGGAACCACCCTTTAGCGCCACTACAGTGCTGGAAGAATTGGGAATACCAGAGGGTGATATATGAGCGACGCGCCCGTAGTCTTGTGCAATGCCGGGCCGCTCATTGCTTCGGGAAAACTCAACCGGTTAGAACTATTGGCTGATCTCTACACACAAGTTTGCTTGCCGCAAGCAGTTTATTACGAAGTCGTCACGCAGGGACTCGTGCGGGGAGCGGCTGAAGCCTTGACGGTACGTCTCTTTTGGGAACAACAATGCTGGCCAGTGATCGCCGTATCGGAGGCGATACTGTCCGGTTATGCCCCACCCATAGTTCTAGGCTCCGGCGAACGTGCCGTGTTGGCCCTGGCGCAAACCTTTCCCCAACCAGTAGTTTTGCTCGATGATGAAGCGGCGCGTGCAGAAGCGCGCCGCTTGAATTTATCCGTATGTGGCACAGTAGGCATTGTGGTCGCCGCATATCGGCAACATCGACTCACATTTGCACAAACAGAATTTTTGTTGCGAGAAATAGCCGCGCGTCCGGATATCTGGATCAGTGCGCGGTTATGTCAAGAGGTCTTGGCTGAATTGCGGAGTCAGGGAACTGAAGAAATGTGATCCCCTGCGACGGCGTACCAGATGTACTTCCCGGAGGTGTTTGGGCGGAGCGATGGGGGCGGTTAACGGTAAAAGAATAAGGGATAGAATTGGAGAGAAACATCAGGAGGGCATAGATGACAACGACTTACAATGAGTTGGTGCAACTCATAGACATGCTTCAAATAGATGAACAACTGCGCCTGGCGACGTATATCCTTGAGCGTACTCGACAAACTGTAGTTCAGGACAAGCCCCAATACAAGTGGCGTGATATTCGCGGCATGGCAACCTATCCAATGCTAGGCGAGGATGCGCAAGAATGGGTATCTCGCACACGGAGCGAGTCCGACGAACAGCGGCACATGCAGTGGAGCGAGTAGAATGCAAGTAGATCGCTGGCTAAGAACTGTCAAACGGCTCTTTTTGGATACCGCGCCGGTCATCTATTATGTGGAGGAACATCCGCAATATATAGCCCTGGTTGATAAAATCTTTGATCGCGTGGATAAAGGGCTGACAAAGGCCGTAACCTCTGCCGTTACGTTGGCCGAGTGCCTTGTAATCCCTTATCGCGCCTCAAATGTAAGTCTACAACAAGCTTTCTTGGACACATTGACACGTAGTCGGCATACCAGCTTTGCAGTCATTGACCAACAAACGAGCGAGCGCGCCGCGCAGTTACGTGCGCGTTACAATTTGAGGTTGGCCGATGCATTTCAATTCGCCGTGGCGCTCAATTCAGGCTGTGATACGTTTTTGACTAACGATAACGACCTGAAGCGTGTAACAGAATTGAAGGTTGTGGTGCTGAAGGAACTGTTGCAATTATAGTCGAGGGGAGATAGGTAATGAATCGCACGTGAATGACATCCCTCTCAGGAGGATTGAGTTTCACGTTTGAGCAACTTAAAGTGAGCGTCTCCTATGCCGTGAATCACGCGGCGCAGCAAGCTGGGAAAGCGGTGGAGTTCAAGGAAGTGGGCGAGGAGTTTTGGGTAGTGTTAGAGCGGTAGTTGATCCGTTGCGACGTTAAGGAAAGGATACAAGAAACACAATGACTGTCTACACCCCATACGAGACCGGTCTGCACAACCTTTTGGTGCGGTTAGGCGCAACGCATCCACGTTACGTCGAAGCGTTGACTTATCAGCAACGGCTGTCCGAAAATATCACAGTGTCCAGACAGTATGGCGACCCCAACGACAGACGCGTGGAACGCACTGAAATTATCGGCCAGTTGAACATGTTTGCCCTGACAACGTTGGGCATTTCCTTTAACGACTTATGCGAACTCCCTCGTGAGGGCATAGTGCCGCCCGCGCGACCGACGCCGCCCAAGATCGCATTTGTCAACCGGCTGCGGGAAATCGACAAGCTGACCGACCCGCGCGCGCCGCAATACCAGTTCATTGATGCCCCTGCCGGATACGGCAAGACTGACCTTCTCAAAGAGATCGCGCGGCGCTACCAACAGCGGGGCTGGATGACGATCTATGCGGAAATCCCCTACAAATCCACGTATTCGATGCGCGATGTGATCGAAGCCATTGTGACGAACAACAATCTTTCCTTGAACGGCGTGCAGGCCGATTACACCAGCGAGCGGTGGATACAAGCGACCGGCTACCAGATTGCGGAATGTCTGCACCGGCGGATGTTCGAAATTCAGCGGCTCAATCCCCACCCACTCCAGGGCGTCATCCTGCTCATCGACCGGGTGGAGGTACTTGGCGACTTTTACGCCGAGGCGCTGGTGAAAGAACTCGTCCCCAGTATCCAGCAATGCTTTAGCGAGGCCGGCGTCGCGCTGCCGTTCCGCACCATCTTCGCCGGGCGTTACATCTCCACCCGTTGGAGCCGTTTTGCGCCTTACGCTTATACGGTGCTCTCTCCCTTCGATTTCTCCATCGTCGAAGATGCCGTCAGACAAGCCGCGAGCAAGCTGATGCCCGATCCGGCGCCCGACGTGGTGGCGCGGATCGCTGCCCATCTGATGCACATCACCGGCGGACATCCGGGCTGTATGGCGCGGATGCTGGAAGATTTCGATTTCCGGTGGATGGTCAACGATTACCTGATCAGCCGCGAAGATTTCTATTACTATGAAGTCGTCCTGCCGACGATCTACGAAATCCGGCGTGAGTGTCTCAGGGAGGAGTTAAACGTTCTTTGTACGTGTCGGCGTTTTACGCCGCCCGTGTTGCGTGGTTTCATCGAGCGCGGGCTGATTCAGCACGACGACGAATACCAACTCGACACGGCCCTGACCCAGACGTATCTGGTCACCCGCGCAGAAGGATTCCTGCAGGACGGAATCACTCGCCGCCTGTTGGCGGTCCGTATGCGGCACGAATATCACCAGCGTTTTGTCCAAATATGCGAAGCGGCGCGCGAGATTTACGCGGGGCTATTGGCAGATTGCACACCGCAAAGTCACCGGCCGGAGGTGATGGCGATTGAACTGCTCTGGCAGCAATTGCTGCTGGGCTACTTCCGCCAGAGCGCGCCACTGGATGTGAACAACCGGCGCACATTGCGCGATGACTTCTGGGGTGAAATAGAGCGGATTTTGACCCTTCTCGTGGAGAACACCGGAAATTCACACATCCTCGACCAACTTCACGACGCTCTGCGGGATGATTGGGAGTTCCAGTTTACGCTGAACTACTATCTGCGCGGCGCAACTTATGACCGGCAGCCTTATGCAGACTTGTTACAAGCCATAGTGAATTTCAAGCAGGCTTTGTGAAAGGAGACAGGTATGGCAACCCTGGTTCCATTTATTGACCGTGAAAATGAACTGGCCTTGATTGAGAAACTGATCGGCGCGTGGGGCACGCGGCGGATTCTCTGCATCCAGGCCGGAGGTGGGATTGGCAAGACCCGGCTGCTGCAAGAAGTCCGCACGCGCTACACTTTATCGGATTATGCCTTCGCGCTGGACGGCGTCGAAAGGAAGGACATCACACTGGCCTGTGTGCATGAATTTATCGGCACCGAATGGGCAGAAGAATTCATCGGCGGGATTCGGGGCATGGCGAAAGACCTCGGCGTCCGGTTGATCGAAACGAACGCTAATTTTGATCTTGACAAAATGGTAGCCGACCTCGACACGGTCATCGAACAAAACCCTAACGCCATCGTCGTGCGGTTGGGATCAGATGAGCGATTGCGCCCCGGCATCGAACGCGCGATTCAGAAAGGCATCAAGGTGCTCACCTTCGACAACTATTTGCAGCAGATTCCTGGTCTGTCCGCCAGGATCACGCTCAGCGAATCAGAAGGCGCGCATCTGTCGCTGGATCGGCTGGTCGAAGATATCGGTTTCCAGGGGAAAGTCGCCGCGCTGATGGTCGCCGGCGTCGCCATGCAGGAAAGGCGCAAGGGCATCCTGGACACCGTCCTCTCGAAATACCCGGACGTGCAAGTTGTGACCGAGTACAGTGTGATGGGACCGGACATGGTGGAGGCGATCTATCATAAAACAACAGAATTGCTCCGCAACCACCCCGACCTCAAGGCGATATGGGTGACGTGGGATGAGTTCACGCGCGGCGTGATCCGCGCGCTGATGGATGCCGGGCGTTCGGATGTGCTGGTCTATAGCTTCGATCTTTGCCCGTCCGACGTGGAATTGATGGCGCGCCAAGACAGCCCGTGGGTCGCCACCGTCGCCGTCAATCCGGTCGAGGTCGGGCGCATCATCGTGCGGCTGGCCATGCAAGTCGCGTATGGCTTCGACATCCGGCCGCATTACTCCATCCCCATGGAATTTATCACGCAAATCAGCCTGCGGAAGCTACTGGCTGAAAACGCTCCGATCTGGCGCGAGTCGTCTATCGGCTGGACGCCGTGGCTCAAGGCGCTAAGTTCCACAGAGGGGCCGAAACAGCGGTTGTTGGTCACAGAAATTATTGACTTCGATGACCGGTCTTTTCACATCCCCCAGAATCTCGGCTATAAAATTGCGCGAATGCTCGACGCCGATAAATTTGAGTCCTATCTGCGGGCCGGACAAGACCTGCGCAAGATGGAATTGGCGGGCGTCAGCGCGGGCCAGTTGGCGCAACAGAAAGGCGAGGTAGATGCGTCCTTTGTGGCGTGCTTCAACAATCTGGCCGACGAACAGCGGATTCTGCTGTTTATGGACACCGTCGAATCTCCGGCCAGCAGTGAGGTGTGGATTTACCTGACCGAAAAGTTGTGCCAGTTGCAGAATTTCGTGCTCCTGCTCTCTGGACGCAATGCGGCGGACATAGGCGTTTTTATGAAGGCCGAATTGGGCGACAATGTGCAAATCATTGACTTGCCACCCCTACAGGAAGAAGCGAGCGCGCTGTATTTACAGCGAAAACAGCAACTGATGAACATCGTCATCGAACCGGAGTTGGCCCAGAAAATTCTGCTGTTGGCCCAGGGACATCCCATCCTCATTGACCTGGCCGTCGAGTGGCGCGCGCGCGAAATCCCGCTGGACTGGCTGGTCGAAAGTCGCGTTGAGGATTTGGCTGCGCTCACCGAGGAGGAAAGGCAAACGCGGCAGACAGCGTTCGAGGCGCAACTGGTCCGCCACATCGCCGAGACCCGCCAGCCCATTGATTCGCTGACGTTGATGATGTCGCGGGTGTATCCTCTCGATGTAGAGATGTTGGCCGAACTGCTCAGGCTGCCCTGGGAAGAGGCTACGACACTCTTTGAAGCCGCCAAAAAGAACGTCTTCGTGAAATCACTCCCCGATGGGCGCATCTCGCTACACGATGAAATCCGCCGGATGGTCAATCAGCATGTGTGGCCGCTGGTTGATCCAGACGCCGATCGGCGGCTGCGCGACAGCCGGCTGGCGAAAGCTTACCTGCACCATGAGATTGAGGCGCTGACACAACGCACTGCGCAGTTGGAAGCGGCCGAACAAACGGCCCGGCAAGCGTTGGATGCCCGGACAGAACTGGCGACTTTCGTTGAACGCGAAGCCCTGGAGCGCAATCTGTGGACCTTCAAGGAACAGTATCTCTACCACGCGATGTTCACCGACGTTCCGGAAGGGGTGAAGTTCTTCGTCGCCGCCTTTGACCAGGCGACACAGGCTTATCGTTTCTCCTTCCGCGAATCCCTGCTGCGGCAGATGACAGCTTACGTCGAGACGCTGGATGCAGAACAGCGTTATCAGGTGGAGATTCGACAATCCAAGCACTTGATGGACAACGGCCAACACACAGAAGCCCGCGACTTGCTCGAAAAAATGGCGGCGCGGCCTGAACTTCAGCCGCAACAACGTATTGAGACGTTGATCCAGCTCGCCAATGTGCAAATCCGGCTTGGAAAACTGCAAGATGGCATCCAACTTTTCAAGGATGCGGTGCGTATCAGTTATGAGAACGGCGAGAAAGCCTGGATCGCCAAGGCTGAGACCGGTCTGGGATGGGCCTATCGTCTGACCGCTGCATTTAGGAAAGCTGGCGAGCATTACGAAACCGCCCTGGACTTGGCGATGGAGCTAGGGCTAAAGAAGGAACAAGCTCTGCTCTATAACAACCTGGGATTCGTCTATGCTTATTACGAACATATTCCAAATCACCGGGACAAAGCTGAATGGTTCTGCCACCAATCCCTGGCGATCGCCGAAGAACTTGATGACCGACGCGGGCAAGGCCAATCCTATTCAACGCTCGGTTGCATCACCTATATGGAGGGGCGCTTTGACCGTGCTCTGACGTATTTCCAGAAAGCCATTGACATCTTTGAACCCGCCGATGACCGCGAGTGGTTGAGCACCGTCTACTCCTGGCGGGCGGCGGTGTACATGTCGATGGATAATTTCCTGCTGGCTGAGCGGGATTTGTTCCGCTCCCTGGAAATGGGCATCCAGAAGGATAGGCCCTTGAACCTCTCGCGGCTCGCCAACCTCTACATTCGCCAGCGCCGGCTCGATAAAGCGCAGGAAGCCATTGATGAGTGTCGCCGTCTGGCGCTAAGCCTGCCCGATGTGCTCTATCAGTTGGTTTCCTTGCGCTATATGGCGCGGCTGGCCTTCTACCGCGGCGAGTATGACCGGCTCGGAGAATTTGAACAACTGCTGGCGGACTACTTCGAGAAATGGGAAGCGCGTGACTTACGCGCGCTTGCGACACTCTATCTCTATCTGGGTAGACTTGCGCTCGGGAAACATGACCTAGACTCAGCTATCGAACATCTCAAATCAGGACTAAAACTCACCGTGCAGTTTGGCCATTATGCAAATGATACCGCACATGGGCACATTTTAGGACTAGAGGAGGCTATGGTCAACGAGTTAAAAATGACACCAGCGCAAATACGCACAGTTGGAGTTGCCTTGCTGGACTTCTGGAAAGCGCAAGGACTCAGCACACTTCATCCTGATGTGCGAATATTACTTTCTCGATGGGCCAAATGGGAAGGGGCTTAACTATGCAGCGCAATTATCGCACTCGAACTCGTCAAAACAAACCGCAGCTCATTTTTTGCCACACTCTGAGCACGGTAAGCGCGCACACCGGTCAGTGTGATTGTGCCTGCGCAGCAACTGTGCCGGCGGCGGATCACGTCGCTGCGCCGCTGGAGAATATGGTTTACCAAACTGCTGCCGGCATCACATTTCCCGTGACCGCAGACTATTCGGCGCGCCTCGGACAGACACATCCGGCAGTCGTGATAAACGATCCGACCCTGAGGATGCTGGCGCACTTTCAGCAGCCGCGTTCCCTTGAAGACGTTCCTACGGGATGGCGCGACGCCTGGGGCGAGTCGCACGTCAACACGACCCTCACCCAGATGCGCGCGCTTGGCCTGCTGACGCCCGCAAGTTACACCCTTCCCACTCTCGCTGAAACCCCCACCCTCCTCTCCGCCTGGCTCCACCTCACCGACCGCTGCAACCTCCGCTGCGACTACTGCTACCTTCCGCACGCCCGCGCCGATATGTCGCCTGCCACAGGCCACGCCGCCATGGACGCGACCTTCCGCTCCGCGCTCGCGCACGGCTACCGCGCCGTCAAGCTCAAGTACGCCGGCGGCGAGCCGCTGCTGCGGTTCCCCTTCATTGTGGAACTGCACCGCTACGCGCACTCGCTGGCGCAGCAGCACGGTCTGACAGTGGACGGCGTCATCCTCAGCAACGGCACGCTGCTAACGGCGGACATGGTGGAGACCATGCAAGCGGAAGGGCTGCGCCTGATGATCTCGTTGGACGGCCTGGGGACATACCACGACAGCCAGCGCCACTTCCCCGATGGACGCGGCTCGTTCGATGCTGTGGCGCGCGCAGTGGAGTTGGCGCTCGTAGGCGGCCTCGTCCCCGACATTTCGATCACCGTCAGCGGACGCAATGCCGAGGGCTTGCCGGACGTCGTCGCGTGGGTGTTGGAACGCGATTTGCCGTTCAGCCTCAACTTCTACCGGGAGCATGGTAGCTCGGATTGGCAATCCGACCTACGGTTAGACGAGGTGCGCATCAGCGAAGGGATGTTAGCGGCGTACAAAATCGTCGAAGCCAACCTGCCGCGCCGCAGCCTGCTGGCATCGCTGGCGGACCGCGCCAATCTTGCCGCGCCGCATCAGCGCGTGTGCAGCGTGGGGCAGAGCTACCTCGTCTTCGATACCGAAGGCCGCGTCGCGCCGTGCCAAATGGCGATAGGCCAAACCGTCGCTGACTGCCACGATCCTGACCCGCTGACCGCCATCCGCGAGAGCGCAACCGGCCTGCACAATCCGACCGTGGATGAAAAAAAGGGCTGCCGCGCCTGCGAATGGCGTTACTGGTGCGCGGGCGGCTGTCCGCTGCAAGCCTACCGCGCCGCCGGGCGCTACGATGCCAAATCGCCTAACTGTAACATCTACAAGGCGCTTTATCCCGAAGTCGTTCGGCTGGAAGGGCTGCGGTTGCTCAAATATGCTGAAGCGTGACACTTGATGATAACCAAGCGCCCGCCGACTCGACCGGCGGGCGCTTGTCATTGCCATCCAATCAGAACACTACGTCAACCCCATCGCCGCCAACATCTCCGCATTGCTCTTGAACTTGAAAAACTCCACGCCCAACTCGGCGGCCTTCTGCTGCTCGATGGCTTCCAGCCGGCGCCAGTCCTCTTTGCGCACGAGTTGTTTGTTGAGCTTTGCCAGCCGCGCGGCGAGCTTCTCCTCTGCGCCCGCATCGTAGCCAGGCGCATCGCCGATGTAACGCATCACGGCCTCCGCGCAGTTGTAGGCGTCCTTGCGCGCCAACCCCACCTGGCCCTTGCTGGCTTTGCGCGCCCATCCAGCGACAAAAACACCCTCAATCGGCGCATTGGCCTCCGGGTCGTAGACCTCGTAGCTATCGCCATCCACCGGATAGCGCGGATGCTCGTTCTTCACGAACTCGTTCCACTGCACCGGCAGGCCAAAGCGATTGCTCACCCGGTCGCCGATGCAGAAGATGACGGTGTCCACGTCCAGCACGTGCTGCGTGTCGAGGCGGCGCGCGCGCGTCTCACCGTTTTCTTGCAAGACGAGTTCCGTGTCATCGACCTCTAGGCCGGCGACGCCGCCTGCAGCGTTGCCCAGGATGCGTCGGGGTGACGAGAGGAAGCGGAAGCGAATGCGCGTCGCCGAAACCGGCTCTAGCGCCTTGCGCGACAGCGCCGACAGGATGAAGTTCTTGGCCTCATCCGGGTCTTGCCCCACCGCGCGCACCCGGTCGGCCACGCGCGCGATTTCCGCATCCAGCGCTTCCAGGTCGAAGTTGCGCGCGATATATTCCATCTCCTGCCGGGTGAACTTGACCTCCGCCGGGCCGCGCCGCGCCACGCCGATGATCTCGTCCACTTTTACGTCGCGGGTGAGCCAGTGGGCGATGTCGGCCATCACGTTGCCCACGCCGACCACCGCCACGCGCTTGCCGATGGCGAATTCCTGCTCGCTGTACGGTGGCAGGCCGTTGTAGTGGTACATCAACGGCTTGGAGTGGTAGACACCCTTGAGATCCTCGCCGGGCAGGCCGAGCCACTTGGTCCCCTGCGCGCCCACCGCGACGACAATGGCGGCGAATCCCATCTGCCGTAGCTCCGCCAGCGTCACGTCGCCGTCTTCGGCCACGCGGACGTTGCCGTAGTAGGTGATGTCCGGTGAAGCCAGAATCTTGCGGAACTGCTTGCGCAGCCCTTCCTTGATGCTGTACTTGTCGTAGTAGATGCCGTACTCGGCGAGGCCGCCGGGTTTGATGTCGCGGTTGAGCAGCACGACGCGCGCGCCCTGTTCGACCAGACTGTTGGCTCCAAACAGGCCGGCCGGTCCCGCGCCAATGATCGCCACAACGGGTTTTGCGTGTTCTTCGGTCATGATGTCCCTCCTCGGCTGGGATAGGAGTGAATATGACAGGACATTATAACACACGTCGCCGGAAGCGCCTCTACGTTCAGACAGCTTCCGGCGACGTGTGTATGGCTAGACTTGCCGATTCCGCGATTTATTTGAGCGCCCGCTTCACGCCAGGGGATGACCACCATGAACGGCGGTCAATTGTAGTTGGTGGACATTGACCTGACAAATAGAAAATCTTTACTTAATTTCTCTATCCTCTTGCTACCTGCAACCGACACCACGCGTAAAGCGCATCGTAGACTTCAAACTGGTGCTCCAGATTCTCAAAGTCATTGGGGAAGCGCAGGCTGAACCCCACGGCAATGGCTTCCAACCCCGGCGCTATAACGTCAGTCTGCCGATCTTCAGACACGTCAGCGGCATGGACAATCTTTGCCAGCCGCAGCAAGGCGGCATCGGTTAAACCATAGGTTTGCATAATGGTCTCAAACGAACATTTGCCATCCTTGTGTCCCAGCGTCACCCCTGGCGCATCAAAGGGAATACCGCCGGTTTCCTCGACCACTTTTTCCACCTGACTGGCAGGCACAAAGAGAAATTCCGCCGCAGAATCCACAAAACGGCTGATCAACCACGGGCATGCCACCCGATCTACATGCACGTGAGAACGAGTAATCCACAACATAAGCTCCCTCCTGCATTAGGATTGGCGGATGATGGACTTCAAATCCCGTCCGAATACTGCGAAATAGAGTGTTCCCAACACGCCAAAGCCAAAAGCGGTGAGGAAATTGACTGCCGGAGCGATGTCCCACAACAGCGCGCCGCCGAAAGCCGCCAGTGAAACGATCACGTCACGCACGAGATAGTAGTAGCCGAACATCCCAGCTTTTTTGTCTTCTGGAGCCAAATCCATAATCAGCGCTTTGCGTGTTGGCTCGCCGAATTCTTTCATACCTCGCAGGATAAAAGCCACGATCAGCAGTGGGAATGAGCGGGCAAAGAAAAGGACCAGCGGGAACAATGTAAAATTGATGAAGGTGATCACTACAAACGGTTTTTTGGTGTTCTTGTCGGCCAAATAGGCTATCGGGATGTAGATAAGCATCGCCGTGATCATTTCGATCGTGGTCAGCAAACCAAATTGCGGCGCGCTAATCCCCACATATTTCATCGCCCAGACAACGGCGAAAGCGTAGGGAATTTGCTCGCAGAAGCGGATGAGGATGTCGGAAATGAGCAGATTACGCAGGTCTGGCGACATAAATCGGGCCATCCGCAACGGGCTGCTCTCGGCCTTGCCCGTGCCCTGCACGTCCTCGATCAACCTTTGTTGTAACACCAGGGCCACAAATCCCAAGAACAAGGCGACGCAGAAAGCCAATCGTACGCCGTTACGCTCCCCATAAACCGCGATGAGAAAACCGCCAACGACCGGTCCCAAGGCCATCGGGATGCGGCGTACCAGCGAGTGCATCGAGACGCCCATCGTGCGCTTGTCCTGCGGCATCGCTTTGGACACCATACTCATCGTCGCCGGCAAAGAGATAGCCGTCCACGAGAGGAAGAAGACCGAGCCGATAATGACCGCATACCAAACCGGGAACAAAATCACGATTACATAGCCAAACATGGCGATCAGGTTGAACAGCAACAAAGCGCGTTTGTAACCAAGTTTGTCGCTGAGATAGCCGCCAGGGAACGAATACAGCGCGCTGAGCAGGTTATCCATCCCGTTGAGCAGCCCCACAGAGAGGGTGCCGCCGCCCAACGCCAACAAATAGATGGGCAAGAAGCGTTCAGCCATCTTCTCACCCATCCCCACCAGAATGACCATCGCAAGCAACGCCGCGATATTTTTGCGCAGGCCGAAAAAGTTCACGAAGCGTTGGACCAGGCGTGTTGAGTTCGAGGAGGATTTGGTATTCATTATAAATCACCAGCCTGTTTGGCCGCTCGGCGCGCGCTGGTCACCGTGTTCTTCAACAACATCGCAATCGTCATCGGGCCGACGCCGCCGGGGACGGGGGTAAGCCAGCCGGCGACCTCTTTGACCGACTCGAAGTCCACGTCACCGACGAGCTTGTAGCCGCGCTTGGCACTCGGATCGTCCACGCGGTTGATGCCCACGTCGATGACGACCGCGCCGGGCTTCACCCAGTCGGCCTTCACCATTTCCGCGCGGCCCACCGCCGCCACGAGAATGTCGGCGCGGCGGGTGATCGCGGGCAAGTCGCGGCTGCGCGAGTGGCAGATGGTGACAGTGGCATCGCGCTTGAGCAGCAGCATCGACACCGGCAGGCCAACGATGTTGCTGCGCCCCAGCACCACCGCCTCTTTGCCCGCGATGGGCAGTCCCAGCCGGTCGAGCAATTCGATCACGCCCGCTGGCGTGCAGGGTGCGAACAGCGCCTCGCGGCCCTTCATCGCCAGCCGCCCGATGTTGATGGGGTGGAAGCCGTCCACGTCCTTCTCCAGGCTGACGGTGCTCAGGATGGCTTCTTCATTCAGGTGGTCAGGCAGAGGCAGTTGCACGAGGATGCCATTAATGGCGGGATCGGCGTTGAGTTTCCGTACGAGGCTCTCGACCTCTTCTTGCGTAGCATCGGCGGAAAGGTCGTGCCCTTCCGAATAGATGCCCACTTCCCCACAGCGCTTCTGCTTCATCCGCACGTAGGTCTGCGAGGCCGTATTGTCGCCCACGAGCACCGTCGCCAGGCCCGGCGTCACGCCCCGTTCCTTCAGCGCCGCCACCTCCTGGGTCAATTCATCGTGAATCGCTTTCGCAATCGCGTTACCGTCAATCAGTTGTGCTGTCATAGTATGCTCCTTGTGGAAGTGAGTAAAGAGAAGTGAGTAAAGAGAAATGAGTAAAGAGAAATGAGTAATAAGGCTCTAGCTTTCTCTCACTCCTTACCCTTTACTCTTTACCCTTTACCCTTTACCCTTTACCCTTTACTCTCTTATGATAGCCCGACGATCTTCCCGTCCACGAGATCCACGCTCATGAACGCGGGCTTGCTGGGCAGGCCGGGCATGGTGCGCATCTCGCCCGCCAGGGGATAGAGGAAGCCGGTCCCCATGCTCGCGCGGATGTCGCGGATGGGGAAGGTGAAGCCCTTCGGCACGCCCTTGAGCGCCGGATCGTGGCTGAACGAGAGGTGCGTCTTCGCCATGCAGATCGGCGTTTTGTCGTAGCCCAGGTCGGTGTAGAGCTTGATCTTCTCCTCGGCCTCCGGGCTGTAGTCCACGCCATCCGCCCCGTAGACCTCGCGCGCCAGAATTTCGATTTTCTCCTTGATCGGCTGCGCCGCATCGTAGAGGAAACGAAAGTCCGACGGCTCGTCGGCGGCCTTGACCACCGCCTCCGCCAGCTTCAGCGCGCCCTGCCCGCCATCGGCCCAGTGCGTGGTGACAACGGCATCGGACGCGCCCGCCCGCAGCGCCGCTTCGCGCACGATGGCCCACTCGGCCTCGGTGTCGGTACCAAAGGCGTTGATGGCGACAACGACCGGAATGCCGAACTTGCGCGCGATCTTGATGTGCGCTTCCAGGTTTGCCGTCCCACGTTGCAGCAATTCCAGGTTTTCCTGTGTGTATGCCTTATCCAGCGCCCGCCCGGCGACGACCTTCGGCCCGCCGCCGTGCATCTTCAGCGCGCGCACCGTGGCGACCATCACCACCGCGTTGGGGATCAGGCCCGAAACGCGGCACTTGATGTCGAAGAATTTCTCCATCCCGATGTCGGCCCCAAAGCCCGACTCCGTGACCAGGAAATCGCCCACCTTCACGCCAATCTGGTCGGCGATAACCGAGGAGTTGCCGTGGGCGATGTTGGCAAACGGCCCGGCGTGGACGAAGGCCGGCTGTCCTTCGAGCGTTTGCAGCAGGTTGGGCATGATCGCGTCCTTCATCAGCACGGTCATCGCGCCGGCCACGCCCAAATCCTCGGCGGTGATGGGGCGCTTCTTCGTGTCCGTGCCGATGACGATGCGCCCGATGCGCTGACGCATGTCGTCGAGGCCGGTGGTGAGCGCGAGGATCGCCATCAGCTCGCTGGCGACGGCAATGTCGAAGCCCGTCTGGCGCAGCGGTCCGTCTTCCAGGCCGCCCAGGCCGATGAGGATGTTGCGCATCACACGGTCGTTCATATCCACCACACGGTTCCAGGTGATGGAGTACGGATCGATGTTCAGCCGGGTCAGCCCGATTTTCTCGAAGTAGCTGTCGCTCCAGCGGCCTTCGTGATGCAGGCGCGCGTCAATCGCGGCAGCGCAGAGGTTGTGCGCCACGCTGACCGCGTGGATGTCGCCGGTGAGATGCAAATTGAAGTCCTCCATCGGGATGATCTGGCTGTAGCCGCCGCCGGCCGCCCCACCTTTGATGCCGAACGTCGGCCCCATCGAAGGCTGGCGAATGGCGGCGATGCTGTTGTAGCCGAGCGCGCCGAGCGCCTGCGTCAGGCCGACGGTGGTGGTGGTTTTCCCCTCGCCGAGCGGGGTGGGGGTGATGGCGGTCACGTCAATGTACTTCGCGTTGGGCCGCGCCGCGAATTTCTCGCGCACGTCCAGGTGAACTTTGGCCTTGTATTTGCCGTATAGTTCCAGATCGTCTTCTGTCAAGCCGAGGCTCGCAGCGATCTCGCGGATCGGGCGTATCGCGGCGGCCTGAGCGATGTCAATGTCCGCAGGGACTGTTTTTTTGTCACTCATAGAAATCCTCCAAAATAGTCTGATAGTCTTTAGTTGGCTAGTCATTCGTCAAGTGGTTTGATTGTATATAGAAATGGGGGAAATGCACAAGTGGCAAAACTCACTTCCGATAAATCAGGCCGTCACAGAGACGGTGCAATTGTTGTTGACAAGCTTGACGTTCACATTTACAGTACCAATGGGTCTGATGATAGGTGTAGTCTTTAGTGCAGTCAACACAAAAGTTCGTCTACTAATGATCAGGAGCCTTTATGGATACGAAAAGTCATTTCGCATTTGCCCTAACCATACTTCTGTTGCTTTTAACGTGCCTGCCGGCCTGCGCGCCGTCCACGTCGACGCCGCTGCCCACCCCAGACCCCGTCACCCGCATCACCTTTCTCGCCGACGTGCGCACCTGGAACCACTACCGCCAGCTCGCCGAAACCTTCAACGCGCGCCAATCTGCTATCCACGTCACGGTGTTGAACCCCGACGAGGCCGCGCCGAAGCGGTTCCCCCAATCTCCGGAGGAACGACTGGCGAAGTTGGCCGCCGCTGCCGACGTCTTCTTGAGCGATGCGCTCGACCCGGCGACCCTGGCTGCCGGCCGCGCCGTGCAAGACCTGCGGCCTTTCCTGCAAGTTGATGCGGATTTCGCCCCCACCGACGTCTACACCGGGTTGTTGCCGCTCATGCAATCCGCGGGAGGGGTGTGGGGCGTCCCAGTCGCCGTGCGTCCCTGGCTCATCTTCTACAACCCGCAGATATTCGACGCCGCCGGCATCCCCTATCCCCACCCCGGTTGGAGTGTGGACGAGTTCTTGACGGCGGCCCAGGCCCTCACCCGCGCCGACGCCGGCGTGTGGGGCTTCGCTGAGGCCGAAGCCTACCAGAGCGTCGAAGCCTTCGCGCTGCAAAACGGCGGCGCGTGGGTGAACGAGCAGGGGTTGCCGATGTATACGGACGCGGGCCTCAGCGCCGCCGTCCAGTGGTACGCCGAACTGGCGACCGTCTACGGCGTCATGCCCGGCCCCGATGCTGACGACGCGCCGGGCAAAGGCGGACAGCGTCTGGCGCAGTTGGATCGCGCGGCAATGTGGGCCGGTATGCCCGGCGCTCTTCTCGATGCGGATACCGGCATTGCCCCCTTCCCGCGCGGATTGCGCGAGCTTGCCCTGGTGGAAGTCGAAGCCGCCTACATCAGCGCAGGCAGCCCCAATCCGGCTGCGGCCTGGGCATGGATCGCCTTCCTCACGCGCCAGCCTCCCTCCGGAGGGCGTCTGCCGGTGCGCCCTTCCGTCTATATGGCGGACGCCTATCGCAGCGCCCTGCCGCCGGAGACTGAGGCGGTCTACCGCTATGTTTTGGAACATCTGGCGCCGACGGCGCGCCGCTATCCCTGGTTCCGCGCGTCGTGGGCCGGATTCGTGGCCGAAGGGCTGCCGGCGTTTATGCGTGGGGAGACCGGGTTGTCTATCGCCTTGGAAACTGCGTTGAATGTCGCCTTGACTGCACAGGGGCTTCCCCCTGTTGCGGTCAGTACGCCTGTCCCCCTGACGCCTCCACCACCGACTCAACCGGGCGTCATCACGCTAAAAAGCCGGCTCATGGATGTGTTGTGGCTCAAAGACGATCCCCAGGCGCAGCGTCTGCTCCAACAGTATTATGCGAAACATCCCAATGTCGAAGTCAATTTCGTCACCATTGGCATCGAGGGCAATGAAACGCTGGCCGAGATCGCCGCCAGCGCGGATGTGGTTCCCGTCTACCCCGGCTACGCGCCGCTATCGGACACGTATTTCCTGGATCTGACTGCACTGATGGCCGCCGATGATACGCTCGACGTGGAAGATTTCTATCCCGTGGCGCTGGAAGCCTATCGCCATCAAGGGAAACAGTGGGGGTTGCCGGGGACGGTGGATGCCACGTTGCTTTTCTACAACCGGGATTTGTTCGACGCCGCCGGCGTGCCCTATCCCCAGGCCGGTTGGACGTGGGAAGACCTGTTGGCGGCGGCGCAGAAACTCAGCCACGGCGAACCGCCGCAGCGACAATGGGGTCTGGTCACACTCAACGTCGGGTGGTATACGCTGCCGCTCTTGCTTGCTGCGCAACGCGGCGGGGCGCTGGTAGACAACCCCGCCGCGCCCACCACGCCCACGCTAGATGATCCGCGTCTAGTAGAAGCCGCGCGTTGGTTCCAGGCTCTCGCCTACCGGGATGAGGTGCTGGCCCCATCGGCGCTCGACATGAGCGGGTTTACAGACGGGGAGGCGCTGTATTGCAACCACCAGGCCGCGATGTGGATCGCCAATGACAGCGCCGTCTGGGTTCATCTCAACTGCAACGTCAACCTGGGGATCGCGCCGGTTCCGGTGGAGGGAAGACCGGCGACCTTCTACACTTTCTACGGCCATGCCATTCCCAAAAGCTCCGCGCATCCCGAAGCCGCCTGGGATTGGCTTTCTTTTGCGACCCGGCAACCCTATTTTTGGACAGGGATACCGGCGCGCCGCTCCCTGCTCCAGCAAGTCACCTTGGACAAGTATGCCCAATATCCCGAAGCGCAGACTGCACTGCGGCAAGCCTATGCCGAGACCATGAGCGCCTACGCCTATGCCGACGACCTGCTGTTAGGGGTAGCGCCCTGGGGCGATGTACTGCAACGCCTGTACGCGCACGCCCTGCGCCAAAGCTGGACGACGCGCGAAGACCCGGCCGGCCCGCTGGCGCAAGCGCAGGCCGGCGCGCAGGCCTACCTCGCCTGTCTGGGCGAGGCCGCCGCCGACTCCGCCCAGGCCCTCACCTGCGAAACGCAAACCGGCGTTCCCTCGTGGTTTACCATTATGGGACTTCGGGAATAACCGTTATCCTCACCGCACAAAAGCTGTGGCCGGTCTCCGACCGGCCACAGCAATGTTAGGCCTGGGCGGGCACGGTCGGAGACCGGCCCGAGCGGGCAATGGTTTGTGTACAGGCCTTAAACGGCGGCGCTATAACCTGCCGTGCCACCCGCGATGTTGTAAACCTCAGCAAACCCGCGCTGTTTGAGGATGCTTGCCGCTAAACTGCCGCGATTGCCCGAACTACAGATGAGGAGCGTCGGCCTGGCGGGGTCCAGTTCCGTGTAGCGCGTGCGCAGGTCGGGCGCGGGGATGTTGAGCGCCCCTGCGATGTGCCCGGCGGCGAATTCGCCCGGCGCGCGCACGTCCACCAGGACGAGGCTGGAATCATCAGCGAGTCTGGCGCGCGCCTCGTTGGCCGAGACGAGCGGGACTGTGCTGGTGGGGTATCCTGCCGTCACCCAGGCGGACATCCCACCCTTCAAATACCCCGCGACGCGATCCAGCCCCACCCGACGCGCCCAGACCGTGGCTTCCATTATAGCGGCTTCGCTATCGGCGACCAGCAACAAGTCTTGATCGGTGGGCAAGACCCACCCCGCGAAGATGGGGAAGTTGCCGTTGAGGTCGAGGCTCCACGCGCCCGGAACGTGCATCCCGGCGAATCCCGCGTAGGGCCGGGCGTCCACCACGACGACGTTCGGCTGCGCCATCCGCGCGGCGAACTGCGCGGGCGCGAGCGGTTGCGGCGTGGGCAGTTCGGCGATGCGCGCCGGGCCGCGCCGGTTGTCGTCGCTGCAGCGGCTGAAGTGATCGGGCGCGGGCGGCATAGCGGAGGTGAGGGAGTGGATAAACGCGCCTTTGTCCGCGATTTGCAGCGCGGGATTGTAGCGCCGCTCGTAGCCGATAGTCGAGAGCCGCTTGGCGCCGATGGCGCGCCCGCACAGCGAACCGGCCCCGTGCGCGGGATAAACCTCGCAGAAGTCGGGCAGCTTGAGCAGCTTGTCGTGCAGGCTGTGGTAGAGTTGCTCCGCCAGCTCGTCGGCGCTGTCCGGGAACAGATCGGGCCGCCCCACGTCGCCGACGAAGAGCGTGTCGCCCACGAAGACGCCGATGGGGTCCGCGCCGCGCGACAGGTCGGTGACGACATAGGCGATGTGTTCCGGTGTGTGGCCGGGCGTCTCGATGACGCGCAGTTCCATATCTTCCAGCGTGATCGTGTCCCCTTCGGCGACCGGCACGTGGTCGAAGGCGCAGTTTCCGGCGCGCGGCGCGTAGATCGTCGCGCCGGTGATGTGCGCCAGGTCCATGTGCCCGGAGATGAAGTCGGCGTGGAGGTGGGTGTGCAGGACGTGGGTGATCGTCACGCCCAGGTCGCGGGCAGCGTCGAGGTAGATATCCACGTCGCGCTGCGGGTCTATCACCGCGCAGTTCCGGGTTCCGGCAAGGATATAAGAACTGTGGGCGATTTTTGGGGTGAAGAATTGTTGAATCAGCATCAGGTTTCTCCTTTGATGATGGTCTCGTCCACACTGCGCGCCAAGTGTTCCAGGGTCAACGGTTTTTGCAGCCAGACGATCTTGCTTTCTTGCAGTTCTGCCACGACTGAATCGAGTGGATGGCCGGATAAGACGATAACAGGAACAGCAAGTCCGCGCGCCCGCAAGGCGCGTACCAGATCACGCCCACCCATCTCTGGCATGATCCAGTCGCTCAACACCAGGGCAATCTCATCTTTGTGACGCTCACACAGCGCCAATGCTTCTTTACCCTGGCGCGCCTCAATGACTCGATAATTCAACTGCGTCAACCCATCCACCAGGGTTTCGCGCACCTGCGGGTTGTCCTCAATGACCAGGATGGTCTCTTGATGCCCCAGGATCAGTTCATCCGCTGCGTGGTGGGCTTCCGTGTGTTTAGCCATGTCCGAGGCGAGCAGGTAAACAAGAAAGGTTGTTCCCTGGCCCACCGTGGTTTTCACGTCGATGGCGCCCTTGTGCAGCGCGACAATGCCGAAGACCTGCGCCAATCCCAGGCCAGTACCCTGATCTGGCGGCTTCGTCGTGTAAAATGGTTCGAAGATGTGCGGCAAGACGTCGTCAGGGATGCCGGTTCCTGTGTCAGATACCGACACCCGGATCCACTCGCCAGCGTGTAATTCTGGCAGTGGCAGCACTTGTCCGGTGCGAAAGCGAATGTGTTCCAGGCGCACGGTTAACTCGCCGCCGCCCGGCATAGCATCGCGCGCGTTGACCACCAGGTTCATCAACATCTGCCGTATCCGCGTAGGATCGGCGGCGACCACGTAGTTGGCCTCTGGATCGTCCACGATACGGATGTTAATGTTCTCCGGCAGGGTGCGTTGCCACAACCGATCCAGTTCTTTCAACAATGGCGCCAGGTCGAGCGGACGCAGGTCAAGCGGCGTACTGCGGCTGAAGTCCAGGATTTGGTTAATCAGCTCAGAAGCACGCTGCCCCTGTTGATAGACAATCGTCAGGCGCTCGCGCAATTTCTCGGATAGATCGGGGGTGCGCAAAGCCATCTGGCTGTAAAGCATAATCACCGCCAGGATGTTGTTGAAGTCGTGCGCGATGCCGGCGGCCATTTGTCCCATCACGGCCAACTGCTGCTGGCGATTGGCGTGTTCTTCAATCTTGCGTTGTTGGGTCACGTCACGGACCACGAGCAGCCAGTGCGGCGCTTCAGCATTCGCCTGGATGGGACGAGCAATCACCTCAAAGGTCTGCCCATTTGCCTCAATCTCGCGCCAAAACCGTCCCTCGGACCAGGTCAAAAATTCGTCCAGCGGATGACCGCCCAGCGATTCCAGAACATCGCCTTCGCGGACATTTGCCAGCACCTGCAAATCCTTCTGTCCGGCAGGATTGATGAGCAACACCTTGTTCTGACCGTCCAGCACGAGTACGCCGTCCGGCACGGTATCAATAATACGCTGGATCTGCTGCGCCTGTTCCCGCACTTCGACCAGCAGGCGCTCGCGTTCTTCTTCGGCCTGCACCCATGCCGTAATATCCTCTGCCGTCCCCTCGTAATACAGCACGCGTCCCTCGGCATCACGCACCGTGCGCGCGTTTTCGCGCACGATCAAACGTGAGCCATCTTTTCTGGTCCATGTGGCTTCAAGCCCGATGATGCGTCCCTCGCGCTCGATACGTTGTCTGAACGCTTCACGGGAGTAGTCGGGGAAATAGTCATCGCTGTTGAGGTTGTGTTGCACCATTTCCGCATAGGACGTGTAATTTAGCATACGGATGAAAGCTGGATTGGCCGTCAAGAAACGACCATCCGGGGTAGTCTGATAAATGCCGATAGGCGAGTTCTCAAAAATGTCCCTGAACCGTTCCTTTGTCAGTTCGGCGACGCGCTGCTCCAGTGTTGCGGCGAACTGGGCCAGCTCATCCTGGGCGCGTTTGAGCGTGCAAAGATGGCCTACGGTAGAAGCATACAGGCGTGCGATTTCACAGTCATGCTCGGTAAATGGACGCCGGTGGATGAAATTATCCATGCTCAGGAAGCCGATCACGGTTTCGCCGTTCCACAGCCCTACCGCGATCCGGTCACCTACTCCCACCTGTTGGCCGTCCCCGCGGAATACGGGCGCATTTTTGTAAAGCCGGAACGGCACCGCGCCGGAAACGACCGTATGCAAGCCGGAGGGGGCGACGATGGCATGGCGCTCCGCTCGTTCATCCGTTGTCCGCCCTTCGTTGTCGGTGCCATACGTCCCGATCATCGTGCCGCGGTCTTCAGTGACGAAAAACAACGCGACGCGGTCAAATCCCAGTTGCTCGCGCCCGGCTTCGACGGCGCGGCGGCAGAGTTCGTCGAGCGTTTTAGCCTTCGAGAGTTCATTGGACACTGTCGTGAGCAGCGCCAGGCGCTCGGAGAATGACTGTTCTTCGGCAGGCTCTATATTGATCTGGTCCGATACCGTTTGCGACACGTCTTTATCCCACATTATCGCTGGCGCTGTTCAACTTCTCATACAAAAAACAGGCCGCCGGGGTGTCCGGTAACCTGTTTCTGCCTTAAAGTGCTTTAATTTGTGGAACAAGAAATGAAGTCATTGTCCACCTGCGTGATCGTTATCATGCCTAAAGCAGCGCGTGCAGTCTCCCGGACTTTTTTAGCGACTTCAATAGCTATGGCAGCATCTTCTGCATCGGCATCCAAGCCGGGATAGCGTATTTCGACTGCCATATCGGTCAATTGTTGTAGACCTTCTCGTAAATGTTCCCAGTCTGGTTCTATAGGCAGAACCAGATTCAGGAGCGCTTCCAGGTCGTGAATACGGCGAAAAGGTACCTCCGATTGGATTAAGCGAGCCTTGAGATATTTCTCTACACACTGTTGCGCATGAAAACAAACCGCGTCAAAATTGGGTTCATCGGTGACTTGCCATTCACGCCAGGCTGTACGAAAATCCCCCTCTGCTTTGGCGATCCATTCGCTAACTTCTTGCCTCATACAGCACCTTCCCTTGTTGTATGACTTCCTGCCAGAATGCGTCACCTTTTGTGACATGTTCATTGAGTTGTTCTGGCGTGCGTACCAACAAATCTAACGGAAAAGAAGGGCGTGCGCGTTTGCGTATCTCGGAGGCAACACGCCAGGTTTTGCCTTCGAATGGCAACACAACCAACATGTCCACATCTGAATCAACGACAAAATCCCCACGGGCATAAGAGCCGAATAGAACAATACGTTCCGGTCCAAAATGTTCAGCAATACGCGATGCAAAATTCTGAATCTCCTGCATAGCGATCATTGGCTTGACTCCTTTATCCAGAACATCTTCGACTGAAAAAGTGTGAATTTAATCATTCACTTCAAAATAATCCGTGCATCCACAACCTTTAACCCTTGCCCCTCCGCATACACCAATACGGGATTGGCGTCCGATTCGGCGATCTCGTCGCCCAGGTCCATAATCATCTGCGAGTAGCGGCTGAGGGCCGCGGCGAGGGCGGCGCGGTCGCGGGGCGCTTCGCCGCGTGCGCCGGCCAGCAGCGGCGCGCCCTGGATCTCCGACAGCATCCGCTCTGCGTGTTCCGCCGAGATGGGCGCAACGCGGAAGGTCACGTCTTTGAGGATTTCGATGAAGATGCCGCCCAGACCAAACATCAGCGTGGGGCCAAAGGTCGTGTCGTTGATGGATCCCAGGATGACTTCCGTGCCGGCGGGCGCCATCTGCTGGACGGCCACGCCGGTGATGCGCGCGTCGGTCTTGTAGGCTTTGGCGTTTGCCAGAATGGTGCGATAGGTCGCGCGAACCTCATCCGCATGGCGCAGATTCACTTTGACGCCCCCGGCATCCGATTTGTGCAGGATGTCGGGCGACATAATTTTCAGCACCACGGGATAGCCCATCGTCTCGGCCAATGCCACTGCTTCATCCTCCGTCGTTGCCAGATCGGTGATGGCGACAGGCAGCCCGTATGCCGCGAACACCTTTTTGGATTCGATCTCGCTGAGGTGTAGCCGGCCTGCCGCGCGCGCCCGGGCGATGATGGCGCGCGCCGCCGCCTCGTCCACGTCGCGGTACGGCGTGAAGGTCTCCATCGCTAAATCGCAATTACGGGCATATTCATGCAGCGCAGCGATGGCGTTCACCGCGATGTCTGGCGCGCCGTAAGTGGGAATGTCGTGCTCCACCAGCCACTGCATCGCGCGCCCGGCCTCCGCGCCGCCGATGAACGACACGGCAATGGGCTTGTCCGTCACGCCCGACTCATCCACAGCGCGCTTGATCGCCGCCGCAATGTCCATTGGGTCGTTACGCTGCGTCTCGCAGAACAGCACCACCAGGCCATTTACCCAGGGGTGCTGTAATGCCGTCTTTACTGTCGCCAGATATTCCGGCCAGCCACCCATGCCGGTCAGGTCGGCGGGATTTTTCACCGCGCCGATTTCGGGCACGTAGGCGCGCAACGCGGTCTGCAAATCGTCCGGCGCGAAGCGCAGCGGGATGCCGTAGCGTTCCGCCGCATCCGTCGCTAGCACGCCCACGCCGCCACCGTTGGAGATGATCATCAGGTTGTTGCCGAGCATCGGCGGTTGCAACGAAAGCGCCAGCGTGCGGTCGAACAGGTTATTCAGGTCGGAGGCGCGCACCACGCCGGCCTGTTGCAGCGCGGCGTCGTAAACCTTGCCCTTGCCAGCCATCGCGCCGGTGTGTGAAAGGGCCGCCGCCGCGCCGTGCGCCGAGACGCCCGATTTGAGCGCAACGATAGGTTTGCGCACCTGCCGCGCGATGTCTAGAAAGCGCCGCCCGTTCTGGAAACCCTCCACGTAGATTGTGATACACGTTGTCTGGTCGTCCTGATCCAACCACTGGACCAGGTCGCCAAAGTTCACGTCAGCCATGTTGCCAACGGAGATCATTTTGTCGAAGCCAACGTTGCGGACGTAGCTGGCGACCGTCATCGCAATCAGCAGCGCACCGCTCTGGGAGATCATTGCGGCCTTGCCCGGCAGCGGCATGAACGGCCCGAAGGAGGCGTTGCACTTGTCGGAGTTGCACATGATGCCCACGATGTTCGGTCCCAGGATGCGCATCCCGTAACGTTTGGCAACGGCGACCAGTTCGAGTTCCAGGTCTTTGCGCCCGATCTCGCTGTAGCCGGAGGCAACCACGATCAGACCTTTGACGCCCTTCTGCCCGCACTCTTCAGTCACCGCCAGCGTCCGTGCGGCGGGCACGATCAACATCGCCATGTCAATGTCGCCGGGCACATCCAGCACCGAAGGATACGCCGGCAGTCCCAGGATGTCCCCGCTTTCCCGGTTGTTGATCGGGTACACCTTTCCCGGATACTGGCAGTCAATGAGGTTTTTTAACGCCAGATAGCCGATTTTGCCCGGCGTGTTCGACGCACCAATCACGGCGATCGATTGGGGACGCAACAAAGCATTCAAATGATCAGACTCCACGCTGATGCCTCCTAGAGATAGTAATCAGTAATTGGTAATTGGTAATCAGTCCACTGTTTACCAGTTACTGATTACTATTTACCAATTACCCCCTAAAATCAAAAGTTGCAAGTTATAAGAGGATTATAACTTGCAACCTTTAACTTTCAATATCAACTTGTAACTTTTAGTCCGTGACGTCCAGTCCTAAGCTGTGGTACAGACGTTTGAAGTCGAAATGCGTTTCCAACAACGCTTCAAACTGGTCCAGCTTGGCTTTCTGTCCCAGGCGCGTCTTGCCGAAGATGTCATCAATGGCATCCACGGTCTCCATCGTGTTCTTGCGCACCAGGAGCACGGGCACGCCGATCTCTTCGGCGCGGCGCAACACTTCGGGCACCGGTCGCAGGTGGCCGGTGAGGATGAGGCACTGCGTCGCCGTTTCCATCGAGACCAGTTGGATGTCGGTCCGGTCGCCGCCGGTGATGACGGCCTTTGTGCCGGGGATGCGGCGCATCCGGGGCAGCGCCTGTTCCGCGCTCATCGCGCCGACCATCAGGTTCTCAACCAGAACGTGCTTCTTGTCCTCACACGCCAGGAACTCGGCGTCCAGCACTTCGGCGATTTCACCGACGCTGATGGCCTGGAGCTGCTCGCGCAGCGGCAACACGCCCAACGTGGGAATCCCGCGCCCTTCCATACAGGAGAAACACTCTTGCAGGCCGGGCAAGTCAGATTCGGGGACAGCGTTGATGGCCAGGCCGATCATCCGTTCCTTGAACTGGCGCTGCGCGTCCACGCAGGCGTCGCCCATGCTCACCGGGTTGCGGTACCGGATCATCGCCAGCACCGGCAAATCCAGACGGTTGGCGACCGCCACTGGATCAACCTCCAGGCTCAAGCCCTCGCGCAGGGATGCGCCGCCTTCGACGAGCATAATATCCTTGCCAACGCTGATCCGCTGATAGGCCGCTTCAATCTGCGGCATCAGGTCGCGGTCAATGCAACCACAGCGCAGTTCTTGCACCAGCGAGGGCGCCAGCACCACGCCGACCATCGCCGCCAGTGGGTCTTCCACGTTCAGGATTTTGCGGATGAACGTGGCGTCTTCGTCGTAGACCCGTCCCGGCAGGGGTTCCCACGGGTATGTTGAAACCGGCTTGAAGTAGCCGACTTTGTAACCGGCCTTCTGCAAGCGTTGCCCCAGCGCCAGACAGAACGCCGTTTTGCCGCTGAACCGTTGTACTGAG